>NZ_JBEZWO010000005.1:508996-627223 GCF_040637515.1 Streptomyces sp. NPDC029041 | reverse complement strand
CGGTCTTGCGTTTCCGACTCTATCAGATCTTTCCGATCCGATTTCCTCGGTGCTTTCCAGGTTCTCGCTTTCGCGTTTCCCTTTCCGGCGGTTCCCACTTTATCAGAAGTTTTTGGCCGGTCTGACCGGCCGCTCATTTCCGATTCATCGGGAGAGGCTTCGATGAAAGCAACGTTTCAAGAAGCAGACAGATGTTCACTGTGGCCGGTCTGGGACTAGAGCCCATCTCCAGGCAACTGTTCGAATCTACCTCCCCGCACTCGCCGTGTCAACGGCTCCTGTGGGGCGAAGAGGAGACTAGCAGCTGAACGGACGTGGACGCACATCCGGCGGTCGGCAGGACGGTCAGGCGGCTGTCGGGACGGTCGCGCTGCGCTCCGCCGCCTCGACGTCTCCGGTCTCCCCCGCGCGGGCGGCACGGCTGCCCAGGACGTAGACGTAGGCCAGGAAGGCCACTTCTGCGGCGACGCCGATGGTGATGCGGGCCCAGGTGGGGAGGCCGGACGGGGTGACGAAGCCTTCGATGGCTCCTGAGACGAACAGGACGAGGGCGAGGCCGATGGCCATGCCTATGGCGGCTCGGCCTTCCTCCGCGAGCGCCGTGCGCCGGGTCCGTGGGCCGGGGTCGATGAGTGTCCAGCCGAGGCGCAGGCCCGTGCCGGCTGCGACGAAGACGGCGGTCAGTTCCAGAAGACCGTGCGGGAGGACCAGGCCGAGGAACGTGTCGAGGCGGCCGGCCGAGGACATCAGGCCTACGCCGACGCCCAGATTGAGCATGTTCTGGAAGAGGATCCAGAGGACCGGGAGTCCGAGGAACACCCCGAGGATCAGGCAGAGGGCGGCGGCCCAGGCGTTGTTCGTCCAGACCTGGGCGGCGAAGCTCGCGGCCGGATGACTGGAGTAGTACGTCTCGTACTGGCCGCCGGGGCGGGTGAGCTCCCTCAGTTCGCTGGGAGCCGCGATCGAGGCCTGTACCTCGGGGTGGGTGCCGATCCACCAGCCCAGAAGGGCGGCGACGGCCGTGGACAGGAGTGCGGTGGGCACCCACCAGTGCCGTGACGTGTAGACGGCGGCGGGGAAACCGTGGGCGAGGAAGCGCGTGACGTCGCGCCATGAGGCGCGTCGGGTTCCCGTGACGGCACTGCGCGCGCGTGCCACGAGTTGGCTGAGGCGACCGGTCAGCTGCGGGTCGGGCGCGCTGGACTGGATCAGGGAGAGGTGTGTCGCGGTGCGCTGGTAGAGGGTGACGAGTTCGTCGGCCTCCGCGCCGTCGAGGCGGCGCTGGCGGCGGAGGAGGGCTTCGAGGCGGTCCCACTCCGCTCGGTGGGCGGAGACGAAGACGTCGAGGTCCATCGGTGTGCCTTCTCCTCGGCTGGTCGTCGGAGGCTCGTCGCGGATCAGCTTGTCGTACTACGACGCGATGCGCCCTCAGCTTGGCAGACTGGCCCTGTCGGGGGCAGGGCAGGGGAAGGACGGCGGGCGTGAGTGAGCTGGTGACGGGCGAGGCTGTGGCGTTGGAGCTGCGCCCCGCGAGGCTGCCCAGCAGGGCGCTGGCCGTGCTGCTCGATCTGGTGGCGGTCGTGGCCGTCTACATCGCGGTGACCGTCGTGCTGGTCATCTCCACGGCCTCCCTCGACGAGGCGGCGCGGACGGCGCTGTCCATCGCGTCGTTCGTTCTCGTCCTGGTGGGCGGGCCGATCGCGGTGGAGACGCTCAGTCACGGGCGGTCGCTCGGGAAGATGGCCTGCGGTCTGCGTGTGGTGCGGGACGACGGAGGACCCATCCGGTTCCGGCACGCGCTGGTGAGGGGCTTGATCGGGGTGATCGAGATCCTCATGACCTTCGGCATCGTCGCCTGCGTCGCCTCGTTCGTCTCGGCGCGTGGGCGGCGGCTGGGCGATGTGTTCGCCGGGACGCTCGTCGTGCGGGAGCGGATTCCGGTCGCGCGGACGGGTTTCGTACCGCCTCCACCGCCCTGGCTGGCGGGGCGGTTCTCGGGGCTCGATCTGTCGGCGGTGCCCGATGGCCTGTGGCTCGCGGTCCGGCAGTACCTGACGCGTATGCAGCAGCTGGATCCCCAGGTGGGCTGGTCGATGGCGGAGCGGCTCGCGGCTGATGTGGCGGAGCGTACGGGGGCACCGGTACCCCACGGTGTGCCGCCGGCGGCGTATCTGGCGGCGGTCGTGCAGGAACGGCAGGCGCGGGAGGTGCGGCGGGCTTTCGGGCGCGAGGCGGCCCCGGCGGCGACGTCCGCCGCCGTCGCGGTGCCTGTCGACCCGGTCGCCGAAGTCGATGCTTCCGCCGTGGACGGCGCCGCGGGCGGCTTCCGACCGCCGGCTGAGGTGCCAGAGGCGGTGTCCGAGGCGGCAAGCGGGGAGCGACCCGCGGCGTCGGCGATGCCACCGTCGGTCCCGGCCGGCGAGCGGCCCCGCACCGGGTTCGTGCCGCCGGCGTAGCACGGGGCCTGTGCCGGCGGCGCGCGGCTGTCCGCTCAGGTGAACACCGACGGTGGTGATTCCAGGTCTTCCAGCTCGATGCCGGGGGCTGCGAGCACCACGTCCCCGGCGAGGTGCACGGTGTGCTGCTCGCCTGTGTCCAGGGCTGTGACCTGGTATTCGTCCACGGTCAGGGGACCGTTGTCAGTGGCGTGTGCTTCGCTTCCCAGCAAGGCCCAGGACTGGTCCACGGTGCGGGGGGCGAGGACCGGATCCGTGAAAGCGACCAGGCGTACGCGGGTGGCGGCTGTGGAGGGGGTGAGGCGCAGGAGACGGGCGGTGGCGACGAGGAACGCCGGGGACGTGCCGGTGAAGGCGTGGGCGCGCACATTGCCTTCCGTGGCCTCGGTCCCGGTGGGGTCGGTGCGGACCCAGGTGACGCCGTCGAGGGCTGCGCCGCGGACCTGCCAGGCGGCGGCGTGGAGTTCGAGGCGGAGGGGTCGTCCCAGTTCGTCGAGAGTGAGGTCGACGGAGCCGTGGTGATCCCCTGTGGGGGTGGTCAGCTGGGAGACGTAGCGCCAGCCCGAGGGGCCGGGGGCGCACTGGAAGTGTTCGTCTGCGAGGGGGGTGTGATCGTGCGGATCGTGGAGCGAATAGCGGCCGCGGGGCATGGGAGTCCTGGGTCCTGACGGGCTGGGCCGGTCGCCGGGCGGGCGAACGGGGCAGGCCCCCGGCACGGGGGTGCGGGGGCCTGCCTCGGGGATTCGACCGGTTACCGGCCGGCCGGCAGCGGTGCTGCTCGGCTCAGTAGCGGTAGTGGTCCGGCTTGAACGGGCCCTCGACCTTCACGCCGATGTACTCGGCCTGCTCGGGGCGCAGCGTCGTCAGCTTCACGCCGAGCGCGTCGAGGTGGAGGCGGGCGACCTTCTCGTCGAGGTGCTTGGGCAGCACGTAGACGCCGGTCGGGTACTCGTCGGGCTTGGTGAACAGCTCGATCTGGGCCAGCGTCTGGTCCGCGAAGGAGTTGGACATCACGAACGAGGGGTGGCCGGTGGCGTTGCCCAGGTTCAGCAGGCGGCCCTCGGACAGGACGATGATCACCTTGCCGTCGGGGAAGGTCCAGGTGTGGACCTGCGGCTTGACCTCGTCCTTGACGATGCCGGGGATCTTGGCGAGGCCGGCCATGTCGATCTCGTTGTCGAAGTGACCGATGTTGCCGACGATCGCCTGGTGCTTCATCTTGGCCATGTCCGAGGCCATGATGATGTCCTTGTTGCCGGTCGTGGTGATGAAGATGTCGGCCTTGTCGACGACGTCGTCGAGGGTGGCGACCTGGTAGCCGTCCATCGCGGCCTGCAGCGCGCAGATCGGGTCGATCTCGGTGACGATCACCCGGGCGCCCTGGCCGCGCAGGGACTCCGCGCAGCCCTTGCCGACGTCGCCGTAGCCGAAGACGACCGCGGTCTTGCCGCCGATGAGGACGTCGGTGGCGCGGTTGATGCCGTCGATCAGGGAGTGGCGGCAGCCGTACTTGTTGTCGAACTTCGACTTGGTGACGGCATCGTTGACGTTGATCGCCGGGAACAGCAGGACGCCGTCGCGCTGCATCTCGTACAGGCGGTGGACGCCGGTCGTGGTCTCCTCGGTCACGCCGCGGATCTCCGAGGACAGCTGGGTCCACTTCTGGGGGTTCTCGCCCAGGGTGCGGGTCAGGAGCTCCAGGATGACGCGGTGCTCGTCGGACTCGGCGGTGTCGGGCGAGGGGACCTTGCCGTCCTTCTCGTACTCGACGCCCTTGTGGACCAGGAGGGTGGCGTCACCGCCGTCGTCCAGGATCATGTTGGGGCCGCCGGTGGGGCTGTCCGGCCAGGTCAGCGCCTGCTCGGTGCACCACCAGTACTCCTCAAGGGTCTCGCCCTTCCAGGCGAAGACCGGAACACCCTGCGGGTTGTCGGGCGTGCCGTTCGGGCCGACGGCGATGGCGGCGGCCGCGTGGTCCTGGGTGGAGAAGATGTTGCAGGAGGCCCAGCGGACCTGCGCGCCCAGGGCGACCAGCGTCTCGATGAGCACGGCGGTCTGCACCGTCATGTGCAGGGAGCCGGTGACACGGGCGCCTGCCAGGGGCTGCGCCTCGGCGTACTCCTTGCGGATCGCCATCAGGCCGGGCATCTCGTGCTCGGCGAGGGTGATCTCCTTGCGGCCGAACTCGGCCAGGGAGAGGTCGGCGACCTTGAAGTCCTGTCGGTTCTCGACAGTCGTCATTGCGAGCTGCTCCTCGGGGTGTGGGTCGAGGGTGGGTACGGCTGGTCTGCGCGGCGGCGGACACAGGGGTGCCCGGAAGAGGACACAGGCATGCCCGCGTGCGCGCAGCGCAGTCCGTCGGAGGCCCTCTCTCCCTCGGTCGGTCCGCTTCGGGACCGCCCGACCGCCATCAGCAGCGACGTCTGGCTCCGTCCCAAGCTACACCGGGCGCGGGTGCGATCCCCAGTCCGTGGGCGAACACATCGAGCCGATCATGTGACGGACCGGAGGACGGGCCGCACGACCGGCGGGTGGCGGAGCCCGGAAACCGGACGGGGCCCGCCGAGTGGTTCGGCGGGCCCCGTGGGCCGGAGAGGAAGGGTCAGTGCTCGGTGGGGTGGGTGGCGGGGCCGCCCGGGGAGGCCTCGGGGTCGGGGCCCTTGGCCGCTTCCCTCTCGCTGTAGATGTCCGGCTCCAGGTAGATCACGCGGGCGATCGGGACGGCGTCGCGGATGCGGGCCTCGGCGGCGTCGATAGCGGCGGCGATCTCGGTGGCCGTGTCGTCGTGCTGGACGGCGATCTTGGCGGCGACGAGGAGTTCCTCGGGGCCGAGGTGGAGCGTGCGCATGTGGATGATGCGGGTGACCGTGTCGCCGTCGACGAGGGCGGCCTCGATCTTCTGGGTCTCCTCGACGCCGGCGGACTCGCCGAGCAGCAGCGACTTGGTCTCGGCGGCGAGGACCAGGGCGATCAGGATGAGCAGGACACCGATGCAGAGGGTGCCGATGCCGTCCCAGACGCTGTCGCCGGTGAGCAGTGCGAGACCCACGCCGCCGAGCGCGAGGATCAGGCCGACGAGGGCGCCGAGGTCCTCCAGGAGAACGACCGGGAGCTCGGGGGCCTTGGCGTGGCGGACGAAGTCCTTCCAGGAGCGGCGGCCGCGCAGGGCGTTGGACTCCTTGATGGCCGTGCGGAAGGAGAAGGACTCGGCGATGATCGCGAAGACGAGGACGCCGACCGGCCAGTACCAGTGCGTCAGCTCGTGCGGGTGCTTGATCTTCTCGTAGCCCTCGTAGAGGGCGAACATGCCGCCGACCGAGAAGAGGACGATGGAGACGAGGAAGGCGTAGATGTAGCGCTCGCGGCCGTAGCCGAAGGGGTGTTGCGGGGTCGCCTCGCGCTTGGCCTTCTTGCCGCCGAGCAGGAGCAGCGCCTGGTTGCCGGAGTCGGCGAGCGAGTGGACGGACTCGGCGAGCATCGACGACGAGTTACTGAAGATGAACGCCACGAACTTCGCTACCGCGATCGCGAGGTTCGCGGCCAGTGCCGCCACGATCGCTTTGGTGCCGCCTGACGCGCTCATATGTTCGCGTTGTCCCTTCGTATGCCGTTCCAGGGCCCGGGCGACCGTGTTGGTGCGTGCCCGTGGCTTTGCCCGTGCTTGACGGTGGGCCATTGTTGCAGCCCGCCGCGAGAGCGGTGAGTCAGGTCACCAGCACGGGGCGCTTCGAAACGGTCAGGCGACGACGGTGGCCCGGAAAAGCGTTCCCGTTCCGGACACTTCGGCCTTTTCGCCGGCGGGGACGAAGACGGACGCGCCGGGGGTGAGGTCGTGCTCGCCGGCCCGGACGGTGCCGGCCGTGCAGAGCAGGATCTGCGGGGCCGGGCGGGTGAGGTCGTGGGCGGCGCCCGCCTCGGGGAGGACGTAGCGGGAGAGGCGGAACTCGTCGATGGGGGTCTCGTAGACCTCCTCGCCGTCCGGGGAGGCCTCGGGGCGCAGCACGCCGGGGTCGCCGGGGAGGAAGCGGACGATGCGCAGCAGTTCGGGGACGTCGACGTGCTTGGGGGTGAGGCCGCAGCGCAGGACGTTGTCGGAGTTGGCCATGATCTCCACGCCGAGGCCGTTCAGGTAGGCGTGCGGGACGCCGGCGCCGAGGTAGAGGGCCTCGCCGGGCTGGAGCCGGACGTGGTTCAGCAGCATCGCGGCGAGGACGCCGGGGTCGCCCGGGTAGTGGTGGGCGATGTCGGCGTAGGGGGCGTAGGCGCCGCCGAGGCGGGTGCAGGCGGTCGCCGTCTCGGTGACCGTGCGGGACATCTCGTCGGGGTCGGCGGTGAGGATCGCGGTGAGGACCTCGCGCAGGGCGGCGTCCTCGGGGTGGGCGTGGAGCAGGTCGACGTAGGGCTTGAGGGAGTCGACCCCGAGGTCGTCGAGGAGAGCCGCTGCCGCCAGGGGGGCGCGGAAGCCGCACAGGCCGTCGAACTCGGTGAGGGCGCAGATCAGTTCGGGCTTGTGGTTGGCGTCCTTGTAGTTGCGGTGCGGGGCGTCCACGGGGATGCCGCGCCGCTCCTCCTCCGCGTAACCCTGCTGCGCCTGGGCGAGGTCGGGGTGGACCTGGAGGGAGAGGGGGGCGCCCGCGGCGAGGATCTTGAGGAGGAAGGGCAGCCGGGGGCCGAATCTGGCGACGGCGGCGGGCCCGAGTTCCTTCTCCGGGTCGGCGTCGACGACCTCGACGAGCGTGCCCCGGCCGGTGCGGGAGGGTGCGCCCGGGTGGGCGCCCATCCACATCTCCGCCTGCGGTCGGCCGGTCGGTTCGGCACCGAGCAGCCGCGGGATGGCGGTCGTGGATCCCCAGGCGTAGGGGCGGATGGTGTTGTCGAGGCGGTCCATGGGGTTCTCTCTGCTGTGCGGGGTACGGGCGCGTCAGGGTGTCCCTGGCAAGATCAGGCCCTGGAAGCGAGCGCCAGGTAAACCGCGGCGAAATCCGTGATGGCGATCAGCTCAGCGAGGGTCTCCAGTTCGCCGCCGGCCTCCGGTTCGAGTTCGCTGATCGGTGTGTCGTGGCTGAGGGCGAGGTCGCGGGCGCCGGGTGCGGCGGTGAGGCCGCCGATCGGGCGGTCGCGCAGCAGCACCACGCGCGCGTGCAGGGCGGGTGGTTCCTCGACGCGGTCGCGGAAGAAGTCGTCGGGGTCGGCGCTGGCGGCCAGGGGACCGGCGAGCAGCGCGCCGTGGGCGGCGAGGGCCTCGGGGAGTTCGGCGACGACGGCGGGGGTGCCGGACAGCTCGGCGAGGGCGGCGGCGAAGCGGCGGCCCGCCGGACCCGCCGAGGTGCCTTCGGTCCAGACGAGGGGGAGCGCGTCGGCCAGCTCGGCGGCCAGGGTCTTGGCGGCGTTGCTGTACGTGGCGATGGCCGGGCCGCAGCGTTCGGCGACGCGGTCGAGCCGGTCGGCGACCTTGCCGAGGGCGTCCGGCGGGGCGGCGAGCACGCCGGTGCGGTCCAGGAGCGCCAGCAGCGGGGTGAGCAGGGCCCACAGGACGCCCGGGGCGGACGCGGCGAGGGGTTCGTCCTGGTCGTAGGGGGCGGTCGCCATGGGGACGAACAGGCCGTGCGCGCCGGCGACGGCTTCGGCCAGCGGGGTACGGGCGGGGGCCACGGCGACGACCGTGCAGCCCCGGCGATAGGCCTGCTCGGCGAGCAGCGACAGTCCGGGTTCGGTGCCGTCCGGGGTGGTGATCAGCAGGAGGTCCACGGAGCCGGCCCAGCCGGGCAGTTCCCACCGCAGGGCGCCCGCGGCGGGGGCGACGCCGGTGGGGGCGAGGCGGGTGACCGGGCTGCCGGCGCCGGCGAGCGTGCCGATCAGGTCGGCGGCGTGGGTGGCGGCGGCACCCGGGCCGGCGATGAGGACCGCGCGGGGGCGGCCGTCCGGCTTGAGGTCGTGGACGCCCGCCTCTGCGGCGTGGCGGGCGGCGGTGCGTACGCGGGCGCCGGCTTCCGCGGCGCCGCGGAGCAGCCCGCGGTGGTCGGCCTCGGCGAGGCCCTCCGGAGAGTCGAGCAGCGATTCGTCGAGCATGGGCGGCAGCTTCCCATCGCCGGGGTCCGTTGTGACGTGTCCTGGATCGTGCCCGCTGGGCCCGGCGTCATGTGCACCGGGGTGTCGCTCGGGTGCGTGCGCACCCGGCCCTCACGCGGGGCGGCGGGCCTCGTCGACGAGCAGGACGGGGATGCCGTCGCGGACCGGGTAGGCCAGGCCGCAGTCGGCGCCGGTGCAGATCAGCTCGGTGTCCTGCTCCGTGAGGGCGGAGTGGCAGGCCGGGCAGGCGAGGATCTCGAGGAGGCCGGATTCGAGGGGCATGGGGCTTCTCCGGGGGGTGTGGGCGCTTCGGGTCGTGCCTGGTCAGATTACCGCCGGTGGGGGCGGGGCCTCAGCCCCTGATGATCCCCAGCACCTCGTCCCGCACCCGGGCCATCGTCCCGGCGTCCCTCGCCTCCGCGTTCAGGCGCAGCAGCGGCTCCGTGTTGGACGGGCGGACGTTGAACCACCAGTCGGCGGCGGAGACGGTGAGGCCGTCGAGCTCGTCGAGGGTGATGCCCTCGCGGTTGCCGTACGCGGAACGGATGGCGGCGAGGCTGGCCTGCTGGTCGGCGACCGTGGAGTTGATCTCGCCGGAGCCCGCGTAGCGGTCGTACTGGGCCACGAGGGAGGACAGGGTGCCGTCCTGGCCGCCGAGGGCCGCCAGGACGTGCAGGGCGGCCAGCATGCCCGTGTCGGCGTTCCAGAAGTCGCGGAAGTAGTAGTGCGCGGAGTGCTCGCCGCCGAAGATCGCGCCGGTGCGGGCCATCTCGGCCTTGATGAAGGAGTGGCCCACACGCGTGCGGACCGGGCTGCCGCCGTTCTCCTCGACGACCTCGGGCACCGACCAGGACGTGATCAGGTTGTGGATGACCGTGCCCTTGCCGCCGTGCCGGGCCAGTTCGCGGGAGGCGACCAGGGCGGTGATCGCCGACGGGGAGACCGGCTCGCCCCGCTCGTCGACGACGAAGCAGCGGTCGGCGTCGCCGTCGAAGGCGAGTCCCAGGTCGGCGCCCTCCTCGCGGACCCGCTTCTGCAGGTCGACGAGGTTGGCCGGGTCGAGGGGGTTGGCTTCGTGATGGGGGAAGGTGCCGTCGAGCTCGAAGTACATCGGCACCAGCGTCAGGGGCAGGCCGGCGAAGACCTCGGGGACGGTGTGCCCGCCCATGCCGTTGCCGGCGTCGACGACGACCTTCAGGGGGCGGATGGCGGTCAGGTCGACCAGGGAGCGCAGATGGGCCGCGTAGTCCGACAGCGTGTCGCGGCCGGTGATGGTGCCCGCCCGCGCGGCCGGCTCCGGCGCGCCCGACTCGCTCCAGCGCTCGACGAGTTCACGGATCTCCGCGAGGCCGGTGTCCTGCCCGACGGGAGCGGCGCCCGAGCGGCACATCTTGATGCCGTTGTACTGCGCGGGGTTGTGGGAGGCGGTGAACATGGCGCCCGGCAGATTGAGGGCGCCCGAGGCGTAGTACAGCTGGTCCGTCGAGCAGAGGCCGATCTCCGTCACGTCGGCGCCCAGGGCTGCCGCCCCGCGCGCGAAGGCCCGCGACAGGCCCGGGGAGGAGGGCCGCATGTCGTGCCCGGTCGTGAGGGCGCTCGCGCCGGTGACCCGTACGAAGGCCGCTCCGAAGAGCTCGGCCAGGGACTCGTCCCACTGGTCGGGGACGACCCCGCGTACGTCGTACGCCTTCACGACCTGCGACAGATCAGCAGCCACGGCCAACCTTCCTGAAAAAGTACTGTCGGTCCGCACAAACTACCCTCGCCCCTCGGCAGCGCGCCGGGCGGACGCCAAGAGGACTCCCAGCCGTAACCTCAGGTCAGGGCGGCGTCAGGTCCGGGGCGGATGCTCGGGACGGCCGCGACCGGGCACGTCACCGACAGCGGACCCCGGCTTCGGGATGGGTGTGCGCAGGCGCCGGACCCCGGCGGGGTCAGTTGTCGGGCGATCGCAGGACACGCAGGTGGCCGCGCCGCGCGACTTCCCTCGGGTCGGCTCCGCGGCCCGCGCCGCCGGCCTCGGCCGCCCGCTCCTGCGGACGGGCCGCCTCGCGCACGGCGTTGGCAAGCGCTTCCAGGTCGTCGCCGCTGGGGCGGGCCGGGGCCGAACCGTCGAGGAGCCGGACGACCTCCCAGCCGCGCGGGGCGGTGAGGCGCTCGGAGTGCTCGGCGCACAGGTCGTAGCAGTGGGGTTCGGCGTAGGTGGCGAGCGGGCCGAGGACCGCGGTCGAGTCGGCGTAGACGTACGTCAGCGTCGCGACGGCGGGACGGCCGCAGGCGGTGCGCGAACAGCGACGTACAGGGCTCACGATGTTGGACGGTACCGCACTCTTGAGCGGGCCGCGACGACTCTCCACCAGGTCACTCCCCCGTGTCGTGCTGTGAAACGCCGCACACACCCTTTCGGGCGCACCTTCCTGACCTGGCAGGACATCGGCGCCCGAAGAGGAGATCGCCCCCGCAAACGATCGAGAGTCATCACAAAACCCTCAAATACCGTGAGGGCGCAGCTCTCGCCGGGATACGGATTTCAGTCCAACCTTGGCTTGAATGGTCATGTAACGACATGCCCCAGGGCGGCGGCCGGAAGCCGCCCTTGCCGTCGTGCGGTGCCGGGCGTGGGGGCGCGGCGGGGACTACCCTTCACCAGTGATGGACAAGCCCGTAACGCCCCGTGCCGCCGCCCCCGGGCCCCGCCGCCGTGATCGCCACGGGCGGGGCATGCGCGGCCCGATCGCACCGCCGCAGGTGCCGCTCGCCGCCAGCCGCGCGGAGGCGTTCGCCGATCTGGTGCAGGACTCCGTGGAGCGCCTGGAGCGGCGGTGGCCGCAACTCGCGGACATCGACTTCCTGGTCCTCGAGGTGCCGCGGCTCGACGGGCCGGGCCAGGCGTGGAACGACGAGGCCGTGCCGCTCGGGGGCACGATCAGCGCGCGCGACGGCCGCCCCGCCCGGGTGGTCGTCTACCGGCGGCCGGTCGAGATCCGCACCAAGGGGCGCGACGAGCGGGCCGCGCTGGTGCACGAGGTCGTCGTCGAGCAGGTCGCCGAGCTCCTCGGGCTGACGCCGGAGACGGTGGATCCGAGGTACGGCGAGGACCAGGGCTGAGACGGCCGGCCTGCTTCCGGAGAGATGGCCGGCCTACCTCTGGAGCACCGACAGGTCCTCGTCCGCCTCCGGTACGGCCACCGTCCCCCTGTCGTCCGGCAGTGTCTGCACGGTGAAGGCGGGGACGCCGTCCTCGTCCGCCGCCAGGGTGCGGGCCCCGTAGACCGGGCCGCCGGAGACCGGCTCGACCGTGAGCGCGTAGGTGCCCTTGAGGCCGCCGGGGACCGGGGGCTCGACGTCCTGGGTCGTGCCTGCCTTGATCGTGTACGTCTTCGACACCGGTGTGCCGCCCTCGCTGCCGGCCGAGGCGGTGACCTTGACCGTGGCGGCGGCGCCGGGGGCCGTCAGCGAAAGGGTGCTGCCCTTGCCGCTGTTGTCGGCGGACGTCGCGCGTGTGCCGACCGGGCGGGTGGCCGGGATGAACGCCGTCTCCTGCTTGTCGCCCTTGCCGCGCACGACCCGCAGGGCCGCCACGACCGGCACGGACCGGTCCGTCGGGGTCAGTACCAGGGAGCCCGCCTCGCCGCGGGTGACGTCACCCAGGTCGGTGGCGGTCGTCATGCCGCCCTTGACGTGCACGGTCTCGTGTCCGGCCGGGGTGATCAGCCCGGAAGGGGAGGCGAGGCGCACCTTGAGGTCCGCGTCGGCGTCGCCGGGGGTGAAGGCGACCAGGCGCACGGAGGTGGCGTCCTTGGGGATGCCGGGCATCACCAGGCTGCCCGACGGGTCCGTGGACGCCGGCAGCCAGTCGCCGCCGAGCTTGTCGTCCAGGGCCTGCACGGCGGCGCCGACGCGTCCGCTGCGGACGTTGACGTGCACGGTGAGGTCGGTCTGCCGCTCGTCGGTGAGGGTGGACAGCAGGACCGGCTCGGCGGCGTGCGGCGGGACCGTGATGCCCTCCCCCACCGCGGACTTCAGGGCGCCGTCCTTGCCGTAGAGCTCGATGTCGACCACGGCGGCCGAGTCGTCCGGGTTCGTCAGGTGGACGTAGTCGGTGCGGTCGGCTTGCGTACTGGCGCCCGGGAACCAGAAGTCGGTGTCCGGGGCGGTGCAGTTGACGCCCTGCAGGCCGCGCCCGGTGCCAGCGGCGACCTCGGTGGTCTCCTGGACGGTCCAGCCGGGCGCGAATCTGCCGTCCGCGGTCCCGACGAGCGCGGGCGCGTCGCCGCCGGAGCTGTCGCCGGTGACCGGCTTGCCGGGCTCCTTGGGCGTCAGCACGGGCTCGGCGGGCTTGTCCTTGCCGGATTTCCCGCCGTCCTTGCCGCCGGACTTGCCGTCGCCCGTGTCCTTGCCGTCGGGCGCCGCGTCCGCCGACTCCTGGGTGGCCGCGCCGAGTTCGGCCTTGCCGCCGCTCCCGGTGCCCTTCGTGACGGGCGTGAAGGAGGTGTAGGACGTCTCGGCGAGGTCGGACGTGCTGGGCGCCGGGCACAGCAGGCTCGTGCGCTCCACGGGCAGTTGGGCGGCCGCTTTGGCCGTGCCCGGGCCCGGGGCGTCGTCCGGAGCGGACAGCGCGGCGAAGCCGGTGACGGCGGCGAGCGCGGTCGTGCCGGCGATCAGGGACAGGGTGGTGCGGTTCACTGCTGGCTCCCGTCGGGACGCTCACTGCCCGTGCCGTGGGGGTGGTGCTGCTGCTCCGGGTCGTACGGCGTGCCGTAGTTCTGGCCTTGGTCGTAGGCCTGGTCGTATCCCTGATGGCCGTAGGACGGGGTCTGGCCCTGGCCGCCGTAGGCGTACGGGTCGTACTGGCCGTCCTGGTACGGGTCCGCCTGGTAGTGCTGCCCGTAGGCGTCCGCCGGGTACGGGGCGTTCTGGTACGGGTCGCCGTAGCCCTGGTACGCGCCGCTGCCCTGGTAGCCGGCGTCGTCCCACTGGCCGTGGTTCTGCTGCTGGGGCACCGCCACCGGGGGCTGCGGGGGCTGCGGGGGCTCGAACTCCTCGGGGACGGCGGTCTCTTCGGACTCGGCCTCCGCCTGGGCACGCAGGCGGCGGGCGCGGCGGCCCTCGCCGGTGACGGCCTCGGCCGGGACCGCCGGCTCGTCGGGGAGGTCGTCGTCGATGTCGCGACGCCGGCCGGGCAGGGCGAGCACCACGAGGACGACCGCGAGGAGGCCCTGCGTCCACAGCCAGGCCGTGTGGCCGACCGGGTCGTCGTGGGTGACGTCCAGCGTGCCGCCGGTGGCGGGGAGCCGGAAGCCCTGGGCCCAGCCGTCGACCGTGGTGCGGGTCAGCGGCTTGCCGTCGAGGGTGGCGGTCCAGCCGTCGGAGGCGGAGTCGGCGAGGCGCAGCACGCGTCCGGCCGCGCCGGCCGGGATCGTGGTGTGGATGTCGACGGGCCCGGCGGCGACGGGCTGCGGGGTGCCGGCGCCGGAGGCGGGGACGATGGTGGCGCGCGCGACTTCGCGGTTGACGCGCCACAGCGCGCCGCCGGCCTGCTGGCTGAGCCGGCTCAGGCCGGGTGTGGCGTCCAGGACGCGGGTGACCTCGCGGGGCGCGCCCCGGTGGACCAGGATGTAGCGCACGGCGAAGCCGCCGAGCTGGTCGGCCTGGTCGGCGCCGGAGCCCGCGACGAGGTTGGCGACGACCTTGTCGAGCCCGCTGTTCTCGCCGTCGGCCGCGGCGATCTCGCCGTCGCCGAGGCGGGCGCCTGAGCCGCGGACCAGCATGTAGCCGACGCGGGCGGCGGAGTCGCTGTCGAGGACGAGGGTGCGGGCCTGGTCCCGGGTGCTGCTCTCCTCGGCGACGAAGGCGGGGACCTGGGTCGGGTCCCGTCGCTCCAAGGGGTCGTCGGCGCCGCGGATCATCCAGCCGGCTGCGATGAGCAGGGGACCCGCGGCCGAGGCGAAGGCGATCAGCACGGCGACCGGCTGGCGCCATCCGAAGCTCTGCTCGGCCACGCGCGCGCGTGCTCCGTCGGCGCCCAGCGTGGCGGCGGCCAGGAGGGCGATGCCGTAGACGAGGGTCGCCGGTCCGGCCCAGGTGGAGCTGTTGGACAGGACCGCGAAGACGAAACCGGTCAGGGCGACCGCCCAGGCCGTCCAGATGCCCGCCTGGCGTTCCGAGCGCAGCAGGGCGGCGAGGGCGGCCAGCACGATGCCGATGAGCATGAGGCCGCTGACGGTGCCCGGGCCGCCGGGGCTGGCGCCGAGCAGGTCGAGGGGGGAGGCGGCCGAGGGGCCGTAGGCGAGGCCCGCTTCCGTGAAGAAGCCGGACGGGAGCAGGGTCAGTGACCAGGGCGCCAGGAGCAGCAGGGGTGTGCCGAGCTGGGCGAGGAACCGCAGCCCGTAGGCCGTGATGTCGCTCCGGCGCAGTACCAGCAGCCCGATGCCGAGGAGCAGCGCGATGGGCCACACGATCGGTGTGAAGGCGGTGGTGATGGTCAGCAGCAGCGCGTATGCCCAGGTCGCCCGCCAGCCGCCGCGCGCTCCGGTGGAGTTCGCCAGGCCGCCGGCCGCGATGGCGGCGCGGGCGATGAGCGGCAGCAGCGCGGCCAGGACGGCGGTGCCGATGCGGCCGCCGGCGAGGGCGCCGGTGGCGGCGGGCAGGAAGGCGTAGACGACGGCGGCCCAGGCGCGCAGCAGCCGGGACTCGACGAGCGGACGGGAGGCGAAGTAGGCGGTGACTCCGGCCAGCGGGACCGAGCACACGAGCAGGACGGTGACGGCGAGGCCGGTCGAGCCGAACAGCAGGGACGCCAGCATCGCCACGAGCGCGACGTACGGGGGCGCGGACGAGGTGCCGCCCGCACCCTCCGGGTGCCAGGCGTCCAGGTAACGCGCCCACAGCTCCGCGGAGTCGGTCGGGGCGGGCAGCAGGGCGCCGCCCGCGAGCGCGCCGCCGCCGAGGAGCTGGCGGCAGGCGACCAGGGAGACGAGCAGCAGGACGAGGAAGAGCACCGGGCCGGGCTTGCGCGCGATGCGCTTGAGACGGGCGAACTGCTCGATCTCCAGGAAGTCGGCGTCGTCGCCGCCGGGGCCCGACTCGACGGCGCTGCCGTGCCGTCCGGCGCCGGTCGCGGCCTCCGGGTCGGAGCGGCCGACGAGGCTGCCCGCGACCTGCTCGACGGTGACGCGGACGGTCGCGCCGGGCGGCGGGAACAGCGCCCGCAGCTCGCCCTTGTCGATCCGGGGTGCGCCTCTGCCGCGTCGCCCGGCGAGGATCCGCTCGGGCCGGAGCAGGGTGCCCATCAGGCCGCGGATCTCGTCGACGGCCTGCCCGGGGACCTTGCCGACGAGGTAGGCGACGGTGCGCAGCAGGGTGCCGAGCACGATCCGCAGGATCACCCAGGGGAGCACGGCCGTACGCGAGTTGACGAGCAGGGTGTAGACGGCGCCGGCCTTGTCGACCTTGTGCGGGGAGGCCGCGGTGCGGCCCACGCAGTCGACCGTGCGGCGCTCGCGGCTGGATGCCTCGGCGTGCCGGACGACCGCCTCGGGTGCGACCAGGACGCGGTATCCGGCCGCGTGCGCACGCCAGCACAGGTCGACGTCGTCGCGCATGAGGGGCAGGTGCCGGTCGAATCCGCCGAGCTGTTCGAAGACGTCGCGGCGCACGAGCATGCCGGCGGTGGACACCGACAGCACGGGCCGGACGTGGTCGTGCTGGCCCTGATCCTGCTCGCGGCGGTCCAGGCCGGTCCAGCGGCGGCCGGAGTTGGCGATGGAGACGCCGACCTCCAGCAGCTGCCGCCGGTCGTACCAGCCGCGGAGCTTGGGGCCCACGACCGCCACGTCCTCGCGGCCCAGTGCGTACTCGTTGTCCACGACCCGCAGCAGCTGGGCCAGGGCGTCCGGGGCCGGGGCGCAGTCGTCGTGCAGCAGCCACAGCCACTGGACCGGCTCGCCGTGCGGGAGCTCGGGCAGGTCGTAGGCGTCGTCGCGCCACGAGCGCGTGACCGGGTCCCAGCCGCTGGGGCGCTTGAGGTACGGCAGCTCGTCCGGGGTGAGGACCGGGGCGGTGCGGCCGCACTCCTCGACGGCCTGGCCGAAGCCGGTGCGGCGGGCGAGGTGCAGCACCCGGTCGGCGCCGAGCGCGTCGGTGACCAGCTGCGCGGAGGCGTCCGAGCTGCCGGTGTCGGCCCCCATCGCGTACTGGACGGGTCGCTCCTGGGCGAGGAGCCCGGCGAGCGCGTCGGGCAGCCAGCGGGCACCGTCATGGGAGACGAGGACCGCGGTCACCACATGGCGCGGGAACTCAGGTGCGGCAGCGGAGTCGTGGGGAGCTGCCGGGTGGCTGTGCACGGACATCGAGGTACGGGCCCCGGTTCGGTGGACTGCGGTGGACGCCCGCGCCCGGTGGGTGCGGCGGGGCGTCTCGGACGAGCGACCACACTATCGGCTGCACAACGAAGGGCCCGCCGCCTGTGGATAACCCATGGGCGACGGGCCGTTCACGCAGAGGGCCGGGGGGTCAGACGGCCGCCTTCTTCAGCCGGCGGCGCTCCCGCTCGGACAGGCCGCCCCAGATGCCGAATCTCTCGTCGTTGGCGAGGGCGTACTCGAGGCACTCGGAGCGGACCTCACAGGCGAGGCAGACCTTCTTGGCCTCCCTGGTCGAGCCGCCCTTCTCGGGGAAGAAGGACTCGGGGTCGGTCTGGGCGCACAGCGCGCGCTCCTGCCAGCCGAGTTCCTCGTCCGCGTCGTCGACCAGCAGTTGCTGCACCGTCTCGGTCATGTGCGCCCCTCGTCTGTCTTCGCGTCCCCGTGATCTAGCCGTTACCGATTCCGGCTGAACGACACGAGTGAAATTACAAGTGTGCTGCTCCGGGCGAGTCAAGCCGAGATCTGCTATTGAGCCCCTTATTCACTCTGCGGAACCAAGCCCATGCGGAAAGTGTTCAAATCACCATAAAACCTGACACACCGATAGAGCCCGCGAGGGCTCACTTCTTCCGCCGGACCCCCCGCAGCCCTGTACGAACAAGGACGCCCAGGAGTTCGATCTCGTTCCGACACGCACGGCGAAGCGAAACGGATCACAGTCGGATCACGACTACGCAACGGGGTTTGTGCGCCCGGATGGACGCCATGTGTCCCGGGCGGGCCATGAACAAACCTTTCATCTGAGCGATCGACCGGATGAGGTGAACCACGTCCCACATACCGGGTGTCGAGTTGACAGTGAAGGTGTGAACCGGTGTCCTTGTGGGCATGCTCGCGAACTTGGCACTCACCTCGACCCGCACCGCCGGGTCCCACGGTGCTGCCCGCGCTCGCTGTAGCTGTCTCTGTTCCAGCTGTTGAGCCACACCCGCTCCAGCTGAAGGCCGAGCCACCCGACTCTCGGCCGCCGTTCCCTCTGACCTTCTTTCACTGAGGAACCACACACCCCATGAACAGCGACAGCGACCTCCAGATCGCCGGCGACATCCTCGAAGTCACCCACCTCCTGCAGACCCCGCGCGAGCACCCGGCCACCGTCGCCGAGTTCGTCGGCCTGGCCCGCTCCATCGCCGAGGACCGCTCCCAGTGGGAGCACCTCGTCCGCTACGACGCGACCAGCCGCTGGTACCACCGGCTGCGTACCGGCCCGGGCTACGAGGTGTGGCTGCTGTCCTGGGTGCCGGGGCAGGGCAGCGGGCTGCACGACCACGGCCGCTCCTCCGGTGTGCTCACCGTCCTGGACGGCACGCTGACCGAGCGCACGGAACGGGGCACACGCGCGTTGCGGGCGGGCGCGCAGCGCGTGTTCGCGCCGGGGTACGTGCACGAGGTGGTGAACGACGCGCTGGAGCCGGCGGTGAGCCTGCACGTCTACTACCCGGGCCTCACCGAGATGCCGATGCACACGGCCCCGCACTGCGAGGCGCGAGCCCTGCCGGGTGCCGTGGCTCCCTGACCCGGATGTCGTAGCCGCCTGCAAGACTGTCGCCCATGCGCATTGTGGTTCTGGCAGGCGGCATCGGCGGTGCCCGGTTCCTGCGTGGTCTGAAGCGGGCCGTCCCGGACGCGGACATCACGGTCATCGGCAACACCGGGGACGACATCCACCTCTTCGGGCTGAAGGTCTGCCCGGACCTCGACACGGTGATGTACACGCTCGGCGGCGGCATCAACGAGGAGCAGGGCTGGGGGCGTACCGACGAGACCTTCCACCTCAAAGAGGAGCTCGCGGCCTACGGCGTCGGGCCCGGGTGGTTCGGCCTGGGCGACCGCGACTTCGCCACGCACATCGTGCGGACGCAGATGATCGGCGCCGGATACCCGCTGAGCGCGGTGACGGAGGCGCTGTGCGACCGCTGGAAGCCGGGCGTGCGGCTGATCCCCATGTCCGACGACCGCGTCGAGACGCATGTGGCCGTCGAGATCGACGGCGAGACCAAGGCGATCCACTTCCAGGAGTACTGGGTGCGGATGCGCGCCTCGGTGCCCGCCCGGGCGGTCGTGCCGGTGGGCGCCGACCAGGCGAAGCCCGCCCCCGGCGTCCTGGAGGCCATCGGCGAGGCGGACGTGATCCTCTTCCCGCCGTCCAACCCGGTCGTGTCGATCGGCACGATCCTCGCCGTGCCCGGCATCCGCGAGGCGATCGCCGACGCCGGGGTGCCGGTCGTCGGCCTCTCCCCCATCGTCGGTGACGCGCCCGTGCGGGGCATGGCCGACAAGGTGCTCGCCGCCGTGGGCGTCGAGTCGACCGCCACGGCGGTGGCCGAGCACTACGGCTCGGGCCTGCTGGACGGCTGGCTCGTCGACTCGGTGGACGCCGGGGCGGTGGAGCGGGTCGAGGCGGCCGGGATCCGCTGCCGGGCCGTGCCGCTGATGATGAGCGACGTCGACGCGACCGCGCGGATGGCCCAGGAGGCGCTGGCGCTGGCCGAGGAGGTGCGGGGAGCGTGAGCGGTGATGCGCGGGGAGACGCCGGATACCGGGTGTGGGCTCTGGACGGCATACCGGAGGTCGCGGCCGGGGACGACCTGGCGAAGCTGATCGCGGCCGCCGAGCCCGGCCTGGCCGACGGGGACGTGCTGCTCGTCACCTCCAAGATCGTGTCCAAGGCGGAGGGCCGGGTCGTCCGGGCCTCCGACCGGGAGGCGGCGATCGACGCGGAGACGGTCCGGGTGGTGGCCCGGCGCGGCGCCCTGCGGATCGTGGAGAACCGGCAGGGCCTGGTCATGGCCGCGGCCGGGGTGGACGCGTCCAACACCCCGTCCGGGACGGTGCTGTTGCTGCCCGAGGACCCGGACGCCTCCGCCCGCGCCATCCGTGACGGACTGCGCGACACCCTCGGCGTCGAGGTCGGGGTCGTGGTCACCGACACGTTCGGCCGGCCCTGGCGCTCCGGCCTCACGGACGTCGCGATCGGCGCCGCCGGGGTGTGCGTGCTCGACGATCTGCGCGGCGGCACGGACGCGTACGGCAATCCGCTCAGTGCCACCGTCGTCGCCACCGCCGACGAACTCGCCGCCGCCGGCGACCTCGTCAAGGGCAAGGCCTCCGGGCTGCCCGTCGCGGTGGTGCGCGGGCTCGGGCACCTGGTCGCGCGGGGCGACGACGGCGAGGGAGCGCGGGCCATGGTCCGCGGCGCACGCGACGACATGTTCCGCCTCGGCACCTCGGAGGCGGTCCGGCTGGCCGTGACCCAGCGGCGCACGGTCCGGTCCTTCACGGACGAGCCCGTCGACGCCGGTGCCGTACGGCGGGCCGTCGCCGCCGCCGTGACCGCCCCGGCGCCGCACCACACGACACCGTGGCGGTTCGTGCTGCTGGAGTCGCAGGAGTCGCGGACGCGGCTGCTCGACGCCATGCGGGACGCGTGGATCGCCGACCTGCGGCGGGACGGCAAGAGCGAGGAGTCCATCGCCCAGCGGGTCCGGCGCGGGGACGTGCTGCGCAACGCGCCCTACCTCGTCGTCCCCTGCCTGGTCATGGACGGCTCCCACACGTACGGCGACCCGCGGCGGGACGGCGCCGAGCGGGAGATGTTCGTGGTCGCCGCCGGTGCCGGCGTGCAGAACTTCCTGGTCGCGCTGGCCGGGGAGCGGCTGGGTTCGGCGTGGGTTTCGTCGACGATGTTCTGCCGGGACGTGGTGCGCGAGGCGCTGGACCTGCCGGCGGACTGGGACCCGATGGGGGCGGTGGCGGTCGGGCATCCGGACGGGGAACCGCGGCCGCGGCCCGAGCGGGACGCGGGGGCTTTCATCGAGGTGCGGTGACAGGGCCGGGCCGGCGCCTAGGCTCGTAGGGCCACTCCTCCTCCTCACGGATCCCAGGACGTCATTCATGGCAGGACGGTTCGCTCAGCGACCCACCCCCACGACAGTGCGCGGTGGGCATGTCGCCGTGCCCCCGGGTGTGCCGCGGCAGGCGACGGGGCCGGGCCGGGTGCGGGAATGGGTGCCGGACGGGCCGCTGGACCTCGGCCTGGTGCTCGGGCCGCTGCGGCGCGGGCCCGGCGACCCGACGTTCCGGGCGACCCCCGACGGGTCCGTGTGGCGCACCAGTCTCACCCCGGCCGGGCCCGGGACCCTGCGCGTGTGCGCGTACGGCGGCGGGGTGCGCGGGGAGGCCTGGGGGCCCGGGGCCCAGTGGCTGCTGGAGGGGTTGCCGGAGCTGCTCGGGGCCGCGGACGATCCGTCGGCGTTCGTGCCGCGGCACCGGCTGCTGGCGTCGGCCCGGCACCGGCGGCCGGGGTTGCGGCTGACGCGCAGCGGACTCGTGCTGGAGTCGCTGATCCCGTCGATCCTGGAGCAGAAGGTCACCACCGACGAGGCGTACCGGGCGTGGCGGCTGCTGGTGCGGAAGTTCGGGGAGCCGGCGCCGGGGCCGGCGCCCGCGCGGATGTACGTGATGCCGGACCCGCGGACGTGGGCGCTGATCCCGTCGTGGGAGTGGCACCGGGCCGGGGTCGACAACAAGCGGGCGTCGACGATCCTGCGTGCGGTGCGGGTCGCCGCGCGGCTGGAGCAGGCCGTGGGGATGGAGCCCGGAGCGGCTCGGGCACGGCTGGAGCTGGTGCCGGGGATCGGGCCGTGGACCTCAGCGGAGACGGTGCAGCGCAGTCACGGGGCGGCGGACGAGGTGACGGTGGGGGATCTGCATCTGCCCGGGATCGTGGGGTGGGCGCTGGCCGGGGACCGGGATGCGGACGACGCGGCGATGCTGGAGCTGCTGGAGCCGTATGCGGGGCAGCGGCATCGGGCGGCCCGGCTGATTCTGCTGAGCGGGAGGGTGCCGGCGCGGCGGGCGCCGAAGATGCCTCGGTGGGATATCGGGCAGCTGTGAGGAGCTGACCCGTTTCCGGGTGCTCGGCGCTGGTGCTGGGGGCGGGTGGGTGCGCAGCTCGGCGCGACGAGGTGCCTCCCCCAGGCTCTCGGCTTCGCTCGAGCAGGGGGGACCCCCCACGCCCACCCGTGCCGCCCCTAGCGGCACGCATGCCCGCAGCTGGGCGGGGAGAGGGCGGCGGCACGCATGCCCGCAGCTGGGTGAGGGGCGGAGTCGGGTGCACCCGCCCCCTGTCCCCCTACTGGTCCGACGAGAAGCGGACCGCTCCTGCCGGGATGCGGGCGTCGCACCATATGCGGGCGCCCTCCAGGAGTTCGTTGTCGGGGCCGATCACCGCGCCGTCCCCTATGACCGTGCCGGTGAGGACCGAGCGTTGGCCGACGCGGGCCCGGGTGCCGATCAGGGAGTCGGTGATGACCGCGCCCGGCTCGATGACCGCGCCCGGCAGGATCGTGCTGCCGAAGATCCGCGCGCCCTCGGCGACGAAGGCGCCTTCGCCGACCACCGTGCCGCCCGCCAGCTTCGCGTCGGACGCGACCCGGGCCGTGGGCAGGACCAGGCGGTCGCCGCAGCGGCCGGGGACGGCGGGCGAGGGGGCCCGGCCCAGTACCAGGTCCGCCGAGCCCCGGACGAAGGCCGCCGGGGTGCCCAGGTCCAGCCAGTACGTCGAGTCGACCATGCCCTGGAGGTGCGCGCCGGCCGAGAGCAGGCCGGGGAAGGTCTCCCGTTCCACAGACACCGGCCTGCCCAGCGGGATCGAGTCGATGACCGAGCGGCGGAAGACGTACGCCCCCGCGTTGATCTGGTCGGTGACGATCTCCTCGGGGGTCTGCGGCTTCTCCAGGAACGCCAGGACCCTGCCCGTGTCGTCGGTGGGGACCAGGCCGTAGGCGCGCGGGTCGGTGACCTTGGTGAGGTGCAGGGAGACGTCCGCGCCCGTCGTCTCGTGGGTGTCGACCAGGGCCCGGATGTCCAGGCCCGTCAGGATGTCGCCGTTGAAGATCAGGACCGGGTCGTCGGGGCCGGAGTGCAGCCGGGAGGCGACGTTGCGGATGGCGCCGCCCGTGCCGAGCGGCTCCTCCTCGGTGACGTACTCGAGGTGCAGGCCCAGCGCGGAGCCGTCGCCGAAGTACGGCTCGAAGACCTCGGCCAGGTAGGAGGTGGCCAGGACGATGTGCTCGACACCGGCCGCTCTCGCTCTCGCCAGCTGGTGCGTGAGGAAGGGCACCCCGGCCGCCGGGACCATGGGCTTGGGCGTGTGCACCGTGAGGGGGCGCAGCCGGGTGCCCTTGCCGCCGACCAGGAGGATCGCTTCAGTCACGTGTCGTCTCTGCTTCCTGCCGGGACCGGCCGAACTGTCTTTCGGCCGGTCAGTGTATGCAGATCGTTCCGTGGCGCCTTCGTTGGCCGTGCGGCGTGCCGCCCGCTGCCCCCCGACGGCGGTGAACGTGTGCTCAGCGGCCCTGGTAGCGGGCCGCCTTGGAGCGGGCCGAGCCGAGCTTTCCGTAGAGCTTGCGTCCCGGGCACTCGGTCTGGAAGCCGTCCCGGTGCCCCGAGATCACGTTCAGTCGAACCTTCTTGCCTTTCCGGTGGAGGTTGCTGCCGGCCGACTTCAGGTAGGTCTTTCCCTTCGGGTTCATCCGGTACAGCCCGAGTTTCCACGCGGTCAGCCGGGCGATGGCCTTGACCGCGGATTTCGACGGCTTCTTGGTGCCGTACGACCCGAGGACGGCGATCCCCATGCTGTTGCTGTTGAAACCCAGCGTGTGCGCGCCGAGGACCGGTTTCGCCACGCCTCCGGCGCGGCCCTCGTAGATCTTTCCGCACTTGTCGATGAGGAAGTTGTAGCCGATGTCCCGCCATCCCATGCTCTTGACGTGGTAGCGGTAGATACCGCGGATGAGTGACGGGACCTGCGAGCAGCGGTACTTGTTGCCGCTGGCCGTGTGGTGGACGAAGGCCACCTTGACCTTCTTCGTGTACCGGAGGCCGCTTTCCCGCAACCCCTCGTTCGCACCCCAGCCGCGCCGCGTGACGATCCCCGGGCGCGGGCCGATGTAGGGCTTCGCCTGCCGCTGCTGCTCCGTCAGCCCGGCGGCGTTGAAGGCGCGGTATTCCTGCTCGGTCCCCGCGCGGCTCAGTGCCGTGATCTGGCGGGCGCCGAGGGGGGCGAGGCCGGCGTTGGCGGCGGAGGCCTCCACGAGGGCGGAGGATTCGGCGTTCCGGGCGTCGGCGGCCCGGGGGCCCCCGACGCCGAGGGATGTGGTGTCGGCCTTGCCCGGGTCGACCAGTTCGAGGCGGAGGCCCGAGGGCAGCGGGGGCGCCGCCGGCAGGTTGCGGCTGTCCGCGGGGCGCGCGCGGAAGGCGGCTGCTCTGCTGGCGGACTCGGAGCTGACCCGGAGTTCCACGCCGTCGGAGTCGCCGACCCACAGCGGTGCGGTGGCGCCGCGGACGCGGCCCGAGGCCCTCTCGGGGGTGCCCCGGTCGGCGGCGTGCTCGGCGTTGTGGGTGTCCAGGTCCTGCCAGCCCGACCAGGTGCCGGAGCCGGCGGCTCGGGTGCGGACCCGGACCCGGCCGTGCAGTTCGGCGTCGGGGTCGTCCCAGATGACGCCGACGAGGGAGAAGTGACGCACTGCGCGGCGGGACAGGCCCAGCTCGGTGGCGCCGGAGGGAGTGGCGCGCGGGCGGGTGAGGGGTTCGAGGGGGAGGGACTGGGTGCTGCCGGCGGCGGGCGGTTCGGCCTCGCGCCGCTCGGCCGGGTTCATGGCCGGGGAACCCGCGGCCGGCGCCGGTCTCGCCGGCGCCGCGAGGGCGGGAGGGGTGAGGGAGAGGGCCAGAGCGGCCGCGCAGGTGACACCGATCGAGGAAGCAAGGAATCCACGCATGCCCCTGATCTTGGACATAGTCGTACAAGTCTGTCTATTTGGGAGTTGACGGTCCATCGGTTCCGGTTCGGCCGAACCGGTGGCGGATCCAGGGCCCGGCGCCGGGCGGGCCGTTGGGCGGGGGCCGGTGCGTTGCGTACGCTTGCGCGGGTGAACGCCACCGATCGCACCCCTGCCGACCTGCTGGGTTCCGCGCTCGCCGCGGATCCGGGACGCCCCCTGGTGACCTTCTACGACGACGCCACGGGGGAACGGGTCGAACTGTCCGTGGCCACCTTCGCCAATTGGGTGGCCAAGACCGCGAACCTCCTCCAGGACGAGCTGTCCGTCGAGCCCGGGGACCGGGTGGCGCTGCTGCTGCCCGCGCACTGGCAGACGGCGGTGTGGCTGCTGGCGTGCGCGTCGGTGGGAGTCGTCGCGGACGTGTCCGGGGAGGCCCGGACGGCCGACGTCGTGGTGAGCGGGCCGGACCGGCTGGAGGAGGCCCGGGCGTGCTCCGGTTCGCGGATCGCGATGGCGCTGCGGCCCCTCGGAGGACGGTTCCCGCAGGTGCCCGAGGGCTTCACCGACTACGCGGTGGAGGTGCCGGGGCAGGGTGACCGGTTCGTGCCCTACGCACCCGTGGATCCCGAGGGGCCCGCGCTGATCGTGGCCGGGCGGGAGTTCAGCGGGGCCGAGGTGGTCGAGCGGGCCCGGGCCGAGGCGACGGAGCTGGGGCTGACCGGGCCCGGGTCGCGGATCCTGTCGGGGCTGCCGTACGACACGTGGGACGGGTTGAACGCCGGGCTGTTCGGGCCGCTGGCCACCGGCGGTTCCGTGGTGCTGTGCCGGCACCTGGACCAGGCCGGGGCCGGTGTGCTGGACAAGCGGGTGGAAAGCGAACGGGTCACGGTGATCGCCCGCGGCACGGCGGACCGCTGACGCCGGGCACCGCGCACCAGAGGACATCACGACCACCGGCCGGGACGCGGCGGACCGCCTGCGCCGCGTCTCGCTGGCGGACACGCCCCCTCGCAGCACAGGCACCCGCCTCGCACGGCAGGGGCCGACACGGCCACCGCCCGCCCCGCACAGCAGGCCCCGGGCAGCACGGCAGGGCGGCGGCCGTGCCGGCACCTGGACCAGGCCGGGGACGGCGTGCTGGACAAGCGGGTGGAAAGCGAACGGGTCACGGTGATCGCCCGCGGCACGGCGGACCGCTGACGCTGGGCACCGCGCACCGGAAGACATCACGACCACCGGCCGGGACGCGGCGGACCGCCTGCGCCGCATCTCGCCGGCGGACACGCCCCCGCAGCACAGGCCCCCGCCCCGCACGGCAGGGGCCGACACGGCCACCGCCCGCCCCGCACAGCAGGCCCCGGGCGGCACGGCAGGGCGGCGGCCCGGCTTCTCCCCCGTTCGGTCCATCCCCACCCGCCCCCCGTCCGCCATCCGCGCCATGGTCGTAGGAGCAGTGCGCGCGGGGCGTTCCCGGTTCAGGAGGGGTGGTTGCTGCCGTGGGCTACAGGGTCGGTCCGGGCGCGGGGGCATCCGCCAGCGGGCGGGGGCTGGTGCGGCGGCGCCGACAGCGGTGGGTGCGCATCACGGCGTTCGCGGTCACGGCTCTCCTCCTGGCGGCCGGCGGGGCCGGCTGGGCCGTGTACGCGAAGCTCAGCGGGAACATCACGCCCGACGAGGCGGCCGCCGCCGAGCTCGCGCGGTACGACAAGGAGCGGCCCACCTCGCTGGTCAAGGACGCCCGGAACATCCTGCTGATCGGCTCGGACTCGCGTGAGGGGACCGGCAACGCCCGCTACGGGCGGGATTCCGGTAGCGAGCGGTCCGACACCACGATCCTGCTGCACCTGTCCGCGGGCCGGGGCAGCGCCACCGCCGTCTCCCTCCCCCGGGACCTGATGGTGGACCTGCCGGGCTGCCGGCGCCCGGACGGGTCCCGCAGCGCGCCCCGGTTCGCCATGTTCAACCAGGCCTTCCAGGTGGGCGGTTCGGCCTGCACCATCCGGACGGTGGAGAAGCTGACCGACATCCGCATCGACCACCACGTCGTCGTCGACTTCCACGGCTTCAAGAAGATGGTCGACGCGGTCGACGGCGTCGAGGTGTGCCTGCGGGAGCCGATCGACGACCGGGCCGCCAAGCTGCGGCTGCCCGCCGGGCACGTGACACTGAACGGCGAGCAGGCCCTCGGCTACGTCCGCGCCCGCAAGAGTCTCGGCGACGGCAGCGACACCGAGCGGATGGAGCGGCAGCAGCGGTTCCTCGGGGCACTCGTCAACAAGGTACGCAGCAATGACGTCCTGCTGAACCCGGTGAAGCTGTACCCGGTGCTGGACGCCGCCACGTCGTCCCTCACCACCGACCCGGCACTGGCCAGCTTGCGCGGTTTGTACGATCTTGTGCGCGGTCTGCGCGACATCCCCATGGAACAAGTGCAATTCCTGACCGTCCCCCGGGAGTCGTATGCGTACGACGCCAATCGCGACCAACTCGTGGAGCCCGCGGCGGACCGGCTCTTCGAGCGGCTGCGTACGGACGCGCCCCTGGTCGTGGCGGGGAACGGCCCTCCGGTTTCCGCCCCGCCGAGCCTCTCCGGTGCGCTCGACGGGCCGTACGGACCCGCACGTCCGGGCCCTTCCCTCTCTCCCGTCGTCACCGTTTCTCCTCCACCGACGTATCGGGGGAACACGGCAGCAGAGGACACCTGCGAGTAAAGCGGGCACCAAGGCCACTCCAAGGCAAGGAACTCTCCACCCGGTAATGGGCGAATTGCCCGAGTGTGGAGACGTGGCATGGGTCACCGTCGTCGCCCTGCGCCGAAAGGGCCGGTTAGTGTGAGCGATCCGGTGCGCCCGGCCCCGGGGGACGGTCCCGAGGTCGCGCACTGTGTGACCGAGACCCGGGCGCCTAGGAGGGGGAAGGCGCCGCGTCCCCCGACGGAGGAATCAGGCAACCGTGGACGCGCAAGGCCGTGGGCGGGCGGACGACATCGACCCCGCAGATCAGTGGGTGCGCAACCCGAACACCGGCGAGTACGAACTGCGACTGGGCACTTCGGCGCCGCAGTCGGGCGTCCCCTCCCCTCGCAGGCCCCGCCCCTCCGAGGCCGCCCCGCCCGCACGCGGCCGCAGGGGGGAGGGCGGACGTACGGAGCCGGCCGGACGTGCGCAGACGCCCGGCCGGTCACGGCCCGAGACACCCGGCCGTGCGGTGCCGCCGCAGCGCAGGCGCCGCGGGGCGCCCGAGGAGCCACTGCCGGGACGGCGCGGACGACGCCCGGCGAAGAAGGCCTCGAAGAGCAAGAAGGTCCTGCTGTGGACCGGCGGCGCGATGGCGTTCGTGCTGGTCGCCGGAGCGGGTGCCGGGTACTTCTACATCGAGCACCTGAACGACAACATCGCATCCGTCTCCGACGACGGCGCGAGCACCGGTGGCTTCAGCAAGGACAAGGCGATCAACATCCTGCTGATCGGCACCGACAAGCGCACCGGCAAGGGCAACGCCAACTACGGCGACGCGGGCAGTGTCGGGCACGCCGACACCACGATCCTGCTGCACGTCTCCAAGGACCGGTCGAACGCGACCGCGCTGAGCATCCCGCGCGACCTGATCACCGACATTCCGGACTGCCCGACCACGCAGGCGGACGGCACCCAGAAGATCATCCCGGGCACGCAGCAGGTCCGCTTCAACACCAGCCTCGGCCAGGACGGCCGGACGCCCAGCTGCACCATGCGGACCGTGACCGAGCTGACCGGGGTCAAGCCGGACAACTTCATGGTCGCGGACTTCAACGCGGTCAAGACGCTGACCAGCGCGGTGGGCGGGGTCGAGGTCTGTGTGGGCAAGGACCTCGACGACCCGGACTCCCACCTGAAGCTGTCCAAGGGCATGCACACCATCGAGGGCGAGCAGGCGCTGGCCTTCGTGCGCACCCGGCACGCCGTCGGTTTCGGCGGGGACCTGAGCCGGATCGGGCTGCAGCAGCAGTTCCTGAGCGCGCTGATGCGCAAGCTGAAGTCCAACGACACCCTCACCAGCCCGTCGAAGATGCTCGACCTGGCCGAGGCGGGCACCAAGGCGCTGACCGTCGACTCGCAGCTGGACAGCATCGGCAAGCTGAAGGACCTCGGCCTGGAGCTGGGCAAGCTCAACACCAAGAACCTGACGTTCACGACCGTCCCGGTGATCGACAACCCGGCGGAGAAGGTCAAGGCCACCGTCGTGCTCAACGAGTCGACGGCCCCGCAGGTCTTCGACATGATCAGGAACGACGTCTCCTTCACCGCGGTCAAGGAGCAGAAGAAGAAGGAGGCCGCCGCGGTCGCCGCCCGCCTGAAGGGCACCAAGGCCCCGGCCTCCGACGTCCGGGTGCGGATCCTCAACGGCGGTGCCGTCGCCGGCAGCGCCCAGGAGACCCTCAGCTGGCTGCAGAACGAGGAGGGCGTGACCAAGTCCGAGAACGCGGGCAACGCCCCCGCCCCCCTCGCGAAGACCACCTTGGAGTACGCGCCCGACCAGGCCGACCAGGCCCGCCGCCTCGCCGACCTCATGGGTCTGTCCGGGTCCGCGATGAAGCCGGGCGAGAGCGTGACCAACGACCAGGGGCTGCCCGCGATGACGCTGACCCTCGGCAAGGACTTCGAAGGGGCGGGGGTCCCCCTCACCGCGCCCACGAAGGCACCGGAGGGGGTGCAGAAGTCCACCGCCGACAAGGTGGAGTGCGCCAAGTGAGACGCATGTCCTTCGCGTTCGCCGAATTTCCTTCAAACAAATGGGCGGAATTGCCCAGTTGTGAGAACGTGCAATTTCTCACCCACGTCGCTTGACGCCGAAGTGTGCGGATAGTGTGTGCGATCCAGTGCTCTCCCCCACGAGCTCCGTCCTGGAGGAGTGCGCTGCTTGACCAGCACCGTGCGCCTTCCGGGGGAGGGCGCCGCGTGGCCCGACGGAGGAACAGGCAACCGTGGACGCGCAAGGCCGTGGGCGGGCGGACGACGTCGATCCCGCAGACCAGTGGGTACTCAACCCGAACACCGGCGAATACGAACTGCGACTGGCCCCTTCCGCAGCGCAGTCGTCCGTCCCCGGCCCCCGTGGTTCCGGTGGCCGCGGCCCGGCCGGGGCGGGCGGTACGGCACGCGCCCGCGGGACCCAGCCCGTCCGGCGTTCCGGGACCGCGGCACCCGGCGGTGAGGCTGCCTCCCCGCGCAGACGCACCGGCGCCCCCACCGAGGCGGCCGCCGGGCGGCGCGGGCGCCGTCCCGTGCAGAAGAAGGGGAAGGGCAAGAAGGTCCTGCTGTGGACCGGCGGCACCCTGGCCTTCGTTCTCGTCGGCACGAGCGCGGCCGCGTACCTCTACTACGAGCACCTCAACGACAACATCACGTCCGTCTCCGACGACGGCGCCGGCACCGGCGGGTTCAGCAAGGACCGCGCGATCAACATCCTGCTGGTCGGCACCGACAAGCGCACCGGCAAGGGCAACGCGGGCTACGGAGACAAGGACAGCGCCGGCCACGCGGACACCACGCTCGTACTGCACGTGTCCAAGGACCGTACGAACGCGACGGTGCTGAGCATCCCGCGCGACCTGATCACCGACATCCCGGACTGCCCGACGACGCAGGACGACGGCTCGGAGAAGGTCATTCCGGGCACACAGCGCACCCGCTTCAACAACAGCCTCGGGCAGCAGGACCGTACGCCGAGTTGCACCATGCGTACGATCACCGAGCTCACCGGCCTGAAGATGGACCACTTCATGGTGGCCGACTTCAACGCCGTCAAGACTCTGACCAGCGCGGTGGGCGGGGTCGACGTCTGTCTGGCCAAGGACATCAAGGACCCCGACTCCAAGCTCGACCTGCCCAAGGGCGAGCACACGATCGAGGGCGAGGAGGCCCTGGCCTTCGTCCGCACCCGGCACTCCGTGGGCCTGGGCGGCGATCTGAGCCGGATCGAGCTGCAACAGCAGTTCCTGGGCTCGATGCTGCGCAAGCTGAAGTCCAACGACACCCTCACCAGCCCGCAGAAGATGTTCAAGCTGGCCGAGGCGGCCACCAAGGCGCTGACCGTCGACTCGCAGCTGGGCACGATCAAGAAGCTGGCCGATCTGGGCGCGGAACTGGGCAAGTTCGACACCAAGAACCTCACGTTCGCCACCGTGCCCGTCAACGACAACCCGGCGGAGAAGGTCAAGGCCACGGTGGTCCTCAAGGAACCACAGGCCCAGCAGCTGTTCGCGATGGTCCGCGACGACGTGTCGCTGACCGAGGTCAAGCAGGAGAAGAAGAAGGAGAAGGCCGCCGAGGCCGCCCGGCTGAAGGGCAGCAAGGCGGACGCCTCCGAGGTGCGGGTGCGGATCCTCAACGGCGGCGCCGTCGCCGGCAGCGCCCAGGAGACCCTGGGCTGGCTCCAGGTCCAGGAGGGCGTGACCAAGTCGGAGAACGCCGGCAACGCGCCCGCCCCGCTGGCGAAGACCACGCTGGAGTACGCGCCCGACCAGGCCGACCAGGCGCGACGGCTCGCCGCCATCATGGGCCTGTCCGGATCCGCGCTGAAGCCGGGCGAGAGCGTGACCAACTCCCAGGGAGTGCCCGCGATGACACTGACCCTCGGCAAGGACTTCAAGGGGGCGGGGGTGCCCCTCACCACTCCCGCCAAGGTGCCGGACGAGGTGCAGAAGGCCACGGCCGACAAGGTCCAGTGCGCGAAGTGACCTGACCGTCCCTTCCTGCGTCTCACAGGTGGACGGAGCAAGCCCGGACGAATCGACCGGGTGTACATCCGACCGGGCATGTCAGAGGTCCAACCAGAAGCGGGGACGACCGTGCTCCGGCGGAGCAGTGGGGGAACCCGTGGTCCGGACGGACACGGGTCACCCGTGATCCGAACACGACGCGGGGCAGACCCGTGGGTCGGCCAGTGGGGTGGGGAGGCAGGGATATGGCGCAGAGTGATGTGCGCGTGGGCGGCACACGGCGCGTTTCGGGCGGCCCGGCCCAGGACGAGCGTCCGGGGACGGCGGAACCCGACGCGGGCGGGGGCGAGGGCGGCAGAGGCGGCAGAGGCCGTCGGCGCGGCGGGCGGCGCGGCGGCGGACGCCGGATACTGCGCTGGTCCGCGATGGTGCTGTCGGTCCTGATACTCGGGACGGCCGGCGCCGGATACCTCTACTACCGCCACCTCAACGGCAACATCGACAAGGGCAAGCGCAACGCCGGCGAGTCCGACGTCAAGAAGACCGGTCCCAACGCGGCGGGCCAGACCCCGCTCAACATCCTGCTCATCGGCTCCGACAGCCGGAACTCGGCGGAGAACGTCAAGCTCGGCGGCGGCAGGGACAACGTCGGCAGCAAGCCCCTGGCGGACGTGCAGATGCTCCTGCACGTCTCGGCGGACCGCGAGAGCGCGTCCGTGGTGAGCATCCCGCGGGACACCCGGGTGGACATCCCCACGTGCGTCGACCCCGAGACCGGGGAGAAGTACCCGGCGAAGAACACGATCATCAACGAGACGCTCCAGCGCGGCGGCCCGGGCTGCACCCTCGCCACCTGGCAGAACCTGACCGGTGTGTACATCGACCACTGGATGATGGTCGACTTCGCCGGAGTGGTGGACATGGCGGACGCCATCGGCGGTGTCCCGGTCTGCGTCAACCAGAACGTGTGGGACCGGCCGCTGTCCGGCGAGCGCGGCGGCTCCGGGCTGAAGCTGAAGGCCGGCACGCACAAGGTGCAGGGCAAGGAGGCGCTGCAGTGGCTGCGCACCCGCCACGCCTGGGGCAGTGACCCGCTGCGCGCCAAGGCGCAGCACATGTACATGAACGCGATGATCCGGACGCTGAAGGAGCAGAACGTCTTCACCGACACCGGCCGCCTGATGGGCCTGGCCGAGGCGGGGACGAAGGCGCTGAAGGTGTCCGAGGAGATCGGTACGGTCAAGGAGCTGTACGACGTCGGCATGCAGCTGAAGTCGGTCCCGACGAACCGCATCACGATGACGACGATGCCGTGGATCGAGGACCCCCTGAACCGCAACCACCTGGTGCCCAGGCCGCAGGACGCCGACAAGTTGTGGGCGATGCTCCGCGACGACGTCTCCTTCGACAAGAGCGGCAAGGCGCGCACGGCCACGGACGCCGGCCCGTCCCCGGCCCCGCTGAAGGCCACCGGGCCCGCCGCCGCGCCGGCCGCGGGGCTGTCGGTCTCCGTCGTCAACGGCACGGCCGGTGACCAGCGGGCCGCCGTCCCCCAGCGGGCCGCCGCGATCGCGGCGGCGCTGCAGCAGGAGGGCTTCACCCGCGCCGTCGCCGCGAGCGGGCAGGACCCGCAGGCCCGGACCTTGGTGACCTACCCGAAGAGCACGGGCGAGCAGGGCCGGGCCAACGCGCTGTCGGTGGCGAAGGCGGTCGGCGTCCCGAGCAGCCAGGTGCGGGCCACGGACGCCCTGACCACCACGCTGACCATCGGCAGCGACTGGCGGGAGGGCACGACCTACCCGAAGCAGAAGGCGCCCGAGGCGGGCGACCTGCCCGAGTCCGCGGACGCGCTGACCGCGGACAAGACGGAGTGCATGGACGTGTACAAGCCCTACCAGTGGTGAGCACGCCCGCGGCATGAGAGAGGGCCCCTCCCCGTCAGGGAAGGGGCCCTGGCCGTCAGCAGAGGGGTCCTGGCCTCAGCGAGGGGGCCCTGGCCTCACGGAGGGGGTCCTGGCCTCAGGGAGGGGCCTTGGCCTCAGAGAGGGGCCCTGTCCGCGTCGGGTCAGTTCGCGGCGGCGTCGGCGCGCACCGCGGGGCGCCGGGAGGCGATGACCTTGCGCGCCAGCGCCCGCGGGCTGGTCAGGAAGCCCCAGCCCCACGACATGTGCATCGTGGCCAGCGCCACGGGGATCTGCAGCCGCGCCTTCAGCGGCAGGCCCTTGCCCGCCGGGACCGAGCCCAGGACGATCGCCGCGAGGTAGCCGCCGGGCACCACGAAGCCCCACGGGGTCAGCAGGGCGCCCACCAGGATCCCGGCCCCGATCGCGCACACGGCGGTCGGCGGGGCGAGGTAGCGCAGGTTGATCGAGCCCTCGTGGAAGCGGGCGACCACGTGCCGCCAGCGGCCGTAGTCCTTGTACTGCTTGGCGAGCGCCTTCACGCTCGGCCGCGGCCGGTACGACACCTTCAGCTCGGGCGAGAACCAGATCAGGCCGCCCGCCTCACGGATGCGGAAGTTCAGCTCCCAGTCCTGGGCGCGGATGAACTCCACGTTGTAGCCCCCCTGCCGCTCCAGCGCCTCGCGCCGGAACACACCGAGGTAGACGGTCTCGGCCGGGCCGGCCTGGCCACCGGTGTGGAAGGCGGCGTTGCCGACCCCTATCTTCGAGGTCATCGCGGCGGCGACCGCGTGCTCCCAGTCGTTCTCGCCCTCGGCGTGCATGATGCCGCCGACGTTCTGCGCGCCGGTCTCCTCCAGGAGCCGTACCGCGGTCGCGATGTAGTTCGGCGAGAGCATGCCGTGCCCGTCGACGCGGACGACGATCGGATGCCGGGAGGCGTTGATCGCCGCGTTCAGCGCCGCGGGCGTACGGCCGGTGGGGTTGGGGACGGTGTGGACACGCGCGTCTTCTGCCACGAGCTCGGCGGCGATCTCGTCCGTGCGGTCCGTGGACGGACCGAGGGCGATCACGACCTCCATCTCGCCGGCGTACTCCTGCGCGAGGATCGCTTGGACTGCTCCCCGCAGATGCCGCTCCTCGTTGAGGACGGGCATGATCACGGAAACGGCGGGGAGCCGCACGTCGGGATTGGCGTTCATAGGGGGGTCACGTTACCGCGAACGGGGGACACCGTTGCGCGCCGCCGGGGCGGTACCGCAGGCCGCAGATCGTATCGGCCTACGGTTTCACAGATCCCACGTACGGCCGTCGTCCGGAGGTGTTCCATGCCCACGCCGCCGCGGTCCTCCCGGTCCACCGCCGGCCCCCAGCGCCGCCCGCAACCCCCGTCGCCCCGCCGCGCTCCGCGCAAGGCCGCACCGCCCGCGCGCAAGCCGCGCTGGGTCCTGCGGGCACTCACCACACTGTCCGTGGTGGTTCTCGCCTCCGCCGGCATCGGGCACGCGGTGATGACGAGCCTGGACGCGGACATCGCCCGGGTCGACCCCTTCAAGGACATGAAGAACCGCCCGCAGGCGGGCCACGGCATGAACCTCCTGCTCGTCGGCACCGACGGCCGGGAGAAGATCGGCCGGGAGGAACGCCGCACGTACCGGCTGGGCGGCGCGCCCTGCCACTGCACCGACACGATCATGATCGTGCACATCTCGGAGAACCGGGACCGGGCCAGCGTGGTGAGCCTGCCGCGTGACTCGTACGCGGTGACGCCGGCGCATGTCGACCGTACGTCCGGCAAGCGGCACGACGGACACCCCCTGAAGCTGAACGCCGCGTACGCCGAGGGCGGGCCGCAGCTGACCGTGCGCACCGTCGAGAACATGACCAAGGTGAAGATCGACCACTACCTGGAGGTCGACTTCACCAGCTTCATGAAGACGGTCGACGTGGTCGGGGGCGTGCAGGTCTGTACGGCCGCTCCTCTCCAGGACAGCTACACCGGGCTGAACCTCCCGGCCGGCCGGCACACGCTCCGGGGCGGGCAGGCGCTGCAGTTCGTGCGGGCCCGCCATGTCGACGGGGCCTCCGACCTGGGCCGCATGAAGCGGCAGCAGCGTTTCATGGCGGCGCTCGTGGAACGGCTCACCTCGTCCGGGATCCTCCTCAATCCGATGAAGTTCCGGGACGTGACGCGGGCGGTGCTGGGCTCGGTGCGGGCCGACAAGGGCTTCGGCACGGAGGAGATGCTGGACCTGGGCCGCGCCATGCGGAACTTCTCCCCCTCGTCCTCCGAGTTCACCACCGTCCCGGTCGGGCAGATGGGGTACGTCGTGGAGGGCGTCGGCTCCACGCTGAAGTGGGACCCGGTGAAGGCGGAGCGGCTCTTCCACGCCCTGCGCAAGGACCAGCCGCTGTCGGCGCACCGGCCGCGCGGCGCCGCCCGGGTCGTCCCGGTCGCCCCGCAGCAGATCCGCGTCCAGGTGGAGAACGGGACCCGCACGCCCGGTCTCGGCCGCAGGGTGGACGCGGCCCTTGCGGCGACCGGCTTCCAGACGACCCACGCCCCCGTGAACGCCGCCACCGGCGACGTCAAGCGCACGGTCGTCGCCTACGACCCCCGCTGGGACCGCTCGGCCAAGTCCCTGGCGACCGCCCTGCCGGGCAGCGAGATGCGCGCGGTGGCGGGCCTGGGCCCGACCCTGAAGGTGATCGCGGGCCAGGACTTCGAACGCGTCCGCAAGGTGCGGGCCGAGGACCCGGGACAGAGCGGGTTCGGGGTGGTGCGGGGGGACGAGGTGGGGTGCGGCTAGGACCGGCGTCCGGCCCGGGAACCTGACACCCGGGCCAGGAACCTGACGTCCGGTCCGAGAACGTGTCGTCCGACCCGGGAACCTGACACCCGGCCCGAGAACCTGACACCCGGGCCAGGAACCTGACGTCCGGCCCGGGAACCTGACGCACGGCCCGAGAACGTGTCGTCCGGCCCGAGAACGTGTCGTCCGGCCCGGAAACCTGACATCCGGCCCGGGAACGTGCCGTCCGGCCCTGGGACATGCCGTCCGGCCCGGCCTCCGGGGCTCAGGCGGCCCGGGTCAGTCCTCGAAGCCCTCCGCCGCCCGCTTCTCGCGCAGGTCCATGATCGCGCGGCGGCGGGCCAGGCGGTGGGTGCGGCGGATCTGGGCCTCCTGGTAGCGGCGCTTGTCGCGCTCCGTCTCCGGGAGGACCGGCGGGACCCGGCGGGGCTTGCCGTCGGCGTCGACCGCGGCGAACACGAGGTAGGCCGAGCCGACCTGCGTGGGCGGGGCGGACTCGTTCCAGCGTTCGGCCAGGACCCGGACACCGACCTCCATGGACGTCCGGCCGGTCCAGTTGACCTGCGCCTTGACGTGCACCAGGTCGCCGACGCGGACCGGCTCCAGGAACGCCATCTCGTCCATGGACGCGGTGACCGCCGGCCCGCCGGAGTGCCGTCCTGCCACCGCCCCCGCCGCGTCGTCGACCAGCTTCATGATCACCCCGCCGTGCACGGTCCCCAGAAGGTTCGTGTCGTTGTGGGTCATGATGTGGCTGAGGGTGGTGCGGGACGCCGAAGTCGGCTTGCCCGGGATATCCGGACTGCCGGAATCCGCAGCTGGGGCCTGGTCTGTCATGGCCTCCACCTTAAGCGGAGGCCGCGCGTGGGGGTTTTGTGTCAGCTTCGCCACAGCCGTGCTCTGATTTTCCGACGAGTCTTGTACTGCGCACTACAGGGACCTGCACACTGGGGCGCATGAATGACTGGCCCGAGGGATTCACCGGCGACAACCGCGGCAACCGCTTCGGACGCGGCAGCTCGAGCTCCCAGCCCGAGAGCGCCCGCGTCATGCGGCAGGTCCGCCGCGGCCCGGCGGCATCGCCCGGGCAGGCGGGATACGGTGGCGCCCCGCCGTACAGCGGCGGCGTACCGCAGCAGCCGTCCTACGTGGACGGCGGCGGCTACGGCCCCGGTGACGGGTACGACAGCGGCTACAACACCGGCCAGGTCTACGGCTCCCCCGGCGGCAGAGGCCCCGGCGGTCCGGGCGACGGCATGTACGAGCCGCGCCCCGCGCCGAACTGGCGCCGCCGTATCAAGGTGACGTCCATCACGCTGGTGACGCTCCTGGTCGTGACGAGCGTCGGCACCTACTTCTGGGCCGACTCCAAGCTCAACCGCGAGGTCGACCTGTCGCAGGTCATCGACCGTCCGGAGGCGGGCGAGGGCACGAACTACCTGATCGTCGGCTCCGACAGCCGCAAGGGCATGTCGGCCGAGGAGAAGAAGAAGCTGCACACCGGGTCCGCCGAGGGCAAGCGCACGGACTCGATGATGATCCTGCACACCGGCGACGGCGCCCCGACTCTGGTCTCGCTGCCACGCGACTCCAACGTCACGATCCCGTCGTTCAAGGGCTCCGACTCCGGCAAGCTCTACCCGGCCACGGGCCGCCAGACCAAGCTGAACGCGGCCTACGCCGAGGACGGCCCGGAGCTGCTGGTGCGCACGGTGGAGGCCAACACGGGCCTGCGCATCGACCACTACGTGGAGATCGGCTTCGCCGGCTTCGCGAACATCGTGGACGCGGTCGGCGGCGTCGAGATGGACATCCCGCAGGACATCAAGGACACCAAGTCCGGCGCGGACCTGAAGAAGGGCAAGCAGACGCTGAACGGCGAGCAGGCCCTCGCCTTCGTCCGCACCCGCTACGCGCTCGCCGGCTCCGACCTGGACCGTACGAAGAACCAGCAGAAGTTCCTCTCGGCCCTGGCCAACCAGGTCGCCACCCCAGGCACGGTCATGAACCCCTTCAAGCTGTACCCGACCATGAGCGCCGGTCTCGACACCCTCGTGGTCGACAAGGACATGGGCCTGTTCGACCTGGCGGACATGTTCTGGGCGATGAAGGGCGTCAGCGGCGGCGAGGGCAAGTCGATGAACATGCCGATCGCCGGCAACAGCGCCAACGGCAACCTCCAGTGGGACACCGCGAAGGTGAAGACGCTGGTGAACGAGCTGAAGAACGACGAGAAGGTCACCGTCTCCGGCAACTGAGCGGGTCAGGCGAGGCAAAGGGGGCACCCGGGCGGGTGCCCCCTTTGCGCTGAGGCGGTGCTCACATCGAGGCGCCCGACATCGAGCGGCACGAATCGGCGCAGCGGCGACAGGCCTCGGCGCAGCGCATCATCTGCGCGTCCTCCGGCATGGACATACACGCCTCGGCGCTCATGTCACAGGCCCGGGCGCACATCGCGCACATGTCGGCCATGAGCGGCGAGCGGCGCATCATCATGTCGGCGCACATGCGCGTCATCTCGGCGCAGTCCATGACCGCGCGCATGATCTGCATCTGGGCCGGGCCGCCCGTCTGCAGGCAGGAGCTCATGGTCTCCTCGCACACGCTGTGGCAGGTCATGCAGGTCTGGACGCAGTCCTGCATCTCCTTGCTCAGCGGGGTGGCGGTGGCGGGTTGCTGGGTCATGACGTCCTCCCAGGGGTGGCGGGAGCCGCGGATCGACGCCCGCTCCTCTCGTCCTACGCCTCCGGCCCCATGAGCACCACAGGGCAGCCCCTCCCACGTGTGTGAGGCACGACTCAGCGGGCTCTGCGTGAAAGCGCCGACAGCGGCAAAAAGGGGGGATGCAGGCGCGCCGGGGTCCGGCGCGGCAGGGCGGGGCGGCGAAACCGTGCAGGGGGAGACCCACACATGACACAGCAGATGTACGACGAACCCCGGACCTCGGGTCCGAGTGATCAGGACGGGCGAAGAGGGCGGAGAGGCCGGACGGGTTCGGGTCCGGGAGGCCAGGAGGAGCAGAAGCAGCGGCTGCGCAGACGGCTGGAGCGGTTGATCGGCATCGCGGCGACCGAGGGCAACGAGCTCGTGCCGTTGCGCAACGGGGACGAGATCTTCCCCGCGATGCTGGCCGCCATCCGGGCCGCCGAGCACACCGTCGACATGATGACGTTCGTGTACTGGCGGGGCGAGGTCGCCCACGAGTTCGCCGACGCTCTGGCCGAGCGGGCCCGCGCGGGTGTGCGGGTGCGGCTGCTGCTGGACGGCTTCGGGGCCAAGGAGATAGAGCGGGACCTGCTGGACGCGATGGACGAGGCAGGCGTCCAGGTGGCGTGGTTCCGCAGACCCACGCGCGTGTCACCGATGCGGCAGAACCACCGCTGTCACCGCAAGGTGCTGGTCACCGACGAGCACACCGCCTTCACCGGCGGCGTGGGCATCGCGGAGGAGTGGTGCGGCGACGCGCGGAACCCGGACGAGTGGCGCGACACCCACGTCCGGGTCCGCGGGCCCGCCGTGGACGGCATCGCCGCGGCCTTCGCCCAGAACTGGGCCGAGTGTCACGACGACCTCTACGACGAGCACGACCGCTTCACCGCCCAGGATCAGCCGGGACAGGCCACGGTCCAGGTCGTGCGGGGCTCGGCCTCCTTCGGCTGGCAGGACATGCAGACGATTCTGCGGGTCCTGATCACCTCGGCGCAGGAGTGCCTGCGGCTGTCCACCGCCTACTTCGCTCCCGACACCTACTTCATCGACCTCCTGGCCGCCGCGGCCCGCCGCGGGGTCCGGGTCGAGATCCTGCTCCCCGGACCGCACACCGACCAGCGGGCGTGCCTGCTGGCCGGGCGGCAGCACTACCAGACGCTCGTCGACGCCGGTGTGGAGGTGCGGGAGTACCAGCCGACGATGCTCCACACGAAGATCATGACGGTGGACGGGGTCTGCTCCCTCATCGGCTCCACGAACTTCAACCGCCGTTCCATGGAGCACGACGAGGAGGTCGTCCTGGCCGTCCTCGACGAGGACTTCACCGCGCGGCTCGACGCCGACTTCGAGGCCGACACGGAGCGGAGCGAGCCGATCGACCCCCACCGCTGGAAGCGGCGGCCTCTTCCGATGCGCCTCGCGGAGGCCGCGGTGACCCCGATCCGGCGCTTCCTGTGAGAACGCCGGGGGCCGGAACGTCCGGCCCCCGGAGCCCGGCTACGGCAGATTGCGCGCCATGACGATGCGCTGAACCTGGTTCGTGCCCTCGTAGATCTGGGTGATCTTGGCGTCGCGCATCATGCGCTCCACCGGGTAGTCGCGCGTGTAGCCGTAGCCGCCGAGGAGCTGGACGGCGTCCGTCGTGACCTCCATCGCCACGTCCGAGGCGAAGCACTTGGCGGCGGCGCCCAGGTAGGTGAGGTCGGCGTCGACGCGCTGGGAGGCGGCGGCGGCCTGGTAGGTCAGGGCGCGGGCGGCCGAGATCTTCATGGCCATGTCGGCGAGCATGAACTGGATGCCCTGGAAGTCGGCGATCGGCTTGCCGAACTGCTTGCGCTCCTGGACGTAGCCCTTGGCGTAGTCGAGGGCGCCCTGGGCGATGCCGAGGGCCTGGGCGGCGATGGTGATGCGGGTGTGGTCGAGGGTCTTCATCGCGGTGGCGAAGCCGGTGCCCTCCTCGCCGATCATGCGGTCGGCGGGGATGCGGACGTTGTCGAGGTAGACCTCGCGGGTCGGGGAGCCCTTGATGCCGAGCTTCTTCTCGGGGGCGCCGAAGGAGACGCCCTCGTCCGACTTCTCGACGACGAAGGCCGAGATGCCCTTGGAGCGCTTGGCCGGGTCGGTGACGGCCATCACCGTGTAGTACTCGGACTCGCCGGCGTTGGTGATCCAGCGCTTCACGCCGTTGAGGACGAAGTGGTCGCCGTCGCGGACCGCCTTGGTCTTCATGCCGGCGGCGTCGGAGCCGGCATCCGGCTCGGAGAGGCAGTAGGAGAACATGCCCTCGCCCTTGGCGAGCGGGGTCATGTACTTCTTCTTCAGGTCCTCGGAGCCGGAGAGGATCACCGGCAGGGAGCCCAGCTTGTTCACGGCCGGGATGAGCGAGGAGGAGGCGCACACGCGTGCGACCTCCTCGATCACTATGACGGTGGCCAGCGCGTCGGCGCCGGCGCCGCCGTACTCCTCGGGTACGTGCACGGCGTGCAGGTCGTTCGCGACCAGGGCCTGGAGGGCCTCGCGGGGGAAGCGGGCCTCCTCGTCCACCGCGGCGGCGTGCGGCGCGATCTTCGCCTCGGCCAGCGAGCGGACGGCGTCACGGAGCATGTCGTGCTCCTCGGACGGGCGGTACAGGTCGAAGTCAGCCGATCCGGCCAAGGTCTCTCACGCTCCAAAACGCTGCGATGGTGACGCTAACTACCGTTAAGTAATCAAAAGTTTATGGGGTCGCCCACCCGAGTGATACGTGAGCTAGGCGACAGCGGAGAAGTTGCCCGGTGAGGCGCGCGGTCATGCCCCGGCTATGCTCGGGCGCGCACCGCATGCCGTAGACCCCTGGAGCACCCCATGGCCCTGAAGATCACTGTGATCGGCACCGGTTATCTCGGTGCGACACATGCGGCGGCCATGGCCGAACTGGGCTTCGAGGTGCTCGCCCTCGACGTCGTGCGCGAGAAGATCGAGAAGCTGGAGCGCGCCGAGGCCCCGATGTACGAGCCGGGCCTCGAGGACCTGCTGCGCAAGCACGTGGCCGGCATCGAGGGCTCCAGCGGACGGCTGCGCTTCACCCAGGACTGGGCCGAGCTCGGCGCGTTCGGCGATGTGCACTTCGTCTGCGTGAACACCCCGCAGCGGCACGGTGAGTACGCCTGCGACATGAGCTACGTCGACTCCGCGTTCGCCTCGCTCGCCCCGCATCTGCACGGCCCGGCGCTGGTCGTCGGCAAGTCGACCGTGCCGGTCGGCTCCGCGGACCGCCTCGCCGCCTACCTGTCCGCGCACGCGCCCGCCGGGCAGGACGCCGAGCTGGCGTGGAACCCGGAGTTCCTGCGCGAGGGTTTCGCCGTGGACGACACCCTGCACCCCGACCGTCTCGTGGTGGGCGTGCGCAGCGAGCGGGCCGAGAAGCTGCTGCGGGAGGTGTACGCGACGCCGATCGCCGAGGGCTCGCCGTTCGTGGTGACGGACTTCCCGACCTCGGAGCTGGTGAAGACCTCCGCGAACTCCTTCCTCGCCACGAAGATCTCGTTCATCAACGCGATGGCCGAGGTGTGCGAGGCCGCGGGCGGTGATGTCGCCAAGCTGGCGGAGGCCATCGGGTACGACGACCGCATCGGAAGGAAGTTCCTGCGGGCCGGGATCGGTTTCGGCGGCGGCTGTCTGCCGAAGGACATCCGGGCGTTCATGGCGCGCGCCGGTGAGCTGGGCGCGGACCAGGCGCTGACGTTCCTGCGGGAGATCGACTCGATCAACATGCGCCAGCGCGGGCAGATGGTGGAGCTGACCCGGCAGGCGCTGGGCGGCGGGCCGTTCCTGGGCAAGCGGGTGGCGGTGCTGGGCGCGACCTTCAAGCCCGACTCGGACGACGTGCGGGACTCCCCCGCGCTGAACGTCGCCGGGCAGATCCACCTCCAGGGCGGTCAGGTCACGGTCTACGACCCGAAGGGCATGGACAACGCCCGCAGTGTGTTCCCGACCCTCGGCTACGCCGACTCGGCGCTGGACGCCGTACGCGGCGCCGACATCGTGCTGCATCTGACGGAGTGGCGGGAATTCCGGGGGCTGGACACCGAGGCCCTCGGCGAGGTCGCGGCGGCGCGGGTCATCCTGGACGGCCGCAACGCCCTGGACCCGGAGCTGTGGCGCAAGGCCGGCTGGACGTACCGGGCGATGGGGCGTCCCAGGGCCTGAGCGCGTAAGGCGCGACACAGGCGACGCCGGTTCGGCCGAGGCTCAGTCGGCCGAACCGGCGTCTTCGTGCATTCTGCACCACCCGGAGGTACGGCGGGGCGGCTACACCTCCTTGGCCCGGTAGCGGCGCATCTTCGCGCGGGCCCCGCAGACCTGCATGGAGCACCAGCGGCCGCGGCCGGCCGGGCTGCGGTCGTAGTAGGCCCAGTGGCAGTCGGCGGCCTCGCAGGCCTTGAGGCGGGTCCAGGTGCCGGCGACGAGGGCCTCGGCGACGGCGGCGGCCACGCGTGCGTGCAGGGAGCGGTCGCCGGCGGGGGCCAGGGCGGCCGAACCGTCCGCCGCGTCGACGGTGACGAGGAGCGGGGCTTCGGCCAGGAGTGCGCCGAGCGGGGTCACCTCACGGTGCGGGGGGTGGCCGGCGTGGGCGAGCAGGGTCGCGCGCAGGGACTCGCGCAGGGTGCGGGCCCGGTCGGTCTCGTCCGCGGTGATACCGAGGCGCTCCCGGCCCTCGGGCGTGCCCAGCGCGTCGGCGCCGGACTCGATGTCCAGCGTGTTCACCAGGGCCTCGACCAGGGCCAGGCCGCCGGGCGCGGGCGATCTCTCCGTCATGGCTGGACCGTACCTCTCGCCTATTCCCTTGCGAGGTTACCGCCAATGGGGGAGCATGCAGTAACGGTTACTGGTTACCCGCTTCTTCGGGTAACCGACTTCAAGGAGGAAGTCATGGCTCTCGCCAAGCTGGGTGTCGTCGTCCTGGACTGTCCGGACCCGCACGCACTCGCCGGTTTCTACGCCGAGGTGCTCGGGGGCACGCCGACGGTGGAGACCGACGGGGACGACGTGTGGATCGACCTGGACGTGCCGGGCGGCACCCCCCTGGCCTTCCAGTCCGCTCCCGGACACGTACCGCCGCCGTGGCCGTCGTCCGACGGCTCGCAGCAGTTCCACCTCGACCTGGTCGTGGACGACCTGGACGCGGCCGAGAAGGGCGTGCTGGCCCTCGGCGCGAAGGCGCTGGACACCGAGGACCGGGAGCGGTCGTTCCGGGTTTACGCCGATCCGGCAGGGCACCCGTTCTGCCTCTGCGCCGGCTGACGTCTGGAGGCCCCATGCCCGCCGTGGCACGTTTGCGTTCCGTGGTCGTCGACTGCCCCGACCCCCGCGCCCTGGCCCGCTTCTACGCGCAGGTCGGCGGCGGCACCCCGGAGGACGACGACCCCGACTGGGTGGTGCTGCGGGTCCCCGGCGGGCCCCGGATCGCCTTCCAGCGCTCCCCGGACCACACCCCGCCGGAGTGGCCGCGGGCCGACCGCAACGCCCAGCAGTTCCACCTGGACTTCGACGCCGGGGCGACCTGGGACGAGATCGACGCGGCCGAGGAGCGGGTGCTGGCGCTGGGCGCACGGGTGCTGGACAAGGAGGACTACGAGAAGAAGGACTTCCGCGTCTACGCCGACCCGGCGGGACACCCGTTCTGCCTGTGCCGGATCGAGCACGACTAGCCGGGCAGGACGGCTCGGGCCGGACAGCGCGACCGTCCGGGCAGGACGGCTCGGGCGGACAGCACGACCGTCCGGGCACGACGGCTCCGGGCCGCGCAGCGCGACCCGCCGGGCACGACGGCTCCGGGCCGGGCAGCGCGACCGGCGGGTCCGGGCCGGGCGGGCCCGCCCGGCCCAAGGGCGCAGGGCCCCGTTATCCGTCCAGCTCCGAGATCGTCGCCGTCGACGGCTCCCGGCGCTGCTGGGCGGCGCGGGCCGTGAAGTCGGCCCCCCGCAGGACACGCTGGACGTTGCCCCAGGTCAACAGGGCCACATCGGCCTCGTCCCAGCCGCGTCGGAGCAACTCGGCGATCAGCCGCGGATAGCAGGAGGTGTCGCCGAGCTCCCGCGGGTGGGCGGCCCCGGAGTCGTAGGTGCCGGACAGGCCGACGCAGTGTGCTCCGGCCACGTCGCGGATGTGGTCGAGGTGGTCGGCGACGTCGCGGACGGTCGGTCCCGCCTGCTCGGCGGTCAGCGGCACCAGGCACAGCCCCTTGGCCGCGCCCAGCTCCGCCAGCAGGTCGTCCGGGAGGTTGGCGGGGTGGGGGCGCAGGCTGCGGGCCGCGGAGCGGCTGCACAGGACGGGGGCCCGCGAGAGGCTCAGGGCCCGGCGCAGGGTCTGCGCGGAGGCACCCGAGAGGTCCGCGATCACGCCGAGCCGGTTCATCTCGCGCACGACCTCCTCACCGAACCGGGTCAGCCCCGCGTCACTCGCCCAGGACACCCCGGTCAGGGTGAGGACGCGCAGCCCGAGCAGGTGCAGCTGGCGCAGGATGCCGAGCGAGTCGCCCAGGGCCGGGGCACCGGCGGGGCCGAGGAGCACGGCGACGCGGCCGCAGTTGCGGGCGTCGGCGACCTGCCCGGCCGTGCAGGCCGGCCGCAGACCCTCCTCGCAGGTGCGCACGATGGTCTTCGCCAGGTCCAGCTGTTCCAGGGTGGCGCCGACGGCCCGGTCGCCGTCGATGCCCTCGGGCAGGTGCAACGACCAGAACAGGGCGCCCACATGACCGCTGCGCAGCCGGGGCACGTCCGTGTCGACGGTGCTCTCGCCGTCCTGGAGGTCGTACCAGGACAGGCGCTTGAGCGCCCAGGGCAGTCCGTTGTAGCCGTCGGCGACGGGGTGGGCGGCGAGGATCGCGCGGGCCCGGGTCATGGGTGCGTCGTCCGGGTCGGAGACGGGCTCGTAGGGCTCCGTCGGGCCAAGGCCCTCGTCGGGGTACGGCTCGGCCAGCTCGTCGAACTCGTCGGCGGCCGGGGCGGCGGTGCGCAGGTCGTCCTGGAGATCTGCCATAGCGGCTCCGTACGTCGTTCGTGAGGTACGGTCACCGTCGCACAGAGCAGGACGTGGTTCCTGGTGGGCGGGGCGTTCGGAGTACGGCGCCGACGCCGCGCGCGGCTGCCTCCAGGACAGCCGGGCGGCCTCGGTCACTCATCCGGGGGCCCGCTAAACGCGATGCGCGAGGGCTTCTGGTGTACGTGGGGCGGGGCGGCCGGCTGCACCGGCCACCCCGCCCTCGACGCTCAGCCGGCGGGCGCGTCCAGCGACTCGATCGTGGCGTTGGACGGCGACCGCGTCGCCTGAAGACCCCGGGCGACGTCCTCCGCCGCGTCCAGGACCCGGACCGCGTTCTTCCAGGTCAGCTTGGCCAGGTCGGCCTTGGACCAGCCGCGGTCGAGCAGTTCCGCGAGGAGGTTCGGGTAGCCGGAGACGTCGGCGAGGCCGTCGGGGGTGAAGGCCGTGCCGTCGTAGTCGCCGCCGATGCCGAGGTGGTCGATGCCGGCCGCCTCGCGCATGTGATCCAGGTGGTCGGCCACCGTCGACACCGTCGCGACCGGCCGCGGGTGCCGCTCCTCGAAGGCGCGGTGGACCTTCATGGCCTCCGCGGTGGTGTCGAGGTGGTGGAAGCCGTGGGCGCGCATGTTCTCGTCGGCCGCGGCCGTCCAGTCCACGGCAGCCTGGAGCACGAACTTCGGCACGAACGTCACCATCGCGACGCCGCCGTTGGCGGGCAGCCGCTCCAGGACGTCGTCCGGGATGTTGCGCGGGTGGTCGCACACCGCCCGTGCGGACGAGTGGGAGAAGATCACCGGGGCCGAGCTCGTGTCGAGCGCGTCCCGCATGGTCGTCGCCGCCACGTGGGACAGGTCGACGAGCATGCCGAGCCGGTTCATCTCCCGCACGACCTCCCGGCCGAACGCGGTCAGACCACCGGCCCTCGGCTCGTCGGTCGCGGAGTCCGCCCAGTCGACGTTGTCGTTGTGGGTCAGGGTGAGGTAGCGCACGCCGAGCCCGTACAGGCCGCGCAGCGTGCCCAGGGAGTTGGCGATGGAGTGCCCGCCCTCCGCCCCCATGAGGGAGGCGATCCGGCCCTCCCCGCGCGCCGCCTCCATGTCGGCCGCGGTGAGCGCGGGACGCAGGTCCTCGGGGTGGCGGGTCAGCAACTGCCGTACACAGTCGATCTGTTCGAGGGTGGCGGCGACCGGGTCGGGCGAGTCCGTGCGGACGTACACCGACCAGTACTGCGCGCCGACGCCGCCGGCGCGCAGCCGGGGGATGTCGGTGTGCAGATGGGCGCTCTGGTCGGCGGCGATGTCGCGGGCGTCGAGGTCGTAGCGCACCTGTGCGCGCAGGGCCCAGGGCAGGTCGTTGTGGCCGTCGACGACCGGGAACTCCCGCAGGAGTTCCCGGGCCGCCTCCTGGGAGGTCATTGCCGTCACTTCCCCGCGCCGAAGCCGAAGCCGCCCGCGCCCTCGACCTTGGAACGCAGGCGCTTGCCCTTCTCGGTGGCCTGGTCGTTCAGCTCCTGCTGGAAGTCGTGCATGCGGCCGCGCAGCTCCTCGTCGTGCGCGGCGAGGATGCGGGCCGCGAGCAGACCGGCGTTGCGGGCCCCGGCGACGGAGACCGTGGCGACCGGGACACCCGCCGGCATCTGCACGATGGACAGGAGGCTGTCCATGCCGTCGAGGTACTTCAGCGGCACGGGCACGCCGATGACGGGCAGCGGGGTCACCGAGGCGAGCATGCCGGGCAGGTGGGCGGCGCCGCCCGCCCCGGCGATGATCACCTTGAGCCCGCGGGCGTCGGCCTGCTCGCCGTAGGCGACCATCTCGCGCGGCATGCGGTGCGCGGAGACGACGTCGACCTCGTAGGCGATCTCGAACTCGTCGAGGGCCTTGGCGGCGGCCTCCATGACGGGCCAGTCGGAGTCCGACCCCATGACGATGCCAACAACAGGGCTCATTCGGTGATGGTGCCTCTCAGGTAGCCGGCTGCGTGACGGGCGCGCTCCAGCACGTCGTCCAGGTCGTCGCCGTAGGTGTTGACGTGTCCGACCTTGCGGCCGGGCTTCACGTCCTTGCCGTACATGTGGATCTTCAGCTGGGGGTCGCGGGCCATGCAGTGCAGGTACGCGGAGTACATGTCCGGGAAGTCCCCGCCGAGGACGTTGACCATCACGGTCCACGGGGCGCGCGGGCGCGGGTCGCCGAGCGGGAGGTCCAGGACGGCCCGCACGTGGTTGGCGAACTGGCTGGTGACGGCGCCGTCCATCGACCAGTGGCCGGAGTTGTGCGGGCGCATCGCGAGCTCGTTGACGAGGATCCGCCCGTCGCGGGTCTGGAACAGCTCGACCGCGAGGTGCCCGACGACGCCGAGCTCCTTGGCGATGTTCAGCGCCATCTCGGAGGCCTCCAGGGCGAGGGCCTCGTCGAGGTCGGGGGCCGGGGCGATGACCGTGTCGCAGACGCCGGCCACCTGGCGGGACTCCACGACCGGGTAGGCGACGGCCTGGCCGTGCGGGGAACGGACCACGTTGGCGGCGAGCTCGCGGAGGAAGTCGACCTTCTCCTCGGCGAGCACGGGGACACCGGCCTTGAAGGGGTCGGCGGCCTCCTCGACGGAGTCGACGACCCACACGCCCTTGCCGTCGTAGCCGCCGCGGACGGTCTTGAGGACGACCGGGAATCCCTCACCCTCGGCCGCGAAGGCGGCCACGTCCTGCGGATCGGAGACGATCCGGTGTCTGGGGCAGGGGACGCCGATCGCGTCGAGCTTCGCGCGCATCACCCCCTTGTCCTGGGCGTGCACGAGCGCGTCGGGACCGGGGCGGACGGGGATGCCGTCCGCCTCCAGGGCCCTGAGGTGCTCGGTGGGTACGTGTTCGTGATCGAAGGTGATCACATCGCACCCCCGGGCGAACTCGCGCAGCGTGTCGAGGTCGCGATGGTCGCCGACGACGACATCGCTCACGACCTGCGCAGCGGAGTCCTGCGGGGTGTCACTGAGGAGCTTGAACCTGATGCCCAGCGGGATGCCCGCCTCGTGTGTCATACGAGCGAGCTGGCCACCGCCGACCATGCCGACTACCGGGAACGTCACGCCCCCAGGGTATCGGCCGCGCCAGAGTGGCCGGTTTCCTGCCCCTCACCGGCTCCGCCCGGACCATCTCCGGCCGCCGCCCGGCATCGACAGGAAGATCGCGCGGGAGGGTGGTTAGCATGGCTGGGTTGACGCCGACGAACGGACGGGGGCCTGTACGACCATGGGACATGGTGCCTCCCGCCTCCGACGGGTCGTTCACGAAGTCGCCAAGTTCGGCGCGGTGGGCGGTGCCGGGGTGCTGGTCAACCTCCTCGTCTTCAACCTCGTACGCCACACCACGGACCTCCAGGTGGTCCGCGCGAGCGTCATCGCGACCGTCGTGGCGATCGTCTTCAACTACGTCGGCTTCCGCTACTTCACCTACCGCGACCGTGACAAGAGCCGCCGTACGCGTGAGATGACCCTGTTCCTGCTGTTCAGCGCGGCCGGACTGGTCATCGAGAACGGCGTCCTGTACGCGGCCACGTACGGTTTCGGCTGGAACACACCGCTGCAGAACAACGTCTTCAAGTTCCTGGGCATCGGCATCGCGACCCTGTTCCGCTTCTGGTCCTACCGCTCCTGGGTCTTCCGCGCGCTGCCCGCCCCGGGGCCGGCCCCGGCCGCGCCAACCGGGTCCACCGGCCAGGAGAAGACCAAGCAGCAGGTGCCGTAGCCCTCCCGGGCACGGGCCGATGCAGCAGCCCTTCCGGGCACGGCCGGACGCCGCAGCACCCTTCGGGCGGGCGGCGCTACTCCTGGGGCCTGTCGTTCGGATCACGCCGCAGACGCGGGGCTCACCGGCGCTGACAGGCGCTGCCGATGCCCTGCGTCGTGATCCAAACGACAGGCCCTAGCGGACCATCGGCTCCGCGTCCTCGTCCGACGGTTTCGGCAGCGGCGTGCGGGACAGGAACAGGCCGAAGACCGGGGGTTTGGTCTGGAGCATCTCCAGGCGCCCGCCGTCGGCCTCCGCGAGGTCGCGGGCGACCGCCAGGCCGATGCCCGTGGAGTTGCGGCCGCTGATCGCCCGTTCGAAGATGCGGGCGCCCAGGTCGGCGGGGATGCCGGGCCCCTCGTCCGTGACCTCGATGACCGCCTGGTTGCCGGTGACGCGGGTGCGCAGGGCCACCGTGCCCCCGCCGTGCATGAGGGAGTTCTCGATCAGCGCGGCCAGGACCTGCGCGACCGCGCCGGGCGTGCCCACCGCGCGCAGATGCCGCTTGCCGGAGCTGACGATCGCCCGCCCCGCGCTGCGGTACGCCGGCCGCCACTCCGCGAGCTGCTGCTGGATGACCTCGTCGAGGTCGAAGGAGACGGCCGAGCCGGTGCGCGGATCGCGGGAGTTCGTCAGCAGCCGCTCCACGACGTCCGTGAGCCGCTCGACCTGCGTCAGCGCGATCGTCGCCTCCTCCTTCACCGTGTCCGGGTCGTCGGTGAGGGTGATCTCCTCCAGCCGCATCGACAGCGCAGTGAGCGGCGTGCGCAGCTGGTGGGAGGCGTCGGCGGCCAGCCGGCGTTCGGCGGTCAGCATGCGGGCGATGCGCTCGGCGGAGCCGTCCAGCACGTCCGCCACCCGGTCCAGCTCGGGCACCCCGTACCGCTTGTGCCGGGGCCGCGGATCGCCCGAGCCGAGCCGCTCGGCCGTCTCCGCGAGGTCGGTCAGCGGCGACGCCAGCCGGTTCGCCTGGCGGACGGCCAGCAGCACCGCGGCCACCACCGCCAGCAGCGCGACCAGCGCGATGATCAGCAGCGTCCGCCCGACCTCACGGGTCACCGAGGAACGGGGTTCCTGGACGGTGACCGTCTCGCCCTCCTCGCCGGGCGCGGTCGCGGTGATGACGTCACCCTCCGGCTTGTCGCCGACCTCGATGGGCGACTCGCCGGGGATACGGATCACCGCGTAGTAGCGGTCCTGCGTGACCTGCTCGCGCAGCACCTGCGCGTCGACCTGCTGCGCCCCGAAGAGCCGGCTGTCGACGATGCTGGCCAGCCGGACCGCCTCGGACTCCACCCGTTCCTGGGCGCTGTTGCTGATCGTCCGGGTCTCGACGATGACGAGGGAGACCCCGAAGACGGCGATCACGACCAGCACCACGGCGAGCGTGGACTGGATCAGTCGGCGGCGCATGTCCTGTTACCCGATCGCCCGTGCCTGCCTCGCGGCTCAGCTCTTCTCGAAGCGGAAACCCACACCGCGCACGGTGGCGATGAAGCGCGGGTTGGCCGCGTCGTCGCCGAGCTTCTTGCGCAGCCAGGAGATGTGCATGTCGAGGGTCTTGGTCGACGACCACCAGGTGGTGTCCCAGACCTCCCGCATCAGCTGGTCGCGGGTGACGACCCGGCCCGCGTCGCGCACCAGCACCCGCAGCAGGTCGAACTCCTTGGCGGTGAGCTGGAGCTCCTCCTCGCCCATCCAGGCGCGGTGCGACTCGACGTCGATGCGCACGCCGTGCGTGGCGGGCGGCTGCTGCGGCTCGGAGACGCCGCGCCGGAGCAGGGCCCGCACCCGGGCGAGCAGCTCGGCGAGCCGGAACGGCTTGGTGACGTAGTCGTCGGCGCCCGCGTCGAGCCCGACGACGGTGTCCACCTCGTCGGCGCGCGCGGTCAGGATGAGGATCGGGATGGCGTGGCCGTCGCCCCGCAGGCGGCGGGCCACTTCCAGACCGTCCATGCCGGGCAGACCGAGGTCGAGCACGACCAGATCGACGCCACCCTGCAGTCCGGCGTCGAGAGCGGTGGGTCCGTCCTCACGGACCTCGACCTCGTAGCCCTCCCGGCGCAGAGCACGGGCCAGCGGCTCCGAGATGGACGCATCGTCCTCGGCGAGCAGTACACGGGTCATGAGGTGATGGTAGACCTGCAACGCCCTGAGCTGGGGTGTGACCGGAACCCTTGATTCTTACCGTCGGCATGCACGGTTCTTACGTTCTTGAGGTAAGCGTAAGAACCTCCGCCTCTGGGGTGGGATCGTGAGAAGGACCTTGGAAACGGGTGCACGGTTCCCTCGAAACCTGTGATCCGTGTCTCAAGTCCTTTCATATGGTGCGGTGTCCTGCCGTATGGTGAATCAACGCCTGTAGCACCATGGCGACCTTCGGAGGCCTTTGCCCTGAAGGTCTCTTTTGTGTGCAATCCGGTTCTCGCCGGCCCCCCACCCGAAACGACCAGTGGCCGGGCCTCGTCGTGCGGCGACGCGCGTAGAGGCATGGATCCCGGCGGCCACCGCCCACCGCTTCGCGCCCCGGAGCGGACCTCCCGAAGGCGTCGGGCGGACGGCCTTGCCCGCCGGTACCGGCACACCCCCACCGGGCGCACCTCCGTTGCCGCGGGGCGCGTCCCGAGCAGCAAGGAACGACCCATGGCGTCCAGCCTGACGAAGGACTCGGCCCGACCGGGCACCCCCGGTGCCGAGCGGACCTTCTTCGGCCACCCCCGCGGACTGGCCACTCTGTTCATGACCGAGATGTGGGAGCGGTTCAGCTTCTACGGCATGCGGGCCCTGCTCGTCGTGTACCTGCTCTCCGGCGGCCCGGACGCCAAGAAGGGCAGCATGGGCGGCGGTCTGGGCATGGACCTCGCCACGACGACGGCGATCTACTCGGTGTACCTGTCGATGGTGTACCTGCTCGCCATGCCCGGCGGCTGGCTCGGCGACCGCGTCTGGGGACCGCGCAAGACGGTGGCGATCGCGGCCGTCACGATCATGGCCGGCCACCTGGTGCTGGCCCTGCCCGGCGGCCAGGCGCCCTTCTTCGCCGGTCTGGCGCTGGTGGCTCTGGGCTCCGGCCTGCTGAAGGCCAACATCTCCACGATGGTCGGCCACCTCTACGACGGGCCGGACGACCCGCGCCGGGACGGCGGCTTCACGATCTTCTACATGGGCATCAACATGGGTGCCTTCTTCGCGCCGCTGATCATCGGCACCGTCGGCCAGCAGGTCAGCTGGCACCTCGGCTTCGGCCTGGCCGCGCTCGGCATGGGCATCGGCCTCATCGCCTTCCTCGTCGGCACCCGCAACCTCAGCCCGCAGAGCAACGTCGTGCCCAAGCCGCTGGCGGCCGAGGAGCGCGCGTCGTGGCTGCGCAAGGGCCTGCTGTGGCTGATCGTCGCGACCGTCTTCTACGGCGTCGTCGGTTTCTCCGGTCACTTCACCCTGAACTGGGCGATGATCCCGCTGACGGTCATCGGCCTGGTCATCCCGGCCGGCGTGCTGATCCGGATCAAGCGGGACAAGGAGCTCAGCGCGGTCGAGCAGTCGAAGATGACCGGCTACATCTGGTTCTTCGTCGCGGCCGCCGCGTTCTGGATGATCTACGACCAGGGCGGATCCACGGTTCAGGCGTTCGGTGAGACGAAGGCTTCCGGTTCGCTGCTCGGCTTCGACTTCCCGTCCTCCTGGTACCAGTCGCTGAACCCGGTGTTCATCATGGCGCTGGCCCCGGTCTTCGCCTGGATCTGGCTGTGGCTGAACCGCAGGGGCAAGGAGCCGAGCACCGTCGCCAAGTTCGCCGCGGCGCTGTTCTTCATCGGCGTGTCGTTCTTCTTCTTCCTGCTGCCGCTGGGCATGACCGGCGGCGACACCCTGGTCAGCCCGATGTGGCTGGTGGGCATCTACCTGATCCAGACCGTCGGTGAGCTGTGCCTCTCGCCGGTCGGCCTGTCCGTGACGACGAAGATGGCCCCGGCCAAGTACGCCAGCCAGATGATGGGTGTCTGGTTCCTGGCGGTCACGGCGGGCGACTCGGTGACGGGTCTGCTCTCCAACCCGGCCGTCGGCGGCGTGGATCTGAGCGGCACCGGTGCGGTCGCTGCGGAGGCGGTGCTCGCCGTGGTCGCCGGTCTCGCGGTGTACATGTACCGCAGGAAGATCAAGTCGCTGATGGGCGACGTCCGCTGATCATCGCCGCCTGACCAGGGGGAAGGGCCGTCACACCGGGGTGTGACGGCCCTTCCTCATGTCCCGGTCGGTCCCGGCGGATCGCCGTCCGGGGCGAACCAGGGCGTGGCGGAGGCCCGGCGGGGGGCGGGTGGCGGCAGGCGGCGGGCCTGGCGCGCCGCGTGGCCCGGGCGACGGGGCCGTACGTGGTCGATCACGGCCAGTGCGCCGCGCACCAGCGCCGCCGGTACGACCAGCAGGACGAGGACCCAGAACAGGGTCACGCCCCAGGGACGGCCCACGCCCCAGGGGTGTTCCGCGAGCACCTTGCCGCCGTACTTCAGCGACACGGTGTAGTCGCCGTGCGCCCCGGCGCCGAGTTCCACGGGCAGCTCGATGCGGGCCTTGCCGCCGGGCCGGATCGTGCCCCGCCACCGCTGGTCCTGCCACTGGGGGGCGTACACGCCGTGCGAGGTGCCCACCTGGAAGACCGGGTCGCGTACGGGGGACGTTCCGACGTTGCCGACGGTGACGAGGAGGGTCCGGGAGGGCGGGGAGCCGAACCAGGTGAGCAGGCCGCCGGAGCCGCGCAGCCGGGTGTCCGTGAGCAGGGACAGCCGTCCGCCGGCCGCATCCGCGGGCAGCGGCTCGACCGCGTGCCCGGCGACCTGGAGGGCCGCGTCGGCCTCGGCGGCGGCTCCGGTCACGGTGGCCACGTGCACCACGCAGGGGCACGGCACGGGCGGCTCCACGACGGGCAGTTCGCGGCGGAAGCGCCCGTCGGCGCCGGTGGTGACGGCGCGGCCGTCGGCGTTGGCACAGGAGTTGGTGCCGCCGGTCACGCCCCGCCGCGGCTCGGCCTGCCCGCACACGAGCAGGGTCAGCAGGGCACGCGGCCGCCAGCCGCTGCCGCTGACCGTGACCGAACCGCCCGTGCCCGCCTGGGCCTTGGACAGCTCGACGAGGGGCCGGTCCGCCGCCCCGACGGGCCCGGCGCCCGCCAGGGCCGCCAGCAGCGCCGACAGCACCCACAGCGACACGTACCGAAGGCGGAAGGCGGGCGGCATCAGCGGCTCCAGCGGTCGTACGGTGCCGGCACGGGGCCGGGACCGAGCGGCGTGCGGTCCTGCGCTCAGCGGCGCACCGACCGCGGTCGTACGGTGACCGGCACGGGGCCGGGACCGAGCGGCATGCGGTCCTGCGCTCAGCGGCGCACCGGCCGCGGTCGTACGGTGACCGCCGCGGGGCCGGGACCGAGCGGCGTGCGGTCCTGCGCTCAGCGGCGCACCGGCCGCGGTCGTACGGTGACCGGCACGGGGCCGGGACCGAGCGGCGCGCGGTCCTGCGCTCAGCGGCGCACCGGCCGCGGTCGTACGGTGACCGGCACGGGGCCGGGACCGAGCGGCGTGCGGTCCTGCGCTCAGCGGCGCACCGGCCGCGGTCGTACGGTGACCGGCACGGGGCCGGGACCGAGCGGCGTGCGGTCCTGCGCTCAGCGGTGCACCGGCCGCGGTCGTACGGTGACCGGCACGGGGTCGGGACCGAGCGGCGTGCGGTCCTGCGCTCAGCGGCGCACCGGCCGGGAGGGGCGCGGGGGCAGCGGTCGGCCCGCACCCCGGGAGCGGTGCGTCTGCCGGGGGACTCCCGTCAACGGTCTGCCCCTGCTCCCCGGTGGCGCCGTGTCAGCCACAGGGCACCTGCCGCTCCGGCGAGCAGGACCGTGCCGCCCAGGGTGCCGAGGGCGACCGCCGAGTCCTCGGGTCCGGTCTGCGGCAGCCCGGCGCCGGTGTCGGGGCCGGAGCCGCCGCCCTGGGCGGAGCCGGTGGTGCCGCCGCCCCCCGCGGCCTCGACGTCGAGGGTGAGGGACGGGCCCGGGTCGTTCGTCGGCGTGCAGGTGGTCGTCGTGCCGAGCGCCTTGATGGTGAGCACACCGGCCGTGAAGGTCACTTCGCCGCTCTTCTTCGGCGTGTACGTGCCGCTCAGGTCGCTGATCCTGATGGGCGTGTTGGCCGGGATCGCGGCGTCGTTGGCGGGGCCGGTCACCGACAGGGTGCCGCTGTCCGCACCGCCCAGGGCGATGGTGGCGCTCGGCGTCATCGCGCCCTTGCCCAGTTCGACCGGGCTGGAGGAGACGCCCTTCTGCCAGGACATGGTGATCCGGTAGCCGTCGCCCCTCTCGACGCCCTTGATGTCGATGGGAGAGACGGCACTCTTGTCGCCGATCGGCGTCTTGCACTGGTAGTCGACGTCGACGACCTCGGCCCGGGCGACGGGGGCGGCCATCCACACCGCCGAGCCGGCCAGGGCCGCGGCGGACGCGAGCGCGGCGGTTCGTTTCCGGTACGACACGGTGCCGCTCCCCTTCCTGTTTCCTGACGGCGTATCAGATCGGGCCGTCAAGGTACGCCCGGGGCCTCGAGGAAGGAAGACACGGCGCACGCCGTATCCGTGCGGGATCGGGCATGCGGTGAGGGACGTGCCAGGGGGAAGTGCCGCGGCCCCGCGGTACGGGCGGTCACTCGTTCGGACGCACGACCGCGAGAGCAGCGTCATCGCAGGGCACCACACGGGATGCGGGCAGGCGCGCGGGCACCGCCGATCGAACAGGAATCCCCAGGATCAGGCGGGTGCGCCCAGTTCCGCCCACACCGTCTTGCCGGAGACTCCCGGCGCACGGACCACGCCCCAGTCCAGGCACAGGCGCTGGACGATGAACATGCCATGACCACCCGGGCGTCCCGCGCGGTGCGGCGTACGGGGTGCTGGCTGGCCGGTTCCGCGGTCGGCGACCTCGACGCGGATCACCTTGTTGTCGCAGGAGATGCGCAAGTGGTCCGGCCCCTCGGCGTGCAGGCAGGCATTGGTCACCAGCTCGGAGACGACCAGCAGCACGTCCTCGGCCGCGGCCCGCTGGTCGGCGGAGGCGGCGGGCAGCCAGCCCCACGCGTACAGCGCCTGGCGGGTGAAGTCGCGGGCCAGCGGAACGACGCCGCTCTCGTCCTCGAAGCTCAGCCGACGCACCTGCGGACCCCCCTGCGGCGGCGCGGCCCCGGACGGCGCTCCCGCACCCTCGCCGGACGCACCGGTCGCCGCTACGCCACCCTCGGACGCCCCGGAAGCGCCGCTGGGCTCCGGCCCGCGGTCGCCCGGCGGGTAGGGCCGGGTGGTGCTCATCAGCGCTTCACCTCACCGATTCACCAGTTCACAATTCAGAAAATTCACTACACAGTCAGTCACGCCATGCGCGGCACGTCGGTTTCGCGACGCCCGGGTGCCCGACAGGTTCAGGTTGTCTCCTGCCCGGGGGGACCGGCTGAACACCCATGTATTCCGCACGAAAGACGTGACGGGGCTGGGATGCCGGTCACAGGGGGATCGCCGAGGCACCGCGCGACGACGCACCGCCGGTCAGCCCGACTCGTCGGCCAGGGCCGCCTCGAGCGAGTCATGAACCCTGAAGACCGCGTCCGCACCCGTGATCTCGAACACGCGTGCCACCACCGGTTGCATACCGGCGAGCCAGACGCCACCCCCGGCGGCCTCGGCCTTCAGTCGCGCCCCGAGGAGCACGTTGAGTCCCGTGGAGTCACAGAACTCCAGGCGCGCGCAATCGATGACCAGGCGCTTGAATCCCTTGGCGAGGCAGTCCTCGAGTGGCTCACGCAACAAATCGGCGGTGTGGTGATCCAACTCACCCGCCGGGGTCACGACGGCACTAGAGCCCTCTTCCCGCACCTCCACCAGAAGCCGGCCAGACTGTGCGCTGCCGACCGTCCCGCGGTCCATGCCGTCTCTCTCTCCTGACGTCGAGGCTGCTTGCTGACGCCCTCGAACACTACGCCTTCCCAGCACGGTCCGACACCCGAACAACTACACACAAACGGACATATGCCCACAGAACGCACTTGCGGTGGGCTCGGGAAAGCGGGTAGGCCTAGTAAGGACACGTACCCGACACGGCCGGCTTTGGAGGCGCCGCACACCGCAGTGCACCTAACGGCTCCGGCAGCCATATGCCGAGAACGATGGAGGACATCATGTCACCCCGGCTCGACGGATCGCGTACCCACAAAGCGACGTCGACACCCCCTCCGGACCATCTGGATCCCATCGAGCAGGCCGAGATGCTCGTCACACAGGACGGCCTCCTCGCCGGACTTCCGGACATCCCCCCGTACGAGGAAGTCGACGCGGTCGACGCCCGGGCGTTGTCCAGGACCCTCTTCGAGCGTCTGGAGACGCTGGAGGAAGGGACCCACGAGTACTCGTACGTCCGCAACACGCTCGTCGAACTGAACCTCGCGCTGGTCAAGTTCGCCGCCTCCCGGTTCCGCTCCCGCAGCGAGCCGATGGAGGACATCATCCAGGTCGGCACCATCGGCCTGATCAAGGCGATCGACCGCTTCGAGCTGTCCCGCGGTGTGGAGTTCCCCACGTTCGCGATGCCGACCATCGTCGGCGAGATCAAGCGTTTCTTCCGCGACACCTCGTGGTCCGTGCGCGTCCCGCGGCGGCTGCAGGAGCTGCGGCTCGACCTGGCCAAGGCCGGTGACGAGCTGGCTCAGAAGCTGGACCGCGCCCCGACGGTGAAGGAGCTGGCCGAGCGCCTCGGCATCTCCAACGACGAGGTCGTCGAGGGCATGGCCGCGTCGAACGCCTACACCGCCTCCTCGCTGGACGCCCAGCCGGAGGAGGACGACTCCGAGGGCGCGCTCGCGGACCGCATCGGCTACGAGGACCACGGCCTCGAAGGCATCGAGTACGTCGAGTCCTTGAAGCCGCTGATAGCCGAACTCCCGCCGCGCGACCGGAAGATCCTGTCCCTGCGGTTCGTCGCGGGCATGACCCAGTCCGAGATCGGCGAAGAGCTCGGCATCTCGCAGATGCACGTCTCGCGGCTGCTGTCGCGGACGCTGATGAAGCTGCGCAAGGGGCTGACCGTCGAGGACTGAGTCCTCCCCTCCCTGCGGGGAAGAGGCTCCGGGCCACAACACCCGAGGGCGTTTCCTCCCCTGAGTGAGCGCCGCGGCCTCCTTGCAAGAGGAACAGGTGACGCTGTCCTCAGGGGGCGGACCGGACGGTCCGCCCCCTGAGTGCGTGCCGTAAGGGGCTCAGCCCGTCCGCTGTTCCTGCACCAGCTTCTTCGCGCGCTCGCGCCGGGACGGGGCCAGCACGTCGACCGTCACACCGGCGCCGTGCCCGGGTGTGGCCTCGGCCAGCCGCAGCCGGTCGGCGAGCTTGCGGACCGCCGCGTCGTCCGGCCCGCGGTCGACGTAGAACAGCGACTCGTCGACCGGGCTGTCGTCGCCGCCCCAGCGCACCACGCCCTCGCAGTCGGCGAGGATGTCGCGCACCGTCAGCACCTGCAGCGGGAAGAGGCTGCCGCTCGCGCCCGCGCCCGGACGGATCCGCACTGCGGTGCCCGAGGCGAGGTTGGACTCCGGCCGGCCCTTCTCCAGGCCGCCGATCCGCTGCCAGCCCGCCAGGTCGACGCGGTTCAGCTGCTCGACCTCGTAGTGGTAGCGCCGGACGACGCGGAGCAGGATCGCCTCCACGTCGCCGATCCGGACGTCGACCTCGAGGCCGGTACCCGGGACGGGGCGCGTCCAGACGGTGGAGACGTGGTTGGCCTCCTTCTCCAGGGTCCAGCCGTTGGCTGAGGTGGGGGCCTTCTTCCGGGCGGCGCTCAGGGGAGCGCTCGCGGGGGCGGCCACGGCGGTGGCCGGCGCGAGTGAACCGGCGGCTGCCGTGACTGCGATCACCCCGGCTCCCTTGACCAGGGTCCGTCTCGGTATGCCGATCATGCTGTTGCGCGCATTGTCGGACACGTTTTCAGTTCCTTCCCAGGCTGATGACGATGAGAGTGAGCGTGGGCAGTGCGGTGGCCGCCGCGCTCAGCAGCCAGTACCTGCCGGGTGACAGTGCCGTCCTGCGGCGGAACGGGCGGTTGGCCAGCCACCAGATGAGGCCGAACAGGAGGAAGATCGGTGTCGCGACCATCACCCAGGGGAGCACTCCGTCGTTCTCGGTGGGCTCGCGGTCGGTCCAGCCCAGCGAGGCGAGGGGCCAGTTCGCCGCGAAATACCACAGGACGAACGCGGGCACCACGGCCGGAATCCCCAGCAGGACGTTGACGACCAGGGGGAAGCTCAGCCGGAGCCACTGGTGTGGGGTGCTCGTCTGCATGTGGTCTCTCTAACCGCGCGACAGCATGTTGTAGTTCTCCAGTTGGTTGTACAGGCCGAGCAGCTCACGGCCGTACTTCGCGGCGTCGTCGCCGGTGCCGTTGTACCGGGCCAGCAGGGCCTGGGGCTGGGCCGGGGTGGTGGTCAGGCTCGGCCGGGGCGCGCCGATCTGGTGGGCGTTGTAGATCGTCAGGTACGCCACCGAGCGGATGTTGTACGTCGGGTCCTCGTTGAGCTGCTTCCACACGGTGGGGATGTCGTCGTCCGTGAGCGGCGAGCCGTTGATGATGCCCTGTTCCCGGCAGTAGTTGCGGGCATCGATCGTCACCCAGGCGAAGATCTGGCCCCAGCCGGTGCTGCAGTCGTCGTCCAGCCCCTTCTTCACTGCCTCGTCGGCTGCGATGTCCAAGGGGTTCAGCTTGCGCAGCTCCCACAGGACCGGCGCCTGGATGAGCGCCTTGCGGAGCCTGAGCTGCCGTGCGAGCGAGGTGAACAGCCAGTCCGCGCTCAGCACCAGGTCGACGGCCTTGGTGGTGGAGATGCCGCCGAGCGTGGCCCAGTCGTCATCGGGCTCCCAGTTCTCGCCACCGGTCTCCGGCACGCCGATCGAGGTCAGGTACGCCTGGACGTCCTTGAGCAGGGAGTCCCGGTACGCGTCCTTGTCCAGGTCCGTGTCAAGCCCCCCGAGGTCGGCGCCGGGGTTGAAGCTGCTCTGGCCGAAGTCCCGGCCGGAGACGATGTTGTTGTCGATCTCGATCAGACCCGACCCCGAGCCGACCTTGATGGTGGAGATCTGGTCGAACGCCCAGTTGGTGGGCAGCGGGTAGCCGAGGTTGCCGGAGAAGCCGCTGGACATGTCGGAGACGAAGCTGGTCGCCGCATAGCCCGCGTCGGCGACACGCTGGCAGACGTTGCGCGGGCCGTAGACGCCGATGCCGTAGCCGGAGTTCTCGCCGATCGTGCGCATCACACCCCGGAAGTGCGGGATGATGTAGTCCGTGACCTCGCCGTCCATCGCGTCGTAGTCGACGGCGAAGTAGATGATGGTGCCGGGCTTGAAGCCGTGGTACTCGGCCCACTCGATCGCGCGGAACGCGTCCGCGGTGCCCTGGTTGTAGCTGAAGTAGTCGGCCGACCGGCTCCAGGTCTGGAAGATCGGGAAGCAGTTGAGGCCGTACTCCTTGATGGTGGCCAGTTCGCCCGGCTGGATCTGCTTCTCCGGCAGGCTCGTGCTGGAGGGGTTGTAGAGGTACCGGCCGATGTACTTGTAGCCGGCGTCCTTCAGGGCCTGCGCCCGGGCGGGCGTGATCATGGTGACGCCGTCGCAGGCGGTGCCCTTGCGGGATTGGTCGCCGTAGGAGACCAGCAGCGAGGCCCAGGTCTGGAAGTCGCCCTTGCCGGTGACCGGGAGCTTGCTGAAGGACTGGAAGGTCTCCACGCCGGACTGCACCGTGGAGGTGAAGTTGCCGAACGGCACGTTGCGTTTGTTCAGCACCATGGCCGCGGTGAACAGCTGCGCCCAGACGCCGGTGGTGCCGGTGGACACGGTGTGGCTCTTCAGGCCGGACTGTGTGCCGGGCCCGAACACACCGTTGGCGACGCCGTCCGCCATGCCCAGCTCGTACTGGATCGCGAACAGCATCGACTTGGCGACGTCACGGGAGTGGTGGCCGTCGCAGGGAATGACGTAGAAGTCCTTGCGCAGGATGTAACGGCCGTTCAGCCACTGCTGGATGGTGCGGATGGTGTCCGAGCCGTCGTTGACGGTGACGTAGGCGTCCATGTTGAACAGGCCCTTGACCACCTTGGGCCACAGGGAGCTGCCCGGGTACGTGCCGGAGACGCCCATGTTCTGGTTGAGCTTCACGACCGCGGCCTTGACCCGGTCGTTGTACTGGCCGTCGATCTCGCCGCCGTCGTAGCCCTTGCAGTACAGGGCGGACTGGATGATGCGGCAGAAGTTGGCCGACGGGATGGTCGTCTCGTCGAGCTTGCCGTACTTCTCCCCGATCTTCCCGAGAGTGGTCGGGCCGAAGGAGTCGGACAGGGCGGTGATGCCCATCTCGTACTGGAGCGCCCGGGTCAGGGCGTACATCACGGGCCAGCCGGTCTGGCCGTTCTCGTCCAGCTTGGATATGCCCAGCGTGGCGCCGTTGTTGTAGGTGGTGTTGATGAATCTCTGGGCGCGCTGCACCATCTCGTCTGCCATGGGCTTCCTCCTGTCGTCCGGATGGTGAGGCGGGGAGGAAAGCGCTGTCACCTCGGCGCGGCCACGGTGCGAAACCCACGTGTCCGTGCTGGAACTGCACCCCCCGTCGGGGGGCATGGCAAAGAAAACCCCCCTCGTCGCGTACGGCCGGCGCACGGGTCATGGTGCGCGGTGCGACTGGCGCGATCTTCCGTCGCGCCGTGAGGGGGGTCAAGTCCGTTATGCGCGGGAGGTGTTGATCGGACGGATCGTCAACTGCGATGTGTCATGCACTTGTGATGCATACGGTGGGGAAATCGTGCACAACCTTCGGGCCGTTCGGCAGTCAGAGCACCCGCTCGCCGCGCCGCCACACCCCGCTGACCAGGGGGACGCCGGGCCGGTAGGCCAGGTGGACGTGGCTCGGGGCGTCGAGGAGCGTCAGGTCGGCGTAGGCGCCCGGGGTGAGACGGCCGACGTCGTCGCGCCGGAGGGCCGCCGCCCCTCCCGCCGTGGCCGACCACACCGCCTCGTCGGGGGTCATGCCCATGTCCCGTACGGCGAGCGCGACGCAGAACGGGACGGACGAGGTGAAGGACGAGCCGGGATTGCAGTCCGTGGACAGCGCCACCGTGACACCCGCGTCCAGCAGCCGCCGCGCGTCCGGCCACTCGGCCCGCGTGGAGAACTCGGCGCCGGGCAGCAGGGTGGCGACCGTACGGCTGCCCGCCAGGGCGTCCACATCCGCGTCGGTGAGGTGGGTGCAGTGGTCGGCGCTGGCCGCGTCGAGCTCGACCGCGAGCTGCACGCCGGGGCCGTACGACAGCTGGTTGGCGTGGATGCGGGGGTGCAGGCCCCGGGCCTTGCCCGCGGTGAGGATCGCGCGGGCCTGGTCGCCGTCGAAGGCGCCCTTCTCGCAGAAGACGTCGATCCAGCGGGCGTGCGGGGCGCAGGCCTCCAGCATCTCGCCGGTGACCAGCGCGACATAGCCGGCCGGGTCCTCGGCGAAGTCCGGCGGGACGATGTGGGCGCCCAGGTAGGTGACCTCGTCGGTGTGGGCGGCGGCGATGCGCAGGGCCCGGGCCTCGTCCTCGACGGTCAGGCCGTAGCCGGACTTGGTCTCGAACGTGGTGGTGCCCTGGCGGAGGGCCTCGCTCAGGTAACGGGTGACGTTGGCCTCGAGTTCCTCGTCGCTCGCCGCCCGCGTGGCCGCGACCGTGGTGCGGATGCCGCCCGCGCTGTACGGCCGCCCGGACATCCGGGCGTTGAACTCCTGCGTCCGGTCGCCCGCGAAGACGAGGTGGGAGTGGGAGTCGACGAAGCCGGGGAGGACCGCGCGGCCGCCGGCGTCGACCCGATTGTCAGTGGCGGGTGCTTTGCTTCGGTCACCGGTCCACACGACGCGGTCGCCTTCGATGACGACGGCCGCGTCCTGGACCAGTCCGAGGGGGGATCCGTCACCGAGGGAGGGGTCGTTGGTGACCAGGCTGGCGATGTTGGTGATGAGCGTGCTTGCGGTGCTCGCGGAGTGGGCGGGGCTGACGGTCGTCGCGTTGCTCATGGCGTCCTTGGTGGCCTGGTCGGCGGTGGGTTCGGATTCGCTGCCCGGATGCTTCGGCTTCATCCGCGCAGGGCTTCGACGGCGTCCGCGAGGGCCCGCGGCACATCCGGCACGAGGGAGTGGACCCCGTCCCGTACGACGTGCCGGCCTGCCACGACCGTATGCGACACGTCCGCTGCCGACGCGGCGAATACGGCCGTCTCGGCCCCGAGCCGCGGAAGCGGCCCTGCCGTCCTGACCGAGTCCAGCGCGACGGTGGTGAAGTCGGCGAGCGCGCCGGTCTCCAGGGCGCCGGCCTCGTCCCAGCCGAGGGCCGCGTGGCCGTCGGGCGAGGCCGCCCGCAGCAGGGCCGCCGCCGTCCAGTGACCCCGGGTGCGGGTGCGCAGCCGCTCGTTCAGTTCCAGGGCGCGCGCCTCTTCGAGCAGGTCGATCACGGCGTGGCTGTCGGAGCCGAGACAGAGCCGTGAGCCCTCGTTCTGCAGGGCGACGGCCGGCCCGATGCCGTCCGCGAGGTCCCGCTCGGTGGTCGGGCACATGCAGGTGCCGGTGCCGCTGCCGCCGATCAGGGAGATGTCCTCGGCGGTGAGGTGGGTGTTGTGGACGCCGGTGGTGCGCGGCCCTAGGACGCCGTGCAGGGCCAGGAGCTGGGTCGGGGTGCAGCCGTGGATCTCCCGGCACGCCTCGTTCTCGGCGGTCTGCTCCGACAGGTGCACATGGAGCGGGGCCCGCCGCTCCTCGGCCCACCGCGCGACGGTTGCCAACTGGTCGGCGGGCACGGCCCGTACGGAGTGGATCGCCGCGCCGATCCGTGCGTGATCCCGTTCCTTGAGAAGTGAAGAGCGTGCGGCCCAGGCCTCGGCGTCCCCGTCGGAGAAGCGGAGCTGGTGGGTGGTGGGCGGCTGCCCGAAGCCGGAGGAGAGGTAGGCGGTGTCGAGGAGGGTGATGCGGATACCGGCTTCGGCGGCTGCTGCGATGAGGGCCTCGCCCATGGCGTTGGCATCGGCGTAGGGGGTGCCGCCGGGGGCGTGGTGGACGTAGTGGAACTCGCCGACCGCCGTGATGCCGGCCAGGGCCATCTCGGCGTACACCGCGCGGGCGAGGGCGTGGTAACTGTCCGGGGTGAGCCGGGCGGCCGTGGCGTACATGACCTCGCGCCAGGTCCAGAAGGTGCCGGAGCCGACCTGGACGGTGCCGCGCAGGGCGCGGTGGAAGGCGTGGCTGTGGGCGTTGGCCAGGCCGGGCAGGGTGAGCCCGCGCAGGACCTCGGCGCCGGGGGGCGGGGCGGGGACGCCGGTGCGGACGGCGGCGATGCGGCCGTCGGCGACCTCCAGGACCACGCCTGGCTCGACGTGGGTGCCCAGCCAGGCGTGCTCCAGCCAGTACGTCCGCGGGGCTGCTGTCGTCACCTGCACGCCAGTCCTTCCAGTACGTCGGCGAGTGCGAGTACCCCGGCCACGCAGTCGTCCTCGCTCGCGGACTCGGCCGGGGAGTGGGAGACGCCGGTGGGGTTGCGCACGAACAGCATGGCGGTCGGGATGCTCCCGGACAGGATCCCGGCGTCGTGTCCGGCGCCGGTGCCGAGGACGGGGACGGTGAGGCCGGTGTCCGTGCCGAGGATGCGGGCCAGTTCGTCGCGCAGGGCGTGGTCGAACTCGACGACGGGGGTGAAGGACTCACGGACGACGTCGAGGTCGACGCCGTGCGCGTCCGCATAGCTCCGGGCCGCCTTCTCGATACCGCCGACCACGGTGTCGAGGCGCGTCTGGTCCTCGGCACGGGAGTCGAGCCAGCCGCGCACCAGGGAAGGGATGGCGTTGACGCCGTTGGGTTCCACGGCGATCTTGCCGAAGGTGGCCACGGCCCCGGCCAGTTCGGCCTCGCGCCGGGCGGCGAGGACGGTCTCGGCGTAGGACAGCATGGGATCGTGGCGGTCGGCGAGGCGGGTGGTGCCGGCGTGGTTGGCCTCGCCGCGGAAGTCGAACCGCCAGCGGCCGTGCGGCCAGATGGCGCTGGCGATGCCGACCCGGTCGCCGGACAGGTCCAGGGCCCGGCCCTGTTCGACGTGCAGTTCGACGAAGGCGCCGATGCGGGCGAGCCGTTCGGGGTCCGGTCCGATGGCGTCCGGGTCGTATCCGGCCGCCTCCATGGCCCGGGGCAGGGTCACGCCGTCGCCGTCGGTGAGGCGGTGCGCCTGCTCGCGGGTGAGCTGCCCGGCGGTGAGCCGGGACCCGACGCAGGCGAGCCCGAACCGGGCGCCCTCCTCGTCGCCGAAGTTCACGATGGCGAGGGGCCGTTCGAAGCGGGCGTCCCTGCCGCGCAGCTCGTCCAGCGCGGCGAAGGCGGACACGACGCCGAGGGGGCCGTCGAAGGCGCCACCGTCCGGAACGGAGTCCAGGTGCGACCCGGTGACGACGGCGTCGCCCTCGGCGGGGTCCCCGAGCCAGGCCCACTGGTTGCCGTTCCGGTCGAGCTCGTAGCGCAGCCCGCGGGCGGTGGCCTGGTCCTCGAACCAGGCCCGGCAGTCGCCGTCGACGCCGCTCCAGGCGAACCTGCGGTAGCCGCCGGAGTCCGGGTGGCGTCCGAGGGGGAGCAGCTCGCGCCACATCTGGTGGAAGGAGCTGCCGGTGTCCTGGGTCACGCCGGGTCACCTTCGCGCATGGGGACGCGGACGCCCCGCTCCCCCGCCACCGACTCGGCGATGTCGTACCCGGCGTCGACGTGCCGGATGACGCCCATGCCCGGGTCGTTGGTGAGCACCCGGCGGATCTTCTCGCCCGCGAGTGCCGTGCCGTCGGCCACGGTCACCTGCCCCGCGTGGATGGACCGCCCCATGCCGACGCCGCCGCCGTGGTGGATCGACACCCAGGACGCCCCGGAGGCGACGTTCACCATGGCGTTCAGCAGCGGCCAGTCGGCGATCGCGTCGGAGCCGTCGAGCATGGCCTCGGTCTCGCGGTAGGGGGAGGCGACGGAGCCGCAGTCGAGGTGGTCGCGGCCGATGACGACCGGTGCGGCGAGCTCCCCGCTCGCGACCATGTCGTTGAACCGCTCACCGGCCTTGTCGCGCTCGCCGTAGCCGAGCCAGCAGATGCGGGCGGGCAGGCCCTGGAAGTGGACGCGTTCGCCGGCCATCTTGATCCAGCGGGCCAGGGACTCGTTCTCCGGGAAGAGGTCGAGGATCGCCTTGTCGGTCTTGGCGATGTCGGAGGCCTCGCCGGACAGGGCGGCCCAGCGGAAGGGGCCCTTGCCCTCGCAGAACAGGGGGCGGATGTAGGCGGGGACGAAGCCGGGGAAGGCGAAGGCGCGGTCGTATCCGGCGAGCTGGGCCTCGCCGCGGATGGAGTTGCCGTAGTCGAAGACCTCGGCGCCGGAGTCCATGAAGCCGACCATGGCCTCGACGTGCCGGGCCATGGACTCGCGGGCCCGGGTGGTGAAGCCGGCCGGGTCCTTGGCGGCGGCGTCGGCCATGTCCTCGAAGGCGGTGCCCAGCGGCAGGTAGGCCAGGGGGTCGTGGGCCGAGGTCTGGTCGGTCACGATGTCGATGGGCGCGCCCTTGGCGAGGAGCTGCGGGACCAGTTCGGCGGCGTTGCCGAGGACGCCGATGGACAGGGGGCGGCGGGCGTCGCGCGCCTCGGTCGCCAGCTTCAGGGCGTGGTCGGGGGAGTCGGCCTTCACGTCGAGGTACCGGTGCTCGATGCGCCGCTCGATGGCGCGCGGGTCGCAGTCGATGCAGATCGCCACGCCGTCGTTCATCGTGACGGCGAGCGGCTGGGCGCCGCCCATGCCGCCGAGACCGGCGGTGAGGGTGATGGTGCCGGCCAGGGTCCCGCCGAACTTCTTCGCGGCGACGGCGGCGAAGGTCTCGTAGGTGCCCTGGAGGATGCCCTGGGTGCCGATGTAGATCCAGGAACCGGCGGTCATCTGGCCGTACATGGTCAGGCCGAGGTGTTCGAGGCGGCGGAACTCCTCCCAGTTGGCCCAGTCGCCGACGAGGTTGGAGTTGGCGATGAGGACGCGCGGGGCCCACTCGTGGGTCTGCATGACGCCGACGGGACGGCCGGACTGGACCAGCATGGTCTCGTCCTGCTTCAGGCCCTGCAGGGTGCGCACCATGGCGTCGAACGACCGCCAGTCGCGGGCCGCCTTGCCGGTGCCGCCGTAGACGACGAGCTTGTCGGGGTGCTCGGCGACCTCCGGGTCGAGGTTGTTCTGCAGCATCCGCAGGGCGGCTTCCTGCTGCCATCCCAGGGCGCTCGGTTCCGTGCCGCGCGGCGCTCGGACGGGGCGGGGTCCTGACATGGTCTGCCTCCTGGTGGGTGCTCCCGGCGGAATGTTGCCGCTTCTATTCACATCCTGGACTCATGAATAGAGCTAGTCAATACGTCGGGGCGTCGGCGCGGCGGTGGTGTGGATGTTTGGCTGGACGCATGGGCACACACATCGACGCGAAAGAGCCGGACGGTACCGGGACCGGGCGGGCGGCCCGGCGCGACGAGGCGGTGCGGGCCGCCGTCGAGCAGGGGCTGCTGGGGGAGGACAGCCCCGTCATCGGGCTGCTGGACGTCGTCGGCATCCGGGAGTCGGCGGGGGAACTGCGGGCGGTGTTCGAGGCGGTGGTGGCGCCGGGCACGCCCGTGCTGCACGCCTTCGCGGTGAAGGCGACCCCGCTGGTGCCGGTCCTGCGGCTGCTGCGCGAGGAGGGCGTCGGTGCGGAGGTCGCGAGCCCGGGCGAGCTGGCCCTGGCGAGGGCTGCCGGCGTGCCGTCGCGGATGACGGTCCTCGACTCGCCCGCGAAGACGCCGGCCGAGCTGCGCGAGGCCCTGGACCTGGGCATCGCCGTCAACGCGGACAACCCGCAGGAGCTGGACCGCATCGACTCCCTGATGCGGTCACGGGCGGGCCGCTCTCCCCTGGGGATCCGGGTGAATCCACAGGTGGGCGGCGGTTCCATCGAGGCGCTGTCCACGGCCACGGCCACCTCGAAGTTCGGGGTGGCGCTGCGCGACGAAGGGGCCCGGGAGTGGGTCGTCCAGGCGTATCTGGACCGACCGTGGCTGACCCGGCTGCACACGCACACCGGGTCCCAGGGCGTTCCCCTGGCCCTCATGGCACAGGGCGTGGCGCAGACGTACGCGCTGGCGGAGGAGATCAACCGGCGGGCCGGGCGGCGGCAGGTCGACACGCTCGACATCGGCGGCGGCCTGCCGGTGAACTTCGCGTCGGAGGAGACGACCCCGACGTACGCGCAGTACGCGCGGCTGCTGGCGGAGGAGGTACCGGGGCTGGTCGACGGGCGGTACGGGCTGGTCACCGAGTTCGGGCGGTCGCTGCTGGCGAAGCACGGGACGGTGGTGGCACGGGTCGAGTACGCGAAGGCCTCCGGCGGCCGGGCGGTGGCGGTGACGCATGCCGGGGTGCAGGTGGCCGCGCGGACGGTGTACGCGCCGGGAAGCTGGCCGTTGCGGATCTCCGCGTACGACGCGAAGGGGCGGCCGAAGGAGGGGCCGGTGGTGGTGCAGGACGTCGCGGGGCCGGCCTGTTTCGCGGGGGACCTGCTGGCCGAGGGGCGGTCCATGCCGCTGCTGGAGCAGGGGGACTACGCGGCGGCGCTGGACACCGGGGCGTACTACTTCGCGCACCACTACGGCTACAACTCGCTGGTGCGGCCCGGGGTGTACGGGTTCGGGCCGGGCGGGCGGTTCGCGGTGGTGCGGCGGGCGCAGACCGTGGAGGAGGTCGTTGCCGAGTCGGGTGGGGCGGAGGCCGATGCGTTGACGCGAGGGCCGCGGGAGGTTCCGTAGGGTCCCGGCCTCGGGTGCGTCGTGGCTGCTCGCGCAGTTCCCCGCGCCCCTGGGGTCGGCGAACCACTGCCCGATCACACACGCCGCGTGGCGGAGCCGCAGATCGATGCGGACCCGCGCCCCTGGGTCGGCCGACCACCGCCCGAGCACAGCGCAAGGGGTCTGCCCGGGAGCCCGACTGCGGGCGCGTCGGGGCTGCTCGCGCAGTTCCCCGCGCCCCCGGGGTCGGCGAACCACTGCCCGATCACACACGCCCGCCTGGCGGAGCCGCAGATCGATACGGCCCCGCGCCCCTGGGTCGGCCGACCACCGCCCGAGCACAGCGCAAGGGGTCTGCCCGGGAGCCCGACCGCGGGCGCGTCGGGGCTGCTCGCGCAGTTCCCCGCGCCCCCGGGGTCGGCCAACCACTGCCCGATCACACACGCCCGCCTGGCGGAGCCGCAGATCGATACGGCCCCGCGCCCCTGGGTCGGTCGACCCCTGGCCGATCACACCAACGCCGGTGTCTTCCTCCGGGCTCCTCCCGGTGCCGCGTCGCCCGCCGCGATGCCCGTGCTGCGGTAGGCCTTCACCCGCTTGCCGGCCGGGTGGGCCGCTCCCCCGCGCAGCCAGTCCACGCGGACCCACAGCAGCGCGTCACCGTCCCGCTCCCGGCGGCCCAGCCAGGCCGACTTCAGCCACAGGCCGGCGCCGCAGCCCGCCAGGAGCATGCCACCGGCCGCCGGGGCGGCGAACGCGCTGCCCAGGGCGGCGAGGAAGGCGAGGAGGAGCCACCAGCGGTGTCCGCGGCTCCAGTTGCGTACCGTGACCGCGCGGTCCTGGAGTACGTCGTGTTTTCCGGCCCGGGACGCCGAGGCGGCCAGGGCCGCGTAGCGCTTGCGACGGCCGCAGGCCACGGCGGCTGCCGCCAGGACGAAGAGGGCCGCTCCCGCCAGGACGCCGATGCGGCGTCCGGTCAGGCCCGGGGCGAGCAGGCCGATGCCCGCCGCGAGGACTCCGAGCCACCACAGCGGGGCCGCCCCCGCCCGTACGACGACGGCCACCCGGGCCAGTCCCTGTCCTCCGCGTGTCACGTCCAGCCTCCGTCCGGTCTCCGAAGCTTTGGGGAGCCGAAGGGTAGCGGCGCAGTGTGAGACGAGTCTGAGAAGCCGCGTGGCGTGCCGTCAGTCGACGAACAGCCCCCGAGCCGCCGCCTTCGTGTCGAACTCCTCCAGGCGGGCCTGCGCCTGGGGCAGGTCGTCGCACATGGCCTCGAGCAGGACCCGGCCGAGCAGCATCGGCGCACAGGCCGTGTCGAAGGCGAGGCCGGTGCCGACGGCGGCGGGGAGCAGCAGGTCGGACACCTTGGCGACGGGTGCGAAGGCGGAGTCGGCGACCGTGACGACGGTCAGCCCGGCCTCCTTGGCGTAGCCGAGGGTGTCGACGACCTCGCGGGGGTGCCGGGGCAGCGCGAAACAGAGCAGTGCGCTGGCGCCGGCCCGGACGGCTGCGTCGATGCGGTCCTGGAGCATCGTGCCGCCCTCGCCGAGCAGCCGTACGTCGGGGTGGACCTTGGCGGCGAAGTAGGCGAAGCCGTGCGCCTGAGCGGCGGCGGCCCGCAGACCGAGGACGAGGAGGGGGCGGGAGGCCGCGAGGAGGCGCCCCGCGCGCTGCACGGGCGCCGGGTCGGCCAGCGCTTCCGCCAGGTGCCGCAGGTTCGCGATCTCGGCCTCGACGGCCTGCTGGTACTCGTTGTGGGCCCCGGCCTCCTCGGCGGGTTCGGCGGGGGCGACCTCCCGCAGATGGCGCCGCAGGGCGGGGTAGCCGTCGAAGCCCAGGGCGACGGCGAAGCGGGTCACGGACGGCTGGCTGACCCCGGCCAGCTCGGCGAGCTCCACGCTCGACAGGAACGGCACGTCGGCGGCGCGCCGCACCATGCTGTGCGCGATGCGCCGCTGGGTGGGCGTCAGCCGGTGGCCCTCGAAGAGTGCCTGCAGCCGCGCGGCAGGGCTGTCGGTCACGCTCATGACGTGCTCCCCCTCGCCTATTCAGTAGCTGAGGATTCTGCATGAGCATATGCAGGGCGGCAAGCCGGACCCCAGGGGGCCGGGGGCCCGACCGCGAGCCCCCGGCGCAACAGGGGGGCTAACCCCAGTGCGTCCGGCGGTCGCGCTTTCTACCGTGGTCCGCATGACGGGAATGGACGCGCGGGACACCGACCTGAAGAAGGAACTCGACGCCACCCTGCACGCCCGCAGGGAGCTGGGCGAGGACTACGAGTCGGCGCTGGTCGACTCCTTCCTGGAGAAGGTCGACCACCGGATCGACGACGCGGTGGAGCGCCGTGTGCGCCGGCAGCTCGCCGAGCAGCAGATGCAGACGGCCCGGGACGCCCGGTCGCCGAGGGCCACGGACTCCTGGGGCGAGCGGTTCGGCTTCGGGATCGTCTCCCTGGTCCTCGCGGTGCCGCTGTCCGCGATCGGCGGGGGCCTGGCGCAGCTGCCCGGCCTGCTGGTCGCCTGGGCGGGCATCGTAGGCGTCAACGTCGCCCAGGCGGCCCGCACCAATCCGAACCTCTTCGGCCGCCGCCCCAAGTCCTCCCGGGACGGCGGCTGGGAGGACTGAGCGCCCTGCCCCGGTCCGCTTCAGACCTGCCCCGGTCCTCTTCAGACCTGCCGCGTCGGCAGCGCGACGATCTGCCGCAGATTGACCCGGCGGGGCCGGCTCGTCACATAGGCCACCAGGTCGGCCAGCTCCTCCGCGGACAGCGCGCCCACCACGTCGAGCATGCCCTCGACCTGCCGGGACAGTTCCGCGTCGGCGATGTGGGTGCGCAGCTCGCTCTCGACGAATCCGGGCTCGATGTTGGTGATCCGAACGTCCCGCGGCCCGAACTCCCCGCGCAGGGCTTCCGACAGATAGGTCACTGCCGCCTTGGACGCGCCGTACACCGCGTAGTTCGGGAAGCTGAGGTGCGCGGCGACGGACGAGATGTTCACGATGTCGGCCGTACGGCCGTCCGCGGCGGCGCTCACCAGGTCGCCGGTGAAGGCGCCGATCATCCGCAGCACCCCGGCGACGTTGGTGTCGAGCATCCGCTGCCACTCGTCGGTGCGCCGGGCGTCCACGGGGTGAGGCAGCATGACACCGGCGCAGTTCACGACCAGGTCGACGGTCCCGTACTCCGCGTGGACGCGGTCGGCGATGTCCGCCACGGACGTCTCGTCGGTGACGTCGGCCGCGACGGCCAGGGCCTGCCCGCCGTCGGCCCGGATCTTCCCGGCGATCGCCGTGAGCCGTTCCGTACGCCGGGCCACCAGCGCCACCCGGGCACCCTGGGCGGCCAGCAGCACGGCGACGGCCTCGCCGATCCCGCTCGCGGCTCCGGTGACGACGGCGGTACGGCCGGCCAGGCTGTCGTACGGCATGGGGTTCCTCCTCGGTGCCTGCCGGGGCGTCTCCCCGGCCTGGGACACCACCCTCGGCGGCCTCGTCCCGCCTACCCAGGGCTGCGCTCATCCTGGGTCTGCCAGTACCAGGTTCGCCGGGCCCGGACGGCCTAGGCTCGGGCCCATGGACGGAGAACTGGGGGACTTCCTGCGCTCGCGCCGCGCCCGGATCCGGCCGGAGGAGGTGGGGCTGCCGTCGTACGGCCGCCGCCGCGTCCCGGGCCTGCGCCGCGAGGAGGTGGCGCAGCTGGCCGGGGTGAGCGTCGACTACTACGTCCGTCTCGAGCAGGGCAGGGGGCCCGGGGCTCCCTCCCGGACCAGGTCCGGGGGTGTCTCGGACGCCGTGCTGGACGCGATCGCCCGGGTGCTGCGGCTGGACGAGGCCGAGCACGAGTACCTGCGGGCGGTGGCCCGGCCGCGCCGGCGGGACAGGCACGGGCAGGCCGCCCCGCGGGTGCGCCCCGGTGTCCAGCTGCTCCTGGACGGCATGGACCGCAATCCCGCCTACGTCCTGGACCACCGCATGGACGTCCTGGCCTGGAACCCCCTCGCCGAAGCCGTACTCGGCTCCGGCGACACGGGCGACCTCAGCCTGCCGCGCCGTCTCTTCCTCGACCCCGCCTCGCGCGAGCTCTACCCGGACTGGGCCGACGTCACCGCCCAGCTGGTCGCGCACCTGCGTCTGCAGGCGGGCCACCATCCCGGCGACCCCGCCACGGGGGAGCTCGTCGCCGAACTCGCCCGGGCCAGCGAGGAGTTCCGCCGACTGTGGGGGGATCACCTGGTCAAGCCCTGCGACCACGGCGTGAAGCTCCTGCGGCACCCGGTCGCGGGCCTGCTGACCCTCCCCTACGAGACGCTCACCATCCCGGGGGCGCCGGACCAGACGATCGTGGTGTACACGCCCGAACCCGGTTCCGGGACGGCGGAGAGGCTCCAGCTGCTGGGCAGCTGGGGGGCGTAGACGGCGTCGGGGGAGAGAGATGCGCGGGGACCGCCGCACCCCCGTGAACGGGGGGCGGGACGACGGCGGTCCCCGCGAAGGACGCGGGTCCGGTCAGGCCGGGCGTGCGCGTCCATGGCGTCCGTGGAGGTCCGGGAGCCGCTCCGGAGGTCCTGTGACGCCGTTCGGCGCCGGCCGGGGCGGGGAGCCGCTCCCGCCCTTGCCGACACCCACCAATGTGCAGGACCCGTGTTAAGCGAGTGCTGCGCGAATATGACACCCGCGTACCGGTTCCGCGGAGCCGGTGAGGATCACGGACGCCGCAAGTTCACCCGGTTCACGGGCGGTTCACCGGATGTCTGCCGTCACTTCCCCGTGCGGGCGAGGAAGGACAGCAGGTCCTGCCGGCTGACCACACCGGTCGGCTTGCCCTCGACGAGGACGATCGCCGCGTCCGCCTTGCCCAGCACGGCCATCAGGTCCGCGACCGGCTCGCCGGAGCCGACCTGCGGCAGCGGAGCGGACATGTGCTTCTCCAGCGGGTCCTCCAGCGAGGCGTTCTTGCTGAACAGCGCGTCCAGCAGCTCGCGTTCCACGACCGAGCCGACGACCTCGGCCGCCATCACGTCGGGGTGGCCGGCGCCCGGCTTGACGACCGGCATCTGCGAGACGCCGTACTCGCGCAGCACCTCGATGGCCTGACCGACCGTCTCCTCGGGGTGCATGTGGACGAGGGAGGGCATGCGGTCGCCCTCCTTGTCGTTCAGGACGTCGCCGACCCGGGCGCTCGGGCCCGTGTCCTCCAGGAAGCCGTAGTCGGCCATCCACTCGTCGTTGAAGATCTTGCTGAGGTAGCCGCGGCCGCTGTCGGGCAGGAGGACCACGACGACGTCGTCCGGGCCGAGGCGCTCGGCGACCTCCAGCGCGGCGACGACCGCCATGCCGCAGGAGCCGCCCACCAGGAGGCCCTCCTCCTTGGCCAGGCGGCGGGTCATCTGGAAGGAGTCCTTGTCGGAGACGGCGACGATCTCGTCCGCGACGGTCCGGTCGTAGGCGGTCGGCCAGAAGTCCTCACCGACGCCCTCGACCAGGTAGGGCCGGCCCGAGCCCCCGGAGTAGACGGAGCCCTCGGGGTCCGCGCCGACGACCTTCACGGAGCCGCCGCTGATCTCCTTGAGGTAGCGGCCGGTCCCGGAGATGGTGCCGCCGGTGCCCACGCCCGCCACGAAGTGGGTGATCTTCCCCTCCGTCTGCTCCCAGAGCTCCGGGCCGGTCGAGTGGTAGTGGGAGAGCGGGTTGTTGGGGTTGGAGTACTGGTCCGGCTTCCAGGCCCCGGGCGTCTCACGGACCAGCCGGTCGGAGACGTTGTAGTACGAGTCCGGGTGCTCGGGGTCGACGGCCGTCGGGCAGACGACGACCTCGGCACCGTAGGCGCGCAGTACGTTGATCTTGTCGGTGCTCACCTTGTCGGGGCACACGAAGATGCACTTGTACCCCTTCTGCTGGGCGACGATGGCGAGCCCGACGCCGGTGTTGCCGCTGGTCGGCTCGACGATCGTGCCGCCGGGCTTGAGCGCGCCGCTCTCCTCCGCCGCCTCGATCATGCGCAGGGCGATGCGGTCCTTCACCGAACCGCCGGGGTTGAAGTACTCCACCTTGGCCAGGACGGTCGCCCTGATGCCCTTGGTCACGCTGTTGAGCTTCACCAGCGGGGTGTTGCCGACGAGGCTGATCATCGAGTCGTGGAACTGCACCGTTGTCTCCGGATGCCGCAGAAGTGGTCTGAGTGGTGCCGCCAGCCTATGACCTCGCGGTGGTCCGTGACGGTCGTTCACTCCCCGTCGCGATTGGGCGACGGCCTGTACGGGGCAAGCACTGGGTGTACGGGTTCGAGGAGGTGGCAGCGACGCATGACGAGCATGTCGAGGGCGAGGGTGGCCCGGCGGATCGCGGCCGGCGCGGCGTACGGCGGCGGCGGGGTCGGTCTGGCCGGGGCGGCCGCACTGGGGCTGGTGCTGGCCGAGGTGCAGCTGGCGCGGCGCCGGGTGGGCAACGGCACGTCCCCTCGTGTGCCGCACGCGGACGGGCTGTACGGCCGTACGTACGCCGCTCCGGCCGGGGCACCGCTGAGGCTGACGATGCTGGGTGACTCCACGGCCGCGGGCCAGGGCGTGCACCGGGGCGGGCAGACACCGGGGGCGCTGCTGGCGTCGGGGCTGGCCGCGCTGGCGGAGCGCCCGGTGGAGCTGCGTACGGTGGCGACCCCGGGCGCCTGTTCGGACGACCTGGACCGCCAGGTGTCCCTGGTGCTGGCCGCTCCCGGCCCCGTGCCCGACATCTGCGTGATCATGGTCGGGGCGAACGACGTCACCCACCGCATGCCGGCGACCCGCTCGGTGCGCTGTCTGGCCTCGGCGGTGCGGCGGCTGCGCACGGCCGGTGCGGAGGTCGTGGTCGGCACCTGCCCGGACCTCGGCACGATCGAGCCGGTTCGGCAGCCCCTGCGCTGGCTGGCCCGGCGGGCCTCCCGTCAGCTGGCGGCGGCCCAGACGATCGGCGTCGTCGAACAGGGCGGCCGCACGGTGTCGCTGGGCGACCTGCTGGGCCCCGAGTTCGCGGAGAACCCGCGCGAGCTGTTCGGCCCGGACAGCTACCACCCCTCGGCCGAGGGCTACGCGACGGCGGCGATGGCGGTGCTGCCGACCGTCTGCGCATCGCTGGGGCTGTGGCCCGCCGAGGAGGAGCGCCCGGACGCCTCCCGCCGCGAGGGCTTCCTTCCGGTGGCACGGGCGGCGGCGGAGGCCGCCTCGGAGGCGGGCACGGAGGTCGCGGCGGCGATGCCGAGCGGGCCGCGCGGGCCATGGGCCCTGCTGAAACGCCGGCGGCGCCGGCGGGTACCCGAGCAGGAGCCGACCCCCGCGACGCCTTCGAGCTGAGGAGCGCCGAACCCCTTCGAGCCGGGGAGCACCGCAAAGCAAGCGCTTGGAAACTGCGGTCAGGGTCACACCGTGACACCCGTGACCCGGGCCGATACGTACGGGTAACTTCCCAGTGAGCCCTGCCAGACCACCCGGTACGTCAATGGAGCCGTGATGCCCGAAGCCGTGATCGTCTCAGCCGCCCGCTCCCCCATCGGCCGCGCCTTCAAGGGCTCCCTGAAGGACGTGCGGCCGGACGACCTGACCTCCACGATCATCCAGGCCGCACTGGCCAAGGTCCCCGAGCTGGACCCGAAGGACATCGACGACCTGATGCTCGGCTGCGGCCTGCCCGGTGGCGAGCAGGGGCACAACCTCGGCCGCGTCGTGGCCGTGCAGATGGGCATGGACCACCTGCCGGGCTGCACCATCACCCGGTACTGCTCCTCCTCCCTGCAGACCTCCCGCATGGCCCTGCACGCCATCAAGGCCGGTGAGGGCGACGTCTTCATCTCGGCCGGTGTCGAGACGGTCTCCCGTTACGCCAAGGGCAACTCCGACAGCCTCCCCGACACGCACAACCCGCTGTTCGCCGACGCCGAGGCCCGTACCGCCGCGGTCGCCGAGTCCGAGGGCTCGACCTGGCACGACCCGCGCGAGGACGGCCTGCTGCCCGACCCGTACATCGCCATGGGTCAGACCGCCGAGAACCTGGCCCGCGTCAAGGGCGTCACCCGCCAGGACATGGACGAGTTCGGCGTCCGCTCGCAGAACCTCGCCGAGGAGGCCATCAAGAACGGCTTCTGGGAGCGCGAGATCACCCCGGTGACCCTGCCCGACGGCACGGTCGTCTCCAAGGACGACGGCCCCCGCGCCGGCGTCACCCTGGAGGGCGTGCAGGGCCTCAAGCCGGTCTTCCGCCCCGACGGCATGGTCACGGCCGCCAACTGCTGCCCGCTGAACGACGGCGCCGCGGCCCTCGTGATCATGTCCGACACCAAGGCCCGCGAGCTCGGCCTCACCCCGCTCGCCCGCATCGTCTCCACCGGCGTCTCCGGCCTCTCGCCCGAGATCATGGGCCTCGGCCCGGTCGAGGCGAGCAAGCAGGCATTGCGGCGGGCCGGCCTGACCATCGACGACATCGACCTGGTCGAGATCAACGAGGCGTTCGCCGCCCAGGTGATCCCCTCCTACCGCGACCTGGGCATCCCGCTGGAGAAGCTGAACGTCAACGGCGGCGCGATCGCCGTCGGCCACCCCTTCGGCATGACCGGCGCCCGCATCACGACCACGCTGATCAACTCCCTCCAGTTCCACGACAAGCAGTTCGGCCTGGAGACGATGTGCGTCGGCGGCGGCCAGGGCATGGCCATGGTCATCGAGCGCCTCAGCTGAGCGGCAGCCCGTAGCCGTCATAGCACCCGCTGTGAGATCCCGGCCCAGAACCCTGAAAACACCAGGGTTCTGGGCTGTTTTGTGATCCAATCTCCCCCAGGATGTGACCTATCTCCCTCCGCCAGGGGAGAAGCGCAGGTCACAGTAGCCCCACCCCCTCCCCCGATACCGAAGCCCTGTCCGTTTCGTGATGTTACGCACTGACAGCTGGTTAGTCCGCCCTTCAAGCTGATGTAGGAAGTCGGGGGTCGACTTTGAACCGGGAGTACGTCAGTGAGCGCCATGCCGATCGCGTTGCTGGTCACCACGGCCGCCACGGGCGCCGTGGGCGTCGCCGTCCTGCGCACCGTCCTGCAGCTGCGCCGACAGGTCGCGGCCCTGCACACGGCGCTGGCCGAGAGCCGCGCCGCCACCACCCGTGCGCTGCTGCCGGCCGCTCGCACCACTGCCGACACCGAGGAGATACGCGCCGCCGTGGCGGCCGCACTCGCCGAGGAACGGGAGCGGGAGCTCGCCGAGGCGCGGGCGTTCTGGGCCGCCCAGGAGGCCCGTGACGCCTCCGACGCGCCCTCCCTGCTGGGCCTGCCCGAGGTCGATCTGTTCCTGCCCCGCCAGGCCGATTTCGCGGGTCTTGAGCCGGTGTCCGAGTCCGGCGCGGAGGCCGAGGAGCCGGCCGCCGAGTCCCCGGAGCTGGCCGCGGCCCGCCGTCGCCACCCCTCCCACCCGGACTTCGTACCGGCCCAGTCGCCGGTCGTGAACGACCACGAGCGCACCGTCGCCACGCTGGAGGAGCTGGCTTCCTCGCGTATCGAGCTGACGGACGTGCGCCCGGGCCCGCTGGGCACGCTGGACGTGTACGTCTTCGCCGACGGCACGACCCTGTGCATGACCCCGGGCCACCGGGAGACGGCGGAGCACCTCGCAGCGGCCCTCCGCGCGGGCGCCACCCCGGTCCTCCTGGGCGGCTCCGGCATCTCGGGCGCGTACACCCTCACGTTCGAGTGCGGCGAGGAGAACGTCTACATCCTGGCGGACCGGGTCATCGCGTCCCTGTAGGGAAGCGCCCCTCAGTGGAGCGCCCCGTCAGGGGCGCGGGGAACTGCGCGAGCAACCACGGCCCACCCGCACCCGCGAGCGGCGCTAAACCCCCGCCCGCTTCTGCGCTTCCTCCACCAACCGCACCGCCTCATCGACGTCGGCATCCGCCGGAATCACCACCGCCAGATCATGTCCGGCCACCGTGATCTGATCTGCTGCTGCAAACATCCCCGCGTCAGGCATCTCCCGAGGCTCCACACCCGGCTCCTCAAGAGCCTGCGCCCTCCGGGCCAATTCCCGGGCCAGCTCAAGAGCCTCGGCGGCAGCACCCCGCTGCAACCGGCTCTGGGGCGCAGCCCTCAATCGATCGGCGAAGTGCTCCACCGCACGCGTCAGAGGCGTCGTATCAACCACGCCGCGAGCGTACGCGCCGCACCCGGACTGTTGCCAACGGGCGAACACTCAGGCACGGTGACCTGAAGGACCGGCTTACATCCCAGCGTCCGGAGGCGCCGATGTCCCAAGTCTTCTCCGAAGAGACCCATCGCAACATGCTCGCCCGCATCCCCCACTGCACCGGTCGTCAGATCTCCGACTGGCTGCGCACCGTCGACGAAGGCCCGGCGCTCTTCCGCTTCGAGGAAAAGGTCAGCTGGCTCCGGCACGAACACAACCTCGCGTACGGCCACGCCAAGGCGATCGTCCACGAGTACGACCTGAGGAGGGCCGCGCGCAAACTCCTCTGAGGCGCGCGTTCTCCCCTGACGACGAAGGGCCCCGGCCGAAGCCGGGGCCCTTCGCGCGACGACCGTCAGATCAGTCGCTGCTGTTGAGGATCGACAGGATCCTCAGGAACTCCATGTAGATCCACACCAGCGTCAGCGTGAGGCCGAAGGCCGCGAGCCAGGCCTCCTCGCGCGGGGCGCCGTAGGCGACGCCGTCCTCGACCTGCTTGAAGTCCAGGGCGAGGAAGCAGGCACCGAGGATGATGCCGATGACGCCGAAGACGACGCCGAGGGCACCGCTGCGGAAGCCGAGGCCGTCACCGCCGCCGAACACCGCGAACAGCAGGTTCACGGTCATCAGCAGGATGAAGCCGAGCGCGGCCGCCATCACGAAGCCGTAGAAGCGGCGGTTGACGCGGATCCAGCCGGCCTTGTACGCGATCAGCACACCGGCGAAGACCGCCATGGTGCCGATCACGGCCTGCATGGCCGCACCGTCGGCGATGTGGGTGTCGACGATGTTGGACACGACGCCGAGGAAGACACCCTCGAACGCGGCGTACGTCAGGATCAGCGCGGGCGAGGCCTTGCGCTTGAAGGACTGCACGAACGCCAGGACCATGCCGATCAGCGCGGCGCCGATACCGATGCCGTAGCTACGGCCGATGTTGGCCTCGTCGACCGGCAGCAGGGCCCAGGAGAGCGCCGCGGTGAGGACGAGCACGCCGAGCGTGCTCGCCGTGCGCAGGACGACGTCGTCGATGGTCATCCGGCCGGTGGTGGCCGGGGCCTGCGGCGGCGCGCCGTACTGCAGGTCCTGCTGCTGGGCGTAAGGGTTCTGCGCGTACGGGTTGCCCGTCGGCTGGGCGTACGGGTTGCCCTGGGTGGCGACAGCGGGACCCCCGGCCTGCGGCGCGGTGTTGAAGCCCGCGTAGCCGTTGTCGCGGCTGAACCCCCGTCGCGAGAAGACCGGGTTTCTGCTCCTCATTTCACTCCTCCATGGCCACCAGGCGTGGCCTTGGCTCAAGAGTAATAGGTAGGCAAAGGAATGACCCTACTGCTTGGGGAGGATCTTTCCCTCGTCGTGCTGCGCAACACGCTACGTGGCGTGGTGATTCCCCTCACCGGAGGGGTCGTGTCCGGGCTCACCCGAAGGGGAAGCCCGTGTACGCCTCCGCCAGGTCCGTCTCGGCGGCGCGCGAGGAGGCGATCCGCTCCAGCCGGGCGAGCTGGAGCCGGTCCTCGAAGGGCGTCGCGCCGGGGGCGCGGTGCAGCAGGCTCGTCATGTCGTAGGAGAACCGCTCCGCCTGCCAGACCCGGCGCAGGCAGGTCGCGGAGTAGGCGTCGAGCAACTCCGCCGATCCGGTCTCCTGCCGGTGGATCAGGGCCCGGGCGAAGGTCACGACGTCGCCGACGGCGAGGTTCAGGCCCTTGGCCCCGGTCGGGGGGACGATGTGCGCCGCGTCCCCGGCGAGGAAGAGGCGGCCGTGACGCATGGGCTCGTGGACGTAGGAGCGCATGGGCGTCACCGACTTCTGGGTGATCGGGCCGCGCTCCAGGCGCCAGTCGTCGGCGGTCTCGAACCGGCGCTCCAGTTCGTCCCAGATCTCCTCGTCGCCCCACGCCCCGGCGTCGGTGCCGTCGGGCACCTGGAGGTAGAGGCGGGAGACGGCCGGGGAGCGCATGGACAGGAGGGCGAATCCGCGGTCGTGGCGGGCGTAGACGAGTTCGTCGTGGGAGGGCGGCACGTCGGCGAGGATGCCGAGCCAGCCGAAGGGGTACGTCCGTTCGAAGACCCGGACCAGTTCCGCGGGGATCGCCTTGCGGGCCACGCCCCAGAAGCCGTCGCAGCCGACGACGTAGTCGCACCGGAGGACGTCCTCGCGGCCCTGGTGCCGGAAGCGGATCCGCGGGGCGTCGGTCGCGGCGTCCTCCACGGCCAGCGCCTCCGCCTCGAAGAGCAGGGGGCCGCCCTCCCGGAGGTGCAGCGCGATGAGGTCCTTGCACACCTCGGTCTGGGCGTAGACCATCACGGACCGGCCGCCGGTGAGGGCCGGGAAGTCCACGCGGTGGCGTCTGCGGTCGAAGCGCAGCTCGATGCCGTCGTGGCGCAGTCCCTCGCGGTCCATGCGCTCCCCGGCGCCGGCCGCACGCAGCACGTCCGCCGTGCCCTGTTCGAGGATGCCGGCGCGTTGCCGCCGTTCGACGTAGGAGCGGTCGCGGCTCTCCAGGACGACCGAGTCGATGCCCGCGTTGTGGAGCAGCCGGGCGAGGAGGAGGCCGGCGGGGCCCGCTCCGATGATGCCGACGGTGGTGCGCATCGGACGACCTCTTCTCATCCACGTTCGTCAGGTGAAATTTCTTTCACTATGTGAGTGTGAGTCTCCGACGGCATGCGGTGGCTGTCAACGGGCACGCTGTGAACTCTTCAATGGACCACACAGGGATCGGAAGGTGCCCGGAGCCGGACTCGAACCGGCACGCCCGCGAAGGGGCAGCGAGGTTTAAGCTCGCCGTGTCTGCATTCCACCATCCGGGCAGGCCGTGGGCTCCGCATCGAGGTTCCGAGACTATCCGGAGGGGTCCCTCGAACAGCGGAAGCGTGGACCGATGTTGTCTTATTTTATTGACGTCTGAGGGTGCATCAGCACACGGAACACGCCATCCGCACTTGCCAATAGCCTTGCGTGTGGCAGTCGGCCGTGTATGCGGAATGACGGAATTTCACCGTCTGAACGAGGGCACTCCACCTGTTCTCGACACCCGGAAGCATCTGTTCCCGACACCGGGGCCCCTCAGGGGAGTTCGTCATCCCCAGGTATGACACTGCCCCGCGCGGTCAGACCGCAGTCGGTCCCCGGAACCGGAACAGCGGGGGACTACAAGGCGGCGTGGAACCCGGACGATGGAACACGTCCTTCCCCTGCACAGCCGTCCGACAGGAGTGCCATCCCGTGACCACCGCTTCCCTCACCGACCGGGCCACCGCAGCGGCCGCGCGCGCCACGGATCTGTCGAAGATCTACGGGCAGGGTGAGACCCAGGTGGTCGCCCTGGACCGTGTCTCCGTCGACTTCCGACAGGCGGAGTTCACCGCGATCATGGGTCCGTCCGGCTCCGGCAAGTCCACTCTGATGCACTGCGTGGCCGGCCTCGACTCCTTCTCCTCCGGGTCGGTGCGCATCGGCGACACCGAGCTCGGCTCGCTGAAGGACAAGCAGCTGACCAAGCTGCGCCGGGACAAGATCGGCTTCATCTTCCAGGCGTTCAACCTGCTGCCGACCCTCACGGCCCTGGAGAACATCACCCTTCCGATGGACATCGCGGGGCGCAAGCCGGACAAGGAGTGGCTGGACTCCGTGATCCGCATGATCGGCCTGGCGGACCGGCTCGGCCACCGGCCGTCCCAGCTGTCCGGCGGTCAGCAGCAGCGTGTCGCGGTGGCCCGGGCGCTGGCCTCCCGGCCCGAGATCATCTTCGGGGACGAACCCACCGGAAACCTCGACTCGCGCTCGGGCGCCGAGGTGCTGGGCTTCCTGCGCAACTCCGTGCGGCAGCTGGGGCAGACGGTGGTGATGGTGACGCACGACCCGGTGGCCGCCGCCTACGCGGACCGGGTGGTCTTCCTCGCGGACGGCCGGATCGTCGACGAGATGCACGGGCCGACGGCCGAGTCCGTACTCGACCGCATGAAGGAGTTCGACGCCAAGGGCCGCACCAGTTGATCCCCCGTCAGGACCGACAGAACTGAGAAGAAGAACCCATGTTCCGTACCGCCTTGCGCAATGTGCTGGCGCACAAGGCCCGGCTCCTGATGACCGTGCTCGCCGTGATGCTCGGCGTCGCATTCGTCTCCGGCACCCTGGTCTTCGCCGACACCCTCTCCAACGCCTTCCGCAACCAGTCGGCGAAGAGCTACGACGACGTCGCCGTCGCCGTCTCCTCCCACGCCGACCCGGACGACCCCGAGCAGGAGCCGGGCCTGTCCGGCAAGGTCCTCGACAGGATCTCCGCGGTGGACGGCGTCGCAGGGGTCTACGGCCGTGTCGAGGGCTTCGCCGGGGTCGCCGACCCCGACGGGAAGCTGATCGGCGTCGGCTGGTCCAACAAGGGCTCCAACTTCGCCCCCGGCAAGGACGGCAAGGACGCCGCCTACACGTTCACCGACGGTTCCGGCCCGGTGAAGGACGACCAGATCGCCCTGGACGAGGAGTCCGCCGCCAAGGGCGAGTACAAGGTCGGCGACCGGGTGCGCGTAGCGACCAACGGCCCGGTGAAGGAGTACACCCTCAGCGGGGTGTTCACCACCGAGGACGGCGCGGTCAACGCCGGCGGCAGCCTCGTCCTCTTCGACACCGCCGTCGCCCAGCAGCAGTACCTCAAGCCGGGCTACTTCGAGAGCGTCACCGTCACCGCCGCCCCGGGGGCGAACGACGCGAAGATCCTGGGCGCCGTCAAGCCGCTGCTGCCGGACACCGCCGAGGCGCAGACCGGCAAGGCGCTCGCCGACGAGCAGGCCGAGCAGATCGAGCAGGGCATGGGCAGCCTCAAGCAGGTCCTGCTGGGCTTCGCGGGCATCGCGCTCTTCGTCGGGATCTTCCTGATCTCCAACACGTTCACGATGCTGGTCGCCCAGCGCACCAAGGAGATCGCCCTGATGCGCGCGGTCGGCGCGTCCCGCAGGCAGGTCACCCGCTCGGTGCTCGCCGAAGCCGCGCTGGTGGGTCTGGTCGCCTCGGCCGTCGGTTTCGTCCTCGGCATCGGCCTGGCCGTCGGACTGCGCTCCGGCATGGCCGCGTTCGACATGAAGATGCCGGACGGTCCGCTGATCCTGTCCGCCACGCCGGTGATCGCGGCTTTCTCGGTGGGCGTGCTGATCACGACGTTCGCCGCCTGGCTGCCCGGCCGCCGGGCCGCGAAGATCCCGCCGGTGGCGGCCATGAACAGTGTCCACGCGGTGGCCACCACCAAGTCGCTGGTGCTGCGCAACTCCATCGGTGCGGTCGTCACCGCCCTCGGTGCGACGGGGATCGTGGCGGGTGCCTCGACCGGCGGCGACGACGGCCGCATGTACATCGGGGCGGGAGCCTTCTTCGCGCTGATCGGCGTGATCATCCTGATTCCGCTGCTGTCCCGGCCCGTGATCGCGCTCGTCCGTCCGCTGCTCGTCGGCCCCTTCGGGGTGGCCGGCAAGCTGGCCGGGCAGAACGCGGTCCGCAACCCGCGCCGCACCGGCGCCACCGCCTCGGCACTGGCCATCGGACTGACGCTGGTGACCGGCCTGTCGGTACTCGGCATCACGGTCGGCACGGCCATCGACAAGATGACCACCGACAACATCAAGGCCGACTACATGGTCTCGATGGCCAACGGCGGTGACCTCGACGGCTCGGCACTGACCGCGCTGGAGAAGGCGAAGGGCGTGTCCGCGGTCTCGCCCCAGCAGAGCTCCTACTTCAGGGTCGACGGCGACGACTTCGTCTCCGCCTCGGCGGTCACCCCCGGCGACATCGAGAAGGTCCTGGCCGTCGACGTCGTCAGCGGCAGCGCGGACTCGCTCGCCCAGGGCCGGATCGCCGTCGCCGAGAAGACGGCGAAGAGCAGGGGCTGGAATACCGGCGACACCGTCCCCGTCACCTTCGGCGACGACAAGAAGGCCGAGCTGACGGTCGGCGCCGTCTACAAGGACAGCGAGTTCCTCTCCCCCGTCCTCATCGACCGGAGGATCGTCGACCGGCACGAGACGAAGCCGTCCATCCAGCAGATCTTCGTGAAGGTCGACGGCGGCCAGACCGCGGCGAACGAGAAGGTCGTCGTCGACGCGCTGGGCGACAACCCCGCGGTCAAGGTCATGGACCGGCAGGACATCCGCGACGAGTTCGGCGGCATCATCAACACGATGCTGAACATCATGTACGGCCTGCTGGCGATGGCCCTGATCATCGCCGTGCTGGGTGTCGTCAACACCCTGGCGATGTCGGTCTTCGAACGGCAGCAGGAGATCGGCATGCTGCGCGCGATCGGTCTCGACCGGCGCCGGGTGAAGCGAATGGTCCGGCTGGAGGCCGTGGTCATCTCGGTGTTCGGCGCGGTGATCGGCATCGGTCTCGGGGCGTTCCTCGGCTGGGCGATCGGCGAGACCTTCGCGGACCAGGTCCCGGGGTACACGCTGGTCCTGCCCTGGGACCGGATCGGGATCTTCCTGGTGCTGGCCGGTCTGGTCGGCGTCCTGGCCGCGATGTGGCCGGCCCGCAACGCCGCCCGGCTGAACATGCTGAACGCGATCAAGGCGGAGTGACCTCGCCGCTCCGCGGTACGCCGAAGGGCCGGGTTTCCCGTCACGGGGAATCCGGCCCTTCCCGTCGTGCCCGGGTCAGTCCTGGTCGGGCGCGCCCCAGGTGCGGGCCCGCAGCGGCATCCCGGAGGCGCCCGGCTCCGGGGCGCGGACGGCCAGGACCTGGTTGACACCGATGCGGTTGCGTTCGAAGGCGAGCGCGCAGGCCGCCATGTAGAGGCGCCAGACGCGGGCCCGGCCGGGGCCGGCCAGCTGGACGGCCCGCTGCCAGTCGGCCTCCAGGCGGGACACCCACCGGCGCAGGGTCAGGGCGTAGTGCTCGCGGAGCGCCTCGACGTCGCGCACCTCGAACCCGGCGCGCTCCAGCTGGGTCACGGTCATGCCGATCGGCTGGAGTTCGCCGTCGGGGAAGACGTAGGAGTCGATGAACGCGTCGATGCTGTACGTCGTCTCGTCCCGCTGCGGGCGGCGGGCGATCTGGTGGTTCAGGAGCCGCCCGCCGGGCTTGAGCAGGTCGTACAGGTCGGCGGCGTACTCCAGGTAGCGCTCGGCGCCGACGTGTTCGGCCATGCCGATGGAGGAGATGGCGTCGTAGGGGCCGTCTTGGACGTCGCGGTAGTCCTGGACGCGGATCTCGACCATGTCGGTGAGGCCCTCGTCGGCGACGCGCTTGCGGGCGTAGGCGGCCTGCTCCTGGGAGAGGGTGACGCCGACGACCCGCACGCCGTGCTCACGGGCCGCGTGGACGGCCATGGAGCCCCAGCCGCAGCCCACGTCCAGCAGCCGCCCGCCGGGTCTCAGGCCGAGCTTGCGGCAGACGAGTTCGAGCTTGTCGTGCTGGGCCTGTTCGAGGGTGCTGTCCGGGGTGGGCCAGTAGGCGCAGGAGTACACCATCGACGGGCCGAGGACGATTTCGTAGAAGTCGTTGCCGACGTCGTAGTGGTGGCTGATGGCGCGCCGGTCGGTGTGCTTGGTGTGCAGGTGACGGCGGGGGCTGCGGGCCTCCTCGGGGGGCGGGGCGGGCGGCAGCGGGAGTCCGGCGAGCTTGACCAGTCCGCGGACGGCGGCGCGTACCTCGGGGTCGCGCAGGGCCTGGGCGAGGGTGCGGGCGTCCTCGCCGCGCTCCCAGATGAGACCGGCCAGCAGATCGAGGGTCGTGTAGAGGTCGCCCTCGATGTCGAGGTCTCCCGCGACCCAGGCGCGGGCCAGGCCCAGTTCGCCGGGCTTCCACAGCAGGCGGCGCAGCGCGCGGCGGTTGCGTACGACCAGGGTCGGCGCGCCCGGCGGGCCGGCCTGCGAACCGTCCCATGCGCGGATGCCCACCGGGAGCGGCGCTCCCAGCAACTGTGTGAAAAGGCCCTGCAGCCGCGGCGCGGCGTCTGCCATGGTGTACACCTCCGTGACGAGGAATCCCGGAATGTCCGACACCACGTAAACACCTGCGGGGCTCGGGCGCAGTCCCCGGCACGCGTCATGTCTGGGCAAAACCGCCGCTTCGCCCGGCCGGACGCGGCTGTCCGGCGTTCCGGAGGACCGTGACGGGATGCAGGCACGCCGAAGGGCCTCCCGCACCACGGATGGCGGGAGGCCCTTCGTCGGACGGACGGGTGACGCGAGGTCAGGAGGCCTTGGCCTTCTCCTCGGTCTTCTCCTTCGGCGCGGCGGCGACCGGGGCCGGCTTGGCGGCCTCGTAGAACTCCTCGCGCGGCGTCTCCATGGCGCCGAGCGAGACGACCTCGCGCTTGAGGAACATCGCCAGGGTCCAGTCGGCGAAGACGCGGATCTTGCGGTTCCAGGTCGGCATCGCCAGGCCGTGGTAGCCACGGTGCATGTACCAGGCGAGACGGCCCTTGAGCTTGATCTTCATCTTGCCCATGACGATCATCGCGACGCCCTTGTGGAGGCCGAGACCGGCCACCGCGCCCTTGTTGGCGTGCGCGTAGTCCTTCTGCGGGAAGCCCCGCATGCCGGACACCACGTTGTCGCCGAGGACCCGGGCCTGGCGCAGCGCGTGCTGGGCGTTCGGCGGGCACCAGGCGTTCTCGTTGCCGGCCTTGCGGCCGACGAGGTCCGGGACCTGGGCGTTGTCGCCGGCGGCCCAGATGTAGTCGGTGCCCTTGACCTGGAGGGTCGGCTCGCAGTCGACGTGACCGCGGGGGCCGAGGGGCAGGCCGTAGCGGGCCAGGGCCGGGTTCGGCTTGACGCCGGCGGTCCAGACGATGGTGCTGGAGTCGACCTCGAGGCCGTTCTTCAGCACCACGTGGCCGTCGACGCAGGAGTCCATGGAGGTGGACAGGTAGACCTCGACGCCGCGGCCCTCGAGGTGCTCCTTGCCGTACTTGCCGAGCTTGGGACCGACCTCGGGGAGGATCTTGTCGGCGGCGTCGACCAGGATGAAGCGCATGTCCTCACGGGACACGTTCTTGTAGTACTGCGCCGCGTCGCGGGCCATGTCCTCGACCTCGCCGATGGTCTCCGCACCGGCGAATCCGCCGCCCACGAAGACGAAGGTGAGCGCCTTGCGGCGGATCTCCTCGTCGGTGGTGGAGTCGGCCTTGTCGAGCTGCTCGAGGACGTGGTTGCGCAGGCCGATGGCCTCCTCGACGCCCTTCATGCCGATGCCCTGCTCGGCGAGGCCGGGGATCGGGAAGGTGCGGGAGACCGCGCCGAGCGCGATCACCAGGTAGTCGAAGGGCAGCTCGTAGGCCTCGCCGACCAGCGGGGAGACCGTGGCGACCTTGCGGTCCTGGTCGATGGTGGTGACCCGGCCGGTGAGAACCTCCGCCTTGGGGAGCACGCGCCGCAGCGGGACGACGACGTGACGCGGGGAGATGTTGCCGGCGGCGGCTTCGGGGAGGAAGGGCTGGTAGGTCATGTACGACCGGGGGTCGACGACCGTGACGGTCGCCTCGCCGTAGCGCATCTTCTTCTGGATGCGCCGAGCTGCGTACAGGCCTACGTACCCACCGCCTACTACGAGGATCCTGGGACGCTCCGTGGTGCTCATGCCATCGAGTATCCACCCGTCTCAGGGGGGTGGCTCGTGCGCCCCTTCACAAGCTCTTGCAGGGTGTGTGCTATCCTCCGCGGCCCGCGTGATCCACGTCATGGTGACAACCGGGCTCCTTTGTGCACCCCGGAGCGTTGTCAATGCCGCGTGAGCTGCCTCTCTGTGCCCGAGGACCCTCCGTGAGGGGTTCCGCGACCGCCGCTTCGAATGCCTCCCCGGACACCTCCATACCATGCTTCTGAACATGTTCAAAGGCCTGTTCAGCCCCCGGACGGGTCAACGGGACCCTTCTCGTCGCCCGGGAGGGCCGAATTCCTTGTGAAGAACTTCACGAACTTTTCCGGCGGGCTGTCCCCGGGGGGTCCCTCCGGGCCCCCGGAGACGCTCATTCGTGATCCATGCCTGCTCAGAAGCGGGCTGGGCCACCGACCACGCGATGCCGTCGAGGATCGCGCACGAGCGCGCTTCCCTCCACGGATGCGCCGTGTACACGCTGATGCGTACACCCATTGCATGACTGAGAACACCGTGACCGTTCGGGAAGCTCGCGCGCACCTCGCCGATCACATCAACCGGGCCGAGGAAGGCGTCCCGACCGTCATCACGCGCAACGGCGCACCGGTGGCAGCCGTGGTCCCGATCGCGGACTTCGAAGCGTTGGAGGAAGCGGCCGACGTGATGCTGGCGCGTGAGGCCGAAGCGGTACTGGCCGAGGGAGGCAGCACCGTAACCATGGCGGGATTGCTGGCGGACCTTTTCACCGAGCAGGACGGCGAGGCGGCGTGAAGTACGCCTTCCGGTTCACCACGGCGGCACAACGTCAGCTCCGGGCGATCAGCCGCCCCGACGCTATGCGCATCCTGACCGCGTTGACCGCACTCGGTGACGACCCGTACCGCCAGGACGCCGACGTCAAGAAGCTCACCGGCCCTTCGGGCCTCTACCGGCTCAGGGTCGGTAGCTACCGGGTCGCCTACCAGATCAACGATGGCGAACTCGTCGTCCTCGTGGTCGAGGTGGGCGACCGGCGGGACGTCCATCGCAACCTGTGACGCCCCGCCCGACACCGGCACCGCCTCAGCGCACCTCGGCGGCGCAGCTGTGAGCGATGCCGTCGAGGATGTCGTGCTCGCTCACCACGACCTCCCGTGCGCCGATCCGCTCCATGATCGACAGGAGTACGAGGGCGCCCGCCCCGATCACGTCGACCCGGCCCGGATGCATGGAGGGCACGGCGGCGCGCTCGGCGTGGGTGGAGCGCAGCAGCCACTCGGTGATCTCGCGGACCCGGTCGTAGGAGACGCGGGAGTGGTGGATGGCCTGCGAGTCGTACGCGGGCAGCTCCTGCGCGATCGCCGACACGGTCGTCACGGATCCGGCCAGGCCGACCAGCGTGCGCGTCTCGCGCAGCGGAACCGTCTGCTCGGCGAGGTCGAGCGCGGCCTCGATGTCGGCCCGCATCGCCGCGATCCGTTCCCCGGCGGGCGGGTCGCTCACCACCCCGTCCCGGACCAGGTGACGCTCGGTCATACGGACACAGCCGATGTCCACCGAGCGGGCGGCCCGGACATGGTCGTCGCCCACGACGAACTCGGTCGAGCCGCCGCCGATGTCCACGACCAGGTAGGGCTTGGGCAGGTGGTCGCTCCCGGTGAGCTCCTTGGTGGCGCCGGTGAAGGAGAACTCGGCCTCCTGGTCGCCGGTGATCACCTCGGGCTCGACGCCCAGGATGTCCAGCACACCGCGCACGAACTCGTCGCGGTTCTCGGCGTCCCGGGAGGCGGACGTCGCCACGAACCGCAGCCGCTCCGCCCCGTGCTCCTTGATGATCCCGGCGTACTCACGGCACGCCGCGAAGGTCCGCTGCAGCGCCTCGGGGGCGAGCCGGCCGGTGCGGTCGACGCCCTGCCCGAGCCGCACGATCGTCATCCGGCGGTCCAGGTCGACCAGCTCACCGGTGTCCGGGTCGGCGTCGGCGACCAGGAGCCGGATGGAGTTCGTACCGCAGTCCACGGCGGCGACACGGGTCACTGGGCGTCCTCCTCCGCGGTCGTCACACAGGCGCCCTTGCGCCACCACTCCGGCAGCATCGCCAGCGCCTCGTCGCCCAGCGGGTTCACGCCCGGCCCCGCGGCCAGGGAGTGGGCCACCAGGACGTGCAGGCACTTCACCCGGTCCGGCATGCCGCCCGCGCTCGGGAAGTTCTTCAGCTCCTCGATCTCGTCACGGCGCCGGATGTAGTCCTCGTGCGCGGCCCGGTAGGCCGCCGCCAGCTCCGGGTCCGAGGCCAGCCGCTCGGTCATCTCCTTCATCACGCCGTTGGCCTCCAGCGTGCCGATGGCCGAGTTCGCCTTCGGGCACGTCAGGTAGTACAGCGTGGGGAACGGCGTCCCGTCGGGCAGCCGGGGGGCCGTCTCGACGACGTCGGGCCGGCCGCACGGGCAGCGGTGCGCGATCGCGCGCAGCCCGCGCGGGGGCCGACCGAGCTGCTGCTTGAAGGCCTCGACGTCGGTGTCGGTCGGCTCGGTGCGCGGGGTGGTCGGCGGGGGCGTTTCCATGACTGTCTTCAGGCTGTCTTTCTCTGGGTTCAGGTCACTGGCTGGGGCTGGGTCACCGGTCGGAGGCGTCGGCCTTGTCGACCCCGTCCCAGACGTTCGAGTACCAGGGGCGGTCGGCCGCCCCCAGGTCGGTGCGCGACTGCCGCGCCGCGTGCGGGTCGACGACGATGAAGCCCGTCTCCCCCGGCATGACGTAGTGCAACCGCTGCCGGATCTGCTGCTCGGCGTACGCGTCGTCCTGCCAGCGCGCCTTCAGGTCCCGCAGCCGTTCGACACGCTCGCGGGCCTGCTGCTGTTCGCGCCGGAGGTCGTCGATCTCGGCGCGCTGCGAGACGTACTCCCGCATCGGGTAGGCCAGGGCCACGATCAGCGAGCACATCACCAGGGCGAGCAGCGCGGCCCGGCCGGTCAGCCGCGAGCGGCGGGCCTGGCGCCTGGTCTGGGAACGGTAGACCCGGGCCGCGGTCTGCTCGCCGAGCAACCGGATCCTGGTCGCGGTGGAGAACCGGTCCCGGTCCTTCACGGCCATCTGTCCGCCTCCCGCTCCACCGTCATACGCGCGTACGTCCCCGGACACGGTACGGGACCGAGTACGGGGACGTACGTACGACTGGCTAAGGCTTGACCCGGTGGGTCGGCCGTCAGCCCTTGAAGCGCGGGAAGGCGCTGCGGCCGGCGTACACCGCGGCGTCGTCGAGGATCTCCTCGATGCGCAGCAGCTGGTTGTACTTGGCGACGCGCTCGGAGCGGGCCGGGGCGCCGGTCTTGATCTGGCCGCAGTTGGTGGCGACGGCCAGGTCGGCGATGGTGACGTCCTCGGTCTCGCCGGAGCGGTGGGACATCATGCACTTGAAGCCGTTGCGCTGGGCCAGCTCGACGGCGTCCAGGGTCTCGGTGAGCGAACCGATCTGGTTGACCTTGACCAGCAGGGCGTTGGCCGCGCCCTCCTCGATGCCGCGGGCGAGGCGCTCGGGGTTGGTGACGAACAGGTCGTCGCCGACGAGCTGGACCTTGTCACCGAGCTTGGCGGTGATGGTCTTCCAGCCCTCCCAGTCGTCCTCGAACAGCGGGTCCTCGATGGAGACGAGCGGGTACGCGTCGACGAGCTCCGCGTAGTACTCGGTCATCTCGGCCGCCGAGCGGGTCTTGCCCTCGAAGGTGTAGGAGCCGTCCTTGTAGAACTCGGAGGCGGCGACGTCGAGGGCCAGGGCGATCTGCTCGCCCGGGGTGTAGCCGGCTTCCTTGACGGCCTCGAGGATGAGGTCGAGGGCCTCGCGGTTGGAGCCGAGGTTCGGGGCGAAGCCGCCCTCGTCGCCGAGGCCGGTGGCCAGGCCCTTGCTCTTCAGGACCTTCTTCAGCGTGTGGTAGACCTCGGCGCCCCAGCGCAGGGCCTCGGAGAACGACTCCGCGCCGATCGGGGCGATCATGAACTCCTGGATGTCCACGTTGGAGTCGGCGTGCGAGCCGCCGTTCAGGATGTTCATCATCGGCACCGGCAGCAGGTGCGCGTTGGGGCCGCCCAGGTAGCGGAAGAGGGGGAGGTCGCTGGCCTCGGAGGCGGCGTGGGCGACGGCGAGCGAGACGCCGAGGATGGCGTTGGCGCCGAGGGAGCCCTTGTTGTCGGTGGCGTCCAGGTCGAACATGGCCTGGTCGATCAGGCGCTGCTCGGTGGCGTCATAGCCGACCAGCTCCGGGCCGATCTGCTCGATGACGGCGAGGACGGCCTTCTCCACGCCCTTGCCGAGGTAGCGGTTCGAGTCGCCGTCGCGGAGCTCGATGGCCTCGAAGGCGCCCGTGGAGGCGCCGGACGGGACGGCGGCACGACCGGTGCTGCCGTCGTCGAGGCCGACCTCGACCTCGACCGTGGGGTTGCCTCGGGAGTCCAGGATTTCCCGGGCTACGACGACGTCGATGGACGGCACGAGCATCTCCTTCTTCATGTGACGCGGTACGCGGGTCGCGCGGACCCGGCGAGGTGCGGGCCCGGTGGCTCGCGACATGAGCCTAACCGGCTCGGGGCGATCGGCCACCGGGTCGCCCACCCCATGGACAGAACCGAGCGTAAATTGTTTCCGAACGGAACAAAGACGGTTGCCGAAAAAACCCCGCCCCGGTGCGTACGGGGGATGACGCACCGGGGCGGGGAGCGGGTGGACCCGGGAGGGTCCGGGTGGGCCGCTGCTTACTTCAGGTGCAGCTGCTGGCCCGGGTAGATGAGGTCGGCGTCCTCGACGATGTCCTTGTTCAGCTCGAACAGCTTCTCCCAGCCGCCCTTGACCTTCTTGTCCGCGGCGATCGAGCCGAGGGTGTCACCCTTGACGACCTTGTACTCGCCGTCGCCCTTCTTGACCTTCTTGCCGGTCGGGGTGGTGACGGTCTTCTTGGCCGCCGGGCGCTCGTCCGAGCGGGAGGCCGGCTGCTGCTGGGTCTCGCGGGTCTCGGTGCTCTGCTGCTGCGAGGAGCTGCCGGAGTCGCTCGAGGAGCCGCCCCCGGTGGAGGCACCCGACAGGCCCTTGCCGCAGACCGGCCAGGCGCCCTTGCCCTGGCTCGCCAGGACCTTCTCGGCAATCTCGATCTGCTGGGCCTTGGTGGCCTGGTCGGCGGTGGAGGCGTACTGGGTGCCGCCGTAGCCGGACCAGGTGGAGGCGGAGAACTGCAGACCGCCGTAGTAGCCGTTGCCGGTGTTGATGGACCAGTTGCCGCCGGACTCGCACTGGGCGACCGCGTCCCACTCGGAGGTGGTGGCGGCGGACGCGTTGCCGGCCGCCATCAGCGGGGCGGCGACGGCGGCGCCGGTGACACCGGCGATGGCGATGGCCCGGGTGGCCTTGGACGGACGGCGGTGCGTGCCCTTGCCGGAAAACAGCATGGATGGATCCCCTCACCGACGCCTGCGAGGTGAGCTGTCGGGTTCGGGCCGGTTGAGTTGCCCGGCCACGTCCCTGACGGGACGCGGCTTCACCCCAAGCCCTTCCGGCACAACCGGCCGGTCGGGCACCTACCTTGGGTCCCCCGCTCCTGCCTACGGCGCTTGACGCGACGACTGTTCCCGTGCGGCCGCTGGCAGGATTCGGCGTTGCGGCAGCCGGGGCTCGCGGTGGCGAGCGGTCTCGACCGTAGACACGAGATCCGCGGAATTTCAAAGACGATCAAGGCTTCTGAGATCTATCTCTCACGGGCCCAAAACGGGACATCAGCCGCGAAACATGACGTGAACTCACCCGGTTTCGGGGCGACTTCGGTTGCCGTTTCCGTACTGTCCGAACGGCTACTTCTCGTCCGCTTCGCCCTCGACCGTGAGCGCCTGACCGGGGAGGATGAGGTCCGGGTCGGCTCCGACCTCCTTCTCGTTGCCCTCGTAGAGCGCGTGCCACCCCCCGTCGACACGAAGGGCGTCGGCGATGGACCAGAGGCTGTCGCCGATACCCACGATGTAGGCACCTTCGGACGTATCGCCGGAACTCTCTTCGGCGGGCGCGGAGTGACGCCCCGTGGACTTCTCCGCACCGGCGCCGTCGGGGTCGCCGGTTTCGTCGGCACTGGGGCCGCGATGACGGCCGGAGCCGCTGTCGGCCGGTCGCGAGGAGCCGTCACCCTGCCGGGCGTTGTCGGCCTTGTCGCTCTTGGAGGCGTCCGGGGAGGAGCCGTCGGACCGCCGCTCCCGCGACGAGTCGGGGGATTCGGTCGACTTGTCCGGCTTGACGCTTTCATCCTTCGAGGTGGACGACGCGTCAGGAGAGGGCGAGGAAGTGTCCGAAGGGGACGAGCCGAGCGAGTCGAGCAGGCCGGGCGAGTCCACCTCGCCGGACGAGTCGGACGCGTCGGACGAACCGGAGCCGGACCCCTTGCCCTGCTCGAGGCCGGAGAGCAGTCCACAGGTGCGCCACGCGCCGACTCCCTCGTCGGCGAGGATTCTCTCGGCCACGGCTATCTGCTGGGAGCGGCTGGCCAGGTCGGGGCTCGCGGCGTAGTCCAGACCGCCGTGACTCTCCCAGTCCTCCTGGGACAACTGCAGGCCGCCGTAGTAGCCGTTGCCGCTGTTCTCGCTCCATGCGCCGCCGGTCTCGCAGTCCGCGACCCGGTCCCAGGTCGTGCCGTCGGCAGCACTGGCACCGGAGGCCCCGAGGAGCGGGATCGCGATGGCGGAGCCGGTGACTCCGGCCGCGACGAGGAGAGCCGGAGCCTGGCGGGGGCGACGGTGCCGACCGTTCCCGGAGAGCATACGGAGACCTTTCACGCGACAGCAGTGACCGACGCGGCGTGCATCCCTCCGCGTTGATGGGTGAACGTATCGGCAGACGATCACTTGTCACAAGTTCATGCCGCGCAGATCACGTGAAGATCACAGGCCTGATGTTTCGTCACCTGCCAGTCGGTGCTGCCGGTGCTGCCGGTGCGAACTCCACCGGCAGCGTGCGCAGCCCGCGCATGATGAGGCCGCCGCGCCAGCGCAGCTCGGCCGGATCGGCGGCGAGCCGGAGGTCCGGAAGGCGGGTGAGGAGAGTGGCGAGCGCGGTCTGGCCCTCCAGGCGGGCGAGCGGGGCGCCGAGGCAGTAGTGGATGCCGTGGCCGTATCCGAGGTGCTGGTTGTCGCCGCGTGAGAGATCCAGTACGTCCGGATCGGCGAACCGCTCCGGGTCCCGGTCCGCGGCGGCGAGCACGACGAGGACGGGGTCGCCCGCCTCGATGCGCTGCCCGCCGAGGGTGAGGGACTGCGTGGCGAAACGCCAGGTGGCGAGTTCGACGGGGCCGTCGTAGCGGAGGAGTTCCTCGACGCCGGTCTCCAGCAGGCCGCGCTCCCCGGCGGCGAGGGACGCCTGGAGCCGGGACCGCTGTCCGGGGTGGGTGAGCAGGGCGTAGGTGCCGTTTCCGATCAGGTTGACGGTTGTCTCGAAACCGGCGAACAGCAGGATGAAGGCCATGGCCGCCGCCTCGTTCTCGGTGAGGTGCTCCCCGTGGTCCGAGGCGCGGATCAGACCGGAGATGAGGTCCTCGCCGGGGGCGGGCTCGGCGGGCAGCGCCTCGCGCTTGCGGTGGATGAGGTCGGCCAGGTAGCCGCGCATCTTCTTCACCGACCGCGCCACACCGCCTCTCGGCCCGCCCTGGTGACGGATCATCATGCCCGCCCAGTCACGGAAGTCGTCCTGGTCCTCGGGCGGGACGCCGAGCAGATCGCAGATGGCGTAGATGGGGAGCGGGAAGGCGAACTCGTGGATCAGGTCGGCGGATCCCTCCGCCGCGAAGCCGTCGATCAGCGTGTCGGTGAGCTCCTGCACCCGCGGCGCGAACTCGGCGACCCGGCGGGGTGTGAACGCCTTGGACACCAGCCGCCGCAGCCGGGTGTGGTCCGGCGGGTCGATGTTCAGCAGATGCGTCATCAGCTCGGCCTTGCGCTCGCCGGGGATGCCCGTCTTCCCCTTGGCGTGCGCTGGTTCGTCGTGATGCGCCGGGTTCTTGGAGAGCCGGTTGTCGGCGAGCGTCTGCTTGGCGTCGGCGTACCGCGTGACCAGCCAGGCCTCCACACCGCTCGGCAGTCGCGTCTTGTGGACGGGGCTGTGCTCGCGGAGCCAGGCGTAGGCGGGGTAGGGGTCGCTCGCGAACTCCCAGGTGAAGAGATCGGGAGCGGTCGCGGCAGGGCTGGGCTGGGGCTGGTCGGTCACTCCTCGACCGTATCCGGCTTCCGGCAGCGGCCCGCCACCGTCACGGCGCGGGGCGGGGCCCGCGGTCTGTTGCGCGACCGCCACGGCCGAGCGGCTGCTGCGGCCTGCCCTCATCCACGGGCCCGGCCGAGCGGCTGCCGCGACCTGCCCTCATCCACGGACCCGGCTGAGCGGCTGCCGCAGCCTGTCCTCATCCACAGGCCCGGCCGAGCGGCTGCCGCAACCTGCCCTCATCCACGGGCCCGGCTGAGCGGCTGCCGCAGCCTGCCCTCATCCACGGGCCTGGCTGAGCGGCTGCCGCCGCCTCCGTCCACCCTCACGCCCGGCCGAGCGGCTGCCGCCGCCTCCGTCCACCCTCACGCTCAGCTGAGCGGCTGCCGCCGTCCCGTCCGCCCTCGGCTGCTCGGTTGTGCGGCTTTCGTGCCCTTCCCCGCCCCCGGGTCGCTCAGCCCTCGGCGTCCCTGATCGCATCCCGGTACGCGCGGGCCGCCGCCCTGAGGGCCGCCTCCGGGTCGACGCCCTCCGACTCGGCCCGCACGGCCAGGGCCAGCAGCTCGTAGCCGATGCCCTCGCCGGGCGGGAGCGGTATCTCCAGGTGCGCTGTGCGGACGCGGGAGGCCAGCTTGGCGGCGAGGGCCAGGCCGGGCTGGCCGAGCGGGATGCCCTCGGTGATCGAGGTGCGCTGCTTCTCGACCGCCTTCGTGCGCAGCCAGTGCTCCCTGACCTCCTCGGGCGTGCCGGCCGTCGCGTCGCCGAAGACATGCGGATGGCGGTGGATCAGCTTGGCGACGATGCCGCCGGCCACGTCGTCGATGGAGAAGGGTTCCGACCCGTCCTCCGGCCGCCCCTCCTCGGCGATGCGGGCGTGGAAGACGACCTGGAGAAGGACGTCGCCGAGCTCCTCGCGCAGTTCGTCACGGTCGCCCTCCTCGATCGCCTCGACGAGCTCGTAGGCCTCCTCGATGCCGTACTTCGCCAGGCCCTCGTGGGTCTGCCGCGAGGACCAGGGGCACTCGGCGCGGATGCGGTCCATGACCTGGACGAGGTCGAGGAGGCGGGCGCCGGGGAGGTCGTAGGAGGCGGGCAGCAGCTCCAGCTCGGGCATGGCGGCACGGCCGGAGCCGGCCAGGCGGGCCAGGCCGTCCGTGAGAGCCGGTTCGCCCTCGCCCGTCGCCACCACGACCACCGTGTGTCCGCCGGCGCAGATGTCGAGCAGCTCCTGCGCGGTCGGGGACGCCTCGGCGACGGTGATCCCGGCCTCGCGCAGATACGGCAGCTGCGGATGCGTGCCGTCCGCGCACAGCACCTGGTCGGCCTCGTGCAGGGCCTGCCAGGCCGGCCAGGAGAGCAGGCCGGGGGCGACGCGGTGGCTGGTGGTGAGCAGGACGATGCGGCCGGGGGCGGCGGCCGCATCGGGAGCGGTCCGCTCGGGGCCCGGGGTGGCTTCGGGGCTGTTGGCGTTCACGGTTCGAAGCTATCCCACGCCACCGCCGGCACCCGAAGTCGTCCACAGGTCCCCGGTTCGCGGGTGCCCTGCGGGTGGGCCCAGGGCCCGGAGGGCGGGTGCCGGGTGTCCTCCGGGTGGGCCGTCGTCCTGCTCTACATCCCCTGCTGCTGCGTCTGCGCCGTCGTCACGTCCCGTACCCAGGGCGTCTTGGCCTCGGCAGGCCTGCTCTTCTGGACGTCCCAGGTGCCGTAGCGCGGGTTGAGGTCGACGTCCAGGTCCTTGGAGGCGTCGGACAGGGCCTTCCAGAACTCGGGGCGGTCGGTGGTCGTGCCCAGCTTCTCGGCGAGTTTCTGGGCCTCCAGCTGCAGGCGGAGGTTGTCGTCGAGGCGCTGCGGCGGGACGCCGTACTGCTGGAGCCAGGTCGTCTCCAGCCCCTTGGCGCCGCCGGCCTGCTGTTCCAGGCCGGACCGCATCGCCTGGACCTCCTTGCGGGAGACGGTCACTCCGGCGTTCTCGGCGGCGCGGTGCAGCACCCGGTCCAGGACCATGGTGTGCAGGGTGTCGCGGGTGAGGGTGCCGGTTCTGGCGATGGCCTGCTGGTACTGGGCCTCGTCCTGGGCGGCCGCCCGCTGGGCCGCGCGCACCTCGCCGACCCGTTCTTCCAGCTGGGAGACGGTGATCCGCTGGCCGCCCAGCACGGCTGCCGCGCCGGGATGCGCGTCGTTCCCGCAGGCGGTGAGCAGGGGCGCCGCGGCGGCGATCGCGGCGGTGAGGAGGAGCGCGGTGCGACGGCGGCGGTGCAAGGAAACCTCCCGAGGAGATTGTGCGACGGTGCACAAGGTCTTGCGATGATCGATGGTAGGCAGTGGTCCAGCTCTGGCCAACCCATTCGACCAACGATTCACCGGGACTTCCGGCACCGCCGCGCCTCAGCCGGGGCGGTCGTCAGCCGCGGACCTGCCCCAGCCACTGCAGCGTCCTGCGGATCTCCGCCCCGAGCGGGTGCCCGTGGCCATGGGTGCGCTCCACGTCGTGCAGCAGCCGGGCCAGGGTGTCGTGGGCGGCGCCGCGGTCGCCGAGAGCGAGCTGGAGGTGCCCGATCCGGCGCCGGACGTCGTGCGCGAGCTCGGGTCCGCCGGCGGCGACGTACTGGTTCTCGTAGTACGGCAGCACCGCCCGGTACTCGGCGAGCGCCGCGGCCGGTTCGCCCAGCTGTTCGAGACACTGGGCGGCTTCATAGCGGCAGCGCAGGGCTTGCGGGTCGGCCTGGCCCGCCTCGGCGGCGCGTTCGTCCGCGAGCCGGCGCAGCTCGGGCAGCGCACGCCGGTACTGACCGTCGTCGAGGAGCGTGGCCGCGTACTGCTTGCGCAACGTGCGCACCACCGGGGAGTGCTCGCCGTGCTGCTCCGCCGCCACGGGCAGGATCGCGCCGAGGATGTCGACGGCCTGGGTGATGCGGCCCTCGCCGAGGAGCCGCTTGACCTCGTCGACGGCGCGGACGATGTCCGTCAGGCCCGTGGTCTCGGCGACGGGTGCGGCGGGCGGCGCGGGCTGGGGCGCCGGGGTGCGCGCACGATCCGGCCAGGGGGCGTGCGGGCGCAGGAACGGGCGGGTGGGATCCAGGGCGGCTCCGGTGGGCGTGCCGTGCGCCGGCAGGAGCGGCTCCAGCTGTTCGTAGACCTCCTGCGCGGAGGCGGGCCGGTGCTGCGGGTCCTTGGCGAGGAGGCGCAGGACGAGGGCTTCCAGGGCCTCGGGCACTTCGGGGCGGATGCGGCGCACGGGCAGCGGGGGTTCGTACAGGTGCCGGTGCAGGACACCGAGGACCGTGGAGCCGGAGAAGGGCACGTCCCCGCTGAGCAGTTCGTGCAGGACCACACCGAGCGCGTACAGGTCGGTGTACGGGCCGACGGCGCCGCCCATCGCCTGCTCCGGTGCCATGTAGGCGGGCGAGCCGATCGGGGTGCCGGTGTGCGTGAGGCGGGTGGTGTCGGCGTCCATGACGGAGGCGACGCCGAGGTCGAGGACGGTGACGGTGCCGTCCTGCTTCACCATCACGTTGCGCGGCTTGAGGTCGCGGTGGACGATCGGCACGGCGTGCACCGCGCTCAGCACGGCGCACAGCTGCGCGGCGACCGCGACCGCCCACGGCCAGGGGTACGGGGAATGCTCGGCGAGGTGGCCGGCGAGGTCGGCGCCGTCGATGTACTGCATGACGAGGAACAGCTCCTCGCCCTCACTGCCCGCGTCGTGCACGGTGACCAGGCCGGGGTGGTCGACCTGCGCGGTCACCCGGCACTCGCGCACGAAGCGGCGGCGCAGTTCCTCCGCGTCCTGACCGGCGACCTTGTCGGGGCGCAGCAGCTTCACCGCCACGCGCCGGTCGAGCCGCTGGTCGTACGCCGTCCAGACCTGGCCCATGCCGCCCTGCCCGAGGACGGCGGACAGTTCGTAGCGGCCGGCGACGACACGTCCTGCCGCCGCGGTCACCGTCCGTCCCCGTGAGGGCCGTCCCGGTGGCCTTCGCCCTCGTGCCGGCGCAGGTAGTCGCTGAGCTCGTCGAGTTCGGCGCGGACCTGGTCGATGCGGGCGGGAGCGGGGCGCCGGGGGGACGGGGGCGGCTGCATCGGGCCCGCGGCCGGAGGCGTGTCGTGCGGGGCGGGGGCGGGGGGCTGCGGGACCGGCGTGGACGTCGGGGCGTACGGCGGCGCGGGGTGCGGGTAGCCGTACGGGGTGTGCGCGGCGGTCGGGACGGTCGGCGCCTGGGGCGGCGCGTAACCGGCGAACGCCCGCCGCCGGCCGTGGTGGCCGATGTCCACGACGAGGAAGTAGATGGCGGCACCCGCGCCGAGCAGCAGGATCATCGCCAGTGCGAGGTCGGTGCGGCGGTCGCTCTCCGGCAGCGAGCCGATCACGGCGAAGCAGGCGATGGACAGCGGCAGGCTCACCCACGCCAGCACCCAGTCGAGGGCCCGGCCGCGCAGGACGGCCACCCGGAACAGCGGGACGCAGGCCAGCACGCCGCAGGTGAGGAACCCGGCTGCGGCGAACAGCACGCGCAGAGAGATGACCGTTGCCGCGCTGCGGGGAGGCGGCGCCGCGCCGTGGCCGTACATGACTGCTCCTGGACCGGTGTGACCGATGGGGACGGACGTGCGAGTGACTCGGACCCTGTAGGGGATCCGAGCGTATAGCCCGACACGGACAACCGGTCACGGGTTGCACCGAACCGTTGTCATGCTGATCACTTCGCTTGAAGAGCCCGCCCCCGGGCCGGTGGTGGGCCGCAGGACGGTCCTGTGCGTCACGGCCTGCGGCGGACGTCACCTACAGGGGATGCCGCATCCACACGTTGGGCTCGACGTACACCGCGTATCCGCGCTCCGTCTCGCAGCGCACCGGCACCAGCGCGCCCGGCACTTCGATGTCGCCGTCGGAGGCGAAGGGCAGGCCCGTCCAGCGGCGCCAGTCCGCGAGCGGGGCGGCCACCGTCATGGATGCCGGTGCCACCGAGTCGATGGTGGCTCCGGCCCGGGCGTGGACGCGCAGCCACGGGTCCTGGGGCAGGCCGTCGGGACGGACGCGGTGGGCGTACTCCTCCATCGGCGTGTGCGGTTCCAGGTGCTTGGCGTTGGGGCGGACCGGGGCGACGACCTCGCGGAAGCCGCGGGCCCGGGCGTTGTCGCGCATGGCCGAGAGCATCACCGCGGACAGGCCGCGGCCCTGTGCCTGCGGGGCGATGGAGACCGAGATCGCGCTGACGGTGTCCGGCCGGACTCCGCGCCTGAGGTCGGAGAACGCCCACACCAGTACCGCGTCCCAGCCGTTGGCCGGCAGCCGGCCACCGCGCTGCTCGGTGCCGAGGGCGAAGGGCACGCTGTAGGCGTTCGCCACGATCTCGCCCTGCTCGTCCTCGGCGAACAGGACGTACTCCGGGAGTTCGGCGGCGATCCGCGGGAAGTGGGCGGCGCCCACGAGGTCCTGGATCACGAACTCCGGCCAGCTGTCCGCCATCCCGACGACCCGCTCCAGCATGTCCGGGCGGTCGGCGAGGCTCGCAATGTTCGGCTGCATGTGATCACGGTAGGCAGGGGCGGGGCACACCGAAACCGATTTAGCCGCCGCACTGCTCCAGCATCGTCTCCTTGTCGGGCGCCGTCACCGGGAGTTCGTACTTCAGCGACACCTGGGCGAAGCGCACCGAGTAGGCGCAGCGGATCCGCTTGTTCGGGGGCAGCCAGGACGCCGGGCCGGAGTCTCCCTTCGAGCCGTTGGTCGGCCCGTCAACCGGGACGAGGTTGAGCGGGTCGTTGGCGATGGACTCCCGCTTGTCCTTGCTCCAGCGCGAGGCGCCCATCTGCCAGTCGTACGACAGCGGCATGACGTGGTCTATCTGGACTTCGATCGCATGGGACTTGGTCCACTCGATGACCTTCCCGGTGTAGGGGTCGTGCAGCGTCAGCGCGGTGACGACGCAGTCCGATCCCGCCCGGAAGCGCAGGTCCTGCCCGTCACGCTGCAGAAGGTCGTTGCGCGAGTCGCAGCCGTTGTGGGAGAAGGGGACGTCACGCGGTGCCGAGTCCGTCCAGGCGTAGCCGAACTCGTCCCGTTCATAGCCCGTCCTGGGGCCGCGCCCCTTCGTCGCCACCTTCTCGATCAGGGCACGCGCCCGTTCCTTGTCAGCGCCGGAAGTGATGGCCGCCAGGCCCGGCTTGGTGCCGTCCGGGTTGTCCAGCGGGTTCACGGCCCGGCCGTCGCCCGCGGCCGGGGCTCCCGAACCGGAGGGCCCACCGCCGTCCGTGGGCGGGGCCAGACCTTCGCAGCCGGCCAGTGCCGAACCGGTGAACACCATCGCGACGGCCAGTGCCGTCCCGCCCCTCAGACGCCTCACCCTGCGCCCCTCCTCTGTCTGCCCGTTCCGCTCCGGCACGGGCGGTCCGTGCCGGGCCCCACGGTAGCGAGGAAGAGGTTCAGACCACATCGGTCCTCACTGCGCATTCCTCGCATCCCGCGCGTATCGTCGGTTCTGACTCACTTCCGGAGGGAGCTTTCGCATGGGCATCTTCGACAAGTTCAAGAGTCAGGCGCGGCACAAGGGCAAGCAGGGCTCCGACACCGCGGAACAGCGGATCAACGAGAGGACCGGCGGCAAGTACGAGGACCGGGTCGACTCCGGCCAGCAGCGCGTCGAGGGCTCGCTGGGCATGGACCGCGACCGCGACCGCCCCGAACAGCAGTAGGCCTCCGCTCCGGCCGTCCGCGGAGATCCGGACGCATCTCCCGCGGGCGGCTTCCCACGTCCGGGCCGCAGCCCGAGCCTGGCCTCCCTTCGGCCGGGACACTTGACCTTGACACCGACGTCAGGGTCGGACGATCCCCGCATGACTTTCCCGCACCCGAAGAAGCAGCAGCGCAGCGCGCGGAGGACCCCGCGAACCGTGCTCGTCACCGGCGCCGGTACCGGCATAGGCCGTGCCACCGCGCACGCCTTCGCCGACGAGGGCGCGCACGTCGTGGCGGTGGGCCGCCGCGAGGCGCCCCTCGTCGAGACCGCCGCCCACGCGCCGGCCCTCATCAGCCCGCTCGTCGCCGACGTCACGGCCGCCGACGGTCCCGGGACCGTCGTCCGTACGGCACTCGACCGGCATGGCCGCATCGACGTGCTGGTGAACAACGCCGGGATCGTCGACGCCCGGTCCCTGCGCACCTACACGCGCGCCACCGTCGAGCCCCTGCTCGCCACGAACCTCCTCGCCCCCGTCCTGCTCACTCAGGCCGCCCTCCCGGCACTGGAGGACAGCCGCGGTGTCATCGTCAACGTGACGACATCGGTGGGACAGCGCGGCTGGCCCGGCAACTCCCTGTACGCCGCCGGGAAGGCGGCCCTGGAGGTGCTCACCCGCAGCTGGGCCGTGGAGCTCGCGCCCCTCGGGATCCGGGTCGCCGCGGTGGCCCCGGGCGCGATCGACACACCCATCGGCGACCACGCCGGCCACACCCGCGAGCAGCAGGCCGCGATCAGGGCGTGGCAGCTCGCTCACACGCCTCTCGGGCGGGTCGGCCGCCCCGAGGAGGTGGCGTGGGCGATCGCCCGGCTGGCCTCGCCGCAGGCCTCGTTCATCACCGGCGTGATCCTTCCGGTGGACGGCGGCGCGGTCGTCACATGACACTGACGCGCATGGCAGAACCTCGTGCGCGCAGGGCGGCACCCCGTATGCGGATCGGTGAACTCGCCGAGGCGACCGGCACGACACCCCGCGCCCTGCGCCACTACGAGCAGGCGGGTCTCATCGCCTCCGAACGGGCCGCGAACGGCTACCGCCTCTACGACGCCGGTGCGGCCGTGCGCGTGCGCAACATCCGGCAGTTGCTCCACGTCGGGCTGACGCTCGACGACGTCCGGGTGTTCCTGCCGTGCCTGGACGGCGACGTCACGGCCGGTCCCGCCTCCGGGAAGGGGGTGCGGGTGGCCGCCGACCGCCTCGCGGTGCTGGAGGCGCGTATCGCAGCGCAGATCGCGGTCCGCGACCGGCTCGCGCGAGCCCTGCGCCGGGCCGGCGCCGGGACACCCGTACGACCGGTGGCCTGACGGCGGCTCAGCGCACACGCCGGGGCGTCGGCGACGCCCCGGTCCGGCCTGGCGGAGTCAGCAGGGGCCGCTCGCCCAGCACGTCGGCCAGTTCGGGCCGCAGGGATCCGGGGCTCCGCTCCCACCACGGGCCCGGGGTCTCGGCCGCCAGTCCCCCTGAGTGCGCGAGGAGTTCGGCGACGGTCGCCTCCCCCACGCCGGTGCCCGGCAGATGCTTCTGCCACCCGGTCACCGAGGTGTCGGCACCCCGGTCACCGGGCGCGCCGCCCTGCCGGCCCCGGCATCACGACCCCAGCACCGACGTGAGGAACTCCCCCACCCACGCCAGCAGTTCCCGCCCGACCAGCGGCTTGCCGCCCACCTTCGCGGTCTTCGGGCGTGGCACCAGCACCTGGTGAACCGTCGGCTTGATGACCGCCCCGGGGTAGAGCCGCTTGAGCCGCAGCTCCTGCGACTCGCGCAACTCCACCGGCGCGAACCGGATGTTGGTGCCCTGGAGCACGATCTCGCCGACCCCGCACGCCCGCGCGAACATGCGCAGACCGGCGACGAGCAGCAGGTTCTCCACCGGCTCGGGCAGCTTGCCGTAGCGGTCGACGAGTTCCTCGCGGACCGCCTTGATGTCCTCCTCCGAATTGGCGGAGGCGATCGCGCGGTACGCCTGGAGGCGGAGCCGCTCGCCGGGCGCGTAGTCGTGCGGGACGTGCGCGTCGACGGGCAGCTCGATCTTGACCTCGAGGGGCGGCTCCTCCTCGATCCCACCGGTCTCCAGCTGGCGCCGGTAGTCCGCGACGGCCTCGCCGACCATCCGCACGTACAGGTCGAAGCCGACACCCGCGATGTGACCGGACTGCTCGCCGCCGAGGAGGTTGCCCGCGCCGCGGATCTCCAGGTCCTTCATCGCCACGTACATGCCCGCGCCCATCTCGGTGTGCTGGGCGATGGTCGCGAGCCGCTCGTGCGCGGTCTCGGTGAGCGGCTTCTCCGGCGGGTAGAGGAAGTAGGCGTAGCCGCGCTCGCGTCCGCGCCCCACCCGGCCGCGCAGCTGGTGGAGCTGGCTGAGGCCGAAGTTGTCGCCGCGCTCCACGATCAGGGTGTTGGCGTTGGAGATGTCGATGCCGGACTCCACGATCGTGGTGGACACCAGCACGTCGAACTTCTTCTCCCAGAAGTCGACGACGACCTGCTCCAGCGCCTGTTCCGACATCTGGCCGTGGGCCGTGGCGATGCGCGCCTCGGGGACGATCTCGCGCAGCCGGGCCGCCGCGCGGTCGATGGACTCGACGCGGTTGTGGATGTAGAAGACCTGGCCCTCGCGCAGCAGTTCGCGGCGGATCGCGGCGCCGATCTGCTTCTCCTCGTAGGGGCCGACGAAGGTGAGCACCGGGTGGCGCTCCTCCGGCGGGGTGGTGATCGTCGACATCTCGCGGATGCCCGTGACCGCCATCTCCAGGGTCCGGGGGATGGGCGTCGCGGACATCGTCAGCACGTCGACGTTGGCGCGGAGCTTCTTCAGCTGCTCCTTGTGCTCGACGCCGAAGCGCTGCTCCTCGTCGACGATGACCAGGCCCAGGTCCTTGAACTTCGTCTCGGACGAGAACAGGCGGTGGGTGCCGATGACGATGTCGACCGAGCCCTCGCGCAGCCCCTCCAGGACCGCCTTCGCCTCGGTGTCGGTCTGGAAGCGGGACAGTGCCTTCACGTTGACCGGGAACTGCGCGTAGCGCTCGCTGAAGGTGCCGAAGTGCTGCTGGACCAGCAGGGTCGTGGGCACCAGGACGGCCACCTGCTTGCCGTCCTGCACGGCCTTGAAGGCGGCCCGGACCGCGATCTCGGTCTTGCCGTAGCCGACGTCGCCGCAGATCAGGCGGTCCATCGGGACCGTCTTCTCCATGTCCTCCTTGACCTCGGCGATGGTGGTGAGCTGGTCGGGCGTCTCCGCGTAGGGGAAGGCGTCCTCCAGTTCACGCTGCCAGGGTGTGTCCGCGCCGAAGGCGTGCCCGGGGGCGGCCATGCGCGCGCTGTACAGCTTGATGAGGTCGGCGGCGATCTCCTTGACGGCCTTCTTCGCGCGGGCCTTGGTCTTCGTCCAGTCGGCGCCGCCGAGGCGGTGCAGGGTGGGGGCCTCGCCGCCGACGTACTTGGTGATCTGCTCCAGCTGGTCGGTGGGGATGTAGAGGCGGTCGCCGGGCTGGCCGCGCTTGGCGGGGGCGTATTCGACGACCAGGTACTCGCGGGTGGCGCCCTGGACGGTGCGCTGCACCATCTCGATGTAGCGGCCCACGCCGTGCTGTTCGTGGACGATGTAGTCGCCCGGCTCCAGGGTGAGCGGGTCGATGGTCTTGCGGCGGCGGGCCGGCATGCGGGCGCCCTCGCGGCCGGACGCCTTCTGGCCCGACAGGTCCGTCTCGGTCAGGACGGCGAGCCCGAGGGCCGGGTCGACGAAGCCGTGGTCGATCGAGCCGCACGCCACGTGCACGACGGACGGGGAGATCTCGGCGAGGTCGGCCTCGAGGCGGGCGGCGATGCCCTCGCCGCTCAGCACCTCGACCGTACGGGCCGCGGGGCCGTGCCCCTCGGTGACGAAGACGGCACGCCAGCCGTCGGCGAGCCAGCCCTTGGTGTCGGCGAGGGCCTTGGCGGTGTCGCCGCGGTAGGTCTCCGGGGCGTGCATGCCGAGCTTGAGGGTGTCCCCGTCCAGCTCCTCGTCGGCGGCGAACGGCGACACCGACCACCACATCATGTCCAGCTCGCGGGCCCGGTCCCGGACGTCCGCGATGGACCACAGGGAGGCCGCGCCGACGTCGATGGGCGCCTCGCCGCCCCCGGCGGTCGCGGCCCAGGAGGCCTGCAGGAACTCCTGCGAGGTGGCCACGAGGTCCGACGCGCGCGTGCGCACCCGCTCCGGGTCGCACACCACGGCCATGGCGCCCTTGGGCAGCACGTCGAGCAGCAGCTCCATGTCGTCGACGAGGACCGGCGCGAGGGACTCCATGCCCTCGACGGCGATGCCCTCGGCGATCTTGCCGAGCAGTTCACCGAGCTCGGGGTGCTGTTCGGCGAGGGCCGCCGCGCGGGTGCGGACGTCCTCGGTGAGCAGCAGTTCGCGGCAGGGCGGCGCCCACAGGCCGTGCTCGGCGACTTCGAGGGAGCGCTGGTCGGCGACCTTGAAGTAGCGGATCTCCTCGACGTCGTCGCCCCAGAACTCGACGCGCAGAGGGTGTTCCTCGGTGGGCGGGAACACGTCGAGGATGCCGCCGCGCACGGCGAACTCGCCGCGCTTCTCGACGAGCTCCACGCGCGCGTAGGCGGCTGCCGCGAGGGCTTCGACGATCTCACCGAGGTCCGTGCTCTGCCCGGTTCTCAGGGACACCGGCTCCAGGTCGCCGAGGCCCTTGACCTGCGGCTGGAGCACGGAGCGGACGGGTGCGACGACGACCGAGACGGGGCCGGTCTCGGGGTCGTCGGGGCGGGGGTGGGCCAGCCGGCGCAGCACGGCCAGACGGCGGCCGACGGTGTCGCTGCGGGGGCTGAGCCGCTCGTGCGGGAGCGTCTCCCAGGACGGGTACTCCACGACCCCCTCGGGCGGGAGGAGGGAACGCAGGGCCGCGGCCAGGTCCTCCGCCTCACGGCCCGTCGCCGTGACGGCCAGCACCGGGCGGCCTGTGTCACGGGCCAGGGCGGCGACCGCGAAGGGGCGGGCGGCAGGGGGGCCGACCAGGTCGACGTGCATGCGGTTGCCGTCTGCGGCCGCCCTGATCGCTTCCGCGAGGGCGGCGTCCTTGACTACGGCGTCGAGCAGACCGTGCAGGCTCATTCGGGGCTTTCCGTCCAGGGGGTGGGCAACACCACGGGCCCGACGCGCGCCGCGGGCCGGGGGGTCTCCAGCGTACGACGCTGCGCGGCCGGGTGGCGGCGGCTGTGGACAACGTCCCGGGTGTGAGGTTCCCGGCGTCGGTGTCCTGCCCCACCAGGGGGCTCCGCCGCCCGGGCCCCGGGACCTGTGCCCGCCCGCGGCCCGGAACGGCCGCACCGGAAGCCGGGCTCGCGGGCCGTGAAAGCACCCGGCGCCGGGCAGTCCAGTCCTGGACTCCCCGGCGCCGGGCCCCCGCAACCCCCGTGTGCGGTGGTTCTGGTGGGATCGGTGTGCGGCCGCTACTCCGTCGCGATCGCGTTCAGCACGTTCATCCGGCCCGCCCGGAACGCCGGGACCAGTGCCGCGAACAGGCCCACGAACGCCGAGCCGATGAAGACCCCGGTGATCGTCGGCCAGGGGATGTCCAGGACCATCATGCCCTCCAGCTCCAGCAGCCGCTGTGCCGTGGCACCCCAGCCCATGCCCAGTCCGAGGCCCAGCAGGGCACCGAAGAGGGCGATGACGACCGACTCCATGCGGATCATGCGGCGCAGCTGGCGGCGGGACAGGCCGATCGCCCGCATCAGGCCGATCTCCCGGGTGCGCTCCACCACCGACAGGGCCAGGGTGTTCACCACACCGAGGACGGCGACGATGATCGCCAGGGCCAGCAGACCGTAGATCATGTTGAGGAGCTGGCCGATCTGGTCCTTCAGGGCGTCCTTGTAGTCGGTCTGGTCGCGCACGACGTACTGCGGGTAGTCGTGCAGCGCCGACTTCAGGGACGTGTAGGCGGCGTCCTGCTTCCCCTCCTCGGCGCTGGCGAAGACCAGCGAGTCCAGGGGCATCTTGTCGGCCGGGACGTACTTGGCCATCGTCGAGATGGACGTGTACATCGCGCCCGCGTCGATCACGACGTCGCTGCTGGTGATCGCCCGGACCGTCAGATCGGCCGCGGAGCCGTCCTTGAAGGCGACCTTGATCTTGGAGCCGAGGGTGATGCCGTGGTCCTTCGCGAACTTCTCGTGGACCGACATCGAGTCGGGCTTGTAGGCGTCGGGGAGCTTGCCGGCGACGGTCTCGGTGCGCAGGTCGGTCGCGTAGGAGGGGTCGGCCGCGGTGATCGCGGTGTCCTTGAGCGTCTTGCCGTCGGGGGTGGTGAAGTCGGCCTTGCTCCACTTGTACTCGGTGACCCGCTCGATGTCCGGCGCCGACTTGGCTGCCTTGACGGCCTGCGGGGTGATCACCTGGCCGCGGTCGTGCTGGATGATGAAGTCCGCTCCGACGGTCTTGTCGAGCTGGTCGGTGGCGGACGCCACCATGGAGGAGCCGACCACGGACAGGCACGCCACCAGGGCCAGGCCGATCATCAGGGCGGCACCCGTCGCGCCGGTGCGGCGCGGGTTGCGCAGGGCGTTGCGCTCGGCCATGCGGCCCACGGGTCCGAACATGCGCAGCAGGACGGCGCCCAGGACGCGGACCACGGCGCCGGCGAGCAGCGGGCCGATGACGACGAAGCCGATCAGCGACAGCACCACACCGAGGCCGAGCCACATCGAGCCTTCGGTCGCCTTGCCGGCCGCCGACGCGAGGTACAGGGCGAAGCCGCCGGTGCCGGTGAGGACCGTGCCGATCGCGGCCCGGATCCAGCCGGCCTTGGCGTCCGCGGGGGCTCCCGCGTCGCGCAGGGCGGCCATCGGGGAGATCTTCCCGGCGCGCCGGGCGGGCAGGTAGGCGGCCAGCACGGTGACGACGACGCCGAGGACGAGGCCGACCACGGGGGTCGTCCAGGCCACGGTGAGGTCGTCGGTGGACAGTTCCATGCCCATCTGCCCCATGAGCTTCATCAGGCCGATGGCGAGGCCGACGCCCGCGCCGACGCCGAGCACCGAGCCGACGACGCCGAGCAGCAGCGCCTCGGCCAGCACGGAGCGGTTGACCTGCTTGCGGGAGGAGCCGATGGCCCGCATCAGGCCGATCTCGCGGGTGCGCTGGGCGACCAGCATGGAGAAGGTGTTGATGATCAGGAAGATGCCGACGAGGAAGGCGATCCCGGCGAAGCCGAGCATCGCGTACTTCATGACGTTCATGAAGCCCTCGACGTCCTTCTGGTTGGCGTCGGCGGTCTCCTTGGCCGTCTTCACCTGGTATCCGCCGCCGAGTTCCGCGGTGACGTTCTTCTTCAGCTGTGCGTCGCTGACGCCTGCGGCCGCGGTGACGTTGACGTTGGTGTAGACGTCGCTCTCACCGACCAGGGTCTGCTGTGCGGTCTTGGTGTCGACGTAGAAGATCGCGGCGCCGGGGTTGGTGACGGTGAAGTCGGCGATGCCGGAGATCTTCGCCTTGTGCGTGCCGACCGCGCTGATCACGCCGATCTCGTCGCCGAGCTTCAGGTCGTGCTTGTCGGCGGTGTCGGCGTCGACCATGATCTGTTCGGGACCCTTGGGTGCCGCACCCGAGGTGATCTTCATGGTGCGGGCGTCGGTGTCGTTCCAGTTGCCCACGATGGTCGGGGCGCCGCTGGAGGGCGACAGGTTGTCCTTGTCGCCGTCGACGACGGTCACGGAGGTGGAGAACACCGTGCCCTCGGCGGACTTCACGCCCTGCGCCTTGCGGACCTCGCCCAGGACGGAGGCCGGCATGACCGGCGGCTTGCCGTTGTCGGCGGTCGTCTCACCGGTGTCGGAGGCGCCCTTGGCGCTCACCGTGACGTCCGAGGAGGTGGCCGCGAAAAGCTTGTCGAAGGTGGTCGACATGGTGTCCGTGAAGACGAGCGTGCCACAGACGAAGGCGACCGACAGCAGGACGGCGATCGCGGAGAGCGCCATCCGCCCCTTGTGCGCGAGGAAGTTGCGCATCGAGGTCTTCATGACGGTCATGACGTGCGCCCCCGGGCGTCGAAGTCCTTCATGCGGTCGAGCACGGCGTCCGCGGTCGGCTTGTACATCTCGTCGACGATGCGGCCGTCGGCGAGGTACAGCACGCGGTCCGCGTAACTGGCCGCCACCGGGTCGTGGGTGACCATCACGATGGTCTGGCCCAGCTCGTCGACGGACCGGCGCAGGAAGCCGAGGACCTCGGCGCCGGCCCGGGAGTCGAGGTTTCCGGTCGGCTCGTCGCCGAAGATGATCTCGGGCCGGGCGGCGAGCGCCCGCGCCACGGCGACGCGCTGCTGCTGGCCGCCGGACAGCTGGGTGGGCCGGTGCTTGAGCCGGTCGGCGAGCCCGACGGTCTCCACGACCCGCGTCAGCCACTGCTGGTCCGGCTTGCGGCCCGCGATGTCCATGGGCAGCGTGATGTTCTCGATCGCGTTCAGCGTCGGCAGCAGGTTGAACGCCTGGAAGATGAACCCGATCCGGTCCCGGCGCAGCCGTGTGAGCTTCTTGTCCTTCAGACCGGTGATCTCGGTTTCGTCGAGGTAGATCTGGCCGCCCGTCACGGTGTCGAGGCCCGCCAGGCAGTGCATGAGAGTGGACTTGCCGGACCCCGAGGGGCCCATGATCGCGGTGAACTGGCCGCGTGCGATGTCCACGTCGACGTGATCGAGGGCGACGACCCGGGTCTCTCCGGATCCGTACGCCTTCACGACCTGCCGCGCCCGCGCGGCTACGGCCGTACGCCCTCCAGTACCCCCGTGCCTGGGAATGGTCACAGCCGAAGTCACGGTATGTCTCCTATGTCGGTCAGCAGATGGTGAAGGCGGTCGCCCGGTCGGCAGCCGCGGTGTGCGGTGCCGGATCAGGAATCCGTCCGACGCGTCTCAGTCTCGTGGCGGGCAGGGGTACCGCGCCCTGGTGTTCAGCGCAGTCTTCTGCTGGGGAAAACCCCACCCCCGCCGGTGTTCCGGACCGCCCCCCGGCGGCGTAAAGCCAGGTTAAGGACGGCTCCCCGGCCCTCTCGTCCTCCGTCGGTACGAACCCTCCCCAGGTCGTAGTACGGAGGTACCCCTAGGGGCACTCCACCGGAGGGTGGAGGCCGACTCAGGGTTCGCTCCGCCCGCGGGCCCACTCAGGCTCCACCCTCCCGCTGCGTCCGGGTCAAGTGGGAAGCTGTCCGCGACAGATAGCTGCAAGGGGCAGACATTTCGACGGAACCCGTGGCGCGGGCGCGGCCGGGATGAGGGGGAGGCACGGGGTGGGCAGCACCGGTTCCGCGGCGCGTGAGGCCGCACGTCCCGCCGCGACCGGCCGGCGCGGAGCCGTCGTCGCGGCGTTGATGCTCTCGATGGCACTGGCCGCGCTGGATGCGACGATCGTCTCGACCGCCGTCCCGCAGATCGTCGGGGACCTCGGCGGCTTCTCCGTCTTCTCCTGGCTGTTCTCCGGCTATCTGCTGGCCGTGACCGTCACCCTGCCCGTGTACGGCAAGCTCTCCGACACCTTCGGCCGCAAACCGGTCCTCATCACCGGCTCGGTGCTCTTCCTGCTCGGGTCCCTGCTGTGCGCGCTGGCGTGGAACATGGGGGCGCTCATCGCCTTCCGCGTCGTGCAGGGCCTGGGCGGCGGCGCGCTGCAGGGCACGGTGCAGACGCTCGCCGCCGATCTGTACCCGCTGAAGGACCGCCCCAGGATCCAGTCGAAGCTCTCCACGGTGTGGGCGGTGTCAGCGGTCGCCGGCCCGGGCCTGGGCGGGGTGCTCGCCGCGTACGCGGACTGGCGGTGGATCTTCCTGGTCAATCTGCCGATCGGCGCGGTCGCGTTGTGGCTGATCGTCCGTCACCTCCACGAGCCCCAGCGGGATACCACCGCGCACGCGCGCGTGGACTGGGCGGGCGCCCTCGCGGTGTTCGCCTGCGGCGGCGTTCTGCTCACGGCACTGGTGCAGGGCGGGGTGGCGTGGCCGTGGCTGTCCGCGCCCTCCTTTGCGTTGTTCGGCGCGGGACTCGCCCTGGCCGGTGTCGTGGTGCTGGTGGAGCGCCGGGCGGCCGAGCCGATCATCCCGGGCTGGGTGTGGCGGCGCCGTACGATCGCCGCGGTCAACCTGGCCCTGGGCGCGCTGGGGCTGCTGATGGTCGCGCCGACGGTCTTCCTGCCCACCTACGCCCAGTCGGTGCTGGGCCTCGCGCCCGTGGCCGCCGGATTCGTCCTGTCGGTATGGACGTTGAGCTGGCCGGTGTCGGCGGCGCTGAGCCAGCACGTGTACCGCAGGATCGGCTTCCGCAACACGGCGATGCTGGGCATCGGCACGGCCGCGCTGATCCTGTTCGCGTTCCCCTTCCTGCCCTACCCCGGGCAGGCGTGGCAGCCGACGCTGCTGATGCTGCTGCTCGGCGCCGCGCTGGGCCTGTTCCAGCTGCCGCTGATCGTCGGGGTGCAGTCGACGGTGGGATGGGCGGAGCGCGGCACGACGACCGCGTCCGTGCTGTTCTGCCGCCAGACCGGCCAGACGATCGGCGCGGCGGTCTTCGGCGCGGTCGCCAACGGGGTGCTGGCCGCACGGCTCGGCGGCGCGGGCGACCTGGACTCGGTGACCCGGGCGCTCGACTCGGGCAGCGCACCGGAGGCGACCCGGCGGGCGATCGCCGAGGCGGTGCACGCGGTCTACCTCGGGGCGGCCTGCGCTGCTGCCCTGGCGTTCCTGGTGCTGCTGTTCCTCGCGCCCCGGAAATTCCCGGTGCTCACGGACTGAAGCTCCCTATCCTGCCACCCATGGTGACCTTGGAGCCCCTGCGGGCGGATCACGCGGACGCACTGCTGGCCTTCGAGCGGGAGAACCGGGCGTACTTCGCCCGCACGGTGCCGGACCGCGGGGACGCGTTCTTCATGCCGGCGGGGTTCGCCGCCCGCCTCCGGGCGCTCCTCGACGAGCAGGACGCGCGCGTATGCCGTTTCCATGTGGTCCTCGGGGAGGAGGGGGAGCTGATCGGCCGGGTGAACCTGATGGACCTGGTGGACGGCAGCGCCGAACTCGGTTACCGCATAGGCGAGAAGGCCGCGGGCCGGGGCGTGGCGACGGCAGCGGTCGCGCAGGTGTGCCGACTGGCGGCCACCGACTACGGACTGACGTCCCTGACCGCGGTCACGACCCTGGACAACCCGGCGTCCATGAGAGTCCTGGCCCGCAGCGGCTTCACCCGGGTGGCGAACGCGACGGTGAGTGGGCGACCGGGGGTCCGCTACGAGCGCCGGCTCCTCGACACGACCGCCGGCGAAGACTGAGTTAACGCGGGTAACACCCGAGGTCGGAAAGGTAAGCGCATACCGACCGATCAGTTTGCCGAAACCCTCGCGCAGGACCCTTACTCCGAAGTAGCGTGCGTGGCTCCCGCCCCCCACCTCCCTGCGGCCCGCCGCACCGGATTCCACCTCGCAAGGAGCAACGGGATGTCCTACGACCCGTCCCCGCCCCACCGGTACCGCCCACCGGATCCGCCCCCGCCCCACGACCCGTACACGTACTCGTACGACACCTACCCCTGGGCCCCGCAGGAGGCGCCCGAACCGGCCGGACGGCGTCCCCGGCACCACGCCGCACTCGGGCACCACAGCGACCTGCGGGTCCTGCGCAGCGCCTACCGCTGGCAGCGGCGCGTGGCCACGCTCACGGCGCTCGGCTACTTCGTCCTCTTCCTGATCCTGTCGGCGTTCGCGCCGTCGTTCATGACGAGCACCGTCACCGACGGCCTGCCCACCGGACTGCTGCTCGCGCTCCTCCAGGTCCCCGTGACCTGGCTGGCGATCGCCCTGTACGAGCAGACGGCCCGCCGCCGCGTCGACCCGATCGCGGACCGGATACGCAAGCTGGCCGAGCTGGACGCGCGGCGGGAGGGGGCCCGATGACCACCGATTTCAGTGGTAACGCCCAGACGATGTCGCTGGTCGGCTTCTCCGCCGTCGCCACCATCACGCTGCTGCTGTGCGTGATGACCGGCCCGGACCGGGACGACCTGGACGAGTTCTACACCGGCTACAGCTCCCTGTCGCCCATGCGCAACGGCCTGGCGATCGCCGGCGACTACATCTCCGCCGCGACCGTCCTCGGCACCGGCGGCGTCATCGCGCTGTTCGGCTACGACGGGGTGGTGCTGGCGCTGAGTACGGCCCTGTCGCTGATGCTGCTGATGTTCCTGCTGGCCGAACCGCTGCGCAACGCGGGCCGGTTCACCATGGGCGACGCGCTGACCCGGCGCATGCCCGGACGGGGTGTCCGCATCGCGGCCTGCGCGGTGACCCTGGCGGCGCTGTTGCCGCTGATGCTCGTGCAGCTGGCGGGGACCGGGCAGCTGATGGCGTTCATCCTCGGCTTCTCCGGCGAGTCACTGCAGACGGGCTGCATCATCGGCGTGGGCGCGCTGATGATCAGCTACGCGGCGATCGGAGGCATGAAGGGCACCGCCCTCATCCAGATCCTGAAGATCGTGATGCTGCTCGGCTCCGGCCTGGTGGTCTCGGTGCTGATCCTGAACCGGTTCGACTGGGACCCGGGCGCCCTGTTCGACGCGGCCTCCGCGAACAGCGGGGTGGGCTCGGCGTTCCTCTCCTCGGGCCTGCAGTTCTCCGGCGGCCCCGCCGCCGACCTGGACATGATCACCGCGCAGCTGACGGTCGTCCTCGGCGGTGGTGTGCTGCCGCACGTCACGATGCGCATGTACACGGCCTCCAGTGCCCGGCAGGTACGGCGCTCGATGTCCTGGGCGGTGTCGGGTGTGGCGCTGTTCGTGCTCGTCATCACGGTCGTCGGCTTCGGCGCGACCGCGCTGGTCGGACGGGAGCTGATCGCGCAGGTCGACCCGCAGGGCAACACGGCGTATCTGCTGGGATCGCAGGCGGCGTTCGGAGCGGACGTGTCGGCGGCGGAGACGTTCCTGTTCACGACCGTCACGACGGCGGTCTTCCTCACGCTGCTCGCCTCCGTCGCCGGCATGATCCTGGCCTGTGCCAACTCCCTCGCGCACGACGTGTTCGCGGCCCGGGTGCAGGAGATGTCACCGCGCCGCGAGATGACGGTGGCGCGGCTGTCGGCCCTGGCCGTGGGCCTCACCGCGATCCTGCTGGCCACCCAGGTCCAGCACCGCAGCCTCCAGCCGCTGGTGACGCTGTCCTTCTGCCTGGGCGCCTCGGCCATCGCGCCCGCGCTGGTCTACAGCCTGTTCTGGCGCCGCTACACACGAACGGGCCTGCTCAGCACCCTCATCGGCGGCTCCCTGGCCGTCCTGCTGCTGATGCCGGGCACCAACCTGGTCTCCGGCTCACCCGTCTCGGCGTTCCCGGAGGCCGACTTCAACTGGTTCCCGTTCACCACGACCGGGCTGCTCTCCATACCCCTGGGCTTCGCCTGCGGCTGGCTGGGCACGATGGCCTCCGGCCGCCGGCAGTCGGAGGAACAGCGCCACCAGTACGAGGCGGTGGAGGGCTGGATCCTGGCAGGCGCGGCCCGCAGGGACCACTGACGGGACGGCCCGGCAGCCGACACAGGTCGGCGCCGCCGGGCTGGGTCGGCGCCGCCGGGCTGGGGCGGGGCCGCCGGCTGGGGCGGGGCCGCCGGTCGGACGGGGCCGCCGGTCGGACGGGCCGCCGGTCGGACGGGGTCGCCGGTCGGGGGCGGGGCCGCCGGTCGGGGGCAGTCACCCGTCGGCCAGGATCGCCAGTCGACCGGGGCCGGTCCGGCGGGCAGGCCCTCAGTCGGCCGAGATCACCCGTCCGAGGCGGTCACCCCTCGGCCGAGAACACCCACCGAGCGCAGTCACCCCTCGGCCGAGAACACCCGTCGGGCGCAGTCACCCGTCGGCCAGGATCGCCAGTCGACCGGGGCCGGTCCGGCGGGCAGGCCCTCAGTCGGCCGAGATCACCCGTCCGAGGCGGTCACCC
>NZ_JBEZWO010000005.1:448841-508897 GCF_040637515.1 Streptomyces sp. NPDC029041 | reverse complement strand
CCTCGGCCGAGAACACCCGTCGGGCGCGGTCACCCGTCGGCCAGGATCGCCAGTCGGCCCGGGCCAGGATCGCCAGTCGGTCCGGGCCGGTCCGGCGGGCAGGCCGGGCCTGCTCGCCCGGTCCCGTCACACGGACATCACCCGGCCCCGCCGCCCGGCCCCCGACAGCGCGTCACGCGCTGACGCGGCGCCTCACTCCGTCGCCACCCGCCCCGCCCAGTCCGTCAGGCTGGCATGGACGCGGTCGATGTGGGCCCGGACGTCGTCGCACTGCTCGGCGTGTTCGCGGAGCTGCCTTTCCGTTTCCTCCTGCACGGTCTCCACGTGCTCATGAGCCCGGGCGACCAGTTCCGCCGCGTGGGCCCGGGCCTCCTCCTCCAGGTCGTGGGCGGACGCCTCCGCGTCGGCGAGGGCCTGCTCCGCCTCGTACAACGCGTTCTGAGCGACCGTCAGCGCCTGCTTGTAATCGGTGTCGAGCGCGGCCTCACCGGCGGCCTCGGCCCGTTCCTTCTCCGCCCACCGCTCGGCGCGCTCCTTGGCCTGCTCGGCCAGCATCCCGGACGCGCGCTGCTGCGTCTCCCGCAACGCGGCCAACGCCTCGCCCCGCTCCTCCTGCGCCGCACACCGGGCCGCGCCCAGGATCTCGTCGGCCTCGGCCTGCGCGGCGAGCAGCCGCTGCCGGACGCGTTCGTCGGCATCGGCGCGTACGGCATCGGCGTGCGTCTGGGCGGTTTCGCGCACGTCGGCCGCGGACACCCGCGCCCCGTCCAGGAGGTGCAGCGCCTCGGCGCGTGCCCCCTCCCGCACGGACGCGGCCTCCTGTTCGGCGAGTTCGAGGAGCCGCCCGGCCCGCTCGCCGAGCGTCTCGTAATCCGGCGGGGCCAGTCGGGCGACGTCCTCCCGCAGCAACTCCAGTTCCTCGTCCATCTGCCGGGCGAGCACCGTCAGCCGGGCCGCTCTCTCCCAGGCCGCGTCCCGGTCCGCGGACAGGGCCTCGGCGTACTGGTCGACCTGCTCGGGACGGTAGCCGCGCCCCCGCACGGTCGTGAAGCCGTGCGGTGACACCGTCGCGCCGCTCATCCGGACCCCTCTCCACCACACCGAGGTGACGTCGCGCAAAAATGGGATGATTTCGCGCACATCTTGGTGGATCAGGCGGAATCATGCATAACGCGACACTCCGCACGCGGGTCACGGAACCGCGGCCGGGCCGTACGCCCGTCAGCTCCAGTCGGTGCCCGCGGGCTCCTGGATGGTCGTGTTGATGCGGTTGAACATGTTGGTGACCGCGACGGTGAGGATCAGCGCGGAGAGTTCCTTCTCGTCGAAGTGGTCGGCCACCTCGTCCCACAGCGCGTCCGGGACCGACTCCCCGGAAAGGTCGGACAGCCTCGTCATCGCCTCCGCCAGCTCCAGCGCGGCCCGCTCGGCGTCCGAGAAGAAGGGCGCGTGCCGCCAGGCGGCGACGGCCGCGATGCGCTCCTCGCCGACCCCGTTCTTGCGGAGATTGGCGACGTGGCCGTGGACGCAGGCCCCGCAGCCGTTGATCTGACTGGCGCGCAGCCCGACGATCTCCGCCACCTCCTGCGCCAGACCGCCCTCGCCGATCGCCTGGAAGAGGGTGCCGATGCCCTTCATCGCGCCGGAAAGGACATACGCCGGGTTCGTCATCCGTGCCTGCATGATCTCTGCCTCCTGAGTCGGCGGTGCGTCGCTGTCACTGCACTGACGGATCGGCGCGGGGAGGTGTGACAGGTCGGCGCGACAATTTCTCGCCCGGGGCACGAAAGAGCCGGGCCCGGTCGTGCGAACGACCGGACCCGGCTCCCTGCGGCACGTCAGCGGCGACGCGTCACAGCAGTCCGTCCCACATCTCCTCCAGCAGGACCGACCACCAGCTCTCCGGCGAGCCCAGCGCCGCCGGGTCGAGCGCGGCCAGCTGGGCCTGGAAGTCGACGGTCCAGCGGCCCGCCTGCTCCTGGTTCAGGCCGAACCGCAGCCGCCACATCCGCCCCAGCAGCGCGAGGCACCGCGCGAACTCCGGCAGCCCGGTGTTGACGAACTGCGGCGGCACCGGCGCCCCGCCCGGCCCGGCCTCCACCGGCACGGCCACGATGTTCGCCGTGCCGTACTGCACGCAGATCGCCTTGCCGAAGTCGCTGCCCATCACCAGATAGGAACCCGCGTCCGGGGCCGGCTGCACACCGCGCTCGGCCGCCAGCTCCGCCAGCGTCGGAACGGGCCGCCCCGGCTGGGCCTGCGCCCAGAAGAAGGGACCCATGTCCATCGGCAGTCCGGCCGCCACCAGCGTGTGCGCCACGATCGGCGGCACACCCTGCCGCGACACGGCGGCCTGCTCGAACCGGAACACGCCCGGCCCGAACGCGGCACCCAGCTCCTGTCCGATGGCCTCCGGCGGAATCGGCGGAGCCGCCTGCACCGGCGGCAGCGGAGCACGCACCGGAGCCGGACGCGCCGGGCCGTCCGCCACCTGGTGCAACTCGCCCTGGTGGGCCAGCAACTGCTGCATGCCCTGCTGCCGGCTCGCGTGGTCCGTGCCGTACGGCGCGATGCTCGTGATCCGCGCCTGCGGCCACTGCTCCCGGATCATCCGCGCGCAGTACGCACCCGGCAGCTCGCACGACTCCAGCTCGGTGTGCAGCTCCAGCACCTGGTCCGGGGGCACGTTCATGGCCCGCAGCTCGTGGAAGATCTGCCACTCCGGGTGCGGCGTGCCCGGCGCCGAACGCCGGATCAGCTGCTGCTCGGAGCCGTCCTGCGCGCGGTAGCGCAGCACGGCCTGATAGCCGGGGCCGACGGTCGGCTGCCCGGTGGGCTGCTGCGGATAGCCGTACGCCGGCGGCTGCCCCGGGCCGGGCGGGCCGGGCGGCGGCATCGCGCCCGGAGGCACGGCACCGGGCGGCATGCCGGGCGGCACCGCACCCGGCATACCGGGCGGCATCGGCTGTGCACCCGGCGTGCCGGGGGCGCCCGGCGCAGCGCCCGGGGCGGCCGGTGGTGCGCCGGGGGCCTGCGGCGGCGGAGGCACACCGGGTCCGCCCGGCGGGGGCGCGGCCAGCATGGTCTCCGCGTGGTGCACGGGCCCCGGACCACCGGGAGCCCCCGGGGCACCCGGAGGGCGCGGAACGCCCGGCGCGCCAGGCGGGTGGGGAGCACCCGGAGGCTGCGGCGCGCCAGGAGCAGCGGGAGCTCCCGGCGGCCCCGGCGGCTGCGGGGGCCGCGGCGCCCCCGGGCCCATCCGGCCGGGATCGGCGAGCATCGTGGCGGCGTGGTGGACACCACCGGGCGGCGTACCGCCCGGGGCGCCGGGAGGCTGCGGCGCGCCCGGAGGGCCGGGCTGGTGCGGCGTGCCGGGAGCGCCGGGAGAGCCCGGGCCCGCCTGCGGAACACCAGGGGCCCCGGGCGGCGGCATCGGCACGCCCGCACCCGAAGAGTCCCCGGGGCCGCCCGGACCGTCGGGCCCGAGCGCCGACACCATCTGCGTGGGGACGTACCCGCCCGCGGGAGTGCCCGACGCCCCGGGCCCCGACGGCGGCGGCGTACCGCCCCGCTGAGCACCGGGCGCACCCGGAGCGCCCGGAGGGGGCGGAGTGGACGGACCCGAAGTCCGGCGCCCGGGCGGCGGAGCCGCCTTGCTGGTCGCGGCGTCGGCGATGTCCCCGGCATGGGCAGCGGCCCCCGGCCCGGCCAGCGGCTGCGGCACACCGGCGGGAGCAGGACCGGCAGCACCGGCCCCACCCGTGGCGCCCGCGGCCCCCTGCGGATACCCGTACATGGCCCCGCCCGGCGCGGCGGCCGGCGGCGGCGTACTCGGGTGCGGCGGCACACTCCCGTGCGGCGGCGCGCTGACCGGCTGCTGCGGATACCCGTACGGCTGTCCGCCCTGCACGGGCGGAGGAGTGCTGCCCTGCGGCACGCCGCCGGGCTGCGTCCCCGGCATCCCCGGAGCATCCGCCGGCGCCGCCGGACGGCCGTACCCCGGGCCACCGGGCGCGGGCGCCGCTCCCTGCGCGTTCGGGTCGTCGACCGCCGGTGACAGCGCCGTCGGCGGAAGCTGACTGCCGCCCGCCATCAGCGTCGTCCTGGCCTCGGGTGTCGTCGAAGGCGGCGGAGTGTCGCTGTCCGCCTCGCTCAGCGGCGGCGCGAAAACCGTCGCCGGCAGCGGCACGGAACGGTCGTCCCCCGCGTCCGCGGTGGTGTCCGTACCGGCCCAGGGCGTCGCCCCCTCCGGCACACCCGGCGCCGCCGGAGCCCCGGGAGCACCCGCGTCCGCCCCGGAGTCCTCGCCCCCGGCCGCCGGCCACGACGCACCACTCCCCGGCGCGGCGGGCACGCCCTGCGGGGGAGTCCCCGAGCCCCCGGTCGCGCCCCCGCCGACCGCCGAACCAGACCCGGAACCGGCGTCGGCAGCGGACCCGGAACCCGACTCCCCGGCAGCAGAAGCCGCCCGAGCCCCGGCCCGCTCAGCCCCCTCACCCGCGCCCGCACCCCGCCGGTCCGGAATCCCCAGCTTGTCCGCCGCGTCCTGCAGCCACTCCGGCGGAGTCAGCAGGAACGACGTCTGGTTCAGATCCACCCGCGCCGCGGGCGCCGCCGAAGCCGGCTCGTCCACCGCGTCCGGACGGCCGTACTCCTCCTCGTACCGGCGGATCACCTCACCCACCGGCAGCCCGGGCCACAACGTCGCCTCACCGCTGTCCCGTGCGATCACCAGCCGCTGCGCACCGCCGTCCGACCGCGGCCCGTCCGCCCGGTCCTCGGCCCACACCACGAACCCGAGGTCGAACTCCCGCACCCGCACCTCACGATGCTGATACGACGGCACATCCCCGTTGATCCACTCTTCGGCGCGCTCCTGCGCCTGCGCGAAGGTCACCATCGCCGACCTCACTCCCCCACAGCCGAGGACGACACCGCGCCCACCGGCACCACACGCGCGAACCCGCCGTCCACCATCAGGTTCGCCACCGTCTCCAACTCCGGCGGATCGCCCGCCAGCCGCGACAGGAAGACGTCGAAGTCGTCCCCGCACGGCAGCAACAACCGCTCCACCCGCTCCGCCGGCGGCACCGAGGGATCCACGTCCCGCGCGTCGTCGTACGCGCAGAACCACACCGAACCGATCCGCGCGCCCTTCACCTTCACGGCCAGCAACCCGCCCTGGACGAACGCGATCCCCAGATAGTCCTTGGTCAGATGGTCACGCAGACACTTGTTGACGTACACCAGGTCATTGACCGCCGCCTCGTCGCGCACCGTGAAGAACGGCTGGTCCACCAGCAGCCCCAACTCCGCGTCCAGCGCGGCACCCACCGGCGCACAACCACCCGCAGCCTTCAGAAACGACCGGTACGCACCCGGCAGCCGATAGCCCAGGTCCTCCTCGACGCCCTGCACCTGCGACTCCGTCACCGCCACACCCGACTTCGGCAGCCCGAAGTGCGCCGGACGCGTCTCCTGCAACGGCCGCGTGCCCCGCTTGGCATGGTCGACGCCCGACGTCGCCACACCCCCGTGATGCCGCAGCAGCGCCTTCACCTCGACCGGAACCAGCTCCAGCCGCCGCGTGCCCACCACGTGATGCCACGTCCAGCCGTGCGGCGTCGCCACCGCCGGCACCGTGTCCCACAACTCGTGCCCGGACGCCGACAACGCCGTGTTCGCCGACACGTAGTCCGTCAGCCGCAACTCGTCGACACCGAAACCCTCCGGCGGCTCCGCGATCTCCGCGGCCGCCCGCGCGTAAGCCGAGAAGTCGGGGTAACCGCGCTCGTCGACCCGTACCCCTCTCGGGTGACGGGCCGCCCGGACCGGATCCGGGAAATGCACGACCTGCCCGGCGTAGGCCGCGTTCGGCGGCGCGGCTTGCTGCCCGAGCCGACCTGTCGTCATGGCGGTTGCCCCCTGCGGCACTCTGTACGACCCGTATTGACCACCCTCGGTGCACTACGACCCGTATCGACTGTCACGTCTGCTGTCTCGACTTCTCTGCACTTCACCGCACGCGCCGACCTGAAGGATCCCCCTCCGGTTCACGGCATCGATCTCCGAACGGATCACCGCATCGCCCGCGGTGCCGACAGCCTATGCGGTACGACGACACCGGTCACCGGCACCGGTCGGCACCCCCTCCGCTTCCGTGACCAGCCGTCACCCCACCGTGACGGCACAACCCGCTACGGGCGTGTCGCCGCGCCCCAGCTTCCGCACCGGTCACGGCATTTGGCAGTCTGTGACCCCCGGGGGGATGCACGGAGGGGAAGACGATCATGAACGCGACCCAGACGGGACCACACACCGGCAGGTCCACCGACCCACGAAACGGCGACCCCAGAGGCGGCAGCCGAGACACCGGCCCCCTGGCCGGCACCCCGCGACGCAGCGACCACGGCGACCCCAGAGGCGGCGACCCCCGCATCGGCTGGAGCACCACCGAAACCACCCACACCCCCGCCCTCCGCCACCGCCGCGACGGCATCCTCCCCACCATCGCCGCCGCCCTCTCCGTCCGCGGCACCACCCTCACCGGCACCGCCGCCCGCGCCGACACACCCCCCGCCCTGCACCCCCTCGTCCAGGACTTCCTCGACACCCTCCCCAGCGCCCAACGCGACCGCTACACCGGCCGCTGCGCCGAAACCATCCTCATCTCACGCCACATCGCCGCCGCCGACGCCGCCCGCAGCAAACGCGCCGCACGCAAACCCATGACCAACGGCGAAGCACGCAAAGCCCTCAAGCAGGCCAAACTCACCGCCCGACGCATCCGCGAGGACGGCGACCCCCTCCACGGCAGCTTCGCCACCCCCTGCCGCGCCTGCACCGCGCTCAGCGCCCACTTCGGCGTCCGCATAGTCGACCCCGCGTCCCCGAACAACTGACGCCGCCACCCCCACACCGCACAGCCACACCCCCGGGCGCGCACACGCACACCCGCCACCACCCCATGACCTCGACGAGACGAAGGGCAGATGCACACCGACCGCACCTCGACCACCCGCTTCGCCGTACCCGTCGACGCCGCCCTGCGCGCCGCCGGCTGGCAACCCGGACGCTGGGACATCAAACAAGCCGAGATCTGGGCCGACGCCCTGCGCGACCACACCTCCCCCGCAGGCCACCGCCACACCGTCTTCCCCGCCGCCGTCGAGGCCTGGGCCGAATTCGGCGGACTCCACATCACCCCCACCGGCCCCGGCCGCCAGGTCGCCCCCGCCACCCTCCACCTCGACCCGCTCCACGGCCTCCACATGGCCCGCACCCTCGGCGACCTCGGCCGCGCCCTCGGCACCGACGTCTGCCCCCTCGGCGCCGAAACCGACAGCCAAGCCCTCCTCGCCATCGACACCGAAGGCCGCGTCTACACCCTCGACCACACCGGCGACTGGTACCTCGGCGCCGACATCGACCACGCCCTCGCCACCCTCATCGCCGGCACCCAGCCCCCACGCCTCACCACCGGCTGACCACCGGCCGGCCCCGACCGGAACCGGCTACGACGCCGGAATCACCGCCGACACCCGAAAACCCCCCGCATCCGTCGGCCCCGACACGAACACCCCACCCAGCGCCGACACCCGCTCCCGCATCCCCACCAGCCCGTTCCCCCCGGACGGCAACCGCGCCGACGACGCCGCCTCCTCAGCGGGCTCGTTCTCCACCTGCATCGCGATCTCCGACACCCGATGCGCCAACCGCACATACGTCTTCGCCCCGGCCGCGTGCTTGTGGACGTTCGTCAACGCCTCCTGCACCACCCGATACGCCGTCTGCTCCACCAGCGGCGCATACGACCGCACAACCCCCTCCACCGACAACGCCACCACCATCCCCGCCGCAGCCGACTGCCCCACCAGCTCCTCGATCTCCGCCAGACTCGGACCCTCGTCGTCCGCCACCCGCGAAGCCGCCGCGGCCGCAGCCACCCCCACAGCAGCCAACGGCACCGACGCCGGCTTCGACGCCGAAGCCGACGCCGAAGCCGCAGGCTCACGCAGCCCGTCCCCACCACTGCGCAGCACCCCGAGCATCTCCCGCAGCTCCGTCAGCGCCTGCCGCCCCATGTCCCCCACCAACGCGGCGTTCTTGACGGCCTTCTCCGGATCCTTCCGCGCCACCGCCTGCAACGCCGCCGCATGCACCACCATCAGGCTCACCCGATGCGCGACCACGTCGTGCATCTCCCGCGCGATCCGCGTCCGCTCCTCGTTCCGGGCCCACTCGGCCCGCTCCTCCGCCCGCTCCGCCAGCAACTGAAGCTCCCGCTCCAGACTGTCCGCCCGCTCCCGCAGGCTCTCCATCAGCCGCCGCCGCGCCCCCACGTACAGACCCAGCAGCACGGGAGGCGCCGTGAAGCCCAGCGACATCGTGATCGCAGCGAAGGGAACGAACCAGTCCCCTATCTCCAGGTCCCCGCGCGACATGTCCTGCTGCGTCTTCACGAACGTCACGATCAGCGTCCCCACCAGCGACATCCCCGCCAGCGAGCCGATGATCCGCCGGGGCAGCTCGGCCGCGGCCAGCGTGTACAGGCCGACGACGCCCATCAGGAAGCCCATCTCGGCCGGCGTGATGGCGATCGACACCAGCACCACGGCGATCGGCCACCGCCGCCGCACGAGCAGCACGGAACCGGCCAGCACCCCGAAGACGACCCCCACCGCCACCGGGACCCCCGCGTCCCCGGCGAACGGGATCCCCTCCAGCGCGCACTCCAGCGCGGACGCCACGGCCAGGCTCACATCGAGCACGGCACTACGCCGCCTGGCCCACCACCACGGCCCTCCCCGGGCCGTCACATGGTCTTCCCCCGTCGCGGTCATGCCTCCCAGCCTACGGGCGGCCCCCGCCGCTTTTCCGTCCCATTTACCGCACTGACCCACACCACACTCCGTGACCGTTCGGCCGCGAAACCACCCGATACCCCTCGAACTGCTGAATCGCACACCGTTCGACCCCGGAGTCGATCATTCCGCCCGGACGGTATGCGTATGGCACATGCAGCAGGCAAATACGCCGACTTCGAGGGACTGCGGGAGAAGGCGGTGGCACTCCGCCGCCAAGGCCTCAGCCTCCGCCAGATCCGGGACGAGCTGAAGATCTACAACAACGACATCCTCAACCAACTGGTGAAGGGCGAACCGCCCCCGTCCTGGACGAGGCGCCCCCGGGCAAAGGACGACCTGAAGGCCAAGGCCAGGGAGCTCCGCCTCCAGGGCTGGACGTACGACCAGATCGAGGTGGAGCTGGGGTGCTCCAGGAGTTCGATCTCCCTGTGGGTACGCGACCTTCCGAAGCCGGAGCGCAAGCGGACCCCCGAGGAGGCGTCAGCGATCGCGAAGCGGGGCTGGGAAGCCACCCTGCGCATGAGGGACGAGGAAAGGCAGCGCACCAAGGAGGCAGCCAAACAGGCGGTCGGCGCGCTGTCGCCACGCGAGTTGTTCCTCGTGGGTGTCGGGCTCTACTGGGCGGAGGGAGGCAAGGACAAGCCCTACGCGCGCCGCGAGAACGTCTGCTTCGTCAACAGTGACCCCGGCATGATCAATGTCTTCCTGGCGTGGCTCGACCTCTTCGGAGTGGAACGCGAGCGCCTCAGGTTCACCGTGATGATCCATGAGTCGGCCGACGTGGCGGGCGCCGAGAAGTACTGGGCCGACCTCGTGGGCGCCGAGCGCTCCGCGTTCAACAAGACGACCCTGAAGAGGCACAACCCGAAGACGGTCCGCAAGAACGTCGGCGAGACCTACCGGGGTTGTCTGGTCATCAAAGTCCTGAGGGGTGCCGATCTGTACCGTCGCATCGAGGGCTCCTGGTACGGCATAGTGGAGTCCGCGCACAAACCGATCACCTGAATCGGACATAGGGCGCACTTCATCCCGGATCGTCTAAGGGCAGGACAAACGGTTTTGGTCCGTTGAATGAGGGTTCGAATCCTTCTCCGGGAGCCCACAGAAGACACAACCTCAGTTCGGGTCCTGACCGGCAAACCCCCGGTCGGGACCCGCACCCATGCCCCCCACAAAACCCCCCGGTATCCTGCGGATGTCACCCCACCCCATCCACAGCCGAAGGGCATCCCGTGAGCGCCAACCGCCCGGCAGCCGTCGTCGTTCTCGCAGCGGGTGAGGGCACCCGTATGAAGTCGGCCACACCCAAGGTCCTGCACGAGCTCTGCGGTCGCAGTCTCGTGGGTCATGTGCTCGCCTCAGCCGGCGAGCTGCAGCCCGAGCATCTGGTCGTCGTGGTCGGCCATGCCCGGGAGAAGGTCACCGCCCATCTCGGTCGTATCGCCCCCGACGTGCGCACCGCCGTGCAGGCGGAGCAGAACGGCACCGGGCACGCCGTGCGGATGGGTCTGGAGGAGCTGGGAGGGTCGGTCGACGGGACGGTCGTCGTCGTGTGCGGGGACACTCCCCTGCTGACCGGGGCCACCCTGCGGGCCCTCGCCGAGACGCACTCCGCGGACGGCAACGCGGTCACCGTGCTGACCGCCGAGGTGCCGGACGCGACGGGGTACGGGCGGATCGTCCGGGACGAGGCCACGGGTGCCGTCACGGCGATCGTGGAGCACAAGGACGCCTCCGACGCGCAGCGGTCGATCCGGGAGATCAACTCGGGTGTGTTCGCGTTCGACGGGCCGTTGCTGGCGGACGCGCTGAAGAAGGTGCGGACGGACAACAGTCAGGGCGAGGAGTACCTGACCGACGTGCTCGGGATCCTGCGTGAGGCCGGGCACCGGGTGGGGGCGTCGGTGGCGGGTGACCACCGGGAGATCGCCGGGATCAACAACCGTGTGCAGTTGTCGGAGGCGCGGCGGATCCTGAACGACCGGTTGCTGACGGAGGCGATGCTCGCCGGTGTGACGGTGATCGATCCGGCGACGACGTTCATCGACGTGACGGTCACGTTCGAGCAGGACGCCGTCGTGCACCCGGGGACGCAGTTGCAGGGCGCGACGCATCTGGCGGAGGGCGCGGAGGTCGGGCCGAACTGCCGGCTGACCGACACTCGTGTGGGTGCGGGTGCGCGGGTGGACAACACCGTGGCGTCGGGTGCCGAGGTCGGCGCGGACGCGACGGTGGGGCCGTTCGCGTATCTGCGTCCGGGGACGCGGCTCGGTGCCAAGGGCAAGATCGGGACGTACGTGGAGACGAAGAACGCGTCGATCGGGGACGGGACGAAGGTGCCGCACCTGTCGTACGTGGGGGACGCGACGATCGGTGAGCAGACGAACATCGGTGCCGCGAGCGTGTTCGTGAATTACGACGGGCAGGAGAAGCACCACACGACCATCGGTTCGCATTGCCGGACGGGCTCGGACAACATGTTTGTGGCGCCTGTCACGGTGGGGGACGGTGCGTACACCGCTGCGGGGTCCGTGATCACGAAGGATGTGCCGGCGGGTTCGCTGGCCGTGGCCCGTGGTCAGCAGCGGAATATCGAGGGTTGGGTGGCTCGGAAGCGTCCGGGGAGCGCGGCTGCGAAGGCGGCTGAGGCGGCTTCCCGGGAGTCGGCCGGCGAGGGCTGACCGGAAACCGATGCCTCAAACACGGCGTACGGTGATAAGTGCACACCCGCACCCCCACCAGCTGAGACGGCCTCCGGCAAGCCGGCTGCGAGGTTTCTCGACACCTAGCTGCGACACCTCTGAGGAGACAGTGCTGTGACCGGGATCAAGACGACCGGCGAGAAGAAGTTGATGTTCTTCTCCGGCCGCGCCCACCCCGAGCTTGCGGAGGAGGTCGCCCAACAGCTGGGTGTCGGGGTCGTCCCGACGAAGGCCTTCGACTTCGCCAACGGTGAGATCTATGTGCGTTATCAGGAGTCGGCGCGTGGTGCGGACTGTTTCCTGATCCAGAGCCACACGGCTCCGATCAACAAGTGGATCATGGAGCAGTTGATCATGATCGACGCGTTGAAGCGGGCGTCGGCCCGCTCCATCACGGTCATCGTGCCGTTCTACGGTTACGCGCGGCAGGACAAGAAGCACCGTGGGCGTGAACCGATTTCGGCGCGTCTGATCGCGGACATGATGAAGACGGCGGGTGCGGACCGGATCCTGACGGTGGATCTGCACACGGACCAGATCCAGGGCTTCTTCGACGGTCCGGTGGACCACCTGTTCGCGTTGCCGCTGCTGGCGGACTACGTGGGCCGGAAGGTGGACCGGGAGAAGCTGACGGTCGTGTCGCCGGACGCGGGCCGGGTGCGGGTGGCGGACCGCTGGTGTGACCGGCTGGGTGCGCCGCTGGCGATCGTGCACAAGCGGCGTGACAAGGACGTCGCGAACCAGGTCACCGTCCACGAGGTCGTGGGTGAGGTGAAGGGTCGCGTGTGTGTGCTGGTGGACGACATGATCGACACCGGTGGGACGATCTGTGCCGCGGCGGACGCGCTGTTCGCGCACGGTGCGGAGGACGTGATCGTGACGGCGACGCACGGGGTGCTGTCGGGTCCGGCTGCGGACCGGCTGAAGAACTCGCGGGTGAGTGAGTTCGTGTTCACGGACACGCTGCCGACGCCGGGTGAGCTGAGCCGGGATCTGGAGAAGATCTCGGTGCTGTCGATCGCGCCGACGATCGCGAGCGCGGTGCGTGAGGTGTTCGAGGACGGTTCGGTGACGAGCCTGTTCGACGAGCAGTAGGCGTCGAGCGGTAGGCGCCGGGTGGTGCCGGCGTAGATCCTTTTGGGTGCGGCCTCCCCTTCCGAGTAGACTGCTGCAGTTGCTCGGCGAGGGAGGCCGTTTCCGTTTCGGGAGCGGTGATCCGTTATCGACGCGCTCTTCGTAGCAGGCCGTTCGTGGCCGGGTGACCACGTCCGTTCTGATTTCGAGGAGTGACTATGTCCGAGGTGAAGATCTCCGCCGCGACGCGCACCGAGTTCGGCAAGGGTGCCGCGCGCCGTATCCGTCGTGAAGACAAGGTTCCGGGTGTCCTGTACGGGCACGGTTCGGACCCGATCCACCTGACGCTGCCGGGTCACGACCTGCTGATGGCGCTGCGTACGCCGAACGTGCTGATCGCGCTGGACATCGACGGTAAGTCGAACGAGCTGGCGATCCCGAAGTCGGTGCAGCGTGACCCGCTGAAGGGCTTCCTGGAGCACGTGGACCTGCTGCTGGTGAAGCGTGGCGAGCAGGTCACCGTCGAGATCCCGGTGCACACCGAGGGCGAGCTGGCCCCGGGTGGCTTCCTGCTGGAGCACGTGCTGAACGCGCTGCCGGTCGAGGCCGAGGCGACCCACATCCCGGAGTCGGTGACGGTCTCCGTCGAGGGTCTGGCCGCGGGTGACTCGATCCTGGCCAAGGACATCACGCTGCCGAAGGGCACGAAGCTGAACGTCGAGGAGGACGCTGTCGTCCTGCAGGTGCTGGCCGCGCAGGCCGAGGAGGCCCCGGAGGGCGAGGAGGCCGCTGAGGAAGAGGCCGCCGAGGCCTGATCCTCTGCGTCGTCGGTTTCGTCGGCCGCTGTTCCCGTGCGGGGCAGCGGCCGACGCGTATGTACGGAAGGAGACATGGACGTGACGACCGATGCGGCCGCTCCGTGGCTGATCGTGGGGCTGGGCAATCCGGGGCCGGAGTATGCGGGGAACCGGCACAACGTGGGTTTCATGGTGGCCGATCTGCTGGCGGACCGGGTCGGGGGGAGGTTCAAGCGGGCCGGGCGGGCGCAGGCTCAGGTCGTGGAGGGCCGGATCGGGCCGCCGGGGCCGTTGAACCGGCGGGTGGTTCTGGCGAAGCCGATGTCGTACATGAACCTGTCGGGTGGGCCGGTGAACGCGCTGCGGGACTTCTACAAGGTGCCGGTGGATCATGTGGTGGCGGTGCATGACGAGCTGGACATCGACTACGGGGTGCTGCGGCTGAAGCTGGGCGGCGGGGACAACGGGCACAACGGGCTGAAGTCGATGACGAAGGCGTTCGGTGCGGAGTATCACCGGGTGCGGTTCGGGATCGGGCGGCCGCCGGGGCGGATGCCGGTGGCGGACTTCGTGCTGAAGGATTTCTCGTCGGCGGAGCGCAAGAAGCTGGACTACTTCGTGGACCGGGCGGCGGATGCGGTGGAGTGTCTGGTGATCGAGGGGTTGGAGCGGGCGCAAAGCTCGTACAACTCCTGACTTGTCCCCCACCGAGGTTGACGGGCCGTTCAGGCATGGCCAATGATCCCGGCCATGTCTGCCTCTGCCCCCTCGTCGTCCCGGGCTTCGGCCGTCGTGCTGCGGTTCGGGCGGTTCGCGGCGATGGGCGCGGTCGCGGTGCTGATCCTGATCGCGGGGGTGTGGGCGTCGTGGGGTACGGCGCAGCACGTGATGCTGACGAAGGGCCGGGAGCAGGGCACGGTCGAGGTGGTGCGGTGCGGGCCGGACTCGTGCTGGGGCCGGTTCACGCCGTTGTCGGCGGGTGCGCAGCCGCGGGCGCGGGTGGTGCTGGAGAAGTCGGTCGCGGTGGAGCGGGGCCGGACATACACGGTGGTCGTGAAGCCCGGTGGTGATGACGCGGTGCGTTCGGGTCCGGCGGGGGTGCTGTACGCGTGGGTTCCGCTCGGGGGTGCGTTGTTGCTGGCGTCGGTCGTGGTGGCGGGTGGTCTGCTGCGGACGCGGTTGGCGTGGGTGATGGGGTTGTCGGGGGTGGCGTTGTTGACGGCGGTGTTCGTAGCCGTCTGAGGGGTTGGGTCGTTCTCCTCTGTGTGGAGGGGCTTTTCTTCCTGGTGGGGCGAGTGTTGTGCGTTCGTGATTGACGTGCTGCCGGGCGAGGCTGGAAGCTGAGCCGCCCCCTCCACATCTTCCCGGTCACTTCTCGAAGATGGACTACCCGTATGCGTACTCTCTCCCGCGTCGGCGCTGTCTGCGCTGCCGCTTCCGCGGCTCTTCTGCTCGCTCCGGCCGCCCATGCCACTGCGCCCGGCGACAACGGCACGGTGAAGATCCATGACGCCGCCACGGGTGAGGAGCTGACCCGTAACGAGCCTCATGTGTGCGCCTTCTATCTGGACGCCTTCGGTTTCGACGGTGGTCAGAAGGTGGACTGGCACATCGACGCGATCCCTCCGAGTGAGAACAAGGGGGAGACGGTGGAGTCCGGTGTGCTGTCGCTGGACGCCGAGGGTCACGGCCGGACGGAGGATCTGTCGCTGGCCGACGGGCATTACAAGTTGTTCTGGAAGTTCGAGGGTGAGAAGGGGTCCGCCAAGCACAAGGTGTTCTGGTCGGACTGCGAGGACGAGCAGGAGCCGGGTGGTTCGACGCCGTCGGGTTCGGCGTCGGCGTCGCCGTCGTCGGGGCCGTCCGGGACGCCGTCGGGTGATCCGGGTGCGTCGGCGTCGCCGAGCGCGTCGGCCGGTGGGGGTGTGCCGGCGTCTCCGTCGCCGTCGTCGTCGCCGTCGCCGTCGCCGCAGGGTGGTGGCGAGGGTGATCTCGCCGAGACGGGCAACGGGGCGCCGGTGGGTGTGCTGTCCGGTGTGGCGGCGGCGCTGGTGGCGGGTGGCGGGTTCCTGGTGCTGCGGCGCCGGAAGGCCGGCCGCGGCTGATCTGGAAGGCACTGTGCCCCCCGAGCCCGTACGGGCTCGGGGGCACAGTCGTGTCCGGGGGGGTTCAGCCGGTGTTGCGCAGGCCGGCCGCCACGCCGTTGACGGTGAGGAGGAGGGCGCGGGCGAGGAGCGGGTCGGGCTGCTCGGAGGCTTCGGCGGCCTCGCGCTGCCGCTTGAGCAGGGCGACCTGGAGGTAGGAGATGGGGTCGAGGTAGGCGTCGCGGATGGCGAAGGTCTGCTTCAGGACGGGTGCGGCGTCGAGCAGTTCGTCTTCGCCGGTGACGCGCAGGACTTCACGGACGGTGAGTTCGTGTTCGGCCTTGATGGTGTCGAAGACGTGCTTGAGCTCGTCGGGGACGAGGGTGTCGACGTAGTGCTGGGCGATCCGCAGGTCGGTCTTGGCGAGGGTCATCTCGACGTTGGAGATGAAGTTGCGGAAGAAGTGCCACTGCTGGTGCATCTCGTCGAGGACGGTGTCGAGGCCGGCTTCGCGCAGGGCCTTGAGGCCGGAGCCGACGCCGAACCAGCCGGGGACGATCTGCCGGGACTGGGTCCAGCCGAACACCCAGGGGATGGCGCGCAGGCCGTCGAGGGAGACGCCGGAGCCGGGGCGGCGGGAGGGCCGGGAGCCCAGGTGCAGGTCGGCGAGCTGGTCCACCGGCGTCGACGCGAGGAAGTACGTCGGCAGGTCGGGGTCCTCGACGAGGCGGCGGTAGGCGGCGTGGGCGGCGTCGGAGACGACGTCCATCGCGGCGTCCCAGCGGGCGAGGGCCTCGGTGGACTGGCGGGGCGCGGTGTGCAGGGCGGACGCCTGGAGGGTGGCCGCGACGGTGAGTTCGAGGTTCTCGCGGGCCAGGGACGGGATGAGGTACTTGTCGGAGATGACCTCGCCCTGTTCGGTGACCTTGATCTCGCCTTCGAGGGTGCCCCAGGGCTGGGCGAGGATGGCGTCGTGGGTGGGGCCGCCGCCGCGGCCGACGGTGCCGCCGCGGCCGTGGAAGAGGCGCAGGCGTACGCCGTAGCGGTGGGCGACGTCGCGCAGGCGGCGCTGGGCGCGGTGGATCTCCCACTGGCTGGTGGTGATGCCGCCGAACTTGGAGGAGTCGGAGTAGCCGAGCATGACCTCCTGGACGTCGCCCCGGAGCGCGACGAGGCGCCGGTAGGACGGGTCGGAGAGCATGTCCTCGAGGATGGTGTCGGCGGCCTTGAGCTCGTCGGTGGTCTCCAGGAGCGGGACGATGCCGATCTTGGCCCAGCCGGCGTGCAGGTCGATGAGTCCGGCTTCGCGGGCGAGGACGGCGGCGGCGAAGACGTCGTCGGCGCCCTGGCACATGGAGATGATGTAGGACTCGATGACCTCGGGTCCGAAGACTTCGAGGGCGCGCTTGACGGTGCCGAAGACGCCGAGGGTCTTCTCGCCGGGGGCGTCGACGGGTGCCGGGGTGGGGGCGAGCGGCCGCCGGGACCTGAGCTCCTTGGCGAGGAGCTTGGCGCGGTAGTCGCGGGGCATGTCGGCGTAGCGCCAGGATTCCTCGCCGAGCCGGTCGAAGAGCTGACCGAGGGCGTGGTGGTGGGCGTCGGCGTGTTCGCGGACGTCCATGGTGGCGAGCTGGAGGCCGAAGGCGGCCAGGGTGCGGATGGTGCGGGCGAGGCGGCCGTCGGCGAAGAGGCCGCCGCGGTGTTCGCGCAGGGAGGCCTGGATGATGCGCAGGTCGGCGAGGAGTTCGCCGGTGCCGAGGTAGTCGCGGCCGGCGACGTGGGAGGTGCCCTCGGCGAGGCGCTTCTTGGTGTTCTCCAGCTTCTGCCGGATGCAGGTGGCCTTGAGCCGGTAGGGCTCTTCGGCGTTGAGGCGCTTGTAGCGGGGGCTGATCTCGGGGAGGTTCTCCAGGTCGGTCTGGAGGGAGGTCAGGAGTTCCTCGGTGGCGCCGGCGTAGCGGATGGAGTTGGACAGGAAGCCGCGGAGTTCGTCGATGGTGTCGAGGGCGTCGTTGATGCCGTGTTCGTGCTGGAGGATCAGGACGTCCCAGGTCACCTGGGGGGTGACGTTGGGGTTGCCGTCGCGGTCGCCGCCGATCCAGGTGCCGAAGGTGAGGGGGCGGGTGTCGTCGGGGAGCTTGACGCCGGCGCGCTCGAGTTCGGCGGTGAGGTCTTCCAGGACGTCACCGACGGCGTTCGCGTGCAGCTCGTCCAGGTAGTAGATGGCGTTGCGGGCCTCGTCGGCGGGCTCGGGGCGCACGACGCGCAGTTCGTCGGTCTGCCAGACGAGGTCGATGTTCTCGGCCAGTCGGGTGTCCAGGCGGCGCCGGTCGGACTCGATGACCGGGGTTTCCAGGAGCGCGGCGATGCGGCGGAGCTTGTTCAGCACGGAGCGGCGTGCGGCCTCGGTGGGGTGGGCCGTGAAGACGGGCCGGACGTTGAGGTTGCGGACCGTCTCGCGCAGGTGCTCGGGGTCGGCGTCCTTGAGCCGGTCGGCCGTACGGGCGAGGAGTCCGCCTTCGGCGGCGCGGCGGGCGCGCAGCTCGCGGCCGCGGTGGACCTGCTCGGTGACGTTGGCCAGGTGGAAGTAGGTGGAGAAGGCGCGGACCAGCTTGGCCGCGGTGTCGAGTTCGGTGCCGCGCAGCAGCTCGGCGGCGGCCTCGCCGTCCTCGCGGGTGAGGCGGCGGACCTTTTCGACGAGTTCCAGCAGCTCGGGGCCCTCTTGGCGGACGAGCGTCTCGCCGAGGAGGTCGCCCAGCCGGCGGATGTCGGCTCGCAGCTCGCTGCTCGTCGTCGTGGTCTGGTCGTCGGCACTGCTCACAGGTGCGGCTCCTTGCAGTGTTGAAGCTCGTCTGGGAGGGGAACCCGGACGGCGTCTCGCGCGGCGGGGCAGCCGCTTACGGATCGGACATCCGGGAAGAAATCAGAGCGGACCGCGCTGTCCGACCGACTCCAGGATAGGTGTCGGCCGGGACGCGCAGGCTCGCGGGCTCTTGCCGCCCGGCAACGCACTGCCATACTTACGATGCCGTAGGTTACGGAACCGTAGGGAAGCACGTCACGGTTCACGTGCCCCGGCCACTCCTTCCTTCCTCCACATACCCCCCAGGGGACGCGTATGACCAGTAGTTCCGACGTGATCGAGGACGCTCCCAAGGCGCCCGGTCAGGACTCCGACGCCGCCTTGGCCACGCTGGGCGGCGAGCAGAAGCGGTCCATCGAGCAGATCGCCCTCCTCCTCTTCATCACCGTCCCGTTCCTCGCGCTGCTGGCGGCCGTGCCGCTGGCGTGGGGCTGGGGGGTGAGCTGGCTGGACCTCGGTCTGCTGGTCTTCTTCTACTACCTCGGGTGCCACGGCATCACGATCGGCTTCCACCGTCACTTCACCCATGGTTCCTTCAAGGCCAGGCGGCCGCTCAAGATCGCGCTGGCGATCGCGGGTTCCATGGCGGTCGAGGGCCCGCTGGTGCGCTGGGTGGCCGACCACCGCAAGCATCACAAGTTCTCCGACGCGGAGGGCGACCCGCACTCGCCGTGGCGGTTCGGCGAGACGCTCCCGGCCCTGATGAAGGGCCTGTGGTGGGCGCACATCGGCTGGATGTTCGACGAGGAGCAGACGCCGCAGGACAAGTACGCGCCGGACCTGATCAAGGACAAGACGCTGCGCACCATCTCCCGCCAGTTCGTCCTGTGGACGGTGGTGTCGCTGGCGCTGCCGCCGGTGATCGGCGGTCTGGTGACGATGTCCTGGTGGGGCGCGTTCACGGCGTTCTTCTGGGGTTCACTGGTCCGGGTGGCGCTGCTGCACCATGTGACCTGGTCGATCAACTCGATCTGCCACGCGGTCGGCAAGCGCCCGTTCAAGTCGCGTGACCGCTCGGGCAACGTGTGGTGGCTGGCGATCCTGTCCTGCGGTGAGTCCTGGCACAACCTGCACCACGCCGACCCGACGTCCGCCCGGCACGGCGTGATGCGCGGCCAGCTCGATTCGAGCGCCCGCCTGATCCGCTGGTTCGAGAGGGCGGGCTGGGCGTACGACGTGCGGTGGCCGTCACGCTCGCGTATCGATTCGCGCCGTAACACCGGGGAAGGCGGCTCCCCGCGCGGGAAGGAGCCCGTCGAGGCGGCATGATGGTCGCTGTGGCGACCGACTCGAGCAGCACCCCCAGCAACGACAAGCCGCGGCGAGCGCGTCGCACCCGGATGACCGGTGCCGAGCGCCGTCAGCAGCTGCTGGAGATCGGTCGCACGCTCTTCGCGGCGAAGGGTTTCGAGGGCACGTCGGTGGAGGAGATCGCGGCGAAGGCCGGGGTGTCCAAGCCGGTGGTGTACGAGCACTTCGGCGGCAAGGAAGGGCTGTACGCGGTCGTGGTGGACCGTGAGATGCGGCGCCTGCTGGACATGGTGACCAGCTCGCTCACCGCCGGTCACCCCCGCGAACTGTGCGAACAGGCGGCGTTCGCGCTGCTGGACTACATCGAGGAGTACACGGACGGGTTCCGCATCCTGGTCCGCGACTCCCCCATCCCCCAGTCGACGGGTTCCTTCGCCTCGCTGATCTCGGACATCGCCACGCAGGTGGAGGACATCCTGGGCCGCGAGTTCAAGAGCCGCGGCTTCGACCCGAAGCTGGCCCCGCTGTACGCCCAGGCCCTGGTCGGCATGGTCGCCCTGACCGGCCAGTGGTGGCTGGACGTGCGCCGGCCGAAGAAGGCCGAGGTGGCCGCGCACCTGGTGAACCTGGCGTGGCACGGCCTGGACGGGATAGAGGCCAAGCCGCACCTGATAGGACGCCGCAAGGCCTAGCGGGGTTCGAGGAACTCCAGGCGGTTGCCGACCGGGTCCTGTGGGTAGAACCGTTTGTGCCCGGGCAGGGCGCGGTCCCAGTGGACGGGCGCCCCGCCGGATTCCAGCCGGGCGGCGTAGGCGTCGATGTCCGTCACCCGCAGCCCCGGGTGCGCCTTGCGTGCCGCCCGGAAGTCCTCCTCGACCCCCAGGTGCAGTCGCACGGTACCGGCCTGGAACCAGCACCCGCCCCGCCGGGCGAGCGTCGGCGGCTTCGGCACCTCGGTCATGCCGAGGACGCCGGCGTAGTACGCCCGCAGCCGCTCCTCGCTCCCAGGCGGGGCGGCGAGCTGGACGTGATCGAGGGCGGTGATCACCGGCTCTCCTTCCGGGCGACGGCGAACACCCGGCGGAAGGGGAACGGCGTGCCGTGCGGGCCGGCCGGATACGCCTCGCGCAGGGCCGCCCGGTACTCGGCGACGAAGTCCTCCCGCGCCTCGGGCTCGTCGGCCAGCGCGGTCAGCACGGGCCGCAGCCCGGTCCCCGTCACCCAGTCGAGCACCGGGTCCTCACCCTGGAGCAGGTGGATGTACGTCGTCTCCCACACGTCGGCCGCGCAGCCGAGGGACGTCAGCCGCTCGAGGTAGGCCTCGGGGGTGAGGACGGCGTCGGCGTGGCGCAGGGTGTCGGCGAGCCGGCCGCGCCAGCGCGGAGACGCGGCGAGTTCGCGCATGAGCCGGTGGCTGGGGGCGTCGAAGTTGCCCGGTACCTGGAAGGCGAGGGTGCCGCCGGGTTTCAGCCCGGCCACCCAGTCCGCGAACCGTTCGACGTGTCCGGGCACCCACTGGAGCGTGGCGTTGCTGATGATCAGGTCGTGCGGCTCGCCGGGCGTCCACGTCCGTACGTCGGCGTGCCCGAAGTCGAGACGGCCGCCTCCGGACGTGGGTCCCTCGTGATCGGCGTGGGCCGTGTCGAGCATCTCGGTGGAGTTGTCGTAGCCGGTGATCCGGGCGGTGGGCCAGCGGGCGGCGAGCAGCGTGGTGACGTTGCCGGGACCGCAGCCGAGGTCGGCGATGCGGGCCGGCTCGCCGGGCGGGTCGGGGACGCGGGCGAGGAGGTCGGCGAAGGGGCGGGCGCGGTGGCCGGCGTGACGGAGGTACTGGGCCGGGTCCCAGGTGGGTGAGGCTGCGGGCATGGGTCCTCCTGGTGTCGCGATGGCGGCCGTACGGGAGCGCGCACTCAGCGTGACCCCCATATTATCTCGATGTCAAGAAACTAGACGTCAAGAGACTCTACGTCGACAGAACCACTACACTGATCGTCATGGAGGACGAGGTCGATCGGCTGGTCTCAGCATGGCGCCGGGAGCGCCCGGACCTCGACGTGGAACCGCTCGAGGTGCTCAGCCGTGTGAGCAGGCTGGCCCGGCATCTGGACCGGGCCCGGCGGCTGGCGTTCTCCGAGCACAGCCTGGAGCCGTGGGAGTTCGACGTCCTGACGGCCCTGCGCCGGGCGGGCACCCCGTACCAGCTCTCGCCGGGACAGCTCCTCACGCAGACCCTGGTCACCTCGGGCACGATGACGAACCGCATCGACCGCCTGGCGAAGAAGGGCCTGGTGGAGCGGCTCCCCGATCCCAGTGACCGCCGCGGCGTCCTGGTCCGGCTGACGGACGAGGGCCGGGACCGCGCGGACCAGGCCCTGGCGGGTTTGCTGGACCAGGAGCGCGCGATCCTCGCGGAACTCTCCCGGGCCCAGCGCGGCGAGCTGGCGGCGCTGCTACGCCAGCTGACCGCCCCGTTCGACAACATCCCCGGTTAGGTCCGCGGGCCCGACCCCGGCCCGTCGCGCCAGGGCGACGGCGGCGAGGGTGGAGTGCACGCCGAGCTTGCCGAGGACGTTCTGCATGTGGGTCCGCACGGTGTGCGGTGACAGGAACAGGCGCTCGGCGACGGCCTTGCGCCCCAGCCCCGCGACCATGCACCGCAGCACTTCCCGCTCACGCGGTGTGAGGGACTCGACGAGGCGCTCGCTCTCGGTGCGGTGCTTGCGGGCGGCGGTGAGCTCCCGCAGCACACCGGTCAGCAGGGCGGGCGGCAGATGGGTCTCCTCCCGCAGCACGCCCCGGATGACCGTGAGCAGCCGGGACAGCGAGCAGTCCTTGGCGACCCAGCCCGACGCGCCGGCCTGCAGGGCGAGCGCCGCCCGCTGCGGATCGTCCTTCTCCGCAAGCACGACGATCCGTACGTTGGGCTGCGCGGAGCGCACTCCCGTGACGAGGGAGATCCCGTCGACGAGGCCGTCCTCGTTGCCCTCCTGCACGGGTACGGCCGGGCGGGCGCCCGGTACCTTGCCGCCCAGGTCGGCGTCCACCAGCAGCACGTCGAACCGCCGCCCCTCGGCGACCGCACGCTCCAGGCTGCGCAGCGCGGCCGGGCCGCTGCCGGCCGCGGAGACGTCGACATCCGGCTCGGCGGCCAGGGCCGCCGCGAGTGACTCGGCGAAGATGCGATGGTCGTCGACGACCAGGACTCGGATGCGAACCACGTAACCCCCTTCCCCAGTGCTCCCGAAGAGCAGGGGATACCCCATCGTCGGGGGTTGACACCGCGCGGGTACGACGCCGGGGTGGCCGGGTCCGCCGCGTCCGACGGTCCGTCGGTGCCGCAGCAGCCTGTCCGGGTCGCCGCAGCCGCACGGCCGCCGCCGTGCAGTAACCGCCACCCCCACCCCGGGCGTCGTACCCGGCTGTCTCGCCCCCTGATCGGCACCGGCCCCCACCGGTGCTGTTCATCAGGGTACGGACGGGGGCCCGGAGCGGAAGGTTATTTGCAGAACTGACCGACCGACGCGTTTATGGTGTGCCGCATGTTCCGTCTTGAGACAGAAGTCGACAAGGCCCGACGTGATCTGCTCCGCACACGCCTGCGGGACACGAACACAGCCGCCTCTCCGGTCCTGCGCGCCCTGCGCGGGACACCCGGCGAGCGGGACGTCCCGTTGCACGTGTGGGCTGTGAACGACACCGACGATCTCGCCGGCGGACTGGTCGGCTACACCTGGGCGACGTGGCTGCACGTGACCTACCTGTGGGTCGACGAACGCCACCGCGGCAGAGGCCTGGGCGCACAACTCCTGGCGCAGGCGGAACACATCGCGAAGACGTCCCGCGACTGCAGCGCGGCCCGCCTGGAGACGTGGGACTTCCAGGCACCGCGGTTCTATGTGAAGCAGGGGTACGAGGTGGTGTGCGCGGTGCCGGACTATCCGCCGGGGGTCACGGAGTACATGCTGACGAAGCGGCTGGGCTGAGGCGGCGGGGGCGAGTTGCGGGAGCGAAACCCTCGCCGCCGTCCCGTCCTCCCTCGCCGATAGCGTTGTTCGCTTGAGTCATCCCCCCACGTGCTCAACGGGAGACTCAGTGCACCGCCCCGCCCGGCTCGTGACAGCCGCGCTCACCGCATCCGCGGCCTTGCTGCTGACCGCCTGCGGCCCGGGAGAGGTGACGGTTCGAAGAAGGCGGCGCCCCCGTTTGGGAACGAGGGCGCCGCTTTCGTTCGGTCGGTCAGGGGAGGCGGTGGGCGCCCGGGGACGGGACCGCTTCGAAGACGCGGGGGGCCGTGAAGCCGGCCGACGCGAAGGCTTCCGTCACCGACTTGGTGATGGCGTCCACGTCCTGCTCCTCCGCGAGGACGATCGCCGAGCCGCCGAAGCCGCCGCCCGTCATGCGGGCGCCCAGGGCGCCGGCGGCCAGGGCCGTGTCGACGACCAGGTCCAACTCCGGGCAGGAGATGCGGAAGTCGTCGCGGAGGGAGGCGTGGCCCTCGATCAGGACCGGGCCGATCGCGCGGGTCTCGCCCGATTCGAGGAGGGAGACGACCCGTTCGACGCGTGCGTTCTCCGTGACGATGTGGCGGACCAGGCGGCGGACCTCCTCCTCGTCGCCCAGGCGGGCCAGGGCCGCGTCCAGGCCGGCGTAGGGGATGTCCCGGAGCGCGTCGACGCCCAGCAGGGCCGCGCCCTTCTCACAGCCGGCGCGGCGCTTGCCGTACTCGCCCTCGCTGTGGGAATGCTTGACCTGCGTGTCCACGACCAGCAGACGCATGCCCTCGGCCGCCAGGTCGAAGGGGATCTGCTTCTGGGAGAGGTCACGCGTGTCGAGGAACAGGGCGTGGCCGGCCTCGCAGCAGGCCGACGCCGTCTGGTCCATGATGCCGACGGGCGCACCGACGTAGACGTTCTCCGCGCGCTGGCACAGGCGGGCCAGTTGCCAGCCGCGCAGACCGAGGGAGAACAGGTCGTTCAGGGCCAGGGCGACGGCGACTTCCAGCGCCGCCGACGACGACAGGCCCGCGCCGGAGGGGACCGTCGAGGTGAGGTGGACGTCGGCGCCGGTGACCGGGTGACCGGCCTCGCGCAGCGCCCACACCACACCCGACGGGTACGCCGTCCAGTTCCGGTCCGCCTCCGGCACCAGCTCGTCGACGCGCAGCTCGACGACCCCGCCCTCGACGTCGGCCGAGTGCAGGCGCAGCACGCCGTCCGTGCGCCGTGAGACGGCCGCCACGGCGGTGTGCGGCAGCGCGAAGGGCATCACGAAGCCGTCGTTGTAGTCGGTGTGCTCACCGATGAGGTTGACGCGGCCCGGGGCCGCCCAGACACCCTCGGGGGCGGCTCCGTAAAGCTCCTCGAAACCGTCCCGCACCTGCTGTGCGCCCACTACTGCTCCCTTGCGATGTTCTGCGCGAAGTCCCACGCGTCCGCGACGATTCCCGCGAGGTCCGCGCGGGACGGGTTCCAGCCCAGCTTCTCGCGGGCGGTGGCGGCCGAGGCCACCAGGACCGCCGGGTCGCCGCCCCGTCGGGGTGCCACGACCTCGGGGATCGGGTGGCCCGTGACCCGGCGGACGGTCTCGATGACCTCGCGGACCGAGAAGCCGTTGCCGTTGCCGAGGTTGCAGATCAGGTGTTCGCCGGGGGTGGCGGCCTTCAGTGCGAGCAGGTGGGCCTCGGCCAGGTCCGCGACGTGGATGTAGTCGCGCACGCACGTGCCGTCCGGTGTCGCGTAGTCCTCGCCGAACACCGAGATCGCCTCGCGCCTGCCCTGCGCCACCTGGAGGATCAGCGGGATCAGGTGCGACTCGGGGTCGTGGCGCTCGCCGTACGCGCCGTAGGCGCCCGCCACGTTGAAGTAGCGCAGGGAGACCGCGCCCAGGCCGTGCGCCGCCGCCTCGCCGGTGATCATGTGGTCGACCGCGAGCTTCGAGGCGCCGTAGGGGTTCGTGGGGGACGTGGGCGCCGACTCGGTGATCGGGACCTGCTCCGGCTCGCCGTACGTGGCCGCCGTGGAGGAGAAGACCAGCGTGCGGACGTCCGCCTCGCGCATCGCGGCCAGCAGCGCCATGGTGCCGCCGACGTTGTTGTCCCAGTACTTCTCCGGCTTCGCGACCGACTCGCCGACCTGCGAGAAGGCGGCGAAGTGCAACACACCGTCGAAGGAGGAGTCCAGCCATTTGGCGGCATCGCGGATGTCGCCCTCGACGAACGACGCGCCCGCGGGGACGCCCTCGCGGAAGCCCGTGGAGAGGTTGTCGAGGACGACGACCTCGTGACCGGCCTCCAGCAGGTGCTGCGCGACCACGGTGCCGACGTATCCCGCGCCGCCCGTCACCAGGTACTTTCCGCTCATGAACTCGCTACCTCTCGCAGTCGCTCGGCCGCGCGCTCCGGCGGCACGTCGTTGATGAACACGTTCATGCCGGACTCGGAACCCGCGAGGAACTTCAGCTTGCCGGAAGTGCGGCGGATGGTGAAAAGCTCGAGGTGCAGCGCGAAGTCCTCACGCGCGACCCCGTCGAACTCCTCCAGCGCGCCGAACGGGGCCTGGTGCCAGGCCGCGATGTACGGCGTCGGGGGCTCGCTCTCACCGAAGATCCGGTCGAAGCGCCTCAAGAGTTCCAGGTAGACCTTGGGGAACTCTGTGCGCGCGTCCTCGTCCAGGCCGAGCAGGTCGGGCACGCGGCGCTTGGGGTACAGGTGGACCTCGTACGGCCAGTGCGCCGCGTACGGCACGAAGGCCAGCCAGTGTTCACCCTCCAGGACGACCCGCTCGCCGGCGCGTTCACGCTCCAGGACGGCGTCGAAGAGGTTCTCCCCGCCGGTCATCTCCTTGTGGGTGGCGACCGAGCGGAGCGTCAGCGCCGTGCGGGGGGTGGTGAAGGGGTAGGCGTAGATCTGGCCGTGCGGATGGCCGAGGGTCACGCCGATCTCGGCGCCCCGGTTCTCGAAGCAGAACACCTGCTCGACGGACGGGAGATGGGACAGCTCCGAGGTGCGGTCCGTCCAGGCCTCCAGGACCAGGCCCGCCTGCTCCTCGGTGAGGTCGGCGAAGGACGCGTTGTGGTCGGAGGTGAAGCAGACGACCTCGCAGCGGCCCGAGTCGCCAGCGAGCGAGGGGAACCGGTTCTCGAAGACGACGACGTCGTAGGACGAGTCGGGGATCTCGCTGAGGCGGTCGCCCGCCGAGGGGCACAGGGGGCACTCGTCGGCCGGGGGGTGGTAGGTGCGGCCCTGACGGTGCGAGGCGATGGCGACGGAGTCGCCGAGGAGGGGGTCGCGGCGGATCTCGGACGTGGTGACGGTGCGGTCCAGCGGCCGGCGATCGGTCGCGTCCCGCACGCTGTCGTCACGCAGGTCGTAGTAGATGAGCTCGCGACCGTCGGCCAGCCGGGTCGAGGTCTTCTTCACGCCGGACTCCTTGTCCTTCAAACAGAACCCAACATATAAAAACACCGCCCTCCCCAATCGTCAACATCACAATCCAACAAAGTGCATCAGAAGACGGGTTCAATTGCTGAAGGCGGAGAAGACGATCCCGCGAGGTATCGGTTCGCGCAACGAAGCGAGGGCTCATGCACACCCCCACCTATCTGTCGGCCGAGCTGCGGCTCCCCACGAACTGGCTCGACTACACCATCCTCGGCATCTACTTCCTCGTCGTCCTCGGCATCGGCTTCGCCGCCCGGCGCTCGGTGAAGACCAGTCTCGACTTCTTCCTCTCCGGCCGCTCCCTGCCCGCCTGGGTCACCGGTCTGGCGTTCATCGCGGCCAACCTGGGCGCCACCGAGATCCTGGGCATGGCCGCCAACAGTGCCCAGTACGGCGTCTACACCACGCACTGGTACTGGATCGGCGCCATCCCGGCCATGGTCTTCCTCGGCCTGGTGATGATGCCCTTCTACTACGGCTCCAGGGTCCGCTCGGTCCCGGAGTTTCTGCTGATGCGCTTCGACCGGGCGGCGCACCTGCTCAGTTCGGTCCTCTTCGCCTTCGCCGCCATCCTCATCGCCGGCGTCAACCTCTACGCCCTGGCCATCGTCGTCGAGGCGCTGCTGGGCTGGCCGGAGTGGGTGGCGATCGTCGTCGCCGGGTTCTTCGTCCTCGCCTACATCACGCTCGGCGGCCTGTCGTCGGCGATCTACAACGAGGTGCTGCAGTTCTTCGTCATCCTCGCCGCACTCATCCCGATCACACTGCTGGGCCTGAAGAAGGTCGGCGGCTGGGACGGCCTGTCCGACTCCCTCACCAAGAGCCGCGGCGCCGACTTCATGACGTCCTGGGGCGGAACGGGCATCGGCAGCGACAACCCGCTCGGCGCGAACTGGCTGACGATCGTCCTGGGTCTCGGCTTCGTCCTCTCCTTCGGCTACTGGACGACGAACTTCGCCGAGGTGCAGCGCGCGCTGTCCGCGAAGAACCTCTCGGCGGCCCAGCGCACCCCCCTGATCGCCGCGTTCCCGAAGATCTTCATCGTGTTCCTGGTGATGATCCCGGGCCTGGTGGCCGCGGTGCTGGTGCCGAAGATCGGCACGTCCGGATCCGACCTCCAGTACAACGACGCGATCCCCTACCTGATGTCGGAGCTGCTGCCCAACGGCGTCCTGGGCATCGCCGTGACGGGTCTCCTGGCGGCCTTCATGGCGGGCATGGCGGCGAACGTGTCGTCCTTCAACACCGTGTTCACCACGGACATCTGGGCGAAGTACGTGGTGAAGGGCCGCGAGGACGCGTACTACGTGCGCTTCGGCCGCCTCATCACCGCGATCGGCGTCCTGGCCTCCATCGGCACGGCGTTCCTCGCCCGCTCCTTCTCCAACATCATGGCCTACCTCCAGACGCTGTTCTCCTTCTTCAACGTGCCGATGTTCGTCGTCTTCATCATCGGCATGTTCTGGAAGCGGGCGTCCATGAAGTCGGGCTTCTGGGGGCTGATCGCGGGCACCACCGCCGCGATGGTCAACTACTTCGTCCTCTACAAGCAGGACATCGTCGACATCCCCTCCGACCAGGGGGCCAACTTCGTCTCGGCGATCGCGGGCTTCGTCGCGGGCGCGGTCGTCATGGTGGCGGTGTCGCTGTTCACCGCGCCGAAGCCCACGGAGGAACTGCAGGGACTCGTCTACGGCACACGCTCACCCGGCATGGCGGAGCCGCCGGCCCCCGGCGACGAGGCCTGGTACCGCAAGCCCGCCCTGCTGGGCTGGGGCGCGGTCATCCTGGCCGCGGCCTGCTACATCCCGTTCTCGTTCTGACCGACACTTGACCGAGGAGTGTGATCGCACATGTCCGAGTCCTACTCCGAGAAGGACCTGCAGCGGGAAGTCACCGAACTGCAGGGCAAGTCGGCGACCGCCGCGCGGCTGTTCGACATCCGGCGGATCATCGGCGGGCTGTTCGTGGTCTACGGCGTCATCGTCACGGTCGCGGGGTTCACGGCGTCCGACGCGGACATCGACAAGGCCGCCGGTGTGAACATCAACCTGTGGACCGGGCTGGGGATGCTGCTGCTGGGCCTGTTCTTCCTGGCATGGCTGAAGCTGCGGCCTGCGGCGCCGGCCCCTCCGGGGGTTGAGCCGGAGGACGACGAGCGGGTGGAGTGACCCGGCCGCGTCGATGCTGGGGCCGGGTGGGTCCGCAGCCCGGCGTAGCGGGGTGCTGCCCGCGCCCACCCGTGCCGCCCCCAGCGGCACGCATGCCCGCAGCTGGGGCGGAGGCCCCACGCGCCCGCACCCGCCGTCGGACGCAAGGGGCCGTGTCGGGGGGTGTCCGCCCGCAGCGGTTGTCGCGTCGACGCACAGTCAGTCGGCACGCAAGCCCATCGCGACGTTCCGAGGACGGACACCCCCCGGCGCGGCCCCGACCCACCACCCAGCGACAGGCGCAGCCACCCGCACCCCCACCGCCGGTCAGACGGTTCACGGCTCCCGCCGCACCGGCCCCGCCCGGTCCAGCAACCCCGTCCGCGCCGCCAGCGCCGCCGCCTCCAGGCGCGACCCCACCCCCAGTTTCATCAGCACCCGCTGGACATGCGTACGCGCCGTCGACGGTGCGATGCCCATGCCCGCCGCGATCAGGCGGGTGTCCTCCCCGTCGGCGACGCGGACCAGCACCTCCACCTCACGCGGCGTGAGCATCTGGAGCAACCGCTGCCCCTCGTCGTCCGGCTGGGCCGCCGGATTGAGCAACTCACTGAACGCCCCCTGCAACAGCTGCGGCGCCACCGCCGCCTCCCCCGCCCGCGCCTTCATGATCGCCCGCTCGACACCCTCTATGCGCTCGTCGTGCCGGACGTACCCCGACGCCCCCGCCGCGAACGCCGCCGCGATGCCCCGGGGACTCGGCACCGGCCCCAGCACCAGCACCGCCACCTGCGGCCGCTCCCGCTTGATCCTCACCACCGGGTCGAAGATCCCCGGCTCGGCCGGCGCCGCCGTGCCCAGCAGGCACACCTCCGGTGACCGCGTGATCACCAGCTCCGCCGCGCCCGCGGCCGGCGCCGCCGCGGCCAGCACCCGGTGCCCCCGCAGCTTCAGCGCCGAAGCCAGCGCCTCGGCCAGCAATCGGTGGTCGTCGACCACCATGAGCCGCACTCCCATCGAGCAACCCCCCAGTCACCCCAGCCCCCCACGGAAGCCCCCCGGCTCCCCCGCCTTCATGCCCCCGGAAGCTACACGCTTGTTCGACGTTGCGCTCCCCCTACCGGCGAGAATCGCCCCGGATCACCGAAAGTCCTCTCGCCCCAGGTTGACCGCGCCGCACAGGAACGGCCCCGCCCCTGATCAGGGACGGGGCCGAAGGGAACCCGAGTCGGTCACCAGATGATCAGCCCGTACCGAAGCCGACCGCCAGATACTCCTTCTCCCGCACGGTCGACCGCTTGCTCGCGTACACCTTGGACATGTAGAGGTGCCCCTCGGAGTACAGGACCTCGGAGTACTCCGGCGACATGCTGGTCTCCACGTCGCGGACCGACTCCGTCGCGGGGTTCCGCAGCAGCAGCGTCTCCTTGAAGCTGCCTCCGGCGATGCTCACGACCTGTCCACCCTTGTCGTACGGGGGACGCTTGTACGCGATCAGGTTGCCGCCGTCCATGCGCAGCGGCGAGATCGTGTAGCCGTCGCCCGCGTCGGCCCGCTGCCCGGTCTGCTTGCCGGTGGCGAGGTCGAAGGCGACGATCTCGTTGGTCTGGCTGTACTTGCCGGTGCCGTCGTGCTCCTCGGTCGGCAGGTACAGCCGGTCGTTGCCGACGGCCAGCAGGTTGCAGGCCTCGACGCGGGTGATGCCCTCACAGCGGGCGGCGTACTGCTCGCCCGGCGCGGAGATGCGGGTGCGCAGCTTGCCGGTCTTGGCGTCGATGGAGAAGAAGTCGGAGATGCCGCTGCCGTCGCCCGCGGAGTCGCCGACGTCGGCGGCCACCACCAGCGGCTCGGTCGACACGATGCTCGCGTACTCGATGCCCTCGGCCATCTTGTACTCCGAGATCACCTTCCCGGACTTCGGGTCGATGGTCTGGATGTGCAGCTGCCGCTGGCCGTAGGAGCCGCACTTGCGCACGGCGACCAGCTTCTCGCCGCCGCCGTACCCTGCGTCGTAGCAGGAGTCGGCCGGCTTCGGGCTCCACAGGAGCTTGCCGGAGACGTCGAAGGCGGCGCCGCCGCTGGTGCTTCCGACGGCGACGGTCTTCCCGCTGAGGGTGATGTTGTCGAAGTTGATCAGCTGGTCACCGGTCTTGACCGTCTTGGTCCACAGCCGCTTGCCGGCGTCGAGGTCGATGAGGGCGATCTGGCTGCACCCGTGCGAGGGGTCGGCCTTGGTGGGCATCGCCGGCTGGTAGAGGACCGCCGTGAGGTTGTCGTCCGTGACGTGGCGGCTGGCCTGGCAGACCGGGCCGGCCAGCGGGATCTTCCACAGCTCGCCGCCCTTGTCGCGGTCGTAGCCGACGATCCGGGCGATGCCGCTCTTGACGTACGCCTTGTCGGTGAGCCACGAGCCGGAGACGACGACCGTGCTGTCGTTCTTCACCTCGGGCGCCGGGACCTGGAAGAGGACCTTGGCGCTGGGATCGGACGGTGCCTTCTCCTTGCCGGAGGCGGTGCCGCCGTTGCCGTCGTCCGTGCCGCCGGTGCCGCCGCTCTGACCGGCGGTGTCGTTCTCCCTGCCCTCGTCCTTGCCGGACGAGGAGTACCAGACACCGCCGCCGATGATCAGCGCGATGGCCACGACCGCGGCGACGATGATCAGCATCTGCGTGGTGAACTTCTTGCCGCCGCCCGGCTGTCCGGCCTGCGGCTGGTGCGGCATGGCCTGCTGCGGATAGCCGTACCCGGGCTGCTGCCCGTAACCGGGCTGCCCATAAGGCGCCTGCGGCTGCTGCCCGTAACCGGGCTGCCCATAAGGCGCCTGCGGCTGCTGCCCGTAGCCGGGCTGCCCATAAGGCGCTTGCGGCTGCTGCCCGTACGGGCCCGGCTGCTGGCCGGGGTAGCCGTAGCCGGGCGGGGCCTGCGGCGGCTGGGGCGCCGGGGCACCCTGCGGATAGCCGTAACCCTGCGGCGGCTGGGGCGGCGTCTGCGGGGCGGCCGGCGGAGGCGTCTGCGGGGTCTGCGGCGCCTGGGGGTAGCCGTACCCGGGCTCCGGGGCCTTGCCGAGGTTCGGCCCGGCCGCGGGCGGCGGGGTCTGCGGCGGCTGGTCCTGGGGCGGCTGCTCCGGGGGCGGACCGAAGCCGCCTCCCTGCGGGGGCTGCTGGGGCGGCGGGGGCGGCGGCTGGGTCATGGCGTGGGTACCTCGGGGGGAGGGGGACGGGCGACGAAGGGAGTGCGAAGGAGGAGGAGTCACTTGCCGTAGGCGAGCATCAACTTCTCCTTCGTGTCGTCGTTCCCGCTCAGCCGGGACGTCGAGATGTAGAAGCGCCCGTCGACCCAGTCGATCTCCTTGGAGAAGAAACTGTTCTCGATGTCCGCGGCGCCCTCGGGGTTCTGCAGCAGCTTGGACGGCTTGTGGCTGCTGCCGCCGGTCGGAATGGCCACGATCTGCCCGCCCGCGTCGTAGGACGGCTCCACATAGGCGATGAGCTTGCCGCCCTCGGTCTTCACCGGCAGCATCGACTCGTCGGCGGGTGACTTCACGCGCCACTTCTCCTTGCCGTTCGCGAGGTTGACCGCGACGATCTCGTTGGCGCCGGTGGTGGCCTCGGTCGGCAGGTACAGCGTGCTGTCGTCGACGGCCACGCCCTGGCAGCCCGTGAGGTCGCGCTCGAGGATGGCCCAGCCGCACTCGGGGGCGAAGTCCTCGTCGAAGCCGACCTGGGAGCGGAACTTGCCGCCGGAGGTGAAGGTGGAGATGTTCCAGGCCTTCTTGTCCTTGTTGGTGCTGTAGACGACCAGCGGGCTGACCGAGTAGGTGCGCGCGACCCGCCAGCCCTTGTCGAACGGCTGGGTCCACTTGGCCTTGCCGGTCTTCGGGTCGAGCTCCTGGATCTCGTCGTGCTCCTTGTCGGTGCCGGCACCGCAGGAGGCGACGGCGATCAGCTTCTCGCCGCCGGCGAACGCGGCGGGGAAGCAGGCGTTGCCGTACTTCTTCTTGTCGTAGAGCTTGTCGCCGTTGGTGACGTCGTAGGCCGTGCCGGACTGGGAGCGGCCCACCATCAGCGTCTTGCCGGTGACGGACAGTTCGACGGAGAGCGTGGAGTCGAACAGGGCGCCGTCGGCGACCTGTTCCTTCCAGCCCTTCTCGCCGGTGACGAGGTCGATCTCCTGCAGCTGGTTGCACTTGGCGCGGTCGCTGCTGCCGCTCATGTACGCGACGACGATCTTGTTGTCGGACGTCTTCTGCGGGGTCGTCGCGCAGATCTTCTGCGGGAAGGTGATCGCGTCCCAGGACGGTTTGCCGTCACCGACGTTGTAGGCGAAGAGCTGCTTGTAGGCGGCCTTCACCGCGGTCTTGCCGGTGATCCACATGCCGTCGGCGTCGGCGCCGGAACCGGGCGCGTCGGGCGCCTCCTTGTACCAGAGGACCTTCGCCTCGCCGGCCTGGCGGCCCGCGTTGAGGTCCTCCGGGTCCTCGCCGCCGTCGCCGCTGCCGTCACCGGGGTTGACCGGGGCGGAGGAACCGGCCTTGGGGTCGTCGGTCTTCTGGGCGACGGGCTTCTTCTTGCCCTTGCCGTCGTCGCCGCCGGTGACGGCCCACACGGTTGTGCCGACCACGAGCAGCGCGGCGACGGCGGCACCGATGATCAGGGCGGGCTTGCCCTTGAAGGGGTTGTTCGAACCGCCCCCGGGCGGGGTGCCGGGCGCGCCGGGGTACTGCGGCTGCTGCGGGTAGCCGTAACCGGGCTGGCCGTACGGTCCGGGCTGCTGCGGCTGGCCGTACGGTCCGGGCTGCTGCGTCTGGCCGTACGGTCCGGGCTGCTGCGTCTGGCCGTACGGTCCGGGCTGCTGCGGCTGGCCGTAGGGGCCGGGGTTGTACGGGCCCGGCTGTCCCGGCTGCCCGTACGGACCGGGCTGCTGCGGCTGCTGCGGGTAGCCGTACCCGGGCTGCGGCGGGCCCTGCGGAGGCGGCGGCGCCTGGGGCGGTCCCTGGGGCGGCGGCGGGGTCTGCGGTGCCCCGTAACCACCGCCCTGCGGCGGCTGGTTCTGCGGTGCTCCGAAGCCACCGTGCGGCGGCTGACTGGGCGGCTGAGTCATCAGCGGCTCCCCCGTTCGATCACTGATTTTTAGCCACACCCTGAGATGCCCAACGGGCTCAGAGATGCTTCATAAAGTTCTAAGACGCCTCTTTCTATCACCAGGTTCCGACAGCACACCGGGCCGATCACCCCCTGTTCCCAAGGGAGGACCGGCCCGTGATGCCGCCGTTATGCGTCTTCACGCACCCTTCACGCGTCCTCGGCGAGTTCCAGCCAGCGCATTTCCAGTTCCTCGCGCTGACCGGCCAACTCCCGCAACTCGGCGTCCAGTTCAGCCACCTTCGCGAAGTCCGTGGCGTTTTCGGCGATACGGGCGTGGAGCTTGGTCTCCTTCTCGGAGACCTTGTCGAGCTGCCGCTCGATCTTCTGGAGTTCCTTCTTGGCGGCGCGCTGGTCGGCGGCGCTCTTCTCCGGGGCGGCGGACTGCTGCGCTGCGGCGGGGGCCGAGACGGCCGCGGCCTCCTCCATGCGCTGCCGTCGTTCCAGGTACTCGTCGATGCCGCGCGGCAGCATGCGCAGGGCGCCGTCGCCGAGCAGCGCGAAGACACGGTCGGTGGTGCGCTCGATGAAGAACCGGTCGTGGGAGATGACGATCATCGAGCCGGGCCAGCCGTCGAGGACGTCCTCCAGCTGCGTCAGCGTCTCGATGTCGAGGTCGTTGGTGGGCTCGTCGAGGAAGAGGACATTGGGCTCGTCCATGAGCAGGCGCAGCAGCTGGAGCCGGCGGCGCTCACCACCGGACAGGTCGCCGACGGGCGTCCACTGCTTCTCCTTGCCGAAGCCGAACGTCTCGCACAGCTGCCCTGCGGTCATCTCCCGTCCCTTGCCGAGGTCGACGCGCTCGCGCACCTGCTGCACCGCCTCCAGCACACGGGTGGCCGGGTCGAGTTCGGCGACCTCCTGGGAGAGGTAGGCGAGCTTGACGGTCTTGCCGACGCGGACGCGTCCGCCCGCGGGCTGGGCCTCCCCGTCGGTCCGGGCCGCCTGCGCCATGGCCCGCAGCAGCGACGTCTTGCCGGCGCCGTTGACGCCGACGAGGCCGATGCGGTCGCCGGGACCGAGCTGCCAGGTGACGTGCTTCAGAAGGACCTTGGGGCCGGCCTGGACGGTGATGTCCTCCAGGTCGAACACCGTCTTGCCCAGCCGGGTGGAGGCGAACTTCATCAGCTCGCTGCTGTCCCGGGGCGGCGGCACGTCCGCAATGAGCTCGTTGGCGGCCTCGACCCGGAAGCGCGGCTTGGACGTCCGGGCGGGTGCCCCGCGGCGCAGCCAGGCCAGCTCCTTGCGGACGAGGTTCTGCCGCTTGGCTTCCTCGGTGGCGGCGATGCGCTCACGCTCGGCCCGGGCGAAGACGTAGTCGGAGTAGCCTCCCTCGTACTCGTGGACCACGCCGCGCTGGACGTCCCACATGCGCGTGCACACCTGGTCGAGGAACCACCGGTCGTGGGTGACGCAGACGAGGGCCGACCGGCGCTTCTGCAGATGGCGGGCCAGCCAGGCGATGCCCTCGACGTCGAGGTGGTTGGTGGGCTCGTCCAGGACGAGCAGGTCCTGCTCCTCGATGAGCAGCTTGGCCAGGGCGATCCGGCGCCGCTCACCGCCCGACAGCGGGCCGATGACGGTGTCCAGGCCCTTGGGGAACCCGGGCAGGTCGAGCCCGCCGAACAGGCCGGTGAGCACGTCCCTGACCTTGGCGTCACCCGCCCACTCGTGGTCGGCCATGTCGCCGATGACCTCGTGGCGGACGGTGGCCTCGGGGTCGAGGGAGTCGTGCTGGGTGAGCACGCCGAGACGCAGCCCGCCCGAGTGCGTGACGCGCCCGGTGTCGGCGTCCTCCTGCTTGGCGAGCATGCGGATGAGCGTGGTCTTGCCGTCGCCGTTGCGGCCCACGACACCGATGCGGTCCCCTTCGGAGACGCCGAGGGAGACGCCGTCGAGCAGGGCACGGGTGCCGTACACCTTGCTGACGTTCTCGACATTGACCAGGTTGACGGCCATTACTCTCCTGCCAAGGGGGATGGATCGACCCTCCAGGGTAGTCGCGCCCGGGGGTGCTCCGGCCGGGCGGTCAGCCGCCGTCGGCGGCCTCCCGGCGCCGCTGGTAGCGCCACACGTCCATCAGCCGCTCGTCGAACGGCAGCTCCGGGTCGAGGGGGCCGATCCGGTGCTCGGCCTCCACGCAGCGCGGATCGTCGCGGTAGGCCAGGCCGGAGACGGCCTCGATGCGGACCGGCTGGGTCTCGTCGTGGGTGAGCGCGACCAGCGCGTCCCCGACCTCCGGCTCGCGACCCCGGTAGTGCGCGAGCCAGCGGCACGCCGCCTCGCGCACGTCGGGGTCCTCGTCGCCGGCCAGGGTGAGCACCGCGGCGAGGCCCTCGGGGCGGACCTGGGAGCGGCCGTCCTCGGAGCGCTCCAGGGCGTCCGGGACCAGGGAGCGCACCCTCGGGTCCGGGTGGGCGAGGTGCGCCAGCCCTGCGGCCTCGACCTCCGGGGCGCTGTCGTGGGTCATCGCGTTCAGGAGGGCGGCCAGCACCTCCGGGTCCTCCTCCTGTCCGGCCCAGGGGACCAGCTCCCTGCCGCGCTCCCAGAACGGATCGCCTCCCTCGAGGGGGTCGCCGAGGATCAGGAACAGCAGCGTCTCCGCCGCGAGCAGGCGGTGCAGCCGGTCGGGGTGGTTGAGGAGGTCCCTGGTCCACTGCCAGGTCTCCTCGTCCAGCCGGCGGCCGAGGGTGAACACCACGTCCGACCAGACGACGTGGTCCCGGTCGGGGTGGGCGAGGGCCCGGGCGACCAGTTCGTCGAAGGGCGTACGGATCCCGTAGCGGGCCTCCATGGACGTGAGGATGGCCCGGTGCTCGTCGCGCAGGGTCGTCCGGCCGAGCGTGAGCTGCTCGCACCACCCGCCGATCTCTTCGTGCCGGACCCGGCTCCGCTCGATGGGCCCGGTGTGTCCGGTGACGCGGCGCAGTTCGGCCTCGGCTCCCGCCTCGACCCAGCGCCGGGCCCGGGCCAGAAGCTCGGCGCGCGCGGGTGCCGGGAGGGGGGTCCGGCTGGTGGCGAGCGCGTAGACCAGGAGGTGGGACCCGCCGTCCACCGCCCGCAGCAGCGGGGTGCTCCCGTCGGGCAACCGGCGCAGGGGGTCGGCTCCGGCCTGGAGCAGCGCCTCGGCGACGGGTTCGTCGTACGCCGCCACGGCCAGGCAGAGGACCGGCAGGCCCTCGGCGAGGGTGTCGGGGTCGGCGCCGGACTCCAGCAGCGCCGTGACCTCGTCGGCGTCCCCGCGCCGTACGGCCGCGACCAGTTCCTCCACGCTTTCGCCCCCTGTCGAGATCAACTGGGGAGCCTAGGCGCCCGGCAGCGCGCAAGGCTCGTGATTAACGCCCCCGGGGGGCGCCGTCGGGGCGTGGTCGAGGCCCGGCGATCGCCGCCGGGGCACACCCGCCGACGGCACCGTCACCACCCGGCGAGCGAGCGCTGCCAGGGCACGCGGTCAGCCGGCGGCTACCACCGTCGCCCCGGGGGCGGGGCCCGACGCCGTACGCACCGCCCTGCACGTGCCGGACGCGAGCAGGGCCTGTGCCACCGCGGCGGCCGACTCCGGGGCGCGGACCAGGAACGCGGTGGTCGGCCCGGAGCCCGAGACGAGTGCGGTGAGGGCACCGGCGGCCCGGCCCGCGGCCAGGGTGCCGGCCAGTTCCGGGAAAAGGGAGAGGGCCGCGGGCTGGAGGTCGTTGGAGACGGCGGCGGCGAGCGCGTCCGGGTCGCCCTTGGCGAGGGCGGCGAGGAGTTCGCCGGAGGCGACGGGCTCGGGGATGTCCGTGCCCTCGCCGAGCCGGTCGAACTCGCGGAACACCGCCGGGGTGGACAGGCCGCGCCCGGCCATCGCGAACACCCAGTGGAAGGTGCCGCCGGTCTCCAGGGGCGTCAGCTGCTCGCCCCGTCCGATGCCGAGGGCGGCCCCGCCGACCAGGCTGAACGGCACGTCGCTGCCCAGCTCCGCGCAGATGTCGAGCAGTTCGTCCCGGGAGGCGCCGGTCCCCCACAGCGCGTCGCAGGCCACCAGGGCGCCTGCGCCGTCCGCGCTGCCCCCGGCCATCCCGCCGGCGACGGGGATGTCCTTGGCGATGTGGATGTGGACGGCGGGACTGCGGCCGTACCGCCCCGCGAGCGCCTCGGCGGCCCGCGCGGCGAGGTTCGTGCGGTCCAGGGGGACCTGGTCGGCGTCCGGGCCCTCGCAGGTGACGCGGAGCTCGTCGGCCGGGGTGACGGTGATCTCGTCGTAGAGGCCGACCGCGAGGAAGACGTTGGCGAGGTCGTGGAAGCCGTCGGGGCGGGCGGCGCCGACCGCCAGCTGGACGTTGACCTTGGCCGGGACGCGGACCGTGACGCTCACGCGGGCTCCTTCTCCTGGTGCCGGTTCGCCTTGTGCTCGGCGATACGCGCGAACTCTTCCACGGTCAGCGACTCGCCCCGGGCCTGCGGCGAGACCCCGGCGGCGACCAGGGCCTCCTCGGCGGCGGCGGCCGATCCGGCCCAGCCGGAGAGCGCGGCCCGCAGCGTCTTGCGGCGTTGCGCGAAGGCCGCGTCGACGACGGCGAACACCTCGCGCTTGGCGGCCGTCGTCTTCAGCGGCTCGCTGCGGCGGACCAGGGAGACCAGGCCGCTGTCGACGTTGGGCGCGGGCCAGAACACGTTCCGCCCGATGGCGCCGGCGCGCTTGACCTCGGCGTACCAGTTGGCCTTGACGGAGGGGACGCCGTAGACCTTCGAGCCGGGCGGGGCGGCGAGCCGGTCGGCGACCTCCGCCTGGACCATGACGAGGGTGCGTTCGATGGTCGGGAAGGTGTCGAGCATGTGCAGCAGGACCGGGACGGCCACGTTGTAGGGGAGGTTGGCCACCAGCGCGGTCGGGGCGGGCCCGGGCAGCTCGGTGACGTGCATGGCGTCCGAGTGGACCAGCGCGAACCGGTCGGCGCGTTCGGGCATGCGGGCCGTGACGGTCGCGGGCAGCGCGCCGGCGAGCACGTCGTCGATCTCCACCGCCGTGACCCGGTCGGCGGCCTCCAGCAGCGCGAGGGTGAGCGACCCGAGGCCCGGGCCGACCTCGACGACCACGTCGTCGGGGCGGACCTGTGCGGTGCGCACGATCCGGCGGACGGTGTTCGCGTCGATCACGAAGTTCTGTCCGCGTTGCTTGGTCGGGCGTACGCCGAGGGCGGCCGCGAGCTCGCGGATGTCGGCGGGGCCCAGGAGGGCGTCGGGGGTGGGGCTGCTGGTCACGGGACAAGGGTACGGGGGTTCGGTTCCCCCACTATCCGCCCAGCCGTCCCCCGCAGTGCGGCCAGGGGCTTGCTCCCCGCCGCACGTAGAGCTTCTTCGCCCGGTACGTCTGTTCCGCGGCCGGGGCGTCCTGGGGGCGTCCCTGGCCGCCGAGGGAGTGCCAGGTCCGGGTGTCGAACTGGTAGAGGCCGCCGTAGGTGCCCGAGGAGTCGACCGCGTCGGGCCGGCCGCCGGACTCGCAGGCCGCGAGGCCCTGCCAGTCGAGGTGGTCGGCGCCCCGCACGGACGCCGGGCGCTGCATGGTGCCGACCCTGACCAGCTGCGGGTTCGGCTCGCGCACCACCTCGGACCTGATCCGGCGCGGCTTCTGCGGGACTCCGTTGACCGTGCGCAGGGCGAAGGTGACCCGGCGCAGTCCCGGCTCGCCCGCCCGCTCCACGACCTCCGTGCCCTGGAACAGGGTCGGGTCCTCCGTCCGCCGCACCTGGAAGGGGATGGGTTCCTCGCGGACCTCCCTGCCGCCGGTGATCCGCAGCACCGTCACGGTCTGTCCGTCGCGCGGGAAGCCGCCCTGCGGGACGGAGGTGGTGTCCTGGCCGTGCAGGGTGATCCCGGCCTCCTCCACGACCTCGCGGACGGTCGCCGCGTTGGTGCGCACCGTGCGGGCGCGGCCGTCGGCCATGATCGTGACGGTCCGCTCGGTCCGCACGTCCAGGGCGAGTCCGCCGCGTCCGATGCGCCGGGAGCGCGACGTGGAGACGTACGCGCCTTCGTGCCGCACACCGAGCTGCCGCAGCGCCTCCTCCACCGTGTGAGCGGTCGTCCACACCTCACGCCGGTGTCCGTCGAGGGTGAGCCGCACGGGTCGGGCGAAGTGCACGGCGACCGCGTCGCCGTTGCTGATGCGCGCGCCGGGCCCGGGCGCCACCACGTCGTGGGCGCCGACCTCGACTCCTTCCTCCGCCAGCAGCTCGGTGACGTCGTCGGCGAAGGTGTGCAGCGTGCGGGCCTTGCCGTCGACGTTCAGCTCGATCGCCTTGTCCTTGGCGACGAACGCCGTGGTGCCGCCCGCCAGGAAGGCGACGACGAGGGCCTGCGGGAGCAGCCGCCGCATGGGGCCGTCCGGGCGCTGGGCGTAGCGCGTCCTGCGCCGGCGCGCGGCCCTGCGGTGCGAGCCGGTGCGCGCCGCGGCACGCGAACCGGCGCGCACGCCCGGGTCCGGCGCGGGGTGCCCGACGGGCCCGGGTGCGCGCTCGCCATCCTGCCCGCCCTGCCGGGGCAGCGCGGGCAGGGTCGGCGCCTCGTAGGCCGGCCGGTAGGTGTCCGCGTAGGCGCCGGGGGACGCCTGTGTCCCGTGGACGAGGGTCTCGGCGCTGTGCGGATCGACCGGCGACACGTCGAACCCGCCGTACACCGGATCGGCGTAGCCGGGGCCATACGTCTCGTACGTCTCGTAGGTCTCGTACCGCGCGTTGCTCACGCCGACACGCTCCAGGGGCCGGAGGGGGGTCCAGAGGGGTCCGGATAGGGCCCCCAGAACCTAGCGGAGCGGCCGTCACTCTCCAAAGCGACGCGGCTACGCACAGTCGTGCGGTGAGGTGGGCGGCGGGGTCAGTACCCGAACGCGCGTGCGGTGTTCGCGCCGAGGGCCCGGGCCAGCGTGTCCTCGTCGATGCCGCGCACCTCGGCCATGGCCCGCACGGTGATCGGCACGAGGTAGGGGGCGTTGGGCCGTCCGCGGTAGGGCGCGGGGGTGAGGAAGGGCGCGTCGGTCTCCACGAGGAGGAGCTCCAGCGGGGCCACCGCCACCGCGTCCCGCAGGTTCTGGGCGTTCTTGAAGGTGACGTTGCCGGCGAACGACATGAAGTAGCCCGCGCTCGCGCAGATCCCGGCCATCTCGGCGTCGCCGGAGTAGCAGTGGAAGACGGTCCGCTCGGGAGCGCCCTCCTCCTTCAGCACCCGCAGGACGTCGGCGTGGGCCTCGCGGTCGTGGATGACCAGGGCCTTGCCGTGCCGCTTGGCGATCTCGATGTGGGCACGGAAGGAACGCTCCTGCGCCTCCTTGCCCCCGGGCCCGGTGCGGAAGTAGTCGAGGCCGGTCTCGCCGACGCCCTTGACCTGCTCCAGCGCGGCCAGCCGGTCGATCTCGGCGAGGGCGTCGTCCAGGGCGCCCTGACCGCCGGGTTCGCGGGCGCCCTGCCTGGACCACCCGTCGGGGTCTCCGTGCACGATGCGGGGCGCCTCGTTCGGGTGCAGGGCGACCGTCGCGTGGACGGCGTCGTGGGCCGCCGCCGTCTCGGCCGCCCAGCGGGAGCCCTTGAGGTCGCAGCCGACCTGCACGACCGTCGTCACGCCGACCGACGCCGCCTTCGCCAGCGCTTCCTCGACCGTGCCGGACCGCATGTCCAGGTGGGTGTGGGAGTCGGCGACCGGCACCCGGAGGGGCTCCGGGAGGGGCGGGGCCGCGTTCTTGTCCGGGCGGCCGGCATCGTTCGAAGGCATGCACCGATCCTACGAAAGGGGCACGCCCTCCCCGGTAGGGGAGGACCGGGGAGGGCGTCGGCAAGGGAACCGGACGGGTCAGCTCGCCTTGCGCTGGAAGGGGTGCAGCAGGTCGGACAGGTGCCAGTGGTGGTGCTCGCGCTGCTCCTGGCCGGCCGTGGCCCCGGCCTCGACGTCCGCGGTGGGCCCCTCCACGGGCCCGGCGGGTGGCGGCACGCGGTGGGGCCGGTGAGCCGCGTCATGCGCCGACGCGACCCGCCCGGGCCGCATGATCCGCACGACGTGGCTGTCGCAGTTGTGGCACTCGGGCCTGCTCAACGGGGAGGGCACCACCTTGCCGTCGGCCACGTAGAGGACGAACTCGTGACCCGCGGCGTCCGTGTGGTGCTCTATCTCGTACGACTGCTCCCAGCCGTGCCCGCACCGCATGCAGGCGAAGGAGTAGGACTCGTTGACGACTGCGGTCGCACCGGCGCGGAGCCCGGTCTGCCCTGCGATCTCACTCATGCCAGCTCCTGTTGGTCCGCTGTGGCGTGAGGACGATTCCGTCCCCGCAACCCAGTGGACTCCTCAGCCGGACCGATGGCAGCAGACCTGTCGTCTGTTGGCCCCGATTTGGGCGTCCCTTGCCCCTGCGCCCCTTGCGCTTTGCCCACCCATGGGGCGCACGCTCAAACGACATGCGCCCTGCTCAGAGGGTGTTCAGCGCCCCCTTGGAAGCGCCCCGTCAGGGGGGCGGGGAACTGCGCGATCAACCACACGCAGCCCGCGCCCCGCAAACCACCCGGAGCCCCACCCCGAACCCGGTCACCCCGCCGCATTCTTCGCGGCGACCACCGCATCGAACACAACCCTCTTCGGCACCCCCGCCTCCACCGCCACCGCGGCGATCGCCTCCTTGCGCCGCTCCCCCGCTTCCTCCCGCACCCGGACCCGCCGCACCAGCTCCTCCGGCCCGACCTCCTCGGGCCCCTTCTCCGGCGCGCCCTCCACCACGACGGTGATCTCCCCGCGCACGCCCTCCGCGGCCCACGCGGCCAGCTCCCCCAGCCCGCCGCGCCGGACCTCCTCGTACGTCTTGGTCAGCTCCCGGCACACCGCCGCCCGGCGCTCGGCCCCGAACACCTCGGCCATGGCCGACAGCGTGTCGTCGAGCCGGTGGGGAGCCTCGAAGTAGACGAGCGTGCGCCGCTCCTCGGCGACCTCCCGCAGCCGCCCCAGCCGCTCCCCCGCCTTGCGGGGCAGGAACCCCTCGAAGCAGAACCGGTCGACGGGCAGCCCGGACAGCGCGAGCGCGGTCAGCACCGCGGACGGCCCGGGCACGGCCGTGACCCGCACGTCCCTCTCGACCGCGGCGGCCACCAGCCGGTATCCCGGGTCGGACACCGACGGCATGCCCGCGTCCGTGACGAGCAGCACCCGCGCCCCGCCCACCAGCTCCTCGACCAGTTCCGGCGTCCGGGCGGACTCGTTGCCCTCGAAGTACGACACCACCCGTCCCTTGGGAGTGACGTTGAGCGCCTGGGTCAGCCGGCGCAGCCGCCGCGTGTCCTCGGCGGCGACGACGTCGGCTCCGGCCAGTTCCTCGGCGAGCCGGGGCGGGGCGTCCGCGATGTCGCCGATGGGGGTGCCTGCGAGTACGAGGGTTCCGATCACGCCCCCATCCTCCCAGGGGCGGCGGGCGGCGACTCCTCCCAGGGGCACTCCTCCCAGGGGCGGACGATGCGGACGCATACGGCCATGCACGGGACTCACACAGAACGGTTCCCTACGATGGCGCGGTGACCAGTACCGCGTCCTCCACGGACACCCGTCAGGGCCAGGCGCCGCTCGACCAGCGGCCGTCCTGGCAGCAGCGGCTGCGCCGCTTCGGCTACCAGGGGCAGCCCGGCAGCGACGCCCGCGACGTCCGTGACCGCCTGGTGCCGCCGTACACCGAGCCCTCGCCGCGGCCGTGGGCGGCGCTCGGCATCCGGCACCCGCTCGCCGAACGGCTGGTGCGCTGGTCGGGCTGGATCGGCCCGCTGCTCGTCACGCTGCTGGCGGGGGTGCTGCGGTTCTGGAACCTGGGCAGCCCCAGGGCGGTGATATTCGACGAGACGTACTACGCCAAGGACGCCTGGGCGCTGGTCCACCGCGGGTTCGAGCTCAACTGGGACAAGAACGCCAACGACCTCGTCCTGTCCTCGGGCGGCCACGTCACGCTCCCGGCGGACGCGGCGTACGTCGTGCACCCGCCGGTCGGCAAGTACGTCATCGGGCTCGGCGAGCTGATGTTCGGCTTCGACCCCTTCGGCTGGCGGTTCATGACCGCGCTGCTCGGCACGCTGTCCGTGCTGCTGCTGTGCCGGATCGGCCGTCGCCTGTTCCGCTCCACCTTCCTGGGGTGTCTCGCGGGCGCGCTGATGGCGGTGGACGGCCTGCACTTCGTGATGAGCCGCACGGCACTGCTCGACGGCGTGCTGATGTTCTTCGTGCTGGCGGCGTTCGGCTGTCTGCTCGTCGACCGGGACCGGGCCCGTGCGAGACTCGCCGCCGCGCTGCCGCTGGACGAGGACGGCCGGGCCCGGCCCGACCGCCACACGGCCGAGACGGCCCGCCTGGGATGGCGCCCCTGGCGCTGGGCCGCGGGCCTGATGCTGGGCCTGGCCATCGGCACGAAGTGGAACGGCCTGTACATCCTGGCCGCGTTCTGCCTGATGGCGGTGTTGTGGGACGTCGGCTCGCGACGGGTCGCCGGAGCCCGTCACCCGTACTCGACGGTCCTCAAGCGCGACACGGGCCTCGCGTTCCTCGCCACCGTCCCGGTCGCCCTGGTCACCTACCTGCTGTCCTGGACCGGCTGGATCCTCTCCGCCACGAACGGCTCCGGCGGCTACTACCGCAACTGGGCCGCGACCAGCGGCAAGGGCGGCAACTGGACGTTCCTGCCCGACTGGCTGCGCAGCCTGTGGCACTACGAGCACCAGGTCTACGAGTTCCACGTCGGCCTGTCGTCGCCGCACACGTACCAGTCCAACCCGTGGAGCTGGCTCGTCCTGGGCCGGCCGGTGTCGTACTTCTACGAGTCCCCGGCCCCGGGCAAGGACGGCTGCCCCGCCGACGCGGGCGAGAAGTGCGCCCGCGAGGTCCTCGCGCTCGGCACGCCACTGCTGTGGTGGGTCGCCTGTTTCGCCGTGCTGTACGTCCTGTGGCGCTGGTTCTTCCGCCGGGACTGGCGCGCGGGTGCCATCGCCTGCGGCATCGCGGCCGGATACCTGCCCTGGTTCATGTACCAGGAGCGCACGATCTTCTTCTTCTACGCCGTCGTTTTCCTGCCGTTCCTGTGCCTGGCGGTGGCGATGCTGCTCGGCGCGATCATCGGCCCGCCCCGCTCCTCCGACACCCGCCGCGTCGCGGGCGCCACGGCTGCGGGCGTCCTGGTCCTCCTGATCACCTGGAACTTCATCTATTTCTGGCCGCTGTACACCGGCCAGGCCATCCCGATCGACGACTGGCGGTCGCGGATGTGGCTGGATACCTGGGTTTGATCTGTGTTCGGTCAAAAATCGAAACGCCTGTCCCGTTAGCAACCGCTTACGCATAGAGTGCTCCCGGGATCGAGCTTTCTGAACGCGTTCAAAGGAGCGCGGAAGGCTCAACGGGGAGGGGACGTCCCGATGAGCAAGGGCGTCAAAGCCGCCGTCATAGGCGGCGTGTTCGCGGTGATGGTGGGTGGGGCCGGCTACGGCGCCTACAACATCATGAGCGCGTTGAGCGGTGACGGGGGCGGCGCGGGCGGGGTCGCCGCGGAGAAGCGGTCGGGGCCGCCCGGCGAGGACGAGGTCAAGGAGACCACGGCCGCGTTCTTCAAGGCCTGGCAGACCGGAGCGTCCGCGAAGGCGGCCTCGTACACCAACAACGACGCGGCCGCCGAGCAACTGCTCAGCGCCTTCGCCGACGATGCCCACATCACCGATGTGAAGATCACGCCGGGCGCGCCCCGGGGCACCACCGTGCCGTACGCGGTGAAGGCGAAGGTGGCCTACGACGGCACGTCCCAGCCGCTGAGCTACCGCAGCGAGCTCAAGGTCGTGCGCGGGCTCACCACGGGGCGTGCGCTCGTCGACTGGCAGCCGTCCGTCGTGCACCCCGAGCTGAAGAAGGGCGACACCCTCGTCACCGGGACATCGGCCACCCCGCCCATCGAGGCCGTCGGCCGCGACGGCTCGGAGCTGACCAAGGAGAAGTACCCCTCGCTCGGCCCGATCCTGGACGCCCTGCGCGACAAGTACGGCGAGGAGGCCGGCGGCACCCCCGGCATCGAGCTGGTCGTCCGGCACGACGGCGACGGCGCTCCCGACACCCCGCTGCTCACCCTCGCCAAGGGCAAGCCGGGCAAGCTCACCACCACGATCAGCCCGAGCGCGCAGGCGGCCGCCGAGAAGGCGGTCAAGCGGTTCGCCCAGTCCTCGGTGGTCGCCGTCAAGCCCAGCACCGGCGAGGTCCTGGCCGTGGCCAACAACCGCACGGACGGCTTCAACGCGGCGTTCGAGGGCCAGTCGGCACCCGGCTCCACCATGAAGATCATCACCGCCGCGATGCTCATCGACAACGGCGTGACCTCGATGAACGGCCCGGCACCCTGCCCCGACACCGCCGTGTGGCAGAGCCAGACGTTCAAGAACCTGACCGGTATGAAGCCCGACGAGAGCGCCACGCTGGCCAACAGCTTCATGCGGTCCTGCAACACCGCCTTCATCAAGCTCATCGACGAGAAGCCGCTCACGGACGCCTCGCTGACCCAGGAGGCGGAGAACCGCTTCGGGCTGGGACAGGACAACTGGAAGACCGGCATCGTCTCCTTCGACGGCAGCGTGCCCGCGGTCGACGGGCCGGACCGGGCGGCGGGCGCCATCGGGCAGGGGCAGGTCCAGATGAGCCCGCTGAACATGGCCTCGGTCACCGCGACCGCCATCACCGGAGCCTTCCGCCAGCCCTACCTGGTCTCGCCGGAGCTGGACGGCCGGGAACTGGCACAGGCCGAGGGCCTGCGGTCGAGCACCGCGAGCCAGCTCAGGCAGATGATGCGACTCACCGCCACGCAGGGCACCGCCACGCAGGCCATGCGCGGACTCGGCGGTGACATCGGCGCCAAGACGGGATCCGCCGAGGTCGACGGCAACGCCAAGTCCAACAGCTGGTTCACCGGATTCCGCAACGACGTCGCGGCGGCGGCCATGACCGAGGAGGGCGGCCACGGTGGCGACGCGGCCGGGCCGATTGTCGCAGCCGTGCTACGAACCGGTGGCTGATCTCACCTTCGGAGAACGGGACTCTAGGGTGGTGGCCGTCGTTGGGACATGGGACAGCTGAGGGCGACGGGGACCCTGGGGAACCGCGGAGGAAAGAACAGCAGTGGGCAACAGAAGGCGCGTCGCCGAGCGACGGAAGACGAGACCCGCCGTGATCGGCGGGATGATCGCCGTGGTCGTCGCGGGCGGCGGAGCCGGTGCCTACGCGCTGTTCGGCGGCGGTGCCGCCGCCGACGACGGGTCGCGGGCGGCGGACCGGAAGGCCGAGGTCAGGACCGGCCCGCTGTCGCCGGCCGAGGTCACCACCACCGCCACCGCCTTCCTCACCGCCTGGCAGTCCGGAAAGGTCACGCAGGCCGCCGCGGCCACCGACGACCCCTCCGCGGCCCGTCCGCTGCTCACCGGCTACAGCAAGGACGCCCACATCAAGGACGTCACCCTCACCCCGGGCAGGCCCGCCGGTGACAAGGTGCCGTTCTCCGTCAAGGGCACGGTGTCCTACAAGGGCACCGACAAGCCGCTGACGTACGACAGCGCCCTGACCGTGACGCGCCGCACCTCCGACGGAAAGCCCCTCGTCGACTGGCACTCCGCGGTCGTCCACCCGGACCTGAGGGACGGCGACACCCTGGTGACCGGTGAGGCCGGCACGCCCCCGGTCAAGGCCCTCGACCGGGACGGCGGGGAGCTGACCACGAAGAAGTACGCCTCCCTCGGTCCGGTCCTGGACGGACTGCGTGAGAAGTACGGCAAGGAGGCCGGCGGCAAGGCCGGTATCGAGCTGCGGGTCGTGCGCGGCAAGGCCGCCAAGGCCAACGACCTCTCCGACAAGACGCTGCTGGAGCTGAGCGAGGGCACGCCCGGCACGGTGAAGACCACGCTGGACCCGGCCCTGCAGGCGGCGGCGGAACAGAAGGTCGCGAAGAAGGCCAGGTCGTCGGTGGTCCTGCTGCGGGTGTCGACCGGCGAGATCCTGGCCGCGGCCAACGCCTCCCCCGGCTTCAACACCGCCTTCCAGGGCTCCCTGGCCCCCGGCTCCACGATGAAGGTCATCACCTCGTCGCTGCTGCTGGAGAAGGGCCTGGCCTCGGCGGACAAGAAGCACCCGTGCCCGAAGTACTTCACGTACGGCCACTGGAAGTTCCAGAACGACGACAAGTTCGAGATCAAGAACGGCACCTTCAAGGCGAGCTTCGCGCGGTCCTGCAACACGGCCTTCATCAGCCAGGCCCCGAAGCTGAAGGACGACGACCTGACCAAGGAGGCCCAGCAGGTCTTCGGCCTGGGGCTGAACAACTGGGCGATCGGTGTGCCGTCCTTCGACGGCGCGGTTCCGGTGCAGTCGGCGGCCCAGATGGGCGCCTCGCTGATCGGGCAGGGCGGGGTCCGCATGAACCCGCTGAACATGGCGTCGGTGTCGGCGACGGTCAAGTCCGGCACCTTCCACCAGCCCTACCTGGTCTCCCCGGACGTGGACGGACGCAAGCTGGCCAAGGCCTCCCGCACCCTGCCGGCGAGCACCCTCTCCCAGCTGCGGGAGCTGATGTCGTACACGGCCGCGTACGGCACGGCGGCGGAGGCGATGGCCGGGGTCGGCGGCGACGTCGGCGCGAAGACCGGGTCCGCCGAGGTCGACGGGCAGAAGAAGCCGAACGGCTGGTTCACGGCCTACCGGGGCGACCTGGCCGCCGCGGGCGTGGTCCAGCAGGGCGGGCACGGCGGCTCGACGGCGGGTCCGATCGTGGCGGCGCTGCTGAAGCTGGGCGGCTGAGCGCGGCGCTCGACGGGGGACGGGTTCCGAGCGCGGGGCTCAGTGGGTGACGGGTTCCGCGGCGGCCATGTAGGTCCGCCGCAGGAACCGCAGCAGTGCCTGCCGCTCGAACTGCACCACGGACACGCCCTCCGCGGTGTGGAACTCGACGACGACCTGCACCCTGCCGCAGGGCCACACCCGCACCTCGCCGCTTCCGGCGGGGGCCCGCAGCCCCTCCTCCAGCAGCTCGCGGCCGAAGGTCCACTCGCCGCCACCGGCCCCGGGCAGCGCCATCCGCACCTTGCGGGGGTCGTGGTCGGGGTCGTACCGCAGCCTGACCGGTACCGCCTCCAGCTCGTCGACGAGTGGGACGGCCGCGTCCGAGACGATGTGGGCTCGCGCGTACTGCTCGACTACGGACATCGGACGGCCCCTTCACCGTGCGCAATCCGAGTGGAAACCGTGCGTCCACTCCTTCTCCAATGTCGCATATTTTCCGGATTGCGCCCGTGGAGCCGTATATACCCCGGCGTGAGGTAAGACGAGCCTCACGCTCTTGCAAATCGTTCGCATCAAGCCACATCATCGAACGGTGCATGTACCTGACGGATTCATCAACGCGCCCACCTCCGCCGCCACCGGTGTGATCGCCGCGGGCGCCGTCGCCGTGAGCCTGCGCGGCGCGCGCCGGGAGCTCGACGAGCGCACAGCGCCGCTGGCCGGACTCGTCGCGGCGTTCATCTTCGCCGTGCAGATGCTGAACTTCCCCGTCGCGGCGGGCACCAGCGGCCATTTGCTCGGCGGTGCGCTGGCGGCGATACTCGTCGGCCCCTGCACCGGGGTCCTGTGCGTCTCCGTCGTCCTGCTGATGCAGGGCATCCTCTTCGCCGACGGCGGTCTGACCGCGCTCGGCGTGAACATCACCAACATGGCGATCGTCACGACGGTCGTGGCCTACGCCCTCTTCCGCGGCCTGGTGAAGGTGCTGCCCCGCACCCGCAGGTCGGTCACCGCGGCCTCCTTCGTCGCCGCCCTGGTGTCCGTCCCGGCCGCCGCGCTGGCCTTCACGCTGATGTACGCGGTCGGCGGCACCACCGACGTCTCGATCGGCAAGGTCGCCACCGCCATGGTCGGCGTGCACGTCCTGATCGGCATCGGCGAGGCGGTGATCACCGCGCTCACCGTCGGCGCGGTCATCGCCGTCCGCCCGGACCTGGTGTACGGGGCACGCGGTCTGACGCAGAAGCTCAAGCTGCGGGTGAACGGCGAACTCGTCGACGCGCCCGAGGCCGAGCCCGTCCCCGTGGCCGCCCGGACCTCGCACCGCAAGGTGTGGGCGGCGGGCCTGGTCACCTCCCTCGTGCTGGCGGGCTTCGTCAGCTTCTACGCCTCGGCGAACCCCGACGGCCTGGAGAAGGTCGCCGCGGACCACGGCATCGACAAGAAGACCGAGGAGCACTCCACGGCCGGCTCCCCGCTCGCCGACTACGGCGTCGAGGACGTCGACGACGCCCGTCTGTCCGGGGGGCTGGCTGGCGTGATCGGCGTGGGCGTCACGGTGGTCGCCGGTACCGGGGTGTTCTGGGTGGTGCGCCGCCGCCGCACGCAGGACACGTCCCCGTCGGACACGACGAGCCTGACGGGCGTCTGACATGGGAGCGGGTCACGCGCACAAGCTGTACCGGCACGGGCACTCGCCCGTGCACGGCCTGCCGCCGCACACCAAGCTCGCGGCCGTGTTCGCCTTCGTGGTGGTCGTGGTGTCGACGCCGCGCGAGGCGATGTGGGCGTTCGGGCTGTACGCCGTGCTGCTCGGCGCCGTCGCGTACGTAGCGCGCGTGCCCGCCGGTTTCCTGCTCCGGCGGCTGCTGATCGAGGTGCCGTTCGTCGCGTTCGCGGTGCTCATGCCGTTCGTGGCGGAAGGCGAACGGGTCGACGTCCTCGGACTGTCCCTGAGCGTGAACGGCCTGTGGGGCGCCTGGAACGTGCTGGCCAAGGGCACGCTCGGCGTCGCGGCCTCGGTGCTGCTGGCCGCCACGACCGAGCTGCGCGAACTGCTGCTGGGCCTGCAGCGCCTCAAGCTCCCGCCGCTGCTCGTGCAGATCGCGTCGTTCATGATCCGCTACGGCGACGTCATCACCGACGAGATGCGGCGCATGCGGATCGCCCGGGAGTCACGCGGCTTCGAGGCGAGCGGCGTCAGGCACTGGGGCGTCCTCGCCAAGTCGGCGGGTGCGCTGTTCATCCGCTCCTACGAGCGCGGCGAGCGCGTGCACCTGGCCATGGTCAGCCGCGGCTACGCCGGCTCCATGCCCGTCATCGACGAGGTGACCGCGTCCCGGGCGCAGTGGTCGTACGCCCTCGCCCTGCCCTGCGCCGCTCTGCTCGTCTGTCTGCTGGGATGGTCCCTGTGACTGCTTCTCTGGAGGTCTCCGGCCTCGCTTTCGCCTACCCCGACGGACACCAGGCCCTCTTCGGCGTCGACTTCTCGGTCGCGCGCGGTGAGCGGGTCGCGCTGCTCGGTCCGAACGGCGCAGGCAAGACGACCCTCGTCCTGCACCTCAACGGCATCCTGACCGGCGGCGCCGGCACGGTGACGGTCGCCGGGCTGCCCGTGGACCGGCGGAACATGGCCGAGGTCAGGCGCCGGGTCGGCATCGTCTTCCAGGACCCGGACGACCAGCTCTTCATGCCGACGGTCCGCGAGGACGTGGCGTTCGGGCCCGCGGCGGCCGGGCTGAAGGGCCCCGAGCTGGAGGCCCGTGTCGAGCGGGCGCTGGAGCGGGTCGGCATGGCGGAGTTCAAGGACCGCCCGCCGCACCACCTGTCGTTCGGGCAGCGCCGCAGGGTGGCCGTCGCGACCGTGCTGGCGATGGAGCCGGAGATCCTCGTCCTGGACGAGCCGTCCTCCAACCTCGACCCGGCCTCCCGCCGCGAACTGGCGGACATCCTGCGCTCCCTGGACGTGACCGTGCTGATGGTCACGCACGACCTGCCCTACGCGCTGGAGCTGTGCCCGCGCTCCCTCGTCCTCAGCGACGGGGTGATCGCGGCCGACGGGCCGACCGGCGAGCTGCTCTCGGACGAGGAGCTGATGCGGGCCCACCGCCTTGAGCTGCCGTTCGGCTTCGACCCGCGTTCCGTCCCGGCGGCTCCGGCCCGTCCGTGACAATGGGCGCGTGACGAACGAGGAGAGCGACGGATCGCTGCTGCTGGACGAGCAGCTGTGCTTCGCGCTGTACGCCGCACAGCGCGCGGTGACGGCGGCGTACCGCCCGCTCCTCGACGAGCTGGGCCTCACCTACCCCCAGTACCTGGTGCTGCTGGTCCTCTGGGAGCGCGGCGAGACAGCGGTCAAGGATCTGGCCGCGGCCCTGCGCCTGGACTACGGCACGGTCTCGCCGCTGCTGAAGCGGCTGGAGGCGGCCGGTCTGGTACGGCGTGAGCGGTCGGCCCGGGACGAGCGCTCGGTGCTGGTGGCCCTGACGGGGCGCGGGGAGGAACTCCGGGAGCGGGCCGGCCGGGTGCCCGGTGCGCTGCTCACGGCGACCGGGCTCGATACGGAGGAGGCCGGGCGGCTGCGCGAGGAGCTGTGGCGGCTGGCCGGGCGGGCGGAGACGGCGGCGGACCGGGCCCGCTGAGGGTTACCGCCGGTTGCCCACCCCTGACAACACCCCCCTTGTTACCGGCCAGTACCTTGTGCACGATGTATTTGTGCACACTTGGTTCCGGGGGAGGACAGCATGACTGACGGCCCCGCCGTCGACACCCGCCCGACGAAGATCATGTACGTGGCGGAGGCCACCGCCCACGGCGGCCGCGAGGGCTATGTGACCAGCCAGGACGGTCAGCTCGACCTCAGGGTGGCCATGCCCCCGCAGCTCGGCGGCGACGGCAACGGCACCAACCCGGAACAGCTCTTCGCGGCCGGCTACAGCGCCTGCTTCCACAACGCCCTGATCCTCGTCGGCAACCGCGAGGGCTACGACCTGTCCGGCTCCACGGTCGCCGCGAAGGTCGGCATCGGCCCCAACCAGCAGCGCGGCTACGGTCTCGCGGTCGCCCTCAGCGTCTCGCTGCCGGTCGTCGACGCGGACCTCGCGACCCGGCTGGTGGACGCCGCCCACGAGATCTGCCCGTACTCGAACGCGACCCGCGGGAACATCGACGTGACCATCCTGCTTGGCTAGGGGGGAGCACGACGAGCACAGCGGCGAGACGAGGAGTACGGGCGTGGACGTGCACGGCACTGTGGCCGAGGGCTTCGAGCCGGTGAGGGACGCGTTCGTACGGAACTTCGAAACGCTCGGGGACCGGGGAGCGGCGGTCGCCGTCTACCGGGACGGCCACAAGGTCGTCGACCTGTGGGGCGGCACGAAGGACGTCGACGGCACGGCCCCCTGGGAGCGCGGCACGGCCCAGGTCGTGCGCTCGGCGACCAAGGGGGTTGCCGCCGCCGTACTCCTGCTGCTGCACCAGCGCGGGCAGCTGGACCTGGACGCGCCGGTGGGGCACTACTGGCCGGAGTTCAAGGCGCGGGGCAAGGAGCGGGTGCTGGTCCGGCACGTGCTGAACCACCGCGCCGGGCTGCCGGTCCTCGACCGGCCGCTCACCCCGCGGGAAGCCCTCGACCCGCTGAAGGGCCCGGAGGCCGTCGCCGCGCAGGCCCCCGTCTGGGAGCCCGGCACCGACCACGGCTACCACGCGCTCACCTACGGCTGGCTGGTCGACGAACTGGTGCGGCGCGTGACCGGTCAGGGCACCGGGCAGTGGCTGGCGTCGCAGATCACCGGCCCGCTGGGGCTGGACCTCTGGCTCGGCCTGCCGGAGTCGGAGGCCGGCCGGGTGGGGCGGGTGGGCCGCGTCGAGGGAGCCGAGCCCGCCGGCGGCCTGCGGGCCCGCCCCAAACGCTCGGTCACCGAGGCCTACGAGGACCCCGCCTCCCTCTCGCGCCGGGCGTTCGCCGCGATCTCCCCGTTCCCGGACCAGAACGACCCCGCCTACCGGGCGACCGCCCTCCCCGCGACGAACGCCATGGCGACGGCGGACGGACTGGCCCGTTTCTACGCGACCCTGATCGGCGACACGGCCGGTGCCGGGCGCCTCTTCTCCCCGGAGACGGTGGATCTGGCCCGGGCCGAGGAGTCGGCGGGCCCCGACCGGGTCCTGGTGGTCGGCACCCGCTTCGGCCTCGGCTACATGCTGCACGGCAGCGCGTCGCCGTTCCTCACCCCGGGCTCGTTCGGCCACCCGGGCCGCGGCGGCGCCCTCGGATTCGCCGACCCGGAGACCGGGATCGCCTTCGGCTACGTCACCAACGGCTTCCGCAAGACGGTGACGGCGGACCCGCGGGCGCAGGGACTGGTGCGGGCGGTGCGGGGCGTGCTGGACCTCTAGAAGCGTCTATACGTGGATGGGGTGCGATGTCCGCCCGGACGCCTGGTCGATCTCCTCGTGGGCTTTGGTCAGCAACCGCATGGCGAGTTCGTTCAGCGCCCTCGCCCCGGCGATCTCCTCCCCGACCCGGGGTTGATTGGCATCGGTCCGGTGCCGGCTCGCGTGCCCGTGCGCCCGTACCTCGGTGCCGTCGGGCAGGCGGACCATCGCGGCCGCGCGCGTGTGCTGGTCGTCCTCCGTGAACTCCATCTCGACGTGCCACCCCACAGCGGTGTGCATCATGACGATCACCTCCGGAACGCTTAATTCCAGGGTGCTCCTCGCACCGGCCGGACGCACCCGCCTGACGGGCCCCTATCCGGCGTGCAGCATCAGCCCGATCCCCACGACGAGCAGCCCGGCCGCCGCGATCCTCGGCGCCCCGAACCGCTCCTTGAAGAACACGGCCCCGATCGCCGCGCCCACGATGATCGACGACTCGCGCAGGGCCGCGATGGGAGCGAGTTCGGCCCGGGTCTGGGCCCACAGGACGAGCGCGTAGGCGGCCACGGACAGCGCGGCGCCGGTCAGCCCGACCCCGGTGAAGGGCCGCAGCACGGCGACGGTCCCCCCGCGCCGGCGCCACACCGCGTACGCCGGGATGACCACCCCCTGGACCGCCATCAGCCAGGCGATGTACCCGAGGGAGGACCCGGAGGCCCGCACGCCGAGACCGTCGACGACGGTGTAGACCGCGATGGTCAGTCCGGTCGCCAGGGCCGCTCCGATCGCCGCCCAGTCGGGCCGCCGCCCGCGCAGCCCCCACAGGGCGACCCCGGTCAGCCCCGCGCAGGACAGGGCGATGCCGGCGGCGGCCCACCCGTCGGGCACCTCGTGCGCGAAGAGGGCGGCGAGCAGGGTCACGACGAGGGGCGCGGTGCCCCGGGCGATGGGATAGGCCTGCCCGAAGTCCCCCAGCCGGAAGGACTTCATCAGCAGGGCGTAGTAGGCGATGTGGACGGCGGCGGAACCGAGCAGGTACGGCCAGGCCCCGGCTGCCGGGAACGCCACGAACGGCGCCAGGGCCAGCCCGATGACCATCCCGCCGCCGGAGATCAGCGCGAAGCCGACGAGCTTGTCGGTGATCTTGTGAGCGATGGCGTTCCAGCCGGCGTGGGTGACCGCGGCGAGCAGGACGGCCGCGGTGACCAGAGGGGTCACGAGATGTGCTCGCGCACGTCCACCAGGGTGCCGTCGGCGTACTTCACCAGGTCCGCGGGGGCCATGGGGAACACGGTGTACGGCGTCCCGGCCGCGGCCCAGACGACGTCGTGCTCCAGCAGGGACCGGTCGGCGAGCACCCGGGTCCTGGTCCGGTGCCCGAAGGGCGGCACACCGCCGATGGCGTACCCGGTGGTCTCCCGCACGACGTCGACCTTGGCCCGGGTGACCTTGCCGGCGCCGAGTTCCCTGCGGACGAGTTCGAGGTCGACCCGGGAGGCGCCGTCCATGAGCACGAGCACCGGGACGGTGTCCGCGGCGAAGATCAGCGACTTGCAGATCTGGCTCAGCTCACACCCGACCGCGGCGGCTGCCTCGGCGGCGGTACGGGTGGCGTCCGGGAAGCGGCGGACCTGACTCACGAGGTCCCCGAGCCCGAGCTCCCGCAGGGCTTCGGCGAAACGGGGATGAGCTCCGGAGCTCCCGGCGTCCGTGGCGGCTGTCGTCGTCATGGGGAGCACGGTAGTGGTCCGTGTAGGGCGCACGCGAGTGGGTTCGGAGCGCGCGGGCGCGGCTCGTCGCCGGCCGGCGGAGACGCTACCGGGCGGGTACGCCGAGGGCGGGGAGGACCACGGCGTCGATGTACGAGGTGACGAAGGCCGCCGTCGGAGGCCGGTCGTCGATGATCGCGCGGGTGACGATGGCGCCGAGCATCATGTGCATCACGAACTCCAGTGCCGGGCAGTCCGCGCGGACCTCGCCCCGGTCGACGGCCCGCTGGAGCACGCGTCGCGAGTCCGCGATCTCCGGCTCGATGATCTGGCTCCGGAACTCGCTGCGGAGATCGGGGTTGGCGTGCATCGCCGTGGCCAGGCCGCGCATCAGCGCGCCGTTCTGCTCCATCTCGGCGTCGTCCGCACGCGCCAGGAGGGCGTGGAAGTCGCCGCGCAGCGAACCGGTGTCGACCTCGTCGAGGTTCTTCACCGGCTTGTTGTGGCGGAGCGCCTTGACGACGAGCTGGGCCTTGCCGCCCCACTGGCGGTAGAGGGTGGCCTTGCTGGAGCGGGTGCGCGCGGCCACGGCGTCCATGGTGAGGGTGTCGTAGCCGACTTCGCGGAGCAGGTCGAGCACGGCGGTGTAGAGCTCGGCCTCACGCTCGGGGGTGATCCGGCTGCGACGTGCGGCGGCGACTTCGGTCATCCCTCTCGCCCTCCTGCTCCGAACGACACGGTTTCGTACGTCACGAATGTAGCGCACCCCCTCAAGAAACGAAACGGTTTCGTACGGGTAACGGTGGCCCACCCCAGGCCACCAGCGAGCTCCTGCCCTGAGTTGCCCGGGTTTGCCCCCGGGCCAAGCATGAGGACGTGACCTATCTGCGTCTGCCGCACCTCCATGACGACCTGCTGTGCTTCGTGGCCGAGGACGACCTCTGGCTCGCCCCGCTCGACGCCCCCGGCCGGGCCTGGCGGCTCACCGTCGACCGCACCAAGGCGGGTCACCCGCGCTTCTCACCCGACGGCCGGCACCTGGCGTACACGAGCTGGCGCAGCCTGGTGCCCGAGGTCCACGTCGTCCCCGTGGACGGCGGGCCGGGCCGCCAGGTGAGCCACTGGGGCAGCGCCGACACCCGGGTCTGCGGCTGGACCCCGGAGGGCGAGATCCTGGCCGTGGCCTCGCACGGCGAGCCCTTCTCCTACTTCACCTGGGCCTACAAGGTCGGCCCGGAGGGCGACCCGGGCCGCAAGCTGCCCTGGGGGCCGGTCTCCGACATCCAGGTCGCCGACGTGGCCGGGGAGCGCAAGTCCCTCCTGCTCACCGGCACCCCACCGCACGAACCGGCCTCCTGGAAGCGTTACCGGGGCGGCGCGACGGGCCGGCTCTGGCTGCACGGCGAACGGCTCCTGGAGGGCATCGGAGGCCACCTGCACTCCCCCATGTTCGTCGGCGGCCGCATCGCGTTCCTCTCCGACCACGAGGGCGTCGCCAACCTCTACTCCTGCGCCTACGACGGCTCCGGGCTGCGCCGGCACACCGACCACGACGCCTTCTACGCCCGGCACGCCGCCAGCGACGGCACCCGGGTGGTGTACCAGTGCGGGGGCGACCTCTGGCTGGTCGACGACCTGTCCCCGGACTCCGAGCCGCGCCGGCTGGACGTGCGGCTGAGCGGGCCGCGGGCCGGGCGGCGGCCCTACCAGGTGGCGGCGGCCCGGCACCTCGACGGGCTCTCCGTCGACGAGACCGGGCGGGCCAGCGCCGTCGTCGTGCGCGGCAGCCTGTACTGGCTGACCCACCGGGACGGCCCGGCCCGCACCCTCACCGACACCCCCGGCGTCCGGGTGCGGCTGCCGGAGATGCTCGGCGGCAGCGGACGGGTGGCGTACGTGACGGACGCCGAGGGCGAGGACGCGATCGAGATCGCCTTTCTGCCCCGGGCGAGCGGCGACCGGGCACCCCGGCGACTGGCCCCGGGCGGGCTGGGCCGCGTGCACGAGCTGGTGTCGGACCCGGAGGGCGAGCGGCTGGCGGTCGCCTCGCACGACGGCCGGCTCCTCCTCGTGGACGTCACGGAGGGCAGCGGCGGCGAGGTCACCGAGCTGATCCGGTCGGTCAACGGCCCCGTGCGCGACCTCGCGTTCTCCCCGGACGGAGGGTGGCTCACCTGGTCGCACCCGGGCATCGGGCGGACCCTGCGGCAGATCAAGATGGCCCGGCTGGCCGACCGGCTGATCGTCGACGTCACGGGCGGCCGCTTCGAGGACGAGAACCCGGTCTTCACCAGCGACGGCCGCTATCTCGCCTTCCTGTCCTGGCGCGGCTTCGACCCCGTCTACGACGTGCACACCGGCGACCTGTCCTTCCCGCTGGGCTGCCGCCCGTACCTGGTGCCGCTGTCCTCCGCGACGCCCTCCCCGTTCGCCCTGAACCCCGAGGGCCGCCCGGCCGCCGGTGGCCTGGACCCCGTCGAGGACGACGTCGACGGCGACCAGGGGGCCGCCGTGACCGTCGAGGTGGAGGGGCTGGAGAGCCGCGTCACGCCGTTCCCGGTGACCGCCTCCAAGTACTCGGCGCTGCGCCCGGTCGCGGGCGGCGGGCTGGTGTGGCTGCGCTGGCCGATCTCCGGCGCCCTCGGGGAGACGTTCGCCAACCCCGACGACACCAGCGGCCGCCCCACCCTGGAGCACTTCGGCATCACGAAGGCCAGGAAGTCCGAACTCGCCCAGCACCTCGACTGGTTCGCCGTCAGCGGGGACGGCAGCCGGCTGGTGATCGTCGACGAGGGCGAGCTGCGCGCGGTCCCGGCCAACGAGCAGGGCGACAGCGACTCCACCGTGTGGATCGACGCGCGCCGCATCCTGCACACGGCCGACCCGGCGGCGGAGTGGCGGCAGGCCTACGAGGAGGCCGGCCGGCTGATCCGGGCCTACTTCTGGGATCCGGGCATGTGCGGCATCGACTGGGACGGGGTGCTGGAGCAGTACCGTCCGCTGGTCGAACGGGTCGCCTCCCCCGACGAGTTCGCCGACCTGCTGCGCGAGGCCCTCGGTGAACTGGGCACGTCCCACGCCTACGTGACCGCCTCCCGGCGCAACGAGGGCCCGCCCCACTACCAGCGCCGGCAGGGCCTGCTGGGCGCCAACTTCGTCCGCAGGGAGCGCGGCTGGACGGTCAAGCGGATCCTGCTCGGCGACTCCTCCGACTCCAAGGCCCGTTCCCCGCTGGCCGGCACGGGCATCCGGGAGGGCGCGGTCCTCACCCACGTGGACGGCCGCCCGGTGGACCCGGACACGGGCCCGTACCCCCTGCTGGCCGGCGCGGGCGGTACGACGGTGGAGCTGACCTTCGAACCGGCGGAGGACCTGGCGGGGGTCGCGGCACCGGACACGGCGGGGGCCGCGGCGGGAGCTTCGGCACCGGACACGGCGGAGGTCACGGCGGGGGCTTCGGCACCGGACACGGCGGAGGTCACGGCGGGGGCTTCGGCACCGGACACGGCGGAGGTCACGGCGGAGGCTTCCGCACCGGACACGGCGGAGGTCACGGCGGAGGCTTCCGCACCGGACACGGCGGAGGTCACGACGGGGGCTTCGGCACCGGACACGGCGGAGGTCACGGCGGAGGTCACGGCGGAGGCTTCGGCACCGGACACGGCGGGGGTCGCGGCGGGTGCTTCGGCACCAGACTCGGCGGAGGTCACGGCGGGGGCTTCCGCACCGGACACGGCGGAGGTCACGGCGGAGGCTTCCGCACCGGACACGGCGGAGGTCACGGCGGAGGCTTCCGCACCGGACACGGCGGAGG
>NZ_JBEZWO010000005.1:366254-448745 GCF_040637515.1 Streptomyces sp. NPDC029041 | reverse complement strand
GCACCGGACACGGCGGAGGTCACGGCGGAGGCTTCCGCACCGGACACGGCGGAGGTCACGGCGGAGGCTTCCGCACCGGACACGGCGGAGGTCACGGCGGAGGCTTCCGCACCGGACACGGCGGCAGACTCGGTCGATGGCCCGGCGGTGGGAAGCTCGGACGACGGCCCGGCGACGGTCTCGGCCGATGACCCGGCGACGACCCCGGCCGACGGCCCGGCGGAGGGAAGCTCGGACGACGACCCGGCGGCGGACTCGGCGCGGGTCGGGGCCCCGGCCCGGCGGGTCGCCGTCGTGCCGCTCGTCGACGAGCGCCCCTTGCGCTACCAGGACTGGGTGGCCAAACGCCGTTCGGTGGTGCGCGAGTTGAGCGGCGGGCGCTGCGGCTATCTGCACATCCCGGACATGGGTGGTTCGGGCTGGGCCCAGTTCAACCGCGACCTGCGCATGGAGGTGTCCCGCCCCGCGCTGATCGTGGACGTGCGCGGCAACGCGGGCGGCCACATCAGCGAACTCGTCATCGAGACGCTGAGCCGGACGATCCTGGGCTGGGACCTGACCCGCGACGCCCAGCCGGTCTCGTACACCTCGAACGCACCACGGGGCCCGGTGGTGGCCCTGGCGGACGAGGCGACCTCCTCCGACGGCGACATGATCACGGCGGCATTCAAGCTGCTGAAGCTCGGCCCGGTCGTGGGACAGCGCACCTGGGGCGGTGTCGTCGGCATGACCGGCCGTCACGAGCTGGGCGACGGCACGGTGATCACGGTGCCGATGAACGCGGCCTGGTTCGACGCGTACGGCTGGTCGGTCGAGAACAAGGGCGTCGCCCCCGACATCGACGTCCTGCGCACCCCGCTGGACTGGGCCGAGGGACGGCACGCCCAGCTGGCCGACGCGGTGGAACTGGCACTCGCACTGCTGGAGACCGACCCGCCCGCCACACCGCCGACCTACAGCGACGTACCCGACCGCTCCCGTCCGAAGCTGCCGCCCAGGGCGTGAACGCCCGGGCGCCACAAGGGGGAAAGGGGCACCCCGCAACGGGACACCCCTTTCCTGCGGCACGCGACGTCAGGCGTCGAAGTCCTGGTCGAAGCGGTCCTCGTCACGCTCACGCTCACGGTCGCGCTGCGGCTCCGAGCGCTCGCGGTCACGCTGCGGCTGCGAGGGGTCCATGTCCTCGTCGCGCCGGCGGCCGCGGCCCTGCATCTGCTCGCGAGCCTGGTCCGCCTTCTGGCGAGCCTGGTTCTGCCACTGCTCGGACTTCTCCTGGAACTGGTCCTTCATACCCATGTGGGTTCACTCCCGTTGGGGGTGAGGGGATCTGGCTCGATCAGATTCACACGGGTCGTGACCCTGCGCATGTCGATCACTTACGCAGCGTAGTCCGCTCCTGTTCGTCGGCCGCTCCACCGGCCCCGACGAGGCCCGTGCGCATGCCCGTCAGCCGGTCCGCGAACCGTCGCATCTCGCGCTGGCCCACCGTCCCGATGACCGCGGGCAGGTAGCCGCGCACGCCCTGCATCCCGCGCAGCCACCACTGCCCGTACACATGGCTCGACCTGCGCTCGATCCCCTCCACGAGCCGGTCGACGGCCGGCCCAAGCGGGTAGGTCTTGTTGGACGGCCAGGGCAGCCGCTGCCTCAACTCCCGCATGACGTCGTCCTGGTCGGCCCCGCGCACCATGTCGGTGTCGGTCCACGACAGATAGCCGACGCCCACCTTCACGCCCCGGTGCCCGACCTCGGCCCGCAGGCAGTGCGCGTACGCCTCCACGCCCGACTTGGACGCGCAGTACGCGGTCATCATCGGCGCCGGGGTGATCGCCGCGAGGGAGGCGATCTGCAGCAGATAGCCCCGGCTCCGCGTCAGCAGCGGCAGGAACGCCCGGGCGGTCACCGCCGAACCGATCAGGTTCACCTCGATCACCCGCCGCCAGGACTCGGGGTCGGAGTCCGCGAACGGCCCGCCGGTGGCGACACCGGCGTTGGCGACGACGATGTCGACCCGGCCGAAGCGCTCCTCGACCTCGCTCGCCACGCGGGCCATCGCCTCGTGGTCGGTGACGTCGGCGTGCCAGTGGTCGCTGTCGCCGTGCAGCCGGCCGGAGACCTCCTTGAGCGCGTCCGGCTCCAGGCCGACCAGCGCCACCCTCACGCCACGCGCCGACAGCTTGCGGGCCATCAACTCCCCGACGCCGCGCGCCGCTCCGGTCACCACGGCGACCTTGCCCTCAAGGCTCACCCTGCTCATGCGCTCTCCTCGGTCACGACGTGGATGTGTGCGGCGGCGAGTTCCCGGATCGTCGCGCCGACGAGTCCGGGCGCCTCGACCGGCGTCATGTGGCCGATGCCGGGCAGTTCCACGAGCCCGGTGCAGTGCGGCAGGGCGGCGGCCAGGGCCCGCGCCTGCACCGGCGGCGTCAGCCGGTCCGCCGTACCGACGAGCACGGCCGTGGGCACGTCCAGCTCGCGCACGCCGTGGTCGAGGTCGAGCAGATCCAGCACCTGCGACCAGGAGTGGCGGACCTTGCGGGGGCAGGCGTGCACGATCCGGGCACACGCCTCGATCATGTGCGGGGCCGAACCGGGTCCCATCGTGCCGTACTTGAGGATCCGGCGGGCCAGGGGCGTGACCGGCCCGAGCGGGGCGCGGGAGCCAAGGATCCGCCGGGTCAGCCAGGTCCGTACCCGCCCGGCCCGCATCGGCACGACGGTGGAGGCCGCGACCAGCTGCGAACTGCCCGTGCTGCACAGCAGGACGGCGGCCGCGTGCGCCCGGAAGGCGGCTCTCCCGGAGGCCGCCATCACGGTCATCCCGCCCATGGAGTGCCCCGCGATCACGGCCTGTTCACCGGGCGCGAGGGCGGCCTCGAGGACCGCTTCCAGGTCGTCGGCGAGCGCGTCGGAGCTGCACGCGGAGCTCGCGGGGCTGCGGCCGTGACCGCGCTGGTCGTAGGCGATGACCCGGTGGTCCGCGGCCAGGTCGCGGATCTGCGCCGCCCAGAAGGCGGTGGAGCAGGTCCAGCCGTGGGCGAGGACGACGGCGGGGGCGCCCTCGGGCCCGTGGACCTCGACGTGCAGCCGGGCGCCGTCGGCGGAGACGGCGGTCAGCTCGCGTGCCGGGGCGGGCGGGGCGTAGGGGCCGGAGTCGATGGGGGTCCCCCCTGCTCGAGCGAAGCCGAGAGCTTGGGGGAGCAGGAGGCGGCTCACGCGTCCACCCCGGCCGTCCGCGCGGCGGGCCTGTCCGGCACGGGCGCGCGCAGGACCTCGTACTCCGCGAGATCCACCCGCCGCGTCGCCCGCCGGAACTCCCCGGTGGTGCCGGGCCAGATGGTGGTGTTGCGGCCGCTCGCGTCGAGGTACCAGCTGGTGCAGCCGCCGGTGTTCCACACGGTGCGCTTCATACGCTCCTGGAGCCGGTCGTTCCAGGTGCGCACGGCGTCCGGGCGGGCGTCCAGGGCGACCCGGCCGCCGAGGACGTCGAGCTGCCGGACGTAGTCGGCGAGGTAGTTCAGCTGGGACTCGATCATGAGGATCATCGAGGAGTTCCCGAGACCGGTGTTGGGCCCGATGACCGTCATCCAGTTGGGGAAGCCGGCCGCCGAGGCGCCGCGCAGGGCCTCCATGCCGCCCTTCCAGGTCTCGGCGAGCGTCCGCCCGTCGGCGCCCACGACCCGGTCGGCGATGGGCATGTCGGTGACGTGGAATCCGGTACCGAAGACGATCGCGTCCGCCTCGGCCTCACTGCCGTCGGCGGCGACGAGGGTCGAACCGCGGACCTCGGTCAGCCCGCTCGCGATCACGTCCACATTCGGCTGCGCGAGCGCCGGGTAGTAGTCGCTGGACAGCAGGATCCGCTTGCAGCCGATGCGGTAGTCCGGGGTGAGCTTCGCCCGCAGGGCCGGATCCTTGATGGACCGGGCCATGTTGCGCCGGGCCAGGTCCTCGACGAGCCCGAGCTGCTTCGGATGCTTGGTGAACGCCTGCACCTGCAGCTCGCGGATGCCCCACAGCAGTCCGCGGCGCACCTGCGAGGTGAAGGGCAGCCGCCGGTGCACCCACCGCTCGGCGTCGCTGATCGTCCGGTCCATGCGGGGCATCACCCAGGGCGCCGTGCGCTGGAACAGGGTGAGCCGCGAGACGTCGGGCTGGATCGACGGCACGATCTGGGCGGCCGAGGCGCCGGTGCCCACCATGGCGACGCGCTTGCCGCGCAGGTCGTAGTCGTGGTCCCAGCGGGCCGAGTGGAACACCTTGCCGGGGAAGGTCTCCAGCCCGGGGATGTCCGGCACCTTCGGATCGGACAGCGGCCCGGTCGCCGAGACGACCAGGTCCGCCGACAGGTTCCCGCTGCTGGTCTCGATGTCCCAGCACAGCCGCTCCGCGTTCCAGGTCATCCGCTTCACCTCCGAATCGAAGCGGAGGTGCGGGCGCAGCCGGAACACGTCCGTCACGTGCTCCAGGTAGGCGCGGATGTGCTCCTGCCCCGAGAAGGTGCGCGGCCAGTCGGGGTTGGGCGCGAAGGAGAACGAGTAGAGGTGCGAGGGCACGTCACACCGGCATCCGGGGTAGCTGTTGTCCCGCCAGGTGCCGCCGACACTGCTCGCCCGCTCCAGGACGACGAAGTCGGTGACCCCCTCGCGGCGCAGCCGCACGGCGGCCCCCAGCCCGCCGAACCCGGACCCGACCACAGCGACCCGCACATGCTCGTGTTCGCGCTCGCCCATGCCGACACCTCCACACACCACGAGAACCGCGCCAGTGAACACTGGCGCAGTGGGAGCGTAGGGCAGCGGCGTACTGATGGGTAGGGGGCGGGACAAGGAAGTTACCCGCAGTACGCCTTAAGGTGCCCAGGTGGCCGAGAAGCGTGAATACCGCATGGAAGAGCTGGCCCGCCTCGCCGGGATCACGGTGCGCACCCTGCGCTTCTACCGCGAACGCAAACTCATCCGGCCACCCCGCCGCGAGGGCCGCATCGCCTGGTACGACGACCAGCACCTGGCCCGGCTGCGCACGATCACGGCCCTGCTGGAACGCGGCCACACCCTCAACGGCATCGCGGAACTGGCGGAGGCCTTCGACCACGGCCGGGACGTCGGCGACCTGCTCGGCGTCGGCGGCCCCACCGAGGAGGAGCCCGTCCACCTCACCCCGGAGGAGCTCGCCGACCGCTACGCGGGCGAGGTCACACCGGAGAACCTCGCCGCCGCGATGGAACTCGGCTACCTCGGCACCGACGGCGAGGAGATCGTCCACATCAGCCGCCGCCTGCTGGACGTCTCGTCGGCCCTGGTCCGCGAGGGCATCCCCCTCCCGGAGGTCCTCCGCGCCGCCCAACAGGTCCGCACCCACGCCGACGCCCTCGCCGACCTCTTCACCGACCTCGTCCTCCGCCACACCTCCGCCCAGAACCTGCCCCGCCTGCGCCCCCTGGCCCGCAGCGTGGTGGAGGCGGAACTGTCACTGGCGCTGGACCGGAGGATGCGGAAGCCCTGACGGTCGCGGACCGGGGATGCGGAGGCCTTCAACGGTCGTAGACCACGGTCACCGGCGCGTGGTCGGACCACCGCTCGGCGTGCGTGGCCGCCCTTTCCACGAACCCCTTGACCGCGCGCTCGGCCAGCCCGGTGGTGGCCACGTGGTAGTCGATCCTCCATCCTGAATCGTTGTCGAAGGCCCGCCCCCGGTACGACCACCACGAGTACGGCCCCTCGACGTCCGGGTGGAGGGCGCGTACGACGTCGACGTAGCCGCCGTCGGCCGGGTCGAGCACCCGGCCGAGCCACTCGCGCTCCTCCGGCAGGAACCCGGAGTTCTTCTGGTTGGCACGCCAGTTCTTCAGGTCAGCCCGCTGGTGGGCGATGTTCCAGTCGCCGCAGACGAGCACCTCGCGCCCGTCGGCGGCGGCACGCTCCCGCAGCCCCTTCAGGTAGGCGAGGAACTCACCCATGAAGCGTTCCTTCTCGTCCTGCCGCTCGGTGCCGACCTCGCCGGAGGGCAGATAGAGGGACGCGACGGTGACCCCGGGCAGGTCGATCTCCACGTACCGCCCGCTGCCGTCGAACTCCTGCGAGCCGAACCCGATCTGGACCCGGTCGGGCTCGCGGCGGCTGTACAGGGACACCCCGGCCCGCCCCTTGGCGGCGGCCGGCGCGTGCACGACGTGCCAGCCCTCGGGGGTGCGGACGTGTTCCGGCAGCTGCTCCGGCTCGGCGCGCACCTCCTGCAGGCACAGCACGTCGGCTTCGGTGCCGGCGAGCCACTCCACGAAGCCCTTCTTCGCGGCGGCACGCAGCCCGTTCACATTCACAGAGGTCACAGTGAGCACCCCGGCACGATACCGGCACGCTGGACGAGGTCCAGTTCCGGATCGAATACGGTAGCGGCCATGCACATACGCCGGGTCTCCTTCGACCATCCCGACGCCATGAAGCTGAACGACCAGGTCCAGGCCGAGTACGCCGTCCGCTACGGCGACGACGGCGACGCCACGCCCATGGCCGCCGCGGACTTCGCGCCGCCGAACGGCGTCTACCTGATCGCGTACGACGAGCACGGCACCCCCGTCGCCTCGGGCGGCTGGCGCGCCCAGGACACCAACGGCGAGGGCAATCTCGACGGCGACGCCGAGCTCAAGCGCATGTATGTGATCGACGCCATGCGTGGCCGGGGGCTGGCCCGGCGGGTCCTGGCCGCTCTGGAGGAGGACGCCCGCGCGGCCGGCCGCATCCGTATGGTTCTGGAGACCGGCACCAAGCAGCCGGAGGCCATTGCCCTGTACACGTCCAGTGGCTATGAGCCGTGCGCCAAGTTCGGCTACTACCGCCACCACGAGGCGAGCCGCTGCTTCGCGAAGCGACTCTGATCACACGGCTGACGAGGGCTCAGCGAGCGTCCCGGCCGCGGCCCTTGTCACCCGCCGCGCGCTGCCGCCACCACTCGGTCACCGAGCCACTCTCGCCCCGCCGGTGCGGCGGCACCAGCGCCTTCGGCCAGTTGAACCAGGCGATCGTCAGGTGCAGCGCCGTCCAAGGGATCGAGCCGAGGATGAAGACCCCACTGACATGCACCAGTGCGAGCCCCGCTGCGCCCTTGGCGGCGGTGGCGGCGGCGACACCGACCGTGAGGCAGACCGCAAAGGCGGCGAGGGGGACGATGCCGCGCTCGTGCCCGCGTATGACCGACGGGTTCAGCGAGTACCCGAACAGCAGGTCGGGCGCCCGGTCGGAGCCGGTCCAGTGCAGCCACGCCGCCCGGGCGAGGAACAGGTCCGTCCCGCCCGCGAGGACGGCGGCGACGGCCTCGGAAACGAAGGGGGCCACGGCACCTCCGCGTGAGCGCATCCACTGGACGCCCCAGTGTCCGCGGTGAGATCGCTGCGGAGATCCACGGCCGGGCCAAGCTTGGGCAACGTTGTGGCGCTGAACACACGTCAGAGCCCCGGTCGGTGTCCCGACCGGGGCTCTGAGCTGCGTGGACCTGAGGGGATTTGAACCCCTGGCCCCCTCGATGCGAACGAGGTGCGCTACCGGACTGCGCCACAGGCCCTTGCAACGAGTGAAACTTTAGCACCCCGATCGGCCTGCTTGGAAATCCGTTCCCGAGGGGCGGTCACCTGCGGCTTCGCGGCGCTACTCGTTCGCGGCCCGGGGCCGCTCCCCGTCCTCGTACTGGTCGAACAGCGGGGTGCGCCCGCGCTCCCGGGCCCGTCGGGCGGAGGCCGCGCGGCGGGCGTCGGTGCGTCCGTCGCCGTCGCCGTCGCCGTCGTCCTGGGCGGTCGGGTGCGGCTCGCCCGGGTGGCCGGCGGCGCCGGGGCCTGCCTCCGCGTCGGGGGTCACCGTGCTCGACCGGGCCGCGCTCCAGGTGTCGGGGGCGCCGAGGTCCACGTCGCTGGTGGCCCGCGGGGCGACCGGGGCCGTCACATAGGTCGGCAGGGGCACCGGCACGGGCTCCCAGCTGTCGCCGCCCTGTCCGGGCCGCCGCTGCCGTTCGCGCTGCTGGTCGACCCACTCCGCGTGGTCGGTCTGCTCGACGAGGGCGCGTCGGTCCGCCGCGAGGGCCGAGAGGCCGGGGTCGGTCACCGGCTCGGCTCCCTCCTCCGGTTCGTCGCTCTCTTCGTCGGCCAGGGCGCGCCGGCGGGGCTGGCGCTGCCGCTCCCGCAGGCGCTGGGCCGCGGCCTCGGCCATGCGGCGGTCCATCTGGTACGTGAAGCGGCGGCGTTCCTGGGAGCGCAGGTAGGCGATGTAGACGCTGAGCATGACCGCGGGCACGCCGGGGGCCCACAGGAACGCGAGTCCCCCGACCGCGGCGACGATCGCGCCGAGGGTGAAGGCGAGGAACAGCATGATGGTGGTGCGCCGGCGGCGCGCGAGAACCTTGGAGCGCCGGGCTCGTGCCGCGGCTGCCTGGTTCGCTCGCGCCGAGGCGTTGTGCCGGGCCGCGGGCACCCGCTCCCGGGGACGCCCGGAGCGCGCCGCGTCGGGTGCGGGCGACTGCCGGGCCTGGGGTTCGGGGGCCGCCGGGCGGGCCGGCTGCTCGGGGGCGGGCGAGGGGACGGGTGCCTGGGCCTGCGGGCGGGTCTTGGACACGGCGAAGGCCCGGACGTCCACCGAGTCGGTGACGGCGTCCGGGTCGTCGGCGCCCTGCTCCCCCTCGTCGGTGGAGCGCGCCCGCAGGTCCTTGGCGTACCGGCGCTCCATCCCCGCCCGTCCGGACAGCAGCCGGATGGCGGTGCTGAAGCGTTCCGTCGGACGGGCCTCGTTCAGCTCGTCCTGCCTACGGAGCCACATCGGCACCAAGTAGGCGGCCCAGGCCCCGACAATGACTGCGTAGATGAGGCCGCTGCTGCTCACGTCTCACACCGTAGAGGGGTTTGTGTGAGGCCATCTGCCAATTGAGCCGGTGTGTCGCACGATCTGGCTGATATTTCGAACTTTTTTTGCGACCGATGCGATCAGCAGACCGCTCAGGCCGGGAATTCATTGCCCTGAGACGGTCATCGACCGATCAATTTCGAACATGTATTCAATTTCCCGGGTGGTTGCGCATTCCCGGGTTGCTCTGCGCGCGTGCCCGGTGCCAGCGCTTGAGCAAGCCGTCCGGCACCTCCTCGGCCGTGAGGGCGAAGACGAGGTGATCGCGCCACGCTCCGTCGATGTGGAGATAGCGCGGCCGCAGCCCCTCCTCGCGGAATCCGAGCTTTTCCACGACCCGGCGGCTGGGCCCGTTCTCCGGACGAATGCAGACTTCGATGCGGTGCAGTCCGACGGTGCGGAAACAGTGGTCCACGACGAGCGCCACCGATGTCGGCATCACCCCGCGGCCGGCCACCGACTCGTCCACCCAGTAACCGACGTGCCCCGAGCACATCGATCCCCAGGTGATCCCTGCGACGGTCAACTGCCCGACCAGCCGCCCCTGGTACTCGATGACGAAGGGCAGCATCCGGCCCGCGTTCGCCTCCGAGCGCAGATGGCGGACCATCTGGCGGAAGGTGGGCCGGTGCGCCATGGGCCCGCCCGGCGCGGGCGGCGGGATCGTCGCCTCCCAGGGGCGCAGCCAGTCGCGGTTGCGCCGGTTGACCTCGCGCCAGGCCCGCTGGTCGCGCAGCTTTATCGGCCTGAGGACGATGTCGCCGTCCACCAGTTCCACGGGCCAGGATGGGCTGTTCAGCTCGCACCCCCGCTGCCGGGTCTGGGGTGGTCGCCGCCCCGGAGCTGCTCGACGGCGTGGACGAGCAGCGGCTCCAGGACGGCGAGGCCGTCCTTCACTCCGCCGCTGGAGCCGGGCAGATTGACGATCAGCGTGCCGCCCGCCACTCCGGCCAGGCCCCGGGAGAGCGCCGCGGTCGGCACCTTCTGGCGGCCGTACGCCCGGATGGCCTCGGCGATGCCCGGCACCTCGTGGTCGATGACGCGGCGGGTCGCCTCGGGCGTGCGGTCGGTGGGCGAGATGCCCGTGCCGCCGGTGGTCACGATGACGTCGTAGCCGGCGTCCGCGCCGGCGCGCAGGGCGGCCTCGACCGGGTCGCCGTCGGGGACGACCTGCGGGCCGTCGACCTCGAAGCCGAAGCGTTTCAGGCCGTCCGAGATCATCGGGCCGCCCTTGTCCTCGTAGATCCCGGCGGCGGCCCGGTTCGAGGCCGTGACGACGAGAGCGCGATACGTCATGACCGGCTCCAGTCGCCCGACTTGCCGCCCGTCTTCTCCTCCACGCGTACGTCCGTGATGACCGCTCCCTTGTCGACCGCCTTGACCATGTCGATCACGGTGAGCGCGGCGACGGAGACCGCGGTGAGGGCCTCCATCTCGACACCCGTGCGGTCCGTCGTCTTCACGGTGGCCAGGATCTCCACGGCGTCGTCCGCGACCGACAGGTCCAGTTTCACACCGGACACCGACAGCGGGTGGCAGAGCGGGATCAGGTCGGGGGTGCGTTTGGCGCCCATGATCCCGGCGATCCGCGCGGTCGCGAGGGCGTCGCCCTTCGGGACGCCCTCGCCGCGCAGCAGCTCGATCACGCGGGGCGAGACGAGGACGCGTCCGCTGGCGCGGGCGGTGCGTGCGGTCACGTCCTTGCCCGACACGTCGACCATGCGGGCGGCGCCCGCCTCGTCGATGTGCGTCAGCCGGTCCTGCGCGAGGCCGTCCTGCGGGGGTGGGTCCTGCGTGTTCATGCTGTGTGACGCTCCCGGTCCGGGCCCGACGCGGTGCGGCGCACGGGCCTGTTGTGCGCGACACGGTACCCCCAACCAGCGGCTATCGGCCGAGCAGGACCACCTCGACCTCGGTGCCCGGTTCGAGGGAGACGGTGTCCTCGGGGACGGTGATCAGGGCGTCCGCGTGGGCGAGGGCCGCGACCAGATGGGAGCCGGCGCCGCCGACCGGCGTGACCGTGCCGTCGGCGTACGTGCCGCGCAGGAACTGCCGACGGCCCTTCGGGGAGGTCAGCGCCTTGCCGGCGGACAGGGTCGCCCGGGTCGTCGGGCGGTGGACGTCCTCCAGCCCCATGAGGGTGCGGATCGCGGGGCGGACGAACAACTCGAAGGAGACGTACGACGACACCGGGTTGCCGGGCAGGGCCAGCAGCGGGGTGTGGTCGGGGCCGATGGAGCCGAAGCCCTGGGGCTTGCCGGGCTGCATGGCGAGCTTGCGGAACTCGATGCCACTGCCGGCCTCGTCCTCGTCGCCGACGTGGGACAGGGCCTCCTTGACCACGTCGTACGCGCCGACGCTCACACCGCCGGTGGTGACCACCAGGTCGGCGCGGACCAGCTGGTCCTCGATGGTGGAGCGCAGGGTCTCGGCGTCGTCGGCGACGGCTCCCACGCGGTAGGCGATGGCGCCGGCGTCGCGGGCGGCGGCGGTGAGGGCGAAGCTGTTGGAGTCGTAGATCTGACCGGTGCCCAGTTCCGTGTCGGGGGGGACGAGTTCGCTGCCGGTGGAGAGCACCACCACGCGCGGGCGCGGGCGGACCCGGACGGTGCCGCGGCCGATCGCGGCGAGCAGGGAGATCTGGGGCGGGCCGAGGACGGTGCCGGCCTCCAGGGCGCGGTCGCCGGCCTTCACGTCGCTGCCCTTCGCGCGCACGTGCGCGCGTGCCTCGGCCGGGCGGTACACGTGCACGTGGCCGGTGGCGCCCTCGGGGCCGAGGCTGCGGGCGCGCATGCCGTGCACCGGGCCCTCGCCGAGACCGCCGTCGGTCCACTCGACGGGCACGACCGCCTCGGCGCCGGGCGGCAGCGGGGCGCCGGTCATGATGCGGGCGGCCTGACCGGGGCCCACGGGCAGCAGTTCGGACTGGCCCGCGGCGACGTCCCCGACGACCTCGAGGGCCGCCGGGAACTCCTCGCTCGCGCCCGCGATGTCCGCGACCCGTACCGCGTAGCCGTCCATCGAGCTGTTGTCGAAGGGCGGCAGGGACACCGGCACCGTGATGTCCTCGACGAGGACGCAGCCCTGGGCGTCGAGCAGGTGCAGCTCGATGGGTTCCAGGGGCCGGACGGTGGCGAGGATGTCCTCCAGGTGCTCGTCCACCGACCAGAGGTGGTCGGGGCCGAAGGGGTCCTGGCCGGTGACGTGGGGCGCGGTGCTGCTCAACGTGCTACATCTCCTCGGCTACGTAACTGCGAAGCCAGGTCCGGAAGTCCGGGCCCAGGTCTTCACGTTCGCATGCGAGTCGGACAATGGCACGCAGGTAGTCGCCGCGGTCGCCGGTGTCATAGCGGCGGCCCTTGAAGACGACGCCGTGCACCGGGCCGCCGATCTTCTCGTCCTCGGCGAGCTGCTGGAGGGCGTCGGTGAGCTGGATCTCGCCGCCGCGGCCGGGCTCGGTCCGGCGCAGTATCTCGAAGATGTGCGGGTCGAGGACGTAGCGGCCGATGATGGCGTAGTTGGAGGGCGCGTCGGCCGGCTCGGGCTTCTCGACGAGGCCGCTGACCCGGACGACGTCGCTGTCCTCGGTGGTCTCGACGGCCGCACAGCCGTAGAGGTGGATCTGCTCGGGGGCGACCTCCATGAGCGCGACGACGCTGCCGCCGCGCTGCTCCTGGACCTCGACCATGCGCTGCAGCAGCGGGTCGCGGGGGTCGATGAGGTCGTCGCCGAGGAGGACCGCGAAGGGCTCGTCGCCCACGTGCGGGGCGGCGCACAGGACCGCGTGGCCGAGGCCCTTGGGGTCGCCCTGGCGGACGTAGTGCATGGTCGCGAGGTCGCTGGATTCCTGCACCTTGGCCAGGCGCCCGGCGTCGCCCTTCTTCTGGAGGGCCGACTCCAGCTCGTAGTTGCGGTCGAAGTGGTCCTCGAGGGGGCGCTTGTTGCGGCCCGTCACCATGAGGACGTCGTCGAGACCCGCGGCGACGGCCTCCTCGACCACGTACTGGATCGCGGGCTTGTCGACGACCGGCAGCATTTCCTTGGGAGTGGCTTTGGTGGCCGGCAGGAACCGGGTACCGAGGCCTGCTGCGGGAATGACAGCCTTGCTGATCCGAGGGTGCTGAGTCATGTCGGCCACCCTATCCGGTGCCTTTGCATGGAATCTGCGGCTCCGGTTCATAGGAGCTCATATGAGCGTATTGGGACGGTACGGGAGCAACCATTGAGGTCCATCGCACGTCCGGGCGAGCCTGACAAGCGGAGATTGCGGCGCGACCTCCTCGCGGTGAGGAGCAGGTTGACGGCGGACGACCTGCGGGAAACGTCGGCCGCGCTGGCCGGGCGGGCGCTGGAGCTGCGCGAGTTGGCGGGGGCCGGGACGGTCGCCGCGTACGTCTCCGTGGGGAGTGAACCCGGCACTCCCGCGCTGCTTGACGCCCTGCGCGACCGGGGCGTGCGCGTGCTGCTTCCGGTCCTGCTGCCCGACAACGACCTCGACTGGGGCGCGTACGAGGGCGCGAGTTCGCTCGCGCCCGTCCGCCACGGCTCCAGGATGGCCCTCCTCGAACCCGTGGGCGAGCGTCTCGGGCCGGACGCCGTGACCACCGCCGACGCCGTGCTGCTGCCGGGGCTCGCGGTGGACGCGCGCGGGATGCGGCTGGGGCGGGGCGGCGGCTCGTACGACCGGGTCCTGGCACGACTGGAGCGGGCGGGCGTTCACCCCGCGCTGGTGGTGCTGCTGTACGACTCCGAGGTCGTCGAGCACGTCCCGGAGGAGCCGCACGACCGGCCGGTCCAGGCGGTGGTGACACCGTCGGGGGTACGGCGGTTCGGGCCGGCACGCTGACGCGAAACGGCCCTCCACGCGTGCGTGGAGGGCCGCTCGTCCTGCCGGCGTCAGCGGCTCACGGCTTGAGCACCAGCTTGTCGGCCGTGCTCTTCTCGACCGCCTGGTCCGAGAAGGCCCACGGCAGCAGTTCGCCGTCGGCCCACTTGTCGGTCTGGTCGACGTAGTGGGCGCTGTAGGCGTGCCCCGAGGCGCCGGTGAGGTTGATCCACTTCGACTTGTCGAGGTCGTCGAGGTTCACCACCATCCGCATGGACGGCACCCACACGACCCCGTAGCCGCCGGCCGCGTTCCAGCCGGTCGCGTTGACCGTGGCCTCGCCGCCGCCGAGCTCCCAGGGGCCGCGGTTGAGGGCGTACTGGATGAAACCGGGGCCCGCGGTGCCGAGGGTCTGGTTCTTCAGGAACAGGCGGTGCAGCCGGCCCCAGCTCCAGGTGTCGATGTCCTTGCCGAGCTTGGCGGTCAGCTCCCAGCGGGCATCGATCATGGCCCGCTTGAACAGCTGGTCGCGGTTGTGGGCGGCGGGCCGGGTGCCCACCTCGGGGGTCGTCCACCAGTCGCTGTCCGGCTTGTCCATGAGTGTGCGCACCACCTCGAACCACCGGTCCCCGCCGTCCGGCTGGGCCTGGTCGGGGTCGCGCTGGCCGCACTCGCGGACCTTCTCGGCCTCGTCGGCCGGGCCGGTGGTGTTGACCGGCTCGACCCACAGGCACTGGCCCTTGGGCCGCAGCTCCTTGGGCAGCTTGCTGCCGAAGGCGAGCTTGAGGATGTTGCGCCAGACGGCGTTGAAGTAGGCCGCTGCCGCGGAGTCGGCGTCCTGGGTGTAGTCCCAGCCCTCCAGGAGCTTCTGCGCGTCGCGGACGTCCTGGTTCTCCGGGTCGATCTTCAGCAGCGTGGGCACCAGCAACCGGGCGATCTCGCTGCTGTTGTCCAGCTGCATCTGGCGCATGTCGTCCGTGGAGATCTTGCCGCCGTCCTTGATCTTCGACTGGATCAGGTCGGTGATCCGCTGGCTGCGTGCGCCGTAGCCCCAGTCCGCGGTGAGCGTGTACGGGTACGTGTCCGGGTCGATCACGGCCTGGTTGGCGGTGACGATGTAGCCGCGCTCCGGGTCGTACTCGTAGGGCAGCGCGTCCTGCGGGATGTAGCCCCTCCAGCGGTACCCGGAGTCCCAGCCGGGCGCGGGGATGGAGCCGTTGTCCTTCTTCGCGCGGATCGGGATCTTCCCGGGCAGCGTGTAGCCGATGTGGTTCTCGTTGTCGGCGTAGATCAGGTTCTGCGAGGGCACCTCGAACTGCGACGCGGCCTTGCGGAAGTCGCCCCAGTTCTTCGCCTTGTCCATGGCGAAGACGGCGTCCATGGTGGTGCCGGGCTGCAGGGCGGTCCAGCGCAGCGCGACGCCGTAGCCGTCACCCCGGTCGGGCGCGGCGGTGTCGACGGTGGCCTTCCTGCCGACCTTCACGAGCTCCTCGTCGCGGTCGGACAGCAGGGGCATCCCGTCCTCGGTCTGCCGTACGACGATCTTCTTGGACGTGCCCCCGGCGACCTTGATGGTCTCCTCGCGGGTCTTGAAGGGCTTGACCTTGCCGTCGTACAGGTAGCCGTTGCCGGTGATCTTCTCCAGGTAGAGGTCCGTGACGTCCACGCCGGAGTTGGTCATGCCCCAGGCGATGTTCTGGTTGTGGCCGATTATCACGCCCGGCATGCCGGCGAAGGTGTAGCCGCTGACGTCGTACTGGCAGGCGCTGGAGACGCTGCGGCAGTGCAGGCCCATCTGGTACCAGACGGACGGCAGGGAGGGCGACAGGTGCGGGTCGTTGGCCAGCAGCGGCTTGCCGGTGATGGTGTGCTCCCCGCCGACGACCCAGGAGTTGGAGCCGATGCCGTCGCCGTTCACGCCGACGGCCGGCGGGAGGTCGTCCAGGACGTGGGTGAGGCCGCCGAGCTGGCTGTCCAGGCCCTCGGTGCCCGAGGCGCCGGAGGCGGTGCCGGCCGTGCCGGAGGCGGTGCCGGCCGTGCCGGAGCCGCCGGACGCCGTGCCGGTGGAGGTGCCGCCGGTCCCGTTCGCGCCGGAGGTGCCGGACGCGCCGCTCGTGCCGCCCTGTTCGAACGCCCCCGCCAGCTCGTTGTACTGGCCCTCCTGGACGATCGCCTTGTTGCGGCTGTACGGGTACTGCGGGTACAGGTCGGCGATCTGCTTCGGGCCGAGGCGGCTGGTCAGCAGGGCGCGGTCGATCTCGTCCTGCATGTTGCCGCGCAGATCCCAGGCCATCGCCTTCAGCCAGGAGATCGAGTCGACCGGGGTCCACGCCTGCGGCTTGTAGTCGTTGGTGAAGCCCAGCGCCGCGTACTCCAGGGAGATGTCCTTGCCGTCCTTGCCCTGGAGGTAGGAGTTGACGCCCTCGGCGTACGCCTGGAGGTACTTCTTCGTGGTCGCCGACAGCTTGGTGTCGTACTCCTGCTGGGCGACCCGGTCCCAGCCGAGGGTGCGCAGGAACTCGTCGTTGTCGACCTGGCTCTTGCCGAACATCTCCGACAGCCGGCCCGAGGCCATGTGGCGGCGGACGTCCATCTCGTAGAACCGGTCCTGCGCCTGGACGTAGCCCTGCGCCATGAACAGGTCCGCGTCGGAGGAGGCGTAGATCTGCGGGATGCCGTAGTTGTCGCGTTTGACCTCGACGGGACCCGAGAGGCCCTTCAGCGTCAGGGTGCCCTTGGTCTGCGGGAAGGAGGCCCGGACGGTACTGATGGACCAGTACGACCCGTACGCCACACCCCCGATGAGGGCCAGCACGAGGACGAGCACGATAAGTCGGGCTTTGCGCCCCTTTCTCCTGCCGGACTTGCCGGGCTGCTGACCCGTGGAGGCGGTGGTGTTGGGGGGCATCGCTGTCCTTGCTGTCCTAACGCGAGCGGCAGGTTCGGCTGTGCTTTTAACTGAGCGCTGGAGCAACGATAGGCGCAGGGCCTTGCGCGCCTTGACGCGGAGTCGGGATCAAGCCCGGACGGACGTTCGATCTTGCCCCCTGAAGCGTCAAGAAATCGTCAAGACTTAGGTAAGGTAACGAAGTAGTTGGCGCGCTGCGCCACCGCTTCATGTGCGATGTACGTGAGCCCACGCGCGCATGCGTGCGGGCCAGGGAAGGATTCGGCCGCTGACTGTTCACCACCTCAACCAGCTCCTGCTCGTCTGCTCGCTCGTCCTGCTCGTCGCCGTCGCAGCGGTACGGATCTCCTCGCGCAGCGGGCTCCCCAGCCTGCTCGTGTACCTGGGGATAGGCGTCGCCATGGGCCAGGACGGCGTGGGCGACATCCACTTCGACAACGCCGAACTGACCCAGGTCATCGGATACGCGGCCCTGGTCGTGATCCTGGCCGAGGGCGGTCTGGGCACGAAGTGGAAGGAGATCAAGCCGGCCCTGCCGGCCGCCACGGCACTGGCGCTGGCCGGTGTCGCGGTGAGCGTCGGGGTCACGGCGTCGGCCGCGCACTATCTGATCGGGCTGGAGTGGCGGCAGGCGCTCATCATCGGGGCGGTCGTCTCCTCGACGGACGCGGCGGCCGTCTTCTCGGTGCTGCGCAAGATCCCGCTGCCCGCGCGCGTGACGGGCACGCTGGAGGCGGAGTCCGGCTTCAACGACGCCCCCGTGGTCATCCTCGTGGTCTCCCTGTCCACGGCCGGTCCGGTCGAGCACTGGTACACGCTGCTGGGCGTGATCATCGGGGAGCTGGCCATCGGCGCGGCCATCGGACTCGCGGTGGGCTGGCTTGGCTCCTGGGGCCTTCGGCACGTGGCGCTGCCCGCGTCGGGCCTCTACCCGATCGCCGTCATGGCGATCGCCGTGGTGGCGTACGCGGCCGGCGCGCTGGCCCACGGCAGCGGCTTCCTCGCGGTGTACCTCGCCGCGATGGTGATGGGCAACGCGCGCCTGCCCCACTGGCCGGCCACGCGCGGGTTCGCCGACGGGCTCGGCTGGATGGCCCAGATCGGCATGTTCGTCCTGCTCGGTCTGCTGGTCACCCCGCACGAGCTGGGCGACGACATCGTGCCCGCGCTGGTCATCGGACTGGTCCTGACCATGGTGGCCCGCCCGCTGAGCGTGATGGTCTGCCTGTCGCCGTTCCGGGTGCCGTGGCAGGAGCAGACCCTGATGTCCTGGGCGGGACTGCGCGGCGCCGTGCCCATCATCCTGGCGACCATCCCCATGGTGGAGGGCGTCGACGCCAGCCGCCGGATCTTCAACATCGTCTTCGTGCTGGTCGTCGTCTACACCCTGGTCCAAGGCCCGACGCTGCCGTGGCTGGGCCGCAAGCTGCGGCTCGGCGACGGTTCGGAGGCCGCCGACCTCGGCATCGAGTCGGCGCCGCTGGAGCGGCTGCGCGGGCACCTGCTGTCCGTGGCGATCCCCGGCGAATCGAAGATGCACGGTGTGGAAGTGGCCGAACTCCGGCTGCCGCACGGCGCCGCAGTGACCCTCATCGTGCGGGAGGGCGAGTCCTTCGTCCCGCTGCCCACGACGATCCTGCAACGCGGGGACGAGCTCCTCGTGGTCGCCACGGACCCCGTCCGGGACGCGACCGAGAACCGGCTGCGGGCCGTGGGGCACGGCGGCAAGCTGGCCGGCTGGCTGGGCACGGGCGGGGCGAGCACCTGAGGGAGCGAGCACCTGAGGGGGGTTTGTGCCCTTTGTGATTCACAGGGGGGCGGCCCCATGGTGCTCACTTTCACAGGCGCACCGGGCCTTGATCCCTGTACGATGAAGGCGTTACCCAGATCGAACCAACTCTGCCTGACGCAGGGCTGGCGCGACCGTATGGCGGTCGGGACACCCCTCCTCACCGGGCCCCGGCATCTACCGCAGTTCCGCGCAAGAGGACAGCTCTCGGCGCCGCCCGCTTCGGGGCCGCGCTACCAGGCGGCAGAAAGGCACGGGCCGTGGCGTCCACGGTCACCTCGAAGGCGTCGGAGAACCCGGCGTCTTCCGCCCGCCCGGGATACGGCCGGCTGCTGCGCACCCGCGGCGCCTGGACATTCCTGGTCCCCGGCTTCGCGGCACGTCAGCCGTTCGCGATGCTGACCATCTCCATCGTGCTGCTGGTGCAGCACACCACCGGCTCCTACGGAGCGGCGGGCGCCGCCGCGGCCGTCACCGGTGTCTCCATGGCCCTGTTCGCGCCCTACAGCGGCCGCCTCGCCGACCGGTACGGCCAGCGCGCCGTGCTGATCCCGGGCGTACTGCTGCACGCGGTCGCCGGGCTGACGCTGACGGCGCTCGCGCTGCTGGACGCGCCCCTGTGGGCGGTGTTCGCGGCGGCCGTCCCGACCGGTGCCTCGGTGCCGCAGGTCGGCCCGATGGTGCGGGCCCGCTGGGGCGTGAAGCTCAAGGACTCGCCGCTGATGACCACCGCGGCCGCCTTCGAGTCCGTCACGGACGAACTGACCTTCGTGGTCGGACCGCTGCTGGCCACCGCCCTGTGCACGGCCGTCGACCCGGCCGCCGGGCTCGTCACCGAGGCCTCGCTGACCCTGATCGGCGGACTGCTGTTCGCCGCGCAGAAGAGCACGCAGCCCTCGGTCGCCGGCAGCGGGCACGCGCGCGTGGAGCACGCTTCGGCCCTGCGCGTCCCCGGCGTGCGCGTGCTGATCGTGACCTTCCTGGGCATCGGCACCGTCTTCGGCGGTATGCAGGTCTCGCTGGCCGCGTTCACCGAGTCGATCGGGGAACCGGGACTGAACGGTGTCCTCTACGGCGTCTTCGCCGCGGGCAACATGCTCAGCGGCGTGGTCTGCGGCGCGATCGCCTGGAAGGCGGCCCCGCAGCGACGCCTGGTCGTCGGTTACACGGCGCTCGCCCTCACCGCGTCGGGCCTGTGGGCCGCCCACTCGGTGCCGGTCCTGGCGGGCCTCGGCCTGCTGGTCGGCATGTGCATCGCGCCCGCCCTGATCACCGGCTACACCCTGGTCGAGAGTCTGGTCCCGGCCGGCGCGCGCACCGAGGCCTTCACCTGGCTGACCGGCGCGGTGGCGCTCGGCCAGGCCGCCGCCGTCACGGTCGCCGGACAGCTGGAGGACCGCTTCTGGTCGGGCGCCGGTTTCCTGGTGCCGATGGGCGGCACTCTGCTGGCCCTGCTGACCCTCCTGGCACTGCGTTCCCGGCTGGCGGCGCGGGGCGGCGGCCGGACCGTCGCACGTGGCGTGGGTCACCGCGTGCCGGTGGCAGTGGACTGAGCGGCCGGAATACGTCACTATGGATCGTCGTTAGCACTCATCGAGTGAGAGTGCCAGGAGGAAGACAGTGCCGACCTACCAGTACCAGTGCACCGAGTGCGGCGAAGGCCTCGAGGCGGTGCAGAAGTTCACCGACGACGCCCTCACCGAGTGCCCCAGCTGCAAGGGCCGCCTGAAGAAGGTGTTCTCGGCGGTCGGCATCGTCTTCAAGGGCTCCGGCTTCTACCGGAACGACAGCCGCGGCTCCTCGTCGAGCAGCTCCCCGGCGAAGTCGTCGAGCACCTCCTCCTCGGGCTCGTCGTCCTCCGACTCCGGCTCGTCGAGCTCCGCCGCGAGCTCCTCGTCGAGCACCGGCAGCTCCTCCAGCAGCACCACCGCCGCGTAGGGCCTGATCCTTACGGGACCCTGTCGCCTCCGGGCGACGGGGTCCTCGGCGTTTCCGCCTGCGGTTAGGGTGCGGACATGGCGAACAAGGCGAACACGACGGACCAGGCAGGCGCCGGGATCGGCGTCATCGGCGGCTCGGGGTTCTACTCCTTCCTCGACGACGTGACCGAGATCCAGGTCGACACCCCGTACGGGCCGCCCAGCGACTCCCTCTTCCTCGGCGACGTCGCCGGACGGCGGGTCGCCTTCCTGCCGCGGCACGGCCGGGGCCACCACCTGCCGCCGCACCGGATCAACTACCGCGCCAACCTGTGGGCGCTGCGCTCGGTCGGCGTGCGCCAGGTCCTGGCCCCGTGTGCCGTGGGCGGCCTGCGCCCCGAGTACGGGCCGGGCACGCTGCTGGTCCCGGACCAGCTGGTCGACCGCACGAAGTCCCGCGCGGGCACCTTCTTCGACGGGCTGCCGCTGCCCGACGGCTCGGTGCCGAACGTGGTGCACGTGTCGCTGGCCGACCCCTACTGCCCCGCCGGGCGGGCCGTCGCGCTGAAGGCGGCGCGCGGCCGGGACTGGGAGCCGGTGGACGGCGGCACGCTGGTCGTGGTGGAGGGGCCGCGGTTCTCGACCCGTGCGGAATCGTTGTGGCACCAGGCGCAGGGCTGGTCGGTGGTGGGCATGACCGGCCATCCCGAGGCGGCGCTCGCCCGTGAGCTGGAGCTCTGCTACACGTCCCTGACCCTGGTCACCGACCTCGACGCGGGTGCGGAGACGGGTGAGGGGGTCTCCCACGACGAGGTGCTCCGGGTGTTCGCGGCGAACGTGGACCGGCTGCGGGGGGTGCTGTTCGACGCGGTGGCCGGGCTGCCCGCGGAGCACGAGCGGGACTGTCTGTGTGTGAGCGCGCTGGGCGGGATGGATCCCGGGTTCGCGCTGCCGTAGGGGGCTTGGGCGGGCTGGAGCGCGAGGGCGTTGTCGGGCCGGGGGGCATTGCGTGGCCGGGGGCATTCCGGGGGCCGCGGCATTCCGGGGTCGGGGGCGTTGCAGGGCCGGGAGCGTTGCGTGGCCGGGAGCGTTGCGTGGCCGGGAGCGTTGCGTGGCCGGAGCATTCCGGGGGCGGGGGCATTCCCGGGTCTGAGGGTGTCCACGTTCCTGGGTCTGGCTCTGGGTGTCGGTGGTGGAGCGTCCCGTTCGGGTGAGGGAGTTGTCCACAGGTCGATCGGGGATCCACAGGCTCGAGCGGGCGGTGGCGCGAGGCCTCATCGTGGGGAGCGCAAGCCGGTCCCTCGTCGCAGGTGGTGGTCTTCGTGCCCGTTGCTCGTTCCTCGGTCGTGTCCTCTTGTCCCTCCTGGTCACTCGCCTCGGGCCCGCCCGGGGCGGAGGTGCCCGCGACCCGTGAGGTGCCGCGGTTCGATCCGGTACGGGTGCGCGGCGGTCACCGCTCCGGCCGGCTCGTCCGGCACCGGCGGCGGGCCGTGGCCGTCGGCCTTGCGGTGACCGCGACGGCGCTCGTGGCGGCGGGCCCGCGCGATGCCGACGGGCCGCGTGGCCACCCCCGGGCCCGGCCTCCCGCGCACACGACGACGATGTCCGGGCAGCAGCCCGCGGGCCCGCGCCGTGCCGCCGGGTCGGTGACCGCCCCGGTCCGGATCTCCGACGCGGCCACCGTGCGGCTGCTGCGGCCCGGTGACCGGGTCGACGTCATCGCCGCCGACGGGGCGGTGCAGGGCGGCGCTGCCCGGGTGGTCGCGCGCGGGGCCAGGGTCACGAAGGTTCCGGAGCCGGTGGAGGGCGCGGGCGACAGCGGGGCGCTGGTCGTGCTGTCGGTACCGCGGGCCACGGCCGCGCGGCTCGCCGGTGCGGGTGCCACCGGGCGGTTGGCGGTGACGCTGTGGTGACGCCCGGGGAGCCCCGTTTCCCTGTTGAGGGACCCAGGTTCCCGCCTCGGCCCGGCGTTGACGTAGGTTGCGGAGCGTTTTGTTCCACAAGCTGCTCGTGTGAGGAGACGCCCCGAGGTGAGCGAGAAGAAGGAACCGAACATCCTGCAGGGCTTCAAGGCCTTCCTGATGCGCGGGAACGTCGTCGATCTGGCGGTGGCGGTGGTGATCGGTGCCGCCTTCACCAACATCGTGAACGCCGTGGTGAAGGGGATCATCAACCCGGTCGTCGGAGCCATCGGGACCAAGAACCTCGACCACTACAGCTCGTGCCTGAGCTCGACCTGCAAGGGCGACAAGGGCATCCAAATCCTGTGGGGCTCCGTTCTGGGCGCCACCCTCAGCTTCGTGATCACCGCGGCGGTCGTCTACTTCCTGATGGTCCTGCCCATGGCGAAGTACCTGGCCCGGCAGGAGTCGCGCCGGAAGGCCAAGGAGGGCACACAGGAGATCATCGAGGTGACCGAGCTGGAGGTTCTGAAGGAGATCCGGGACGCCCTGGTCGCCCAGCGCGGCTCGGGACACGACCGGCCGTAACGGCGCTGCGGGCGGCCGGACGTGCGCTGCGGGCAGCCGCCCGGCCGGTTCAGATGTGGTGGGGCGGCTTCTCGTCCAGGAAGCGCTTGAGGTCCGCCGCACTGCCGCCGGAGTCGGTGCGCTCGCCCCATCCGCGGTCGGTGTCGTCGGAGGACTGCTGGTCGAGCGGGTCGTCGAAGACCAGCGCGGGCTTCGGCTCGCGCGGCTCGGGGCCGGGGACGGTACTCATGCAACCAGGGTACGGTCGCGGAGAAATTCCCCGTGCCTTCTGTTGTGCTGGGACGCATGACGTCCAGCCCCGCTCCCCCGCCCGTCCCCTCCGGCGCACCAGGCGGCAGGGGACCGCTGCGCAGGCTCCGGGCCCGCGGCCGCGACGAGGCGCACCGGGCGGCCTCGCCGCTGGAGCTCTTCTTCGACCTGTGCTTCGTCGTGGCCGTCGCCCAGGCGGGTATCGAGCTGGTGCACTCCGTCGCCGAGGGGCACGCGGGCGAGGGGATCCTCGACTACGCGATGGTGTTCTTCGCCGTGTGGTGGGCGTGGATGAACTTCACCTGGTTCGCCTCGGCGTACGACAACGACGACGTGCTGTACCGGGTCGTCACGCTGGTGCAGATCGCGGGTGTGCTGGTCCTCGCGGCGGGGGTCTCGCGGGCGTTCGAGGAGCACGAGTACCTCGTGGTCTGGCTGGGCTACGCGATCATGCGGGTGGCGCTGGCCGCTCAGTGGCTGCGGGCGGCACGGGCCGGGGAGGGCCCGGAACGCAGGACGGCTCTGCGCTACGCCGGCGGTGTGCTGGCGTGCCAGGCCGGCTGGCTGGGGCTGCTGTTCCTGCCCGAGGGGGTCCGGCCCTGGTGGTTCCTGGTGATGGCGCTGCTGGAGATGTGCGTGCCGCCTCTCGCGGAGAGGGGCCACACCACCTCCTGGCATCCCCGCCACATCGCGGAGCGGTACGGGCTGTTCACGATCATCGTGCTGGGCGAGACGATCGCGGCGGCCACGGTGGCGGTGAAGTCCGGCATCGACGAGAACGACGCGCTGGGCGAGCTCCTCCCCATCGCCGCGGGTGGGCTGCTGATCGTCTTCGCGGCCTGGTGGATCTACTTCGTGGTGCCCGTCCACGGCCATCTGCGATCCAACCGGCAGGCGTTCCTGTGGGGCTACGGCCACTACCTGGTGTTCGCCTCCGCGGCGGCGATCGGGGCCGGGCTGGAGGTCGCGGTGGAGGAGACGGTAGGCAAGGCGCACCTCTCCACGCTGGCGGCGTCGGCGGCCGTGACCCTGCCGGCGGCCCTGTACCTGCTCACGGTGTGGGTCCTGCACTCGCGCCACTTCAAGCGGGGCATCACCCAGCAGGTGGTGCTGCCGGCGACGGCCCTGCTGGTGATCTGCTGCACGTTCCTCGGACACTGGGCGGTGTTCGCGGCAGGGGTGGTGTGCGCGCTGTCGGTGGTGGCCTCGGAGACCGTGGCCGCGCGCCGGACGGCCGGGGAGAGCGGGCCGGCGACGCACAGCGGGTGAGGGCCTCCGTGCCCTCCGGCGACGCACAGCGGGTGAGGGCCCCCGTGCCCTCCGGCGACGCACAGCGGGCGAAGGCCTCCGTATGCCCCTCGACGCGCTCGTCAACGGCCTGACGCGGCGCCCACCGGCTCGGTGCCCTCGGTGCCGCGTGTGGGGCCGGCGACTGGACGAGACTGTGCCTCATGACAGTTGACGCACTGACGGATGTCTCCGGCCTGCGGGTGGGGCACGCGACCCGCACCGGCGACGGTTGGCTCACCGGCACCACTGTCGTCCTCGCCCCGGAGGGCGGGGCCGTGGCCGCCGTGGACGTGCGGGGCGGCGGGCCCGGCACCAAGGAGACGGACGCGCTCGACCCGCGCAACGTGGTGCGCAAGGTCGAGGCGGTCGTGCTGACCGGCGGCAGCGCCTACGGGCTCGACGCCGCGGCGGGGGTGATGGCCTGGCTGGAGGAGCGGGGGCGGGGGATCCGGGTCGGGGCGGATCCGGCGCACGTGGTGCCGGTGGTGCCCGCCGCGTGCGTTTTCGATCTGGGACGGGGTGGTGACTTCCGGGCCCGGCCGGACGCGGCGACCGGCCGGGCCGCGGTCGAGGCGGCCGCGGCGAGCGAGCTCGGCGCCCGGGTGCCCCAGGGGTGCGTGGGCGCGGGCACGGGAGCCGTGACCGGGGTGGTGAAGGGCGGTGTCGGCAGCGCGAGCACGGTGCTCGGTTCGGGGATCACGGTGGCCGCGCTGGTGGTGGCCAACGCGGCGGGGTCGACGGTGGATCCGGAAACGGGGGTGCTGTACGGGGAGTTGTTCCAGGGACGGGTGGAGTACCCGGAGCCGGAGGTCCACGCGGCCGCGCAGCGGCGTCTCGCCGAGACGGCCGCGAGGAGCACGCCACCGCCGCTCAACACCACCCTCGCGGTGGTCGCCACGGACGCGGACCTGTCCAAGGCGCAGGCGCAGAAGCTGGCCGGCACGGCGCACGACGGCATCGCCCGTGCGGTGCGTCCGGTGCATCTCCTCAACGACGGGGACACGGTGTTCGCGCTGGCGACCGGCAACCGCACCCTGGACGCCGCCGACCCGCTCGCGTTGAACGAGGTCCTGGCGGCGGGCGCCGACATGGTGACGCGTGCGATCGTCCGGGCCGTGCGGGCCGCGGAGCCGGTGGACGGTCCGGGCGGGGCGTGGCCGTCGTACGGGCAGCTGTACACGGGCCGTTGAGCAGGTGCGCTGCGCACAGTGAAGGCACAGCGGACCGTCATTTGTCGCGGTTCTGTCACGTGACGGCCTTCATGAGGAACGGACGGAACCCGACCGGCCCCCGGGCCCCTCTACTCCCACGTACCGGAGCGGATCACGCAACATCACACGAACTGGGAGCAGCCCGTGACAACGCCGAACATTTCAGCGCGGCGCACTCTGGGGGCCTGTGCCGCCCTGGTGGTCGGCGCCCTGACCCTCACCGCCTGCGGTGGCAGCGCCAACGCCAAGAACGACGACAAGGGCGGCGAGGGCGGCACCAGGACGTCCGTCGCGAAGATCGCCATCTCGGCGAAGGACGGTTCGACCGGCGCGTCCATCAACACCACCGGCGTGAAGGTCAGCGACGGGAAGCTGACCGACGTGAAGATGACGGTGGCGGGCAGCGGCCAGGTCGTCGAGGGCTCGGTCTCCGGCGACGGCAAGGTGTGGAAGCCCAAGGAGCAGCTGGAGCGCGGGACCAAGTACCAGATATCCGCGACCGCCAAGGACGCGGACGGCCGGACGGCCGCGGCCAACTCCATCTTCACGACGGTGACGACGTCGAACAGCTTCATCGGCACCTACACGCCGGACAACGGCACGACGGTCGGTGTGGGGATGCCGGTGTCGTTCACCTTCGACAAGGCCATCACCGACCGCAAGGCCGTGCAGTCGCACATCACCGTGACGTCCAGCAGCGGGCAGCAGGTCGTCGGGCACTGGTTCAACGGGCAGCGGCTGGACTTCCGGCCGGAGGAGTACTGGAAGGCCGGCTCCAAGGTCACGATGAAGATCGACCTGGACGGGGTCGAGGGCGCGAACGGCGTCTACGGCGTGCAGAAGAAGACGGTCACCTTCACGGTGGGCCGTTCGCAGGTCTCCACGGTCGACGCCAGCACCCAGACCATGACGGTGGTCCGGGACGGCAGGACCATCAAGACGATCCCGATCTCGGCGGGCAGCCCGGAGCACACCACCTACAACGGGCAGATGGTGATCTCCGAGAAGTTCGTCCAGACCCGGATGAACAGCCGGACGGTCGGGCTGGGTGGCGAGTACGACATCCCGGACGTGCCGCACGCGATGCGTCTGACGACGTCGGGCACGTTCATCCACGGCAACTACTGGTACAACAAGGGCAACCCGCCCTTCGGCCGCCAGGGCACCAGCCACGGCTGCGTGGGCCTCGCCGACGTCCAGGGCGCCGGCGGCAGCACGCCCGCCAAGTGGTTCTACGACAACTCCCTCATCGGGGACGTGGTGATCGTGAAGAACTCCCCCGACAAGACGGTGGCGCCGGACAACGGGCTCAACGGCTGGAACATGGCGTGGAGCCAGTGGACCGCGGACAGCGCTTCCTGACCTCTCGGCGAACCGGCTGAAGGGCTCTCCCCACGGGGGACTTTGACGGACCGAACGGGCCGCGCGGGAACTTTTCGCGCGGCCCGCGCGTTTTCCCGGACGTACGTTTTCTCGGTTCCCGGACATGATGTCCGACCGAGGGGCTACGGTATGCACCCACAAGGTGACATGCAGCAACGCCGGGAGAAACCTTGAGCGTTCCGTACGAGACGGCAGCGTACGAACCCCACGACTCGCCCGAGACTCCGGAGGAGCACCTCGCGCGACTCCTCGGCCGCGCCCTGAACTCCTTCGAGCTACCGGACGAGGCGATACGGCGCCTGGACTGCGCCCTGGCGCACGACGGTTCGCTGCATTCCGCGCACCACAGCGCGGGCCTGCACCGGGAGACGTACCGGCACACCTGGCTGCTCGCCGACGGTTCCGCGCTCACCCTGTGGGAGCTCGTCCACAACACCGCGCCGGGCAGCGAACCGCAGCACGAGGTGTACGTCGACGAGGAGGAGTTGCGTGCCGCGACCGCGCAGCTGCCGCTGCCGCCGGACACCCCGGACTTCGAACTGCCGGTGACGGTACAGCTGTCACCGGTCCCCGCCCGGCGGCACGCGTACGCCGCGGAGAACTCGGCGGACCACGCGCGCAGGTTACTGCGCCGGGCGGAGAACGTGGACCGGCCGGGCGTGGACACGGCGGCGCTGCTGGCCACGGCGTCCGGGCACCGGATCACCCAGGCCTTCGGCCGGCCGTGCCGCGCGGGCCGGGTGGGGCTGGGTTTCTCGCTCTACGAGCACGCGTTCCTGCTGCGCGACGGCGACGAGGTCTCCCTCTGGGAGGTCGAGCACACGGCGACGCCGGACGGGCGGCACATGTGCGAGGTGTACGCCAGCGAGGACGCGGCGCGCGAGGCGATGGAGCGGCGGGCGGCGCAGCTGTCCTGAGGCGGAACCGAGGTTCCTCAGACGCCTCTGTCCCCGAGTCGGCGCACCAGCTCGGCGAAGGCGGCTCTCTCCTCGGCGGTCAGCTCCACGGACTCCGACCGGGAGCCCGTCTGCCGCTGCTGCGGGAGGGCGGGGAGGGGATGGCCGTCGGGCCGGCGGGAGGCGTGCTCGGGCATGCGCCCCAGTAGACACCACGGCCCGGGACTTCGGTCCCGGGCCGTGATTTTCGTGATCTATCTCGCAGGTGGCATGAACGGTTCACACGCCTCGAATGGGGCGAACTCGCTCCGGCTTCACACCGCGACGGGCTGCTTGGTCTCCGCCGCCCGGGCCTCGCCGCCCTCGCCGGGGGCCGGTGCCGCGCCCGGGGCCGGCTTGCGCATGCCCTTCAGGACGACGACCAGGGCCGTGGTGACGCAGACACCCGCGGCGATGGCGACCAGGTAGAGGAAGGGGTTGCCGATCAGCGGGACCACGAAGATGCCGCCGTGCGGGGCGCGCAGGGTGGCGCCGAAGGCCATCGACAGGGCGCCGGTGACCGCGCCGCCCGCCATGGAGGCCGGGATGACGCGCAGCGGGTCGGCCGCGGCGAACGGGATCGCGCCCTCGGAGATGAAGGAGGCGCCGAGCACCCAGGCCGCCTTGCCGTTCTCGCGCTCGGTCTGGGTGAAGAGCTTGCCGCGCACGGTCGTGGCCAGGGCCATGGCCAGCGGCGGGACCATACCGGCCGCCATCACCGCGGCCATGATCTTCATCGCCGAGTCGCTGGGGCTTGCCACGGCGATACCGGCCGTGGCGAAGGTGTAGGCGACCTTGTTGACGGGGCCGCCGAGGTCGAAGCACATCATCAGGCCGAGGAGGGCGCCGAGCAGGATCGCGTTGCTGCCGGACAGGCCGTTCAGCCAGTCGGTCATGCCCTTCTGGGCCTCGGCGATGGGCTTGCCGATGACGACGAACATCAGGAACCCGACGATCGCCGAGGAGATCAGCGGGATCACCACCACGGGCATGATGCCGCGCAGTGCCGCCGGGACGTTCACCTTCTGGATCGCCATCACGACGCCACCGGCGATCAGACCGGCCGCCAGGCCGCCGAGGAAGCCGGCGTTGATGTTGAACGCGATCATGCCGCCGACGAAGCCGGGCACGATGCCGGGCCGGTCGGCCATGCCGTAGGCGATGTAGCCGGCCAGGACCGGGACGAGGAAGCCGAAGGCGACGCCGCCGATCTGGAAGAGCAAGGCCGCCCAGCTGTCGGCCTGCGTCCACAGGAAGTGGTCCATCACCGGCGGGGCCTTGTCGACCTTGTAGCCGCCGATCGCGAACCCGAGGGCGATGAGCAGACCGCCCGCGGCGACGAAGGGCACCATGTAACTGACGCCGGACATCAGCCACTTGCGCAGCTTGGTGCCGTAGCCCTCGCTGGACTCGCCCGCGCGCTCCACGGGAGTGGCCGGGGCGGACCCTGAGGTGACCTCGCCACGCGCGGCCTTCTCACGGACCTCGGTGATGAGTTCGGCGGCGCGGTTGATGCCCGCCTTCACCCCGACGTCGACGGTGGGCTTGCCGGCGAACCGCTCCTTCTCCCGTACGGGCACGTCGTGGGCGAAGATCACGGCGTCGGCCGCCGCGATGACCTGCGGGTCGAGCCGGGTGAAACCGGCCGATCCCTGCGGCTCGACGGTGAGTTCGACGCCCGCCTCCCGGCCGGCGTTCTCCAGCGACTCGGCCGCCATGTAGGTGTGGGCGATGCCGGTGGGGCAGGAGGTGACGGCGACGATACGGAACGGCCGCTCCTCGCCCCCGGCTTCGGCAGGGCCGCCTGCTTCGGCCGTGTCACCGGCTTCGGTTGTGTCCGTGGCGGCGGCGGGAGAGGCCGCTCCCGCCGACGCCACGGGGTCTTCGGAACCCGCGGGTGCGGGTGCGTCCGGCTCGTCGCCGCGGATCAGCGCCGCCGCGGCCGGCGCGTCGCTCACCGCGCGCAGCGCGTCGGTGAACTCGCTGTTCATCAGCTGCCGGGCCAGCGACGACAGGATCGTCAGATGGGCGTCGTCCGCGCCGGCGGGCGCGGCGATCAGGAAGATCAGGTCGGCGGGGCCGTCCGCCGCGCCGAAGTCGATGCCCGCGGCGCTGCGGCCGAAGGCGAGCGTCGGCTCGGTGACGTGCTCGCTGCGGCAGTGCGGGATGCCGATGCCGCCGTCGAGACCGGTCGGCATCTGGGCCTCGCGGGCTGCCACGTCGGCGAGGAAGCCGTCCAGGTCGGTCACCCGGCCCAGGGCCACCATGCGCTCGGCGAGGGCTCGTGCCGCCGCTTCCTTGGTGTCGGCGGCCAGGCCGAGATCGACCAGGTCCGCCGTGATCATGTCGCTCATCGCGGGCTCCTTAGCACGCGTATCGCCCGGTGGGAGGGGTGGGCGGGGAGGGGGACGGGGGTGCGGTGGGGGGTGACGGGGGTGGAGGCGGGGCCCGGGGGTAAGGGGGAGGGGGCCCGCCGCTCGCGCGTCGGTCCGTGCTGCTCGTCGCGCGTCATGACACCGGCTCGTCGTGCGTCATGACACCGGCTTCTCGTGCTCATGACACCGGCTCGTCGTGCGTCATGACACCGGCTTCTCGTGCTCATGACACCGGCTCCTCGTGCGTCATGACACCGGCTCCTTCAGCACACGGTCCGCCGGGACCTCGGCCGTGACCGTCACCGCCGCCGGGTCCAGGTCGCGCGGCGTCGGCATCACGCTGCCGGGCAACTGGACGGCCGCCGCGCCGTGCGCGACCGCGGAGGCCAGGGCCTCGGGGCCGTTGCCGCCGGCGATCAGGAATCCGGCGAGGGAGGAGTCACCGGCACCCACGTTGCTGCGGACGGCGGCCACCCGGGCGCTGCCGAACCAGGCGCCCTGCTCGGAGACGAGCAGCTGCCCGTCGGCGCCGAGGCTGGCGAGGACGGCCCGGGCGCCCATCTCGCGCAGTTCCTCGGCGGCCTTGACGGCGTCGCCGACGGTGGCGAGGGGGCGGCCGACGGCTTCGGAGAGCTCCTCGGCGTTCGGCTTGACCACGTCCGGACGCTCGCGCAGGGCCGCGAGCAGCGCCGGCCCGGAGGTGTCCAGGGCGATCCGGGCCCCGGCGGCGTGCGCGCGGGCGACGAGGTCGGCGTACCAGGAGGGGGCGAGGCCGCGCGGGAGGCTGCCGCAGCAGGCGATCCAGGACGCGTCGCGGGACTGGCGCCGTACGGTCTCCAGGAGCAGTTCGCGTTCGGCGCCGGAGAGCTCGGGGCCGGGTGCGTTGATCTTCGTCAGGACGCCGTCGGACTCGGCGAGGGCGATGTTGGAGCGGGTGGCCCCGGCGACGGGGACGGGCGCGACCTCGATGCCCTGCTGGTCGAGCAGGTCGGCGACCAGGGCGCCCGGGGCGCCGCCCAGAGGCAGGACCGCCACCGTGCGCCGGCCGGCCGCGGCGACGGCGCGCGAGACGTTCACGCCCTTGCCGCCCGGGTCCATCCGCTCGCCGGTGGCGCGGATGACCTCGCCGCGGTCGAGGGACGGCACCTCGTACGTGCGGTCCAGGGACGGGTTGGGGGTGACGGTGAGGATCATGCGCGCACTACTTCCGTACCGCCGCGCTCGATCGCGACGGCGTCTTCGGGGCTCAGCCCGCTGTCGGTGATCAGCAGGTCCACATCGCTCAGGTCGCCGAAGCGGGCGAAGTGCTCCTGGCCGTGCTTGGAGGAGTCGGCGAGCAGCACCACCCGGCGGGCGGCGGCCACGGCCGCGCGCTTCACGGCGGCCTCGGCGAGGTCGGGGGTGGTCAGGCCGTGTTCGGCGGAGAAGCCGTTGGCGGCCACGAACAGCACGTCGGCGCGGATCTCGCCGTACGCACGCAGCGCCCAGGCGTCCACGGCGGCCCGCGTGCGGTGCCGTACGCGCCCTCCGATGAGGTGGAGCTGGATGCCGGGGTGGTCGGCGAGACGGGCCGCGATGGGGAGGCTGTGGGTGACGACGGTGAGGGAGGCCTCCAGGGGGAGGGTGTCGGCCATCCGGGCCACCGTCGTCCCGGCGTCGAGGATCACCGTGCCCTCGACGGGCAGTTCCGCGAGGGCCGCCTTGGCGATGTTGTCCTTCTCGTCGGCGGCGGTCGTCTCGCGCTCGGCGAGATCCGGCTCGAAGTCGAGGCGTCCCGCCGGGATGGCCCCGCCGTGCACCCGGCGGACCAGTCCGGCACGGTCGAGGGCCTTCAGATCCCGGCGGATCGTCTCCGCCGTCACCCGGAACTCCTCGGCCAGCGACACGACGTCCACTCGGCCGCCGTCACGGGCGAGCCGGAGGATCTCCTGCTGCCGCTCCGGTGCGTACATGTCCGTTCACCTCCGCCTCATGCCCGAACGTGTTGTTTCAGCGGGAGGCTACGCCGAGATTTCCGCAAAGTAAACAGCTTCGGACCCAATCGGGCATGGCTGGACAGCGGGAAGGGAGCCGGGAGCGGACACGCGAACGGGCCCGGCACCGAGGTGCCGGGCCCGTTGTCCCGCGGTCAGACCAGCACCGCTTCCTTCTCCCCCGCCGGCGCCTGCTCGCCCTCCACATGCTGGGCAGGCCGCTTCGGCAGCGCGAACATCAGCAGGAAGATGGCGCCCAGCACCGCGGCGACCCAGCCGAGCGCGTTCTGGAAGGCGTCCACGAAGGCCGGACCGACCTGCTCCCGCCGCAGACGGTCGGAGATCGAGCCGAAGAACACCACCGAGACCAGGCCCAGCCCCAGCGCGTTGCCCATCTGCTGCACGGTGTTGATCAGGCCCGACGCGGAACCGGCGTGCTCGCGCGGCACCTCCGAGAGGATCGCGTCAGTCAGCGGCGCGACGATCAGCCCCATGCCGACGCCCATCACGACGAGCGGGAGCGCCATCTGCCAGGGCTCTATGGCCAGGCCGTAGTGCCCGGACTCCCAGATGTAGAGCAGCACCCCGGCCGCCATCACCAGCGCGCCCGCCTGGAGCACCTTGCGGCCGAAGCGCGGGACCAGCTTCTGTACCGACATCCCGGCCGCCACCGACACGGCGATCGAGAACGGCACCCCGGTCAGTCCGGCCTTCAGCGGGGTCCAGCCCAGCCCGTACTGCATGTAGAGCGTCCAGACCAGGAAGAACACACCGAGTGCGACCCCGAAGACGGTCTGCACGGCGATCCCGGCAGCGAAGCTCTTGACCTTGAACAGCGACAGCTCGACCAGCGGGGAACCGTCCCGCGCGGTCTTGCGCCTCTCGTACGCCACCAGCGCCGCGAGGACGACTAGCGAGCCGGCCATCGAGACGTACCCCCACACCGGCCAGTCCAGCTCGCGGCCCCGGATGAGCGGGTAGAGCAGCATCAGCAGGCCCAGCGTCACCAGAGCGACACCCACCAGGTCCAGCTTGAGTGCGCGCGGCGCCTTGGACTCGGTGATGAAGCGGCTGCCGAGGATCAGTCCGGCGACTCCGACGGGCAGGTTGATCAGGAAGATCGACCGCCAGCCCCAGCCGAACAGGTTCCACTCGGTCAGCAGCGCGCCGAGCAGCGGACCGGACACGGCCCCGAGGCCGACGACCGCGCCGAACAGCCCGAACACCTTGCCGCGCTCGTGCGCCGGGAAGGTCGCGTGCACGATCGACAGCACCTGCGGCACCATCAGCGCCGCCATGCCGCCCTGGAGGAACCGCGAGGCGACCAGCATCTCCGGATTCACGGCGAGGCCGCACAGCGCGGAGGCGATGGTGAACCCGCCGATGCCGACGAGGAAGATCCGCTTGCGCCCGTGGATGTCACCCAGCCGCCCGCCGGTGATCAGGCCGGCGGCGAAGGCGAGGGCGTAACCGGCGGTGATCCACTGGATCTGGCTGAAGGACGCGCCCGCCTCCCGCTGGATCGACGGGATGGCGATGTTGACGATGGTCACGTCGACGAGGTCCATGAAGGCCGCGGTCATCACGATCGCGAGGGCGAACCAGCGCCGGCGGTCGGTCCCGCCGCCCGCCGTGCCGAGGGTGGTGTCGGTGGAGTTCATGATGCGAAGTTAGACCCTCAATAGGTCAGATAGTGTCCTAGTGGTCCGGCATCCTCGTCGGTATGACGACGGATACTCCGGCCCGGCTGCTGACGCTCCTCTCCCTCCTCCAGACGCCCCGCGAATGGCCCGGCGGCGAGCTCTCCGAGCGGCTCGGGGTGTCCCGCCGCACGGTGCGGCGGGACATCGACCGGCTGCGCGAACTCGGCTACCCCGTGCAGGCGACCAAGGGCGCCGACGGCGGCTACCGGCTGGTCGCCGGCAAGGCCATGCCCCCGCTGGTGCTCGACGACGAGGAGGCCGTCGCCATCGCGGTCGGACTGCGCGCCGGGGCGGGGCACGCGGTGGAGGGCCTGGACGAGGCCTCGGTGCGGGCCCTGGCCAAGCTGGAGCAGGTCCTGCCCGGCAGGCTGCGTCACCGCGTGACCACGCTCCAGGCCGCGACCACGCCACTGACCAGCGGTGACGGGCCGAGCATCGCGCCCGAGACGCTGACCGTCATGGCCTCGACGGTCGCCGGGCACGAACGGCTGCGGTTCGCCTACCGGGCCGCGGACGGCACCGGGTCACGGCGTCTGACGGAGCCCTACCGGCTGGTGTCCACGGGTCGCCGCTGGTACCTGGTGGCGTACGACATCGACCGGGACGACTGGCGCACGTTCCGAGTCGACCGGGTCAGTGAGCCGTTCGCCACCGGAGCCCGCTTCGCGCCGCGCGAGCTGCCGACCGGGAACGCGGCGGAGTACCTGCGGCGCTCGATGCAACGGCGGCAGCAGAGCTACGACTTCGACGTCACCTTCGCCGCACCGGCCGACTTCGTCGCCGCCCGGGTGCCCGCCTGGCTGGGCACGCCCGAGCCGTTGGACGACGGCGGCTGCAGGCTCCGGGGTCCCGTCGGCGACGCCGTGCAGTGGGTGGCGTTCCGGCTGGCGATGCTGGAGTGCGACTTCGTGGTGCACGAGCCGGAACAACTCGTCACGGCCGTCCGGGAGCTGGGGGCACGGTTGAGCAAGGCGGCCGGGGTGCCGGACGCGGACGGGGTGCCGGACGCGGACGGGGTGCCGGACGCGGACGGGGTGTGAGCCGTCGCGTCACTGTCCAGGGGGTCGCGTCACCGTCCCAACGGGCGCGTACCTCCCCCAACCGGTCGCGTCACCGTCCCCACGGGAAGTCCCGCAGTGCCGCGAGATTGCGCAGGGCGAGTTCCGCCGGACCGTCGGGCCCCTCGGCGGGTCCGTCGGCCGCGGCCCACGCCTCCAGCGCGGCCCGTACGGCGGCACCGGCGACGGCGGCGGCGAAGCGGAGGTCGGGGGTGACCGCGGGCGGCTCTCCCGGCACGGCAACGTTGACGCCGCCGCCCGCTCCCGCGGACCCGGCACGTGTCACCCGTTCCGCCAGCACCTCCCCCAGACGCCGCTCGGACGCCTGGCACACCTCCGCCCACACCCTGCCCAGGGACGGGGTCGCCTCGGCCAGGCGCAGGAGTGTGCGGACCCACTCCCACGAGGACACCGAAACGCCCACGCCCGGAGTCAGGGTGTGGTGCACCCCCTGCTCCAGTGCGCGCAGCACACCGGCGTCGGGGGGAGCGGCACGCACCGCCTCCACCCAGCGCCGGGCACCGGTCGCGTACAGGGGTGCGATGGCTTCTTCCTTGGTGGCGAAGTACCGGTAGAAGGTGCGCGGGGCGATACCGGCGGCCTGGGCGATGTCCTCCGCGCGGGTGGCGCGCAGGCCGTTCCGTACGAAGAGACCGGCCGCCACCCGGGCGATCTCCATACGTGTTTCGGCCTTCCGCCGCTCGGTCAGTGAGGAGGCAGGCGGGGTCGGGGTGGTGCTGCTCACGCCCGGCAGGCTATGCCCATGTGACACAATCTGCCACTGGCGGGCCACCCCGTGGTTCAGGTACGGGGTGGCCCGCCCTCCACAAGCGGAGAACCGGGCCCCGGCGTCCGGGGGGAAGGACGCCGAAGCCCGGTCTCGGGGAAAGTCCCGGCGCCGGGGGGAGTGCGACGGGACGTGGTCTTTGTGGTTCCGGGGGTGACCGCGGGGTCCGAACTGGTGGACCCAGAAGTCTTGTTCCCTGAGTCTGCGGATTGAAGCAGCGTTACACCGCCATGTTTGCGCGGTCTTTCGCCACCCGGCGTACGCGGTGACCCCCGGGCGCACACGGTCCGTCACCCACTGGCCGTGGGAACGCCTCGTACGCCCGGACGCTCACCGTCTTTCACCGTCCTGGCCGGTCTTTCACCGTCCTGGCCGGTCTTTCACCGTCCTGGCCGGTCTTTCACCGTCCTGGCCGGTCTTTCACCGTCCTGGCCGGTCTCGCGCCGCCCGGCGAAGGGGTGCTGCGCGGCTGCTCGGTGTTGCCCCGCCGCCCGGCGGATCGGCAGTCGCCCCGCCTCGGGGGCGGGATCACGCCGCCGCGTCGAACCCGGTGCTGCGCGCCAGCTTCTTCAGCTCCAGCAGCGCGTGCTTCTCGATCTGCCGGATGCGCTCGCGGGTCAGGCCGTGCTCCTTTCCGACCTCGGTCAGCGTGCGCTCCCGGCCGTCCTCGATGCCGTAGCGCATCTTGATGATCGACGCCGTGCGCTGGTCGAGCCGGCCGATGAGGTCGTCGAGCTCCTCGCTGCGCAGCAGGGTGAGCACCGACTGCTCGGGCGACACCGCCGAGGTGTCCTCCAGGAGGTCCCCGAACTGGGTCTCGCCCTCGTCGTCCACCGACATGTTCAGCGAGACCGGGTCACGGGCCCAGTCCAGGACGTCGGTGACGCGCTCCGGCGTCGAGCCGAGCTCGGCCGCGATCTCCGCGGGCTCCGGGTCCCGGCCGTGCTCACGGTTGAACTCGCGCTGCACACGGCGGATCCTGCCGAGCTCCTCCACGAGGTGGACGGGCAGGCGGATCGTACGGGACTGGTCGGCTATCGAGCGGGTGATGGCCTGGCGGATCCACCACGTCGCGTACGTGGAGAACTTGAAGCCCTTGCGGTAGTCGAACTTCTCGACCGCGCGCACCAGGCCGGCGTTGCCCTCCTGGATCAGGTCCAGCAGCGGCAGACCGCTGCGGGGGTAGCGGCGGGCGACGGCGACGACGAGGCGCAGGTTGGAGCGGATGAAGATGTCCTTGGCGCTCTCGCTCGCGTCGACCAGGGCCTGCAGCTCCTCGGGCGTAGCCCCGGCCTTGTTCTCCTCCAGGCCGTCGAGTATCTGCTGGGCGAACACACCCGCTTCGATGATCTGCGACAGCTCGACCTCCTTGGCGGCGTCGAGCAGCGGTGTGCGCGCGATCTCGTCGAGGTACATGCCGACCAGGTCGCGGTCGGCGATCTCGCCGCCATGGGCGCGAACACTGCTTGCCGCGTCGGCCGTCTCGCCGGTGGCGGACTGACGACGGGCGACGGCACGGGTTGCCATGCGAGCTCCCTTGCGATGGTGAGGTCAGCGGGTGGTCCTTCGGACGCTGGACTCCGTCTTCCGGGACTCTCCGGACTCTCCTCGGGTGCCCTGCATCCGATGGAAACAACGACTGGAATCAGGACAGAATTCCCAACCGGGCCTCCGATTTATCTGATCATGCAGTACCCTGTCCGGCCACACGAGGAGGCCCGATGCCGTCCCAGTCCACAGAGGTGCAGGTCAGACCGGGGGTCGAGGGTGACCTCGAAGCCCTCACGGCCCTCTACAACCACTACGTGATTGAGACGGCGATCACATTCGATACCGCGATCTTCACTCCGGAGGAGCGCCGCCCTTGGCTGCTCTCCCACCCGGAAGACGGGCCGCACCGCCTGATGGTTGCCACGGAGCCCGATACGGGGGAGGTGCTGGGCTACGCCACTTCCAGCCCTTTCCGCATGAAGCCCGCCTATGCCACCTCCGTGGAGACGACCGTGTACGTCGCCCCGGGCGCCGGGCGGCGTGGCGTCGGCACCCTCCTCTACACAGCCCTCCTCGAAGCCCTGTCCGGCGAGGACCTGCACCGCGCCTACGCGGGCATCGCACTGCCGAACGAGGCGTCGGCCCGGCTGCACGAGCGCTTCGGATTCCGGCACGTCGGCACGTACCGGGAGGTCGGCCGCAAATTCGGCCGGTACTGGGACGTGGCCTGGTACGAGAAACCGCTCTAGGAGGGCCCCCGCGGGCAGGCATGCCGCCCGGGCCCGCCTCAGCCGAACTGGACCGACCGCTTCGCCAGCCCCATCCAGAACCCGTCGATCACGGACTTCTGCGTGTCCAGCTCACCGGCCGCGTCGGCCGCGCCCATGGTCACGAACAGCGGGGCGAAGTGCTCGGTGCGCGGGTGGGCCAGCTGCCCCGCGGGCGACTTGTGGGTGAAGTCGAGCAGGGCGTCCACGTCCCGCGATTCCAGCGCCCTCCGGCCCCAGTCGTCGAATTCCGCCGACCAGGCGGGGATGCCGCCCTGCCGCAGTGCGGCCAGGTTGTGGGTGAAGAAGCCCGAGCCGACGATGAGCACGCCCTCGTCCCGCAGCGGGGCGAGCTTGCGGCCGATCTCCATCAGCCGGACCGGGTCCAGCGTCGGCATGGACACCTGCAGGACCGGCAGGTCGGCTTCGGGGTACATCTCGACCAGCGGGACGTACGCGCCGTGGTCGAGGCCGCGGTCGGGGACGTCCTGGACGGGGATACCGGGGGCGCGCAGCAGTTTGCGTACGGACTCCGCGAGCTCCGGTGCGCCGGGGGCGTCGTACGTCACCCGGTAGTAGTGCTCGGGGAAGCCCCAGAAGTCGTAGACGAGCGGGAGGGTCTCCGTGGCGCCGAGGGCGAGCGGGGCCTCCTCCCAGTGGGCGGAGACGATCAGAACGGCCTTGGGCCGAGGCAGGCCGGCGGACCAGGCGGCCAGCTCACCGGGCCAGACCGGGTCGTCCGCCAGGGGCGGCGCGCCGTGGCTGAGGTACAGAGCGGGCATGCGCTCCTGGGTGGCGGCGGACATGCTGCGGCTCCTTCCAAAACATGGTTCCCTGACAAAACTGTACGGGCCATTTGTTTAAAGTTCAAGGAGGGGCCACGTAGAGTGGAACACATGAAGGCACCCGCATCCGCACCGACAACCGGCTCGACCGCCCCACCCCAGGAACCGCGCTGGCTCACCGACGAGGAGCAGCGCGTCTGGCGCTGGTACATGGAAGGCGCCACCCTCCTCGACGACCATCTCGACCGCCAGCTCCAGCGCGACGCGGGCATGCCGCACGTCTATTACGGCCTTCTGGTCAAGCTCGCCGAGGCGCCGCGGCGCAGGCTGCGGATGACCGAGCTCGCGATGCTGGCGAAGATCACCCGCTCCCGCCTCTCGCACGCCGTCGCGCGTCTGGAGAAGAACGGCTGGGTGCGCCGGGAGGACTGCCCCGACGACAAGCGGGGCCAGTTCGCCGTCCTCACGGACGAGGGCCTCCACGTGCTGCGGCAGACCGCGCCGGGGCACGTCGAGGCCGTACGCCAGGCCGTCTTCGACCGGCTGACGCCGGAACAGCAGAAGTCCCTCGGCGAGATCATGCGGATCATCGCCGAGGGACTTCAGCCCGCCGAAGCGGGGGCGGACCTGCCCTGGCTCCGCTGAGCTGACGCGGGGCCGGGGCAGGTCCTGGATTCCGTAGGTGCGAGGCGTCCCCTTCCTCGTGCCTACGGGTGGCCCGAAGGGGTGCGGTGCGCGGGCGTCAGTGGGCGACGACCGGGATCTGCACCTCGTCCGCGTCCGCCGCGTCCCGGCCGGAGCCGCTGCCGGCGACGGGACCCGCGCCCGGGCGGCCGGCGTTGACGAACGTCAGGGCGATCGCGGCGGCCACCACGAGGATGCCGACGGCGAACCAGATGGCGCTGGTGTAGCCCTGCACCATGCCCTCCAGCTGGACCAGCTGCTGCTGGGACCGGCTGGTCGCCCCGGCGATGTGGTCGGTGACGTACGCCGTGGTCGCCGAGGCGGCGATGGTGTTCAGCAGGGCCGTACCGATCGCGCCGCCCACCTGCTGCGAGGTGTTGACCATCGCGGAGGCGACACCGGAGTCCCGCGGCTCGACGCCCTGGGTGGCCAGCGACATGGCCGGCATGAACGCCGTACCCATGCCGAGACCGAGCAGCAGCATCGCCGGCAGCAGCAGGGCCGCGTACGAGGAGCCGATCTCCAGCTGGGTCAGCAGCAGCATGCCGAGCGCGGCGACCAGGAAGCCGGGACCCATCAGCAGACGCGGCGCGACCCGGGTCATCAGGCGGGTGCCGATCTGGGTGGATCCGGTGATCATGCCCGCGATCATCGGCAGGAAGGCGAACCCGGTCTTGACCGGCGAGTAGCCCTTCACGATCTGCAGGTAGTAGGTCAGGAAGAGGAACAGGCCGAACATCGCGATGATCGCGAGACCGAGGGAGAGGTAGATCCCGCCGCGGTTGCGCTCGGTGACCACACGCAGCGGCAGCAACGGGGCCCTGACCTTCGACTCGACGAGCACGAAGGAGAGCAGCAGCACGGCCGAGGCGACGAACATGCCGACGGTGACGGAGTCGCTCCAGCCGTCCGACTCGGCGCGGGTGAAGCCGTAGACGAGGGCGACCAGGCCGAGGGTGGACAGGATCACGCCGGGGATGTCGAGCGGGGAGCGGTTGCGGCCGCCCTCCGGCTCACGGATGACGAAGTACGCGCCGGCCGCGGCGACGATGGCGAACGGGATGTTCACGAAGAACGTCCAGCGCCAGTCCAGGTACTCGGTGAGGAAGCCGCCCAGGATCAGACCGACGGCGCCGCCGCCACCGGCGATCGCGCCGTAGATGCCGAACGCCTTGGCGCGCTCCTTGGCGTCGGTGAACATCACGGCGAGCAGGGAGAGCGCGGCGGGTGCGAGCAGCGCGCCGAAGACGCCCTGGAGGGCGCGGGCGCCGAACATCATCGCCTCGTTGGTGGCCGCGCCGCCGAGCGCGGAGGCCGCGGCGAAACCGCCGAGCCCGACCACGAAGGCCTTCTTGCGACCCCACAGGTCGGCTATCCGGCCGCCGAACAGGAGCAGACCGCCGAAGGCGAGGGCGTAGGCCGTGACGACCCACTGCCGGTTGCCGTCGGAGATGCCCAGGTCCTGCTGGGCGGAGGGCAGCGCGATGTTCACGATGGTGGCGTCCAGGACGACCATCAGCTGCGCGAGGGCGATGAAGACGAGCGCTTTCCAGCGGCCCGCGTCCGGTTCTCTGGCCGGTGCGGCGAGGGTCTTCGAGGCTGTTTCAGACATGGGGGTACCCACTTCGGGACTTCGTGACGGAAAAAGGTGACGAAAGGTGACGGCTCGTCCACGGGGACGGCCGCAGGGACTGTCATTCAGGGTTCAGACGGGTGGGACGGCCTGAACTCATCGGGCTGTGCGGATCCGGTCGGTGCGGACCGGACTTGGACTGGACTGGACTGGACAGAGCTGGCTGGAAGGGTCTGGGCTGCAGGGATCTGGCTGGACGGATCGGTCAGGGCCGGCGCAGATCCTCCAGGGTCACGGCCGTACCCGGCAGGACCGAGCGAGCGGGAGCCCGCAGTCCGTCCAGGAACAGCTGCAGGTGGCGGTGGACGAAACGGTCGGCCCGGAAGCAGTCCGTACCGGCCGGGGGCCGGCTGAGCTGGGCCACGGCGATCATGACGTCTCCCACGTCCACGTCGGACCGGAGCTGCCCGGCCGACCTGGCGCGGTCCATGACCAGGGCGATCAGCCGCTCGACGCGTTCGCGCGCGGCCTCCAGATCCGGGTGGTGCTGGTCGAACGTGCTGGAGACCATCGGGCACAGCGCGCTGATCCGCTCGTCGGCGGCGGCGTGCACGAAGCGCTCCAGCGCCTCGAACGCGTCGCCGGTCTCAGTGAGCGCGGCCTCGGCGGCCGCGGCCGTGCGGTCCATGACGGAGCAGACGACCTCGCGGACGAGTGCGTCGCGGTCCGGGAAGTTGCGGTACACCGTGGCATTGCCGACGCCGGCCCGGCGGGCGATCTCGTCGAGTGGCACCTCGGGGCCGTGCTCGACGAACATCTCCCGGGCGGCGGTGACGATCCGCTCCCGGTTGCGCAGGGCGTCGGCGCGGGGCCGGGGCACCTTGCGCGCTTCGGGGCTGGCGGTCTGCACGGCGTACTCCTCGCGTGGGAAAGCGGGTGGTGCTCCGAACCGGGGAACGGGTCCCCGTTTCAGTCGGACACATGGCTAAACGGGGAGTAGGTCCCCGGTATTTCCCGCTCCCGCGGAAATCCCTTGTGACCTGCCTCACAAGGAGACTGCACGCCATCCCGGTGGCTACCGACGGGAAACCCACGATCGGTCTCTTCCAGCGCGCGTCCCCCCACCCCGCGACGCAGGGTGATCGCATGGGTGCAGCCGGAGACGGGAGGCTGCCGCGGCGCGGGAGGTCCTTTGCGGGTCCCTTGCATACAGCCGCCGCCCCGGCGTCCCCGCCCGGGCGGCACCGGCCCGCCCGGCCGCCGGACACCCCGGCGCCGGCTGGCGGCCCTGGCGTGTGTGAGCGCCCTGACCTTCACCGTCAGCACCTCGGCCGGCACGGGCCGGCTCGTCCCCGGCGGCAGTACGGCGGGAGCAGGACCGGTCGTCCTGTCCCACACCCCCGCACACGGCCCCTGCATGATCCGCGGGGCGCACGAGGTCCAGATGTCCGAGGGCATCCCCACCGCCACCGGCTACACCCGCTCCACCGGCGTCGTCCACGCCCTCACCATCATGATCGACTTCTCCGACGCCCCCGGCGAGGGCGACGCCCGCGACCGCTTCCGCGAGTTCTTCCCGCAGACCCGCGAGTGGTTCCGCACCAGCTCCTACGGCCGCCTGGACTACCGCCCCGAGACGCCGATCCCCGGCTGGCTGCGGATGCCGAAGTCGTTCCGGGAGTACGGCATAGAGCGCGGGGCCCCGTTCGAGCCCGGCTACCGCACCCTTGTCCAGGACCTCGTGGCCGTGGCCGACCCGGAGGTGGACTTCCGCGCGTACGACCTGCTGAACGTCCTGGTGAGCCCCAACGCCGGCCCCTCCGCCTTGGACACGGTCCTGTCCGTCACCTTCGCCGGCAACCCGGAGGCCCCGGTGGCCGACGGCATCCCCGTGGCCAACGCGTCCTTCGTCTACTCCCGACAGGACGACGGCTCCGGCTCCTACGACCGCACGGGTTACCGCGTCCTCCCCCACGAGAACGGCCACGTCTTCGGCCTTCCCGACCTGTACACCGCGGAGGGCGGGGGCGCGGTCGGCCACTGGGACATCATGAGCGAGGACTGGGGCGCCAACAACGACTTCCTCGGCTGGCACAAGTGGAAGCTGGGCTGGCTCGACGCCGCCCAGGTCCACTGCGCGGCGTCCCCCGGCACCACGGAGTACACCCTGACACCGCTGGCCCGGGCCGGCGGCTCCAAGCTGGTCTTCGTCCCTCTCGACGGCCGCACCGGCTACGCCGTCGAACTGCGCACCCAAGCCGGCAACGACGAGGCGGTGTGCCGCCCGGGCGTCCTGGTCTACAAGGTAGACGCGGAGGTGGACACGGGCATGGGCCCGGTCACCGTCACCGACTCCCGCCGCAACAGCGGCGGCTGCACGCGCGCACCCAACGTCCACGCGGAGCTGTCGGACGCGCCGTTCACTCCCGGGGAGACGTTCCGGGATACGGGCCGGGGCATCACGATCGAGGTGATGGGGGTGGGGGCGGGAGTGGCGGGGGCGGGGACGGGGACGGGGGCAGGGGCGGACGGGGGGTATCGGGTGCGGGTGACGAGGGAGTAGGGGACGGGGGGGGAGGGGCCGCCGGGCTGACCGGCCACCCGGCCACCTGACCACCCGGCCACCGATCTCGGAGTACTCGGAGTGCTCGGACCACTCGGATCGCTCTGACCACTCGGATTACGGTGGGCTTGCCGCGATCGTCGCGAGCGCCGTACCGGAGAGCCGATGCCAGCGAACCCCATGCCCGAGTCCCAGGAGGGTGCCGCCGCGTCGGCCGACGAGTCGGGGCAGAGGGACGTCCCCGAGGAGTCGGTCGTCTCCGAGGAGGCGGTCGTCCCCGAGGAGGCGGTCACCCCCCTCATCCGCGGCATCGCGGTCCTGCGGGAACTGACTGAGGCGGGCGGCACCCTGAGCCTGAGCGGCCTGGAACGCGCCACCGGCCTCGCCCGCTCCACGGTGGACCGCATCACGGCCACGCTCGCCCGCATGGACTACGTCCGCTTCGACGGCCGGGACGTCCACCTGTCCCCGCGTCTTATGGAACTGGGCAACGCCTACCTGTCGGCCCTGCGCCTGCCCGCTCTGCTCGCCCCGCACGCGGACGCCCTGGCCGACGAACTGGACGAGTCGGTCTCGCTCGCGGTCGCCGACCTCGACGGCATCCGCTTCATCCATCAGGCGACCCGCCGCCGCGCGATGTCCCTCAGCTTCCGCATCGGCGACCTGCTCCCCGCCGAACGCACCGCGCCCGGCCCGCTGTTCGCGACGGAGTGGACGGACACGGACTGGCAGCGCTGGCGGCACCGCAGGGCGGCGGACCCGAGAGACCTGTCCTTCACGGCCGTACCGCCGCGCCGGTACGGAGCGGACGCGCGGGACGACGAGACGTTCGCACGCCGCACGCGAGAGGCGTCGGCGAACGGCTGGTCCCTGGACGACCAGCTGATCGAGCCGGGTCTGGTGGCGATCTCGGTACCGGTCCGAGCGCCGGGAACGGACGGCAGGATCGCGTGCGTGGCGAGCGTGGTCAGCCACACGAGCCGCCACACCGCACACCACCTGCGCACGACGCTGCTCCCGAGACTGCGGTCCGCGGTGGAGACGATGGAACGGGAACTCCGGAACACCCCGCCCCCCGAGTCCGGCCCTCCCCCCTCGGACCTGGCGCGCTGGACGGGGGCGTCCAAGCAGCAACTGGGCCGTGAGTTCATCGAATCCCTGGCCCGAGGCCTGACCGTCCTCACGGCGTTCGGCGAGGGCAGGCCGGAGCTGACCCTCACGGAGGTGGCCCGGGCGACGGGCCTGGCCCGGGCGACGGCCCGCCGTGCCCTGATCACCTACGACCACCTGGGCCTGGTGGCCCCGACGGGCCGCACCTTCACCCTGACCCCGAGGGTCCTCTCCCTCGGCTTCCCGCCCCTGTCCCGCACGTCCCTCCCCGAGATCGCCCAGCCCCACCTGGCCGATCTGACGTCCCGCATCCACGAATCGACGTCACTGGCGGTGCTGTCGGACGCCGGCGAGGAGATCCAGTACACGGCCCGGGTGGCGACGGCCCGGGTGATGAGCGTGAACGTCACGGTGGGCACACGCCTGCCGGCGTACGCGACAGCACTGGGCAGGGTCCTGCTGGCGGACGCGCCCGCCGGCACGACCCCGGACACCGCTGATGAAGGGGTCCTGGCCTCGGTCCGCTCGCAGGGCTACGCCCTGGTGGACGAGGAACTGGAAGAGGGCCTCCGCTCCCTCGCGGTCCCGATCCGCGACCGGTCGGGCCGGGTGGTGGCGGCCCTCAACACGGCGATGCACGCGAGCCGCCACACCCTGAGGGAGTGCGTGACGGACCTCCTCCCGGAACTGACCACCACGGCCACCCGCATCCAGACAGACCTCCACACGGCGTCCCGCTTCACCCGGGTCCCGGTGTCCTGACCTGCCCTGCCCGCCCCACCGGCTCCGCCCCCGACGCCCACCGCCCGCCGCTCCCTCCTGCCCCGCCCCCACACCCACCCGCCGCGTCTCCCTGACGTGACCCCCACACCCGCCCGACCCGCATCCGGTACGCTGACGCCTGTGGTCCTCCCAGACCACAGGCACGTCGCTGCTTGCGTCCACTGCCACTGCCTTCGTAGCTCAGGGGATAGAGCACCGCTCTCCTAAAGCGGGTGTCGCAGGTTCGAATCCTGCCGGGGGCACCAGTCAAAAGGCCCACCTACGACTTTCGTAGGTGGGCCTTTGACATCCACTTCTGACATCCACGCGGGCGGTCACTCGCGGATGGGCGTCTCCTGAGCAGGCGGTCCATGTGGCTCATGGCTTCGCGCTGGGTGTCCTGGACGACGTGGGTGTAGACGTCCATGGTGATGCTGATCTAGGAGTGGCCGAGGATCTCCATCACGACGCGGGGCGCGACTCCGGCCGCCGTGAGGAGGGTGGCGGTGCCGTGCCGGGCATCGTGCAGCCGGATGACGCGGAGGCCGGCGGACTGGGCGACACGGGTAAAGGAGCGGTACAGGTTGCGCGGCTCGACCGGACGGCCGGTGCGGGTGGTGAAGACGTAGGCCGACTCCTGCCACCTCTCCCCCCGCCTTGGCACGGGCAGCCGCCTGCCGCATGCGGTGCCAGCGCAGGGGCGCGATGCAGAGGGCGGGCAGAGATACGGCACGACGGCGGCGGCTCTTGGGATCGTCGTCATACAGGACCCCGCGGCGCCGCTGCGTCTGCTGCCGCACGTAGAGGACGCGATCGTCGAGGTCGACGTCCGACCACCGGAGACCGACGATCTCTCCCCGTCGGAGGCCCATGGCGATGGCGAGGACGAAGGCCGCGTAGAGCGAGTCTTCGTTGCCAAGCTCGTCGAGCCGCCCCGCACCGACAACCGCGAGCTGACGCCATGGACCCTCGACGAGATCCTCGACTTCCTCGCCGCCTCACGGAACCCGTCTGCCGTCGACCCAGGCAGAGCCGAGCAGACGCGGCCCCTGGCGTCCAGGTCGTTCGTACAGTGGCGCGCTCCACCTGGACGCCAGGAACCACGCCCGCTCCACGGTGTGTGGGTCGACGGCAGACGGGATGGGAGCTAGGGAGGGTGGGTCTAAAGGCTGTCCCGTAATCTTTGAGTCGCAATGGACTCCGTCGGCGCTTGTGGCCCGCTGCCTACCGGGCGAGGACGAGGTTGTGAAGACGGGCGATACCACGCATGGCGTGGTGGACGCCGTCGCCCCTGAGGCGGCAGTCACGCAGGATCTTCCAGCCCTTCATCCTGGCGAATACAGGCTCGACTCGGGCTCGGACCTGTTTGTGGGATGTGTTGTGCGCCTCCTTCCAGCCGGGCAACTCTTCTCCGCTGCGCCGACGGTGCGGGATGACGAGTCCGGTACCGGGATAGCCGCCGTCGGCGATCGTGACCGTGTTGCCGACGGCGGCGGCTGCGCCGGATTCTCCCACGCCTTGCAGTCGTTGCGGTTGCCGGGCACGGGTCGGCCGACGACGACAACTAGCCGGGTGTCGGCGTCGATGACGACCTGATGATTGGTGGAATATCGGTAGTTCTTGGACTGCGCAGCGATGCTGCGGTCGCGAGTCGGCACGAGGGTGCCGTCCACGATCAGCACGGCGTTCTTGCAGAACCGCTTGCGGGGCTGGAGCGCGAGCCGCGGCCCGAGGTCATCGATGATGCGGTCTGCTGCGGACTTGGAGATGCCGAAGAGTGGCGCGAGTTGGCGCATCGTCAAGTTCGTCCGCCAGTAGGTCACGACAAGCAGGACTCGGTCCTGTAGCGGCAGGCCCCACGGCCTCCCTCGGCGGACCGTATCCGCTCCCTCTCGGCAGAGCGCGGTCACTAACTTGGCGAAGCCGCGCGGACTGAGCCCGGTGAACGGGAGTATCCAGGACGACTCGGACGCCTTGATCACAGCAGCCATATCAAGATCATCGCAACAGGCCGCCACCATGTGCTCCGCGTCGACCTCACCTGGCGGAGCATGCGGGTCCGGCTCTGGTAGGGCCAACCCGAAGACGGATTCGGGGGACAGCCCTGGTGATCTCGGGCTCCAGGGACGCTGAGATCTCCTCATCACCCCTTTCCGAGGAGAGCCCCGATGCATACAGCAAAGCCGCACCCATGGAAGAAGACGGGACGACGAGGCACGTTCGCCGCCACCACAGCGGTCCTCACGGCGCTCGTTGTCTCGGCGGCAGCCGTGGCACACCAGGACGCGCGGCAGCAGCCGCGCGCCGCCGAAGAGGCGGTGTGGACCGGGGCATGGGGTACAGCCATGCAGCAGCCCGTCGAGGGCAGCGAGGACTGGGGCCCAAACTGGTCACGTCAGGGATTCGCCGACCAGTCCATACGCCAAGTGGTCCGTATCGCAACCGGCGGTTCCACGTTAAGAATCCGGCTGTCCAACTCCTACGGCACCACGCCGCTGCGGGTCACTGCCGCGACCGTCGGCCGGTCCGGCGGCGACGCGCAAGTCTGGCCCGGCACAGCACGCGCCCTGACATTCGGCGGTAGCCGGGGCACCACCATTGCTCCCGGGCGGGACATCGTGAGCGATGCCGAAGCCCTGAGTACCTCCCCGCTGGAGAAACTGACCGTCACCCTGTACCTTGCCGACCGCACTGGCCCGGCCACCTTCCACCGGTTCACCACCGCCACCTCGTACCGCGCCAACGGACGCCATCTGACCGACTCCGACGGCGCCGCCTTCAAGGAGTCCACGAACGCCTGGTACTTCCTAAGCGGAGTGGAGGTTGCCGGCCCCGCTTCCCCGCGCGGCACAGTAGTCACCTTCGGTGACTCGCTCATCGACGGCACAGGGGCCATGCCCGGCGCCGACAACCGCTTCACGGACAAGCTCGCCGAACGCCTCGTGGCCGCCCGCCGTCCGCTAAACATCGTCAACGCCGGCATCGCCGGAAACCGGATCCTCAACGACTCTCCCTGCTACGGGGACAAGGCCACGGCCCGCTTCCGGCGCGACGTACTCGACCGCCCCGGCGTGCGCGCGGTGATCATCCACCTGGGCGCCAACGACATCGGTGCCCCCGAGATGGGCGACCCCTGCATGGACCCCGCACCCCACGTGACCGCACACCAGATCATCCAAGCCCACAAAGAGCTGATCCGCGCCGCCCACGCCCGCGGTGTCAAGGCCATCGGCGCGACCATCCTGCCCATGAAGGGCGCCCTCTTCCCCGTTTACAGCAAGCAGGGCGAAAAGGTCCGGACCGCTGTCAACCACTGGATTCGCACCGGTGGCGCATACGACGCTGTCCTCGACGTCGATCGTGCCCTCGCGGGGCCCGCCGATCCCGCCCGGCCCCGCCCCGGCTACGTTTTCCAGGACGGCCTGCACCCTAATGAAGCCGGATTCCACGCCATCGCCTCCGCCGCCGACCTCAACACGCTCTGAACATCACTGCGCCGCAGCGTCCGGACTGCATGACACAACAAGTCGACTCGGCGGGCCGTGCCGACAATCCACACCGCAGCATCGACAGTTACGGGACAGCCTTTAGCTGCGCTTTTGCCTGCGCCTCTCATGATGTGAGTAACGGCGAATCGCGGCGGCAGGGGGAGGGTTGTTCCGTAAGCGCTGGTCAGTGCCGTGATCTTGCCGTCTGGTGTGATCACGGCGTTGAAGCGCTCGCTTGGCATCACGGTCGTAGGGCGGGACGGTGGAAGGGGCTTGACCCTTACCAGAGGGTGTCGATACGCACTAGCGAGATCGGGATGCGCAAAACCTGCGACTTGTCGAAATCATAAAGGTAATAGATCCCTTGATTTACGCCAAGGTAGATCAGGGAGCAATACTTTTCTTCCGCATCTGAGCATTCCGATTTTTTGAACTCCGCTTTTAGAGCCTCGAAACGCTGAACATACCTGGTCTCCACGCCCAAGAAACCGCCGTATCCTGTCACCTCTTCAAGGAGCTCCCCATTCTGCACGATCTCGGCAGCCCTAATCCCACTCCAAACCGCATAGGCAATCACCAAAGGGGGCAGCAGGATAACGGTAGTCAGTAGTGCCATTCTCTGCTTCCGTACACTTTGCATCACCCTCCGGGCACGAATCTCGCCACAGCGGATTACGAACCCTGCAACGGAGAGCGCAGCAAGCGCTATTACTGCATATCTGAACCAATCCTTAAAGTCCCATTCGGTGAAGAAGGTCAGGAAGAAGGATCCAGAGTATGCCAAGACCAGAGCTCCCAGGAGCGCTGGGAGGGTCCCCCTTGAGAAGAGCCAGGTAGCCCATACGCACAACGCCAATCCTGCACCAAATCCAACAAAAGCGCAAATGGCTCTCGCGATGGTCGTGGCGAACGTCATGCCTACATCTTCAGGGGTCATCCCCAAGGCAGAGTAGAAGGAGAGTTGGCCGAACCGGACCGCGCCATAGAGGGTAAAACCCATCAATGTGAGGGCCGTGTTAATCGAAATCCTATCGCGGTTTATGAGTTGATTCTTGTTCGCGCCACTCTCTTTTTCTTCACCATTGGAGATGCCGCCCACATTCCCTCCAGTCACCTTTATCTGAAGGTAATCGAGTTTATCTGAAGGTAATCGAGCTCGTCTTATTCGGCAACTTGGTAAGCCTGGATGGGTGACGGAACCAGCAGCCTGTAGCCGCCATATGAGATAGAGTTGTGCAATCCGCCATGGGCGGCGCGCCTCTTGTTGATCTTATTTAGGCAGCAGTAAAATCCGCCCTTGCGAATGAAGCTACGGGACCTCTCCGGATTCGGGTTTATTCGCTGACTCTGATTAGCGCTCCGGCTCAGGATGGTGGCGCCGGGTTGTAGGGTCTTTGAGGGGACTAGGACCTTCTAGAGAAGATCAGTCAAGCAGTACCTCGGAGCCGCGCCGTACAGCAGTGCAGTACAGCAACCCCAGGAACCGCCAGCACCCTGCCCCGGCTCTCATGGTCCTCGCGGAAGCCTGTATGACCTTCGCTGACCGATCCCTCTAGAGCTACGGATCAGATGCTGAGCCTCTGTAGCAGGCATCATGAGCCCGTGGGGATAGACGTGGAGCTGCACTCAGCACGGCCAACGCGTAACTGGCGCAAGTCGCGAGCGACGCTGCTACAGAGTTCGTACGGGCACGGGGACGCGTTGGCCGATGCGATCGTCTCGCTCCAGCTGCTCGGAGTGCCTGGGCGGCTGACCGCCGTAGATCTGTACGGGGACGCTCTGATGAACGAGCAGGAGGCTGCCGTTGCCCTCGGTGAGATCCCCGCTCTACGGCAACGGTGCACCGATGAGCGTCAGCTCGCTGCCTTGGACGACCTTGCAAGGGTGCTGGAGCCGTGCGCGAGCACTCCAGGCAGCTATCTGTGGTTCCAGGGCGACTGAAGCCGTGCCCCATCCGTGCCCGATAGACCGGTAACTCACGGGGAACCACGGTCGCCAGCAGGTACCGCACATGGGGAAGGCCCCCGACCGATGTTCCTGGCCAGGGGCCGTTCACGCTGCTCTCAGCGCGGAGGCGGTGGGATTTGAACCCACGGTGACATCGCTGCCACGACGGTTTTCAAGATCGCTCGTCTGAGCGTTCAGTGCGCGGATCAGCGCAGTTCAGAGCGCTTCCCTATTCTCTTTCTGCGCCTCGCCCGAACTGATGCACTGGAGGCAACACGCTCCACGACAAGTCCCAGCCTGCGCTGCCGCAGACGGGACTCCGCCCTGAGCGTTAGTTCCTCCGGCGACGTCCCTGCGCATAGGGACCGTGGCGATCATGTTCCCGCCATTCCTCGTCATGGGGGTCGCGGTCTTCGCCGCCCGCGTTGTCTTCAGGAGTCGAAATGTGTTCCCCCCTGTTGACCTTGGCCAGCAGCGAGGCGAGGGGATCAGGGGGGCCATCGCTGAAACGATCGGAGCCGCACTCGGGCGGCGACCCCGACTCTGTCCCGTCGTGACGCGACCGTGATGTACCGCTCATGAGCAGCCCCCTCCGACTCACTGAGATGCACTCGAGATCTTTCCCTGGCAGGTCGTGGGTAACCGACTTCGACCTTGCCAGTGCTGTGCAATCTTGCCGGAAGCCGACCGCCATTGGACACACTCCGAACCTCAACGTCCGTCCGTACGCTGCGCGTTGACTTCGCCGCAGCGGCCGGGAATGTGCGCCGTCAACGCCGGAAGACCTCGCGTCTCCGGTTGATCTTCTTCGTCGGACAGTCGATCCCGTGCCAGATCGTGCGGGGAACCGCGGGGACCGGCGGGACCAGGCCGCCGGCCAATCAGGCCCCGCGCCCACTCCGCCGCAGTCCAGCCACGCAGCCCCCACTGAGAACCCAAGCTTCCCAAGCTGAGGGCGCAAGTAACCGATCTACCGACAGTCGGCCCTATGAGACGCCGGCCCAGAGGGGCTCCGCTTCAGAGGCCGAGGAGACCAACCCGTAGCCCGATGGAGCGCTCAGCTTCCACATCACTCGGTTTGACGTGACGTCTCTTCAGTACAAGCAGCCGAGTGCCGACAACCGCAACAATCGGCACAGCCTGAAAGCGCCCGAAGAGGACATCAAGAGGCGCCGTGCGACCACTACTGATCAATCCGCGTAGAGGTACGGATCTGAAAGTGGCGTGGGCTACTCGGGAGCAGTGAGTGTCTACAGCAGAGAAGTGAAGAAAGGTATCACTGTTTCGAACGTTCGTTTTCATTTCCATTCCCCTAGACCAGTGGAATAATAAGTGATCCAGCTACAAGGGGGATGGGGGCAGCGGTCGACATGGCACAGCAATCCGCCAGGGGTCGCCTTTCGGGAACGTGGACACACACGTTCGACGGAAAAGGGGCCGTCAAGGGGATTGGCGTCTGGGAATTGTCGCGCAATGGCTCTTTCGCTTTCCGGTGGAGGGAGGCCAATGCATTGATGAAAATGAATTTCTCATCATGGAGCGGAGAGTGGGATGTCACTGACGCCGACCCGCTACGACTCCACCTCAATGCAAAGAAGGTTCGTGCGCCACTCCAATACGCGATCGATGCAGCGTACCTTGTAAATCCAGGTACGGCCCTTATCGCGGGGTTTCGTGCCGCTATGGTGGCGGTGAATCACGCTGGAGGAAACAAAATGAAAGGCGCAGCGATGCGCCTTCAGGTAGATCTACAGGAAATCGGGGATGGCCCTGACGAGCTGAGGCTCGTACTCGATGACCTCAGCTTCGCGAAGCTGAGCTATTGGCGGATTCTGTTGAAAGACGAAACTTCGAGCATCAATTGGCATCGCTTCTGAAAGCCCAGTACAGCAACCACAGCAACCGATCCCGTCCGGTAGCGCCTCCCCGGGACCGCCAACCGACCGGAATGACCGGCGCTGACCGATCCCGATTGGAGCTACGGATCAGCAGGTCTCTGAAATCCATAACTGACATCAACGGCGCCGGACGGAGGCGTACCCCAGCGGCCTTGTCCGGCCGTCGTGTCAGTGAGCGGTGGCAGCCGAAGCGGGCCCGGATCAAACTCCTAAAGCGGGTGTCGCAGGTTCGAATCCTGCCGGGGGCACAGCCAGAAGGGCCAGCTCAGGAAGGGTTTCCTCCCAGGCTGGCCCTTCGTCGTTATCGGGGGCGTGCCACACGCGTGCCGCTAATGCCGCGTAGCTGCCACCTCTCCTAGCCGGAGACCCCTCCCCCACCGTCGGGAAGCATGACCTCGAGTCGATCGACGATGGCCCGGTCCCGGTCGCCGGTCATGGGGAGGTGGATCAGCACGGTCCGAGAGCTGCGGTGCCCGATCCGCGTCATGAGCCCCAGCGCGCTGGCCCCAGCTGTGGAGGCCAGCGTTTGCCCGTGTGCCGCATATCGTTGAAGTCCGTGACGCCCAGAGTCTTCCGGGCCTTGAACAGTCGTCCCGTCAGTTGCTCCGCCGCTGTTGTCCACCTTGTGTCCTGACGAGAACCGCCCGTCGCGGCCGGGAGCGGCGAAGTGCTCCAGGTAACGCGTGACATCATCTAGACAAAAAGATGACAGTGGGTTTAGTAGTGTGTCAGCTTCGGCCCGTTGAGTATCCAGTAAGGGGGAGGGATGTCATCTCAGTCGGTCAGTGAACGAGTGAGCACATCTGTTGTAATGCTCGTTTTAGGCACGATCGCAGACGTGACTGCTGCCGTGCTGTTTTTGGTCTCGTCGGATACGAGGAGCTGGCTGCGTGAACACTACATGAGCCTTGCCATTGCGGGCCTAGCATTAGTGGCTATCGTACTGACCCTCTCGAACATTCTAGTATCCCAGAAATCGAAAATTTCTGATCTCGAAGCACGCTTGGCCGAGCCATCCACTCATGATGCGGACATGTTCCAAGCTATTAATCAGCGCGCATCCCCTCAGAGTGATCTACTCGTCTGGCTACGGAATGGTTTCCTGGTGACTTCCTATGAAGGTAGCCAGCTCAGCCTACTGGACCAGTTCATCGAATTCTGCGACAGAGATCCGAGGGGATTCGATGACGCCGAACTAAATACGATGTATAAGGACTTGATCCAGAGATTTGGGACTCTTCGCGATCGAATCGGCCCGAATATCTTCCCTGTCCCTCACAGTAGCCGGTACACGATTCCGCCAGAGTGGCGGGATGAGCGTCCTGAGGTGCACCACAAGGCGGTTCAGCAGATTTCCACTGCACATGACGAACTTTTGAAGGCATACGACGCCTTCATCGTTTCGGCTCAACGCAAGCGCTTCAGGAGTCACCTGGAGGCTACCAACTAGGGTGGCGCCGGGAGCCGGGCGGCAACACCAGCACGTTCTCCGTACCGAGACAGCCGATCGCGCACCGTTCTCAGGCGCCGGACGAGCCTCACTGCTGGCCAGCGGAACCGCCGAATGATCTCTTGAAGCGCGTCGCAGGGGCAAATCCTGCTGCGAGCACGAAGAAAGCGCCAGCCTGGAAGAATTTTCCTCCCGGCTGGCCCTCGCCGTGTGCAGGTCGTGTCACTAAAGTCCGCGCGGAATCCACATCTCCGCCGCGGAAGCCAAGCATGTGGGCCCATCTCCCGCAGGCGGAGGTGTTCGAGGTCCTTGCGTGCGCCGAGGGTCCAGGCGGTGCGGATGAGTCGGCGGGCGTGGTCGCTGATGTCGAGTTCGGCGAGTTCGGCGAGTTCGGCGAGTTCGGCGAGTTCGGCGAGTTCGGCGAGTTCGGCGAGTTCGGCGAGTTCGGCGAGTTCGGCGAGTTCGGCGAGGAACCTTAGCGGCCTGTCCAGAGCTCCCGTCGCGGTCTCAGCGCCTTTGGTGGCGTACTTCGCGATGTACGCGGCGACGGCTCGTTCGGTCAGTTCCTGGCGCCGTCGAAGTCGGCCGAGCGGATGGTGCGCACGTCGAGCTGACGGCCGAAGGTGAAGGCATGCGCCCGCCCGTCGATGACCGGGCCGTCCACGCGAGCGGCGGCGGTGGCCGGCCTGGATGGCGTCGGTCAGCAGCTCGGCCGTGGCCCAGGCAGGTGGCGGGGTGTCGCCGCCCTCGGGACCGTCGATGCGGATGACGGCATGGGAGTGGACGGCTTCGCGCTTCTGGTTCTCGGCGACCTTGGCAAAGGGCACCCGGGCGTACTCACGGAAGGCCCGCTGAGGGAGCCCGGCGCGCTTGGCGACCTCCCGGCGCAGGTAGGTCGAGAAGCGCCGCCACAGCGGACCGGCGTGCGCGAACAGAGCACGGCCGCTTCGTAGTCGTAGTTGTCCGGGTCGAGCGGGGTGCCGAATGCGGGTCGTCCTATCCCCGGCCCACTCGGCGATGGTCCAGCAGTTCTTGCGCCGCAGGTCGGACAGCAGGCCGAGTACCAACTTTCGTTCCATGCGCCGGGATTTGATGCGCGTGAACCGTCCCGCTATCCGGCTCATCAAGCCTTCGAACGCTTCCTGCCAGCGGGCAGGGTCTACGCTGTGACCTGCGGCCACCTTATGATCGTTTGTTTTCACACGCCGATGATCAACAGTGGCCGCACCCGTCTCCACAGCGCGTCAGGGTCGCGCAGCGTCTGTCTGCCGTCCTGGATCTGGAGGACTTGTGCAACGTGGCGAAGTCTGGTGGGTTCAGTTCGACGAGCGGAGGCTGGTCGTAGTTCTGTCGGGAGAGGGCACGTCGGGGATCCGGGTGATGCAGGTTGTCGCTCCGGCAAGCGTCGACATGAGCGGTCTGGGCATCGAAGTGACGGTGGGCGCCCGTGAAGGACCTCCCTTCGAAGGCGTGCTGCGGCTCGCGTTGCCGCGTCCCGGCTTCACCCCGTGCACGTGGCTGACCACCGTGTCCCGAGACGACCTGATAGAGCGGGAGACCGTCCTGTCCTCGGCGAAGCTCAGCGAAATTGACGAAGCCCTTCAACTCGCTGAACAAGCGCAGGAGTGGACCCCGGCAACCACCGCGAAGCTCAGCGAGATAGGGGACGCCCTCCGTCTCGGTGAACCCGGGTAGACGAAGAAGAAGCCGACGCCCGCGACGGCGTGGGCGGTCTCGGGCGAGATAATCCATGCTGGCCCCCTGCCGCCTCCGCGCGCTTCACCACCGAGATAACGATCTACGGCTGGAGTATGAGGGCACAACCGCAGGTCACCAGCATGCCCGGGTTAGAGAAGATCCCGCCAGAAGGGGGCCGTCGCTCGCGGGCTCCAGTCATCGTCGACCTCGCTCCGCGCCTCGTCGAACTCCTGATGCATGTAGTCGGCCAGGTCCCGGCCGTAGTAGATGATGTCGGTCTGCCACATCGAGAGCACCGGATGCCCGAAGCCTCCCCGGCCGGCAGGCAGGTATCGGTGGGCATACACGGGCACCAGCACCGGCGCCTCCGCCAGATGATGCCGGGCCGTAGCCAGTGCCGCCGTTCCGTCAGCTGGGCGCTCGCCCCAGCCCTCGTACCAGAACCCGTTGTGCTCGACGTCGAGCAGAACGCCCTCGACCGGCCAGTCGAGCTGTCGACGCAAGCTGTCCACATCGCCGCCGCGCCACTCCGGCCAGGGCCTGGACCAGGTCTGCCCGTCCTCGGGAGGGACGTTGACCGGGAGGCCGGCCGCAAGGAATGCTCGGTGATCGTCCGCGAACTCGAAGCCGTAGTCGCGCTCGATACGCGTGAACTCGGCGTCCGTCAGCCCCGGCTCGAACTCATAGAGGCCTGTGTGTGCCAGGCGGCGTGCGGCCTCCGCACCCAGGCGTACTCCCTCATTGCTGATCACCGCCGCACGTTAGCGCCGGCCGCAGCCGATCGTCACCCGAGTTATGAGTGTCCGTCTCCTTCCGTAACGGGCACGCTCGTTCATTGTGTGCGGGGCGTTCACCTGGGTTCATGGGCGACTGACTGCCAGGACGTGTGCGCAAAAGGGTGTTGGTCTCGCGCGGCCGAGCAGTGCGGCGTTGCGACCCGCGTGATCGACGAAGCCCCGCACGACTGCCGCACCAGAACGAGCGGAGAAACAGCGGGGAACCACGGCGAAGCGGCCCACCCCGGAGATCAGTAACCCAACGTTCGCCAAGGTGCCATAGCCGGTGCGCTTGCCGGCATCGTCGCAACGTTTCGTCGTGGACCGAGACCGCTGGAAGCGCGCCCAACAGGCCGCCGCGCAGACGGTTCTGCGCGAAACCTTCGTGCCCCACTACGTACGCGTCTCATTCCGGCCGTCGCACAGTCGTTGAGGGCAGCTGGAGCGGAACTTGATCGAACTCCCCGTAGCGCTTGTGGCAGGTTCGGGTACCGCCGGGGCACCGATACGGTCCCGTCATGGCCAATGGCAGCGGTGTGCCGGAGAAGGTGGCGTGGGTCCTGGTCCGGGACGGTCTGGTGCTCGTGGCGCGTAGTCACGGCAGGGATCGGTTCTACCTGCCAGGGGGTCACCGTGAGCCGGGCGAGTCCGACGGCGAGACCCTGGTGCGGGAGATCGACGAGGAACTGCGGGCGGCGATCGACCCCCGGTCCATGGTGCACTTCGGCACCTTCGAGATCGGCGAGGGCCATCCGGAGCACGGTCCGTTCCGGATGGTCTGCTACACCGCCGATCACCGCGGCGAGCTGACCCCGGCACGGGAGATCGCCGAGAAGGCGTGGTTCCGCTACGCCGAGCGGGACCGCGTCTCCGTCATCGACGCGCTGGTCTTCGACGCGTTGTACGAGGACGGTCGGCTGGTCTGACCTCGTGGCCGCCGTGCGGGATCGGGGCGGAGGCCTTCCGGGCCGGAGCCGCGCCGGGTGCGGGTGTCAGTCACGTCCTACGCCCCTGCGTGGCGGGTGCGGCCGAAACTCCGTCGAGTCCGATCCTGCGACGGCTCTATCCTGGCCGCATGGCCCACGGAAAGACCTCGTATGTCTGCCTGCCCTGCCGGGCCTCGTACAAGCAGCCCTACCCCGGCCTCCACGACCACGACCGGGTCTGTCCACGCTGCGCCGAACCTCTGATCCATGTCGGCTCCGCCTTCGCGGCACCCAAGAGGCGGGACACCGCTGCCTGGCGTGCCCTTTCCGTGTTGCTGCACGCCGGTGTGCGCTTCCACAAGAGCTGTTGCGGCGGCCCCGGATACCGCCCACGCACCCTCAGCGAAGTGCGCGAGCGGATGGCCTTCGCCCGGGCCACCGGAGAACCCTTCGCTCAGGCGTTGGTCCGCCGAGACCTGCCCTAGCGGCCCGGAAGCGGGGGGCGCGCGGGTTGTCGGGCGGTCACTGGCGGCGCCCGCCCGGCCGTGAACCCCTCGCCGTCCTGGAACTCGATCACCACCCCGCTGTCGGCCAGGGAGATCCAGCACTCATACCCGCACTCCAGGATCGCGTCGGCCTGTGCCTCCACCATGCCCGCGAGCGCTGGGGACCTCCCCTGCGTCAAGTGCCCACGCACCAGTGCATACGCAGCAGGCTCCGCCTTTCTGCCCGGGGCGTGCCGAGAGGACCAAGCGGCCCCGTCGGGAACACCCGGCCCTGCCGGCGCGGTTGGATCGGTCGAGGGACCGGTGGCGCGCGGGCGGCCGGCTCGGGGGCCCGGTGGTCGTCCGGTTCACCAGGGTGGGCCCCAGGAACGCGGTAGGCCCGCCACGCACTCGGACCGAGACGTATCTCTCCAGGAGGACTGCTGCATGACTGACCGGCCCTTGACGCTCATGGCCGTACACGCCCATCCCGATGACGAGGCCACCGGAACCGGAGGGGTCCTGGCGCGGTATGCGGCGGAGGGCGTCCGCACGGTTCTCGTGACGTGTACCGACGGCGGTTGCGGTGACGGACCGGGGGGTGTCAAACCCGGCGATCCCGGGCACGATCCGACGGCGGTCGCCTCGATGCGCCGTCGGGAACTCGAGGCGAGCTGTGACGTCCTGGGAGTCAGCGATCTGGTGACGCTGGATTACTCCGACTCCGGGATGATGGGCTGGCCGAGCAACGACGCCCCCGGGTCCTTCTGGCAGACCCCCGTGGAGGAGGGCGCGGCCCGGCTCGCGGAACTCATGCGGCAGTACCGGCCCGACGTGGTCGTCACCTACGACGAGAACGGCTTCTACGGTCACCCCGACCACATCCAGGCCCACCGGATCACGATGGCGGCGCTGGAGATGACCGCGACCGCTCCGGCACCGAAGGTGTACTGGACCACGATGCCCCGCTCGATGATGCGGCGGTTCGGTGAGATCATGCGCGAGTTTCATCCGGACATGCCGGAGCCGGATCCCGCCGAGGCCGCCGCGATGGCCGAGATCGGCCTCCCCGACGATGAGATCACCACGTGGGTGGACACCACCCCGTTCAGCGGCCAGAAGTTCGACGCCCTGGCCGCGCACGCGAGTCAGGGCGAGAACATCTTCTTCCTCAAGATGGGCAAGGAGAAGTTCGGCGAGTTGATGGGCATGGAGACCTTCGTACGGGTCAAGGACGCCACCGGCGCGGCCGTACCCGAGAACGATCTCTTCGCCGGACTGCGTTGATCCGCTCCTCCGGCCGGCCGGCCGTCATGCCTGTGCGAGGAGCGGGTCGTAGGGGGTGGTGCGTCGGCGGCCGGTCATGAAGGACAGGAAGTCCTTGATGAACGCGCTGCGCGTGTACTGCGTCTCGGTGCCGGCGCATCCGGCTGTGTCGCGCCGGAACGCCGTGCGGAACAGGGCGCGGTATTCGTCCGCGTCGATGAGCTGGTCGCCGTCCTTGTCGGTGGCGTCGAAGAGGACTTCGGCGACTCTGATCAGTGCGGGTCCGGCCAGGGAGGGCACGGCCGCGGCGTACTCCTGGGCGCTGACGCGGCCGTCGCCGTCGGTGTCGAGGGCCGCCTGCAGTTCGCGCCACCAGCCGGCGAAGGCGTCGTAGAGCCGGGTCTCCTCGGGTTCGTCCAGGTCGAGGCGGCTGGACAGCTCGCGGGCCATGGCGGCGAGGTCGGGCCAGTCCAGGTAGCCGTTGCCGGTCTGGTCCAGCACCTCGGTGAAGAACTGCTCGGCACTGCGCCGGGTCGTGCCTTCCTGGGCGGGCTCCGGTTCGGGAGGGAGAGGGGTGATGAGCCGGATGAGGGCTGCGGCCCGGTTCATCTTGTCGCGCAGGGCGGTGATCGTGCGTGATCGGGGGTCGTCGCCGTCGTGGGAGAGGGACAGCAGGTCGATGATGTTGCCTGCCTGGAGCCAGCCGTCCGGCAGCAGGCGGGCCAGGTTGGCGGCCAGGTAGGCGCCTTGCATCAGGGTCTGGGTGCCGGGCAGTTCCGGCAGTCCTGCCCGGCGGCGGAACGGCTCGGGCAGGGACGCCACGGTGATGGCCCCGATGAGGGGACCGGCGACGGTGCGGCCGGCCGCCCACAGGGTGGGCAGGCCGTGCAGCAGCGGTGGGGCCGGGAGGTGGTCGAAGAGCTTGTAGAGGACGATGCGCATCGCCTCCGTGTTCTCCAGCTCCTCCTCCACCACCCGGTCGTAGTAGCTCCAGAACTCGTGCAAGGAGGGCGGCAGATGGCCCTCTTCGTCGCCCATGGCCGCGAGGAACGCCTGGAACTCCGCGTACAGCCGCTCCATGGCCTGCTGGTCGAGGGGCTGGCCGCTGAGCCGGCACATGGTGACGGCGCTCTCGAATATCGTCGCGACCACCCAGGCCCGTACCTCGGGGTCGAGCGCGTCGTAGGGGCGGCCTTGCTGGTCGGCGCCGTTCAGCCGGGCGTGCAGGCGGTTGAGCCGGGCCGCCTCCCGTTGCCGGACCTGGTCGTCGGCGCCGAACATGCGCTGCATGCTCAGGAGGGTGTTGCGCAGCCGTCGCCAGGGATGGGCGACGAACGTGGAGTTGTCGAACAGGGCGCCCCCGATCTGCGGGTGGGCCGCCTCCAGGACGGTCGCCCGGACCATGGCCAGTGCCCAGCGGGGGTCGTTGAAGAACTCGTGGAACTGTGATCCGGGCCCGAACACCGACGCTGTCCCGCCTGCGGTGTCCGGCTGCTGGAAGCCGTCGTCGCTCTCCGTCCCGCCGGCACCGGTGCTGCCGAGGGGGGCACTGTCTGGGTGGGTCACGGTCGGGGTTCTCCGTCCTGATGGTTTAGATGGTTTCGGTGGTCCTGAGGGTTCTGATGGTTCCGATGGTTCTGATGCGGTAGCACGCCACCGAAGCGGCGTTCCCGTTGCCGATAGGTGTGCAGGCACTCGAGGAAGTGCGGTGCGCGGAAGTCGGGCCACAGAACCGGTGGGAACACCCACTCGGCGTAGGCGACCTGCCAGAGCATGAAGTTGGAGATGCGCTGCTCCCCGGACGTCCGGATGACCAGGTCGACGTCGGGGGTGTCGGGGAAGGGCAGGTGCGCGGCGAAACTCTTCTCGTCCACCGCCTCGGCCGGCACTCCGCTGCGGATCAGTGAGCGCGCGGCCTCCACGATGTCCCTGCGCCCGCCGTGATCGAAGGCGACGGTCAGCGTCATGGCGCGGTTGTCGCCGGTCAGGGTCGTCAGGTCGGCGAAATCCCGGGCCAGTGCCGGGGGGACCCGCGCGTCGGTCACGCCGAGGAAGCGGCAGCGGATGCCGCGCGCGTGCAGCAGCGGGGCGTGTTTGCGCACCACGCGGCGCACCAGATGCATGAGGAAGTCGACCTCGGCGCTCGGGCGGCGCCAGTTCTCGGTGGAGAACGCGTACAGGCTCAGCCAGCCGACACCGGCCGAGCGTGCCGCCTCGATGACGTCGATCACCGCCGTCTCCGCGGCACGGTGGCCCGACGTCCGCGGCAGTGACCGCTGCGCGGCCCACCGCCCGTTGCCGTCCATGACGCACGCGACGTGACGGGGAGGGCTGCGCGGCGGCTCCTCTCCGCCCGGACCGGATGAGGTGGATGTTCCGACAGTCTGCCGCTGTGTCACATGCGCCCCCCGCATAGGCCGTGACGTCTCCCCGAGGTGGTCGAAGACCGGGCCGGGGTCGTTCAACACCGTTCATGAGAGTGCCAGTTCACGTCCTCGCCGACAGCGTCACGTGTGACTTTTCACCCTTGGTACGTCTGTCCGAGCCGGGTCCGGTGGGGTGGTGCGGCAGGGCGTGATCCGGTCGGGCGGTGACCAAGTGCCCCGCCGGCGGCGGGCCGAGAGCAATTCCCGCCCGGACCGTTGACGCGGCCACCCGGCTGCGTCTCATAATCGGGCAGCCACTGTCATCGATGACACCTGTCAACGATGACAGATGTCAACGATGACATCGGTCGACGGCAGGGGAACCCTCCATCGACCGGGGTGCACTTCACGGTCTGTCACGCAGGGGGGCCTCGGTCGCCGCTACGTGGACGGCCGCGGGACAAGGAGTCACCATGAGCTCTGCACGCGTATCCCGGCAGGCCCGCCTACGGATGGCGACGGTGGTGACCGTCTGCGCCCTGTCGGCAGCCACGCTCGCCCCCTGGGCCTGTGCTGCCGACGACGCCCCGGCGTACACCGAGACCTACCGGCCCCAGTTCCACTTCACCCCGCAGAAGAACTGGATGAACGACCCCAACGGCCTCGTGTACTACCAGGGCGAATACCACCTCTTCTACCAGTACAACCCCAACGGCAACTCCTGGGGCGACATGTCCTGGGGGCACGCGGTGAGCAAGGACCTGGTGCACTGGGAGGAGTTGCCGCTCGCCCTCGCGCACGACGACGAGGAGATGGTCTTCTCCGGCGGCGCGGTCGTCGACCGGGACAACACCACCGGGTTCGGCACGAAGGAGAACCCGGCCATGGTGGCGATCTACACCAGCGCCTACAAAGACGGCGGCAAGCAGGCCCAGTCGCTGGCCTACAGCACCGACCGGGGCCGTACCTGGACCAAGTACCAGGGCAATCCCGTGATCGACATCGGGTCCAGGGACTTCCGCGACCCCAAGGTGCAGTGGTACGCGCCGACCAAGAGCTGGCTGATGACGGTGTCGCTGTCCGCCGAGCACAAGGTGCTGTTCTACTCGTCGAAGAACCTCAAGGACTGGGAGCTGCAGAGCGAGTTCGGGCCGGCCGGCGCGGCGGGTGGCGTGTGGGAGTGCCCCGACCTGTTCCCCCTCGCGGTCGACGGGGACAGCAGGAGAATCAAGTGGGTCCTGGTGGTCAACCTCAACCCCGGGGGCATCGCGGGTGGTTCGGCCGCCCAGTACTTCGTCGGGGACTTCGACGGCAAGACGTTCACCCCCGAGGACAAGGGCAGCTACACGCCGCCCGCCGGCGACGTCGTGCAGGACTTCGAAGGCACCGGCTTCGGCGACTGGACGGCGACCGGGAGCGCGTTCGGCCAGGGGCCGGCCACGGGTGCGGTGGACGGTCAGGGAACCGTGTCGGGCTTCGACGGCAAGGGGCTCGCCAACAGCTTCCACGGCGGTGACGGCGCGACCGGCGTCCTCACCTCTGCCCCCTTCACCGTGAAGAGCCCGTATCTGAACTTCAAGATCGGTGGCGGGCGGCATCCGCACGAGGCCGGTACCGTCCTGGACAGCACCCCGCCCGAGGGCACGGTCCTCGCCGACTTCGAGGGCGGAACGTACGGCGACTGGACGGCGACCGGGGACGCCTTCGGCACGGCACCGGCCACCGGCACCCTCCCCGGCCAGCAACAGGTGTCCGGATACCTCGGCAGCGGCCTGGTCAACACCTTCCGCAACGGCGACTCCACCACCGGCACCCTCACCTCGCCCGAGTTCACCGTCGACAAGAAGTACATCGGCTTCCTCGTCGGCGGCGGCAACCACCCGGCCGGCTCCGGCCACCCCACCGTGATCGAACTCCTCGTGGACGGCCGGGTCGTGCGCAGCGCCACCGGAAAGGACGCCGAGGCGCTCAACTGGGCCTCCTGGGACGTCGGCGACCTCGCCGGCAAGAAGGCGCGGATCCGGATCGTCGACGACAACACCGGAGGCTGGGGCCACCTCAACGTCGACCACATCGTCCTCTCCGACAACCCGGCCCAGCGCGTCTCCCAGGAGACGTCGGTCAACCTGATCGTCGACGGCAAGGTCGTCCGCAGCGCGACCGGCACCGACAGCGAGGCCCTGGACTGGGCGTCCTTCGACATGCGCCCGTTCGCCGGCCGGCAGGCGCGGATCCAGATCCGCGACATGAACACCGGCGGCTGGGGCCACGTCCTGGCCGACCGGTTCACCGCCGCCGACCGGCCCGCCGAGTCCGTCGTACGGCGCGCCGACTGGGCCGACTACGGCAGGGACTACTACGCGGCCGTGTCCTGGGAGGACGCGCCGGGCGGCAAGCGCTACATGATCGGCTGGATGAACAACTGGGACTACGGCCAGTCCGTCCCGACCTCACCGTGGCGCGGCGCGCAGAGCGTTCCGAGGGAGATGGCCCTGCGCACGATCGACGGCCGGATCCGGCTGACCAGCAAGCCGGTGAGCAGCCTGGAGTCACTCCGCCTGGCGGGCCCGGCGACGGCGTCCGGACTGTCCGTCAAGAGCACCTCGAAGTCCCTGACCGGCCTCGGGGCCCAGGGCAAGGCGCTCGACATCGAGGCGACCTTCTCCCTCGGGGACGCGGACCGCTTCGGCCTGAAGGTGCGTACCGGAGCGGGCGGCGAGGAGACCGTGATCGGCTACGACGCCACGACGCAGCAGCTGTACGTCGACCGCTCCCGCTCCGGGGCCGGGGACTTCCACAGCCTCTTCTCCACGGGCGTCGAGACCGCGCCCCTGAAGGCCGAGAAGGGCAAGGTCAAGCTGCGGATCCTCGTCGACTGGTCGTCCGTGGAGGTCTTCGGCGGCAGCGGCCAGGCCGTGATCACCGACCAGATCTTCCCCGACCCCTCCAGCACCGGCGTCGAGGTCTTCGCCGAAGGCGGCACCGCCACCCTCGACGGCCTCAGGGCGTGGCAGCTGAAGTCCGCCCGGCAGTGACGAGCCCTCGGGCCGTCGGCGCATACGACAACGGAGAGGCGCCGCGCGGGCGCCTCTCCGTCGAAGCCGAGGGCGAGGAGAGCGAAGGAACTCGATATCAATTGGAGTGAATGAGAAGGAAGCCCCTTCATGGCCTCGCCGTCGGCAACGCTAGCACTCAGGCCGGGATCAGGTCGCGCAGATTTCCGGGGGTGATGATCCGGGAGTCCGGGTGCAGCCCCTCGGGACGTTCGAGACCGATGTACGTCACGGGCTCCTCCGGGACCGGCCCGCCGTCCCACAGGTCAACGGCCTTGGTGTCACGGGACATCAGGTCGATCAGGTAACCGACCGTCAGCTGCTCGCGCTCCACGAGGGCGCGCACCACCTTGGACACCGACACCTGGTTCTCCTCGACCCGGTTCGCCTCCGAGATGCCCCTCAGATACAGGTGGAGCCACTTCGCGCGCCATGTGCCGTCGTCTCCGCGCCGGAAGACCAGCGGCAGTGCCACCCGGCCGACTCCGCGCAGTTCCGACTTCATCCGGACCGTGCGCGGCTCGAACGGACGGCCCTTCTGCTCGCCGTCGCGCAGCATGAACCCGAAGAACGACTCCTCGGCCTCGTCGAAGCCTTCGCCCGCGTAGATGTTGACCTGCGGAACGATGGAGGTGCTGCGCACCCGGTCCAGGGACAGGTCGATGAACTCCGAGGCCCCGTCGGGCGCCTCGGTGACATCGCCCGAGTGCCGGCCTCCTACGGCTTTGAGGGACGTGTAGGAGAGCCAGGAGTCGGTGCTGTAGTCGTGGTGCAGAAGCAGGGCCGACAGGTCGTAGTCGGTGCGGTCCTCGGTCTGCTTCCAGTACACGAAGAAGCGCAGCCGCTCGCCCTCGACCCGCGAGAGCGAACCCCGCGGCAGCACGCCGAATCCGGCCGTGGTCGCCCTGCCGCTGAGCGGGAGCGCGACGTCGAGGATTTCGGGGTCGAGCAGCAGCCGGCCCGGTGCCGGGAGCCGGCGGCGCATCTCGGCGTCGAGGGCGGCGATCAGGCGGTCGCGGTCCGCGGCGGGTACCGGCGGCCGGTCGTCGGGGGTCACCCAGGCGCGGCCCCGGCGGTTGACGAAGATGCGGGGTTCGTCGGTCTCCCGCTCCCGGTTGTGGAAGTGCTCACGGACCGAGAGGACGACCCGGCCGGAGACCTCGGGGGCTGCCTCGACCGCGGCGGCCACCACCGTCTCCCGCTCCTCCTGGTCGGCGGCGATGCGCAGCAGGAGGTCCAGGGCGCGGAACAGCTTGCCGGGAGCGGACTTCAGCAGCCGCACCGCACCGGTGACGTCGTGCGCGTCGAGCAGCTTCTCGACGCGGCTGTCGAAGGTCGGTGCCTCTTTCTCGCCCCGCGCGACGGCGAACACGTCGGCGGCGTGCGGCCAGCGTGGGTACTCGTGCGGGTGGAGACGCTCGCCGAGGCGCTTGAAGGGCTCCCGGTGCGCGTGCACGTCGGCGAGTTTCGCCGGGTTGGCCGCGACCACCGCGTCGAGGCCCGCGAGCAGCCCCCGGCGGACCGGCCGCGGCAGCGTGCGGAACCGGGTCGGCTCCTGGAGCGTGACATCGCCGCCCGACAGGGCGCAGGCCAGACGCAGCACGTCGGTGACGGTGTCCAGCAGGAGGCCGGCGCCGACGCCGAGGCGGGCCTCGTTGACGACCGCCCGGTTCTCCCGGACGGGGATCGACTCCGGCTGGGGGCCGAGGGCGCATCGTCCGGCGAGGGTCTTGAGGTCGTGCAGGTGCTCCTCGCCCAGGGGCGTCGTGCTGCCCGCCAAGGCCAGGTAGAGGTCGGTGAGTTCGTCGTCCAGGTCCCGGCCGAGGTGCAGGACGGTCACCCGGTCGCCCGCCGAGGCGATCAGCTCGTCCTGTGCCGCGAGCATCTCCTCGTAGGTGTGCTGGTAGCGGCCGTACGTGGGGAGGCTGAGCAGGTTGAGGGCGCCGTGCGCCAGCTGCGCCAGGACGCTCTCGCGCGAGGTGTCGTCGGCGAGCGCCTTCGTCACGCACCGCGTCCAGAACTCCTCGGTGTCCGGCACGTTCGCCGGGAAGTCGATGAAGTAGGAGTTGTGCCGGACGTGGTCGCCCACCATCTCGCTCACGGTGGCCAGCGTTCGCCGGGCGGTGTGCACGACCGCGGCCTCGGACAGCCCTGACAGCCGCTCCAGCAGCTCGGCGGAGAGCTTGAAGCCCACAGAGGTCAGGGCCGCGTCGAACTGCCGGGCGGCGGTGGCCCCGTCCCCCGCGGATCCCTTCGGGGAGGGCAGGCGATGGGTGTGCCGGATGACCAGCGATTCGAAACTGTGCGCCATTCGGGGATGATCGCAGAGGTGCGCGAGGCGGCGCACAGGGGTTTTTCGCGCGATGCCGTGCCCCGGGGCCTCCGGCGCGCGGGCACCGGCCGAGGCCCGTCAGGGGCGCGCGGCCAGTGGGTCGAGGAAGGTCAGGACGGAGGCGTCCTCCTCGATCAGCGGAGTGAGGGCGGCGTTGAACGGGCCGCCGTAGGGGGCGTTCAGGTGTGCCTGGAAGGCGTCCTCGTCCCGGTACACCTCGAAGATCCAGTAGGCGCGGGGGTGGGCCGCCTTGGTGTAGACGTCGAAGGCCAGGTTGCCTTCCTCCTCGCGCACCTTCAGGGCGTACTCCTGGATGAGGCGGCTGACCTCGTCCTCCGCTCCCTGGCGGGCGGTGAACTCGGCGAGCAGGGTTTTCGTCATGGTCTTTCCGTCCTTGTCCGGGGGTTCAGTGGGTGGAGTCGAGGTGCCGGACCGCGGGGGCGTCCGTCGTGAGCGGCCCCAGCTGGTCCTGCCAGGGCGGGTTCGGGCCGGCGACCGAGCAGGTCAGGGCGGCCACCTGCACGGCGAACAGGCAGGCGGCTTCGACGTCGGCGAGGCGCAGGTCCGTCAGTCTGCCGCCGAGGAGCCCATGGGTGCCGAGGTGATGCAGCAGGCCTGCGGTGAAGGAGTCCCCCGCACCGACCGTGTCGACGACCGGCGTCGCCACCGCCGGCACCCGCACGTGCTCCCCGTCGAGTGAGGCGAGGGCTCCGCCGGCCCCGCGCGTGATCACCACGAGCCGTGTCCCCGCCGCGTGCCAGGTGTCGCCCGCCTGCTCGGGCGGCGTCCCCGGCAGCAGGAGGTCCAGGTCGTCCTCGCTCAGCCGCAGCACGTCGGCGAGGCCGCACCAGTGCGCCAGCCGGGCGCGGTAGACCTCGGGACGCACCAGGAGCGGGCGGACGTTGGGGTCGATGCTGATCGTGGTCCGCGGTGCGGCCGCTGCCAGGAAGTCCTCCACCACCGCCGCCCCCGGGTCCCTGACGAGGGCCAGGGATCCGGTGTGCACACAGGCGGTGCCGGTCAGGTCCACCCCGGCCAGCTCCGCGCTCGTCCACTGCCAGTCGGCCGTGGCCTGGGCGTGGAAGGAGAACGCGGCCTGGCCCCGGTCGTCCAGTTCGGCGACGGCGAGCGTGCTGGGCTCGGCTGCCTGCACGGCGTGTGAGAGGTCGACGCCGGATGCCGCGAGGTGGGACCGGAAGAGGCGGCCGAAGACGTCGCCGGACAGCCGCGCGAGGAAGCGGGCCGGAGTGCCGAGCCTGGCCAGGGCCACCGCCGTGTTGGCCGGTCCGCCGCCCGGCAGGACGCGCAGGGCGAGTTCACCCCCGGCGGGCGCGGGTGCGGTGAAGGCGTCGGCGACGCACTCTCCGAGGACGGTGATCTGGGGCGGGCTCATGGGCTGCTCTTCTCTGGGGACGCGCGGAGCGGAAACGGGCATGACCCGGGCATGCCGAGGGGCGGCTTCGGGGCGGGAGGCCGCCGTGGGGCGTTGCCGATTTGTGACGAGTGCAAGGCATTGACGTTGCCGGTGAGCGGAGTCCATCATCCTCGCCAAGCAGTGTCAACGATGACATCAGTCATCGTTGACATCGCGGGACGGCAGGCCCCGCTGCCGACCACCCGCCCGACATCCCGCAGGAGTCGTTCATGTCACGCACCTCTCGTCTGCCCTCCTCCCTGCTCCGAGCCGCCGCGTGCACGGGCATCGCCGCCCTCACCCTGACCGCCTGTGGATCCGGATCGGGATCGGGCAGTACGGACACCGGCTCGGGCGAGGTCAAGGTCGGCCTGATCACCAAGACGGACACCAACCCGTTCTTCGTCAAGATGAAGGAGGGCGCGGAGAAGTCCGCGGAGGCCGAGGGCGTCAAGCTCCTGACCGCGGCCGGCAAGTTCGACGGCGACAACGCCGGGCAGGTCACCGCGATCGAGAACATGGTCGCCGCCGGTGTGAAGGGCATCCTGATCACCCCGAGCGACTCCAAGGCGATCGTGCCCGCCATCGAGAAGGCCAAGGCCAAGGGCGTCCTGGTCATCGCCCTGGACACCCCGACCGAGCCGCAGAGCGCGGTCGACGCCCTCTTCGCCACCGACAACCTCAAGGCCGGTGAGCTGATCGGCGAGTACGCCAAGGCCGCGATGAAGGGCAAGACCGCGAAGATAGCCGCCCTCGACCTCGCGCCGGGTGTGTCCGTCGGCGTCCAGCGGCACAACGGTTTCCTCAAGGGCTTCGGCGCCACCGACAAGGACGTCGCCTGTGCCCAGGACACCGGCGGCGACCAGTCCAAGGGCCAGACGGCGATGGAGAACTGCCTCCAGAAGGAACCCGGCATCAACGTCGTCTACACCATCAACGAGCCCGCCGCGCTGGGCGCGTACACCGCGCTCAAGGCCAAGGGCCGGGAGAAGGACGTCCTGATCGTCTCCGTCGACGGCGGCTGCACCGGCACCAAGGCCGTCAAGGACGGCAAGATCGCCGCGACGTCGCAGCAGTACCCGCTGAAGATGGCCGCCGAGGGCGTCAAGGCCGTCGTGACCTACGCCAAGGACGGCAAGAAGGCGTCGGGTTACACCGACACCGGGGTCACGCTGATCACCGACAAGGCCCAGGACGGGGTCGCTTCCAAGGACACCGCCTACGGCCTGGACAACTGCTGGGGCTGAGCCGGCTCCGCGCTGCCACCGTTCGACACCCCTGCGGGGCGGCCGGCCCCTCCTCCCCGAACCGGGACGGCCGCCTCCTCGTCCTCCTGCCTCCCGCAAGGGACGGACAAGGACTTCTGTCTTCGACAAGGACCTCGCATGACTGCCACGTCCACGCCACCCTCCACGTCCACGCCGTACTCCGATCTCAAAGCGCCGACCACGGTCCGCAGGGTGCTCACCCAGCCGACCACCGGCCCGCTGATCGCGCTCCTGCTGGCCTGTGTCTTCTTCTCCGTCTCGACCGACCAGTTCCTCACCGGCGGGAACTTCTCGCTGATCGTCCAGCAGGTCATGGTCGTCGGCACGCTGGCCATCGGCCAGACGCTCATCATCCTCACCGCGGGCATCGACCTGTCCTGCGGAGCGGTGATGGCGTTCGGCAGCATCGTGATCGCAAAGATGGCCGCCGAGGGGTCCCTGCCACCGCTCGCCGCGATCGCGCTGGGCCTGGTCGTCTGCGGCGGCTTCGGCATGCTCAACGGGGCACTCGTGCAGAAGATCCCGCTGCCGCCGTTCATCGTCACCCTCGGCATGCTGAACGTGGCGTTCGCGCTGACGCACATCTACTCCGAGGAGCAGACGGTCAGCAACCTGCCCGGCCCGCTGACGGCCCTCGGGCAGACCTTCCCGCTCGGCAAGACCGACATCACCTACGGCTCGCTGGTCACCATCGCCCTGTTCCTCCTCCTCGCCTACGCGCTGAGCAGCACCGGCTGGGGCCGGCACGTCTACGCGCTGGGCAACAGCCCGGAAGCGGCGCGGCTGAACGGCATCCGCACCTCCCGCCTCACCATCGGCGTCTACACCGCGGCAGGTGTGCTGTACGGCATCGCCGCCCTGCTGCTCATCTCCCGCACCGGAGTCGGCGATCCGCAGGCCGGGCAGACCGACAACCTGGACAGCATCACCGCCGTGGTGCTCGGCGGCACCAGCCTCTTCGGCGGGCGCGGCTCGGTGCTGGGCACGTTCATCGGCGTCCTCATCGTCGGCGTCTTCCGCAACGGGCTCCAGCTGATGGGCGTCGCCTCGATCTACCAGACGCTGATCACCGGCGTGCTGGTGATCCTCGCGGTGACCGTCGACCAGATCTCCCGGAGGAAGGCCCGATGACCACGACCACCACCGAGACCCCCGTGCTGCAGGCCCGCGGTCTCGTCAAGCGCTACGGCCAGGTCACCGCCATCGACGGCGCCGACTTCGACCTGCTGCCCGGCGAGGTCCTCGCCGTCATCGGCGACAACGGCGCCGGCAAGACCAGCCTCATCAAGGCCCTCACCGGAGCGCTGGTGCCGGACGAGGGCGAGATACGCCTGAACGGCGAGCCGATCCAGTTCTCCGGCCCGCAGAGCGCACGCGCCCACGGCATCGAGACGGTGTACCAGGACCTGGCCGTGGCGGCGTCCATGGACATCGCCTCGAACATGTTCCTCGGCCGCGAGCTGCGTCGCCCGGGTGTCCTCGGCAGCGCCTTCCGCATGCTCGACAAGAAGCGCATGCGCCAGGAGGCCGCCGAGCACATGGCGGACCTGAAGATCGGCCTGCGCTCGCTGACCCAGGCCGTCGAGACCCTCTCCGGCGGACAGCGGCAGGCCGTCGCGGTGGCCCGCGCGGTCGCCTGGGCCCGCAGCGTCGTCGTCATGGACGAACCCACCGCCGCCCTCGGCGTCAAGGAGTCCGGCCAGGTCCTCGACCTGATCCGCCGGGTCCGCGACAGGGGCATGCCGGTCGTCCTGATCAGCCACAACATGCCGCACGTCTTCGAGATCGCCGACCGGATCCACGTCCACCGGCTGGGCCGGCGCGCCGCCGTGATCAAGCCGTCCGACTACTCCATGGCGGAGGTCGTGGCCATCATGACGGGTGCGCTCACCGTCGACGAGGCCGGAGATACTGTCGTAGCGGATTCCGAGGCCGCGAAGGCCGCCGGAGTACAGGCCACCTGACAGCGCAACCCGCTCCCGCTTGTTCCGGCCGAGGCCGCGGCCCGGAACCGGGAGCATCCAGGAGACGGTTTACTCCATGGCAGCGAGCCGCAGACCCACCTTGGCCGATGTCGCCAGAGAAGTGGGTGTCAGCGCCAAGACGGTCTCCCGGGTCCTCAACGAGGACGGGCCCGTCTCGGCCCGGACGCGGGAGCAGGTACTGGCCGCGGTAGCCGAGTTGGGCTTCCAGCCCAACCTCATGGCCCGCAACATCCGTGTCGGCGGTCCTGACACGACCATAGGGCTGGTCATCCCCGACCTGGGCAACCCCTTCTTCGGCGCGGTGGCCCGCGGCATCGAGGACACGGTCCGGGACCGCGGACTGACACTGCTCATGGGCTCGTCCGCGGACGACCCCGAGCGCGAACGCGCCCTGACGGCTCAGTTCCTCGCCCGGCGCGTCAGCATCCTGATCGTCGTGCCGTCCGTCGGCGCCGACCACTCCGACCTCAAGTCGCACCGTACGGCGGGACTGCCGGTGGTCTTCCTCGACCGGCCGGGGGTCGGCCTGTCCACGGACAGCGTCGTCAGCTCCAACCGTGCGGGGGCCCAGGAGGGCGTCGCGCACCTGATCGCCCACGGGCACCGCCGCATCGGGTTCGTCGGCGACCTGCCGGTCAAGCTGTACACCCGCCGCGAACGGCACGCTGGATACCGGGCCGCCCTGCAGGAAGCCGACATCCCCTACGACCGCGCGCTGGTCGTCAGCGCGCACGACCAGCAGGGGGCGGAGGCGGTGACGGCGCAACTCCTCGACCTGCCTGATCCCCCCACGGCCCTGTTCGCCGGGAACAACATCATGGCGCTCGGCATCGTCGCCGAGCTCGCTCGCAGCAAACGCAAGCACGTGGCCGTCGTGGCCTTCGACGACGTGGCCCTCGCCGAAGCGCTGGAACCGGCCCTCACCGTCGTCGCCCAGTCCCCCGAGGACATCGGCCGCAGCGCCGCGACCACCGCGCTGGCCCGGCTCGACGGCGACCGCTCCCGGGCCCGTACGATCACCGTGCCCACCCGGCTGGTCGTCCGTGGCTCGGGGGAGCAACGCATCCGGGACGGCGGTCGCTGACGGGCCGAAGCGCCTCCCACGAGCGGTGCGGACCCGGACGGAAGAGCAGTTGAGGGGCCGGCCGGCACCGGGCACCCAAAAATGTGTGCAGGGCAGCTAATTCCGCGGGTTCGGGTACTGTACGGCCGTGGGAGAACGGGCGACCATCGGCGATGTCGCGGCCCGGGCCGGGGTGGGCGTCGGCACGGTGTCGCGCGTCCTGAACGACAGCCGGAACGTCAGCGAGGACACCCGCGAGCGGGTGCTGCGGGTGATCCGGGACCTGGACTACCGGCCCAACCGGCGCGCTCGCGCGCTGTCCACGGGACGCACCCAGAGCATCGCCGTCATCGCGCCCTTCGCCACCGAACCGTCCGTCGTCGAGCGGCTGCGCGGCATCTCGCACGCGCTGCACGGCAGCGACCACGACCTCACCCTGCTCGACGTGGCCTCACCGGACCAGCGTGATCAGCAGTACCGGGCGGTGGCGGCCGGGGACCGCTTCGACGGGCTGCTGGCGATCTCGCTCGCTCCCACCGACGACGAAGCGGAGCAGCTGGCACGGGCCGGTCTTCCCACGGTGCTGCTGGACTGTGAGCACCCGGACCTGCCGCGCGTGGTGATCGACGACGTGCGCGGCGGCATGCTGGCGACCCGTCATCTGCTGCAACTCGGCCATCGCCGCATCGCGTTCATGGGCGATGTCGCCGACGACCGTTTCCGTTTCAGTGCGAGCGCCCGGCGGCGCGAGGGCTGCGAGCTGGCACTCAAGGCGTACGGCCTCGCGCTGGAGGAGCGGTACGTCCGCGTCGGGCCGCACGGCCGCGCGGTGGCGCACCGCCTCACCGACGAGTTGCTGGCCCTTGCGGAGCCTCCGACCGCGATCGTCACCGCCTCCGACACCCGGGCGCTCGGGGTGATCGAAGCGGCGAGCTCGGCGGGCGTGCGGGTCCCGCGGGAACTGTCCGTGGTCGGCTTCGACGACCTCGACGTGGCCGCCTACGTCGGGCTGACCACGGTGCGCCAGCCCCTGCGCACCAGCGGCGGGATCGCCGCGCGTCTGCTGCTGGAACGCATCGGCCGGCCCCTCGGCGAGCCCGTCCGGCAGATGCTGGAACTGGAGCTCGTGCCCCGGCACACGACGGCCGCCGCCGGAGCCTGATCCACGCTGCGCGACGAGCACTGGATCGGCTTCCATCAACTTCCATGGCGCGAAACGGATCACTGCTCGTATGTAAATCTTCACCTCACAAGTTCACCCTTTTCCCGCAAATCTGAGGTAGCGTCAGCCGTGGAACCGGCTCCACAGCTTCCATTCGTTCCCTCTTCCCCCCAAGGGTGACGTATGTACAGAGCAAGACGAGCGGTGCTCCGGCTGGCGACGGGCCTGGCAGCCTTCGCGACGCTGAGCGGCATCATCACTCCCGCTTCCGCCTCCCCCCACGAGGTGTCCAGGACGGACACACGGCAGTACACCGCCGACGACGACCACACAGCCGTCTGGTCCCGCGCGGACGCCCTGAAACTCAAGCAGGACAGGACCAACACCGCCCCTCGCGTGTCACCCGACTTCCCGGTGATGAGCGACAAGGTGTGGGTGTGGGACACCTGGCCGCTCACCAAGCTCAACACCCGGACCGCCACCTACAAGGGCTGGCACGTCATCTTCTCGCTGACGGCCCCGCGCTCGGTGCCGTTCGGCGACCGGCACTGGTACGCGAAGATCGGCTACTTCTACTCGCGTGACGCCAAGAGCTGGAAGTACGGCGGCGACCTGTTCCCGGCCGGCACCTCGTTCGGCTCACGTGAGTGGGCCGGCTCGACGGCGCTCGTCGGCGACAAGGTGCAGTCCTTCTACACCGCCTCCGGGCACGACAACGGCGGGGTCGACCCCAGCGACGCGCTGCAGCGTCTGGCGCAGGCGACCGGAAAGATCCACGCGGACAAGAACCGCGTGTGGTTCTCCGGCTTCCGGGACCACCGCATCATCGCCGAGGCCGACGGCAAGATGTACCAGACCCTCGAACAGTCGCAACAAGGCCCGATCATCTACGCCTTCCGCGACCCGTTCGTCTTCCGCGACCCGAAGGACCGCAAGGTCCACCTGCTGTTCGAGGGCAACACGGGCGGTACCGCGGGCTCGTACCAGTGCACCAAGCGCGACCTGGGTGACCTCCCGGCCGGCCACGACGTGCCGGCGGACTCGAGGTACTACACGGGCAACATCGGGCTGGCCACGGCCGACGGCGACAGCATGGACAACTGGAAGCTCCAGCCCCCGCTGCTCTCGGCCAACTGCGTGAACCAGCAGACCGAACGACCGCACCTGATCATCCGCGGCGGCCAGTACTACCTGTTCACGATCAGCCACAAGTTCACGTTCGCGCCCGGGCTGAGCGGCTGGGACGGCCTCTACGGGTTCGTCGGCCCGGGGCTGCGCAGCGACTACCGGCCGCTCAACGGCAGCGCGCTGGTCCTGGGCAACCCCGAGGACGCCCCGACACAGCAGTACTCGCACTACGTGATGCCCAACGGGCTGGTGGAGAGCTTCATCGACACGGTCCCGACGGCTGACGGCGGGAACCGCTTCGGCGGCACCCTCGCCCGCACGCTCGTGCTGTCCCTGAAGGACGACAGGACGAGGCTGGCCGGCCAGTTGGACTACGGCTACATTCCGTAAGCCCGCCCGAGCGGGGTCAGGGGGCGGCTGGTTCGATCAGCCGCCCCCTTTCCACGACCGCCCGGGCAGGCGCCGCGGGAAAAGGCTTTGAGCGCGGCGGCGGCCCGCTGCTACGGTCGCGGTCGGACCGTGAAGTCGCCGTAGGGAGGTGAGCCCCGTGAACGCAGTTACCCGTGGGTGCTCCCTCAACCCGTCACGGTCCGGCGGCTGACGTTCGGTGTCGCCAGGAGCGCCTGAGATCGAGGCACTCCTGGAAGGGAGACTCCGATGGACACAAAGCCTTTTGCATCCGGCCTGAGCGAGAACGCGGTGACGATCACGCGCGTCGCGGACCGGCAATGGCATGCACTGGACGACGACCTGGTGGTCGGTCGCGGGCATGCGCTCCGCCGGCCCGACGGACGCCTGTTCGTCAGCATCGACGCCTGGCACGACGTCGCCTTCGACCGGCTCGCCGAGATGATGGTGGCGCACCTGCCGGCGCCGCTGTACACGGTGGTCGACGAAGCGGACGCCGAGCTGACGGCCGGCTGGCGGCGGGCCGGTTTCACGGTCCGGCGCCGCGAGTGGGAGTACGCCGTACCGACCGACCCGCGGGTCACCGGGCTCGAAGGGGTCCTGCCGCCTCCGGGCGTGACGATCGTGCCCGCCGGTCAGGCGGACGAGGGTCGGCTGAGGGAGGTGGACCGCGCGATCCGGGACGAGGTCGAGGCGACCGCCGGGTGGTGGCAGTCGATGCCCGCGGAGGTGATGCCCCGCACGGAGGGCGACACCGTCGTCGACCCGTCGAAGTACGCGGTGGCCGCGGCGCCGGACCGCTACCTGGGGCTGATCCGGGTGGTGACGGCGATCCGGCCGCGCATCGGGCTGGTCGCGGTCCGGGCGGGCGAGCGGCGCCGCGGCATCGCGCGGGCCCTGCTGGCCCATGCGCTGGTCACGGCGCACCGCTGCGGCTACACCACCGCCTGGACCGAGGTCCACGAATCCAACCACGCGGCCACGGCACTGTTCGACGGCGCCGGTGCCCGGCCGGTGAGCAGCAATCTGGAGCTGGTGCGATGATGAAGGACAAGAACGTCATCGAGGTCGAGGGCAGGGTCGTGGAGTGCCTGCGCAGCGCCATGTTCACCGTGGAGCTGGAGAACGGCCACCAGGTGCTGGCGCACGTCAGCGGGAAGATCCGCAAGAACTTCATCAAGATCATGCTGGAGGACCGGGTACTGGTGGAGCTCCCGCCGTATGACCTGACGCGCGGGCGGATCGTGTTCCGGTACCGGAACTAGCGGCGGGCGGAGGCTTCCGTCGTCGCGGTAGCGGTAGTTGTCTCCGTAGCCGTAGCCGTAGCCGTGGCCGTGGCCGTGGCGCCATCGGCGGCGGTGGCTGAGGTCGGGTTCCCGGTCGCGGTTTTCGCGCGGCCGGGAACCCGGTGGCGGCCCCTGTGCGGTCTGCGTGGCGCGGGTCAGAACCAGTGCAGGCAGTGCGGGGAGCGCTCGGCCCGGAAGAGCGTGTCGGCGAGGGTGGCCGCGTCCGGGCGGTGGGCCAGGACGTGTCCGGCGCGCACGAGCGTGCTCGGGGCGGTGCCGCCGAGGTAGACCGAGCCCAGATCGCGGATGTCGAGCGAGAGGTCGGGCTTCCGGTCGGTCGGGGCGCAGTCGGCCTTGCCGTGGCGGACGGTCAGCAGGTAGCGGTCGCGTTCGCCGAGGAACGGGTCATGGACGTCGAGGACGAGCTCGCCGTCCGTAGACCAGCCGCGCGCGGTCAGCGCACCGGGGACGTCCAGCAGCCGTACCCAGAGCCAGTCCATGTCGCCGCTCACCCGGCCGGCGCGGAAGTCCGCGAGCCTCCGGCGCAAGGGGTGTTCGGGTGGGACGTGCTTGAACACGACCTGGGAGACCAGGTCGTGTGCGAGTACGAACCGGGCCAGGGCCGTGAAGACGGCGTCGTCGGGGGTGATGGTCTCGTCGACCGTGAGGGTGCCGGACTCGATCGAGTAGCTCGCGTACCCGTCCGGAGTTCCGTCGGCGTCCCGGTGGACGGCGATGTAGCGCGGCTGCGGCGAGATCGGGGGCTGTCCCGCGCGCAGGGCCCACCAGCGGTGCGGCCGGGACAGCGCGCCGGGCTGGGCACGGCGGTACCGGTCGTAGACCTCTTCCAGGATCTCGCCGCAGTCGGCCCCGCGCAGCACCTCGACCGAGCCGCTGTCCGGGCCGCCGTCCAGGCCGTCGCCCGGGCCGGCTGCCGGCACGTCGGCCAGTTCGCGGGCCCGGGGCGCGGAGAGGGCGGCCTCGTGGCGCGGCACCGTCAGCTGCGCCGTGTAGGTCGCCGGTCCGTAACCGAACCTGCCGTAGATCGAGGCCTCGGAGGCCAGCAGCACGGACAGCAGCTTCCCGCCGTTCCGCAGTTCGGCCAGCTGATGCCGCATCATCGCGGTGAGCACGCCCTGGCGCCGGTGCGAGGGCAGGACGCCGACGGCGGTCACCCCGGGTGCCGGGACGAGGGTCCCGCCGGGCAGGGTGAGCTCGAAGGAGTGCGTGGCGGCGGTGCCCACGGGCCGGCCGTCCGCCGTCAGGGCGAGCAGGCAGCGCTCCGTCTCGAGCGCCGACCACCAGAGGCCACCGCCCTCGACCGGGGTTTCCGGGAAGCGCCCGAACGCGGCATGAACGGTCTCGACGAAGACGTCGAGATCCTCGTCGGTCGTGGAACGGATCTCCATCGCTGCCGCCGCCTCCTCGGGACACCCGCACCACGACTTGTGGTGTCCGGCCACAGTGCAGCGCCGACTCGTGACCCGGGCAAGCGAATTACTGCCTTCGCACCGGGCCTGCCCGCCCGGTACGGTCACGAGCGCGTCGCGCCCGCGGGCCGCTCGACAGCCCCACGCGTGATGAACCGGCCGTTCCGACACCGAGAGTGGGTTTCGTCCATGGCATGTCGAATCAGTGAGCTCGTGCTCAGCTGCCGCGACCCGGAGCTGCTGGCGCGATTCTGGTGCGAGGTCCTGGACTTCGTCGTACTCGACCGCGAGGACGACGGCTCCCTCGAGATCGGCCCGCGCGAAGGGTTCGGCGGCCCGCAGCCGACGATCGTCCTCAACCCCGGTCACGGGCCGGAGCCCGGGAAGTCCCGGCTGCACATCGACGTCAACGCCACCGACCGCGACCAGGACGCCGAGCTCGAACGCCTCCTGGGGCTCGGGGCGCGCCCGGCCGACATCGGCCAGACCGGCGAGGAGCCGTGGCACGTTCTCATGGACCCCGAGGGCAATGAGTTCTGCCTCCTCAAAGCCCGCCTCCGCCCGCTCTGATGGCACCTCCCCCTGGGCAACGGCCCGGCACGGCACCAGAGCATCAGGAAGCGCCTTCGGAAGCGCCCCACGCCGTCTGGTTCCTGGAGGGTTTCAGCAAGGCGGACGACACCTTGCAGGTCGAGCACCCCATCAGCCGTGAGCAGCTCCTGCTGTTGCGGGACGTGGTCACGCCGGATGCCGACGATCCCTGGATGATCCACTGCTATCCCGTACCCGTCGAGGTGTGGCCGGCGGTGGACGCGATTCTCCGGTGCGGGCCGCCCAGTCCGGAGCTGGATTACCTGACCGGGGCCTACGCGGCTGAGTGAGACAGCCCGGGCAGCCTTCGAAACATTCGGCGAGATGGCTTCAAGCTTCGGCACGGCCTCCATGACATGCCCTACGCAGATCACCTCTCCGTGGCTCGATCACCCTGTGAGCAGCGGTAATTCAGGCCGCATTACACACGCCGGGGTATCGAACATTTCGCAACCACCGCCGAAACCATTGACAGTTGATACCGCCCGGCCAACACTCCCCGATGACAGAGCTCCCCCGTCGACCCACCCCCACTCGGACGAGGAGGAAGCACCCCCATGAAGAAGTCACCAGGCCGCTTCCGGCTGCTCATCAGCAGTACCTGCACCATGCTGCTGGTCGCGGCCGCGGCGCTCACCATGCCGGGCACCGCGCACGCCGACACCGTCGTCACAAGCAACCAGACGGGCACCAACAACGGCTACTACTACTCGTTCTGGACGGACGCGCCGGGCACGGTCTCCATGACCCTGTCCTCCGGCGGCAGTTACAGCACCTCATGGCGCAACACCGGGAACTTCGTCGCCGGGAAGGGCTGGAGCAACGGCGCCCGCCGCACCGTGACCTACTCGGGCTCGTTCAACCCGTCCGGCAACGCCTACCTGACCCTGTACGGCTGGACGGCGAACCCGCTCGTCGAGTACTACATCGTCGACAACTGGGGCACCTACCGGCCCACCGGTACCTACAAGGGCACCGTCACCAGCGACGGCGGCACGTACGACATCTACAAGACGACGCGGTACAACGCCCCGTCCGTCGAGGGCGTACGCACCTTCGACCAGTACTGGAGCGTGCGGCAGTCGAGGCGCACGGGCGGCACCATCACGACCGGCAACCACTTCGACGCGTGGGCCCGGGCCGGGATGCCCCTGGGCAACTTCAAGTACTACATGATCATGGCGACCGAGGGATACCGGAGCAGCGGCAACTCCAGCATCAGGGTGGGCCCGTGAGGACGAGGCCCGTGCCGGCCGTAGCGGTCGTGACGGCGGTGGCCGCGGCCCTCACCCTCACGACCGTCACGGCCTCCGCCGCCGAACCGGTGCGGGCCGCCGTATGCACCGGCTACGTCGGGCTCACCTTCGACGACGGCCCGGCCGGCAACACGACGAAGCTGCTCGACGCGCTCCGCCGGAACGGGCTGCGGGCCACGATGTTCAACGTGGGCCAGTCCGCGGCGGCCAACCCGTCCCTGGTCCGGGCCCAGGTGGCCGCCGGAATGTGGGTCGGCAACCACAGCTACACCCACCCGCACCTGACCCGGCTGAGCCAGGCACAGATCGACTCGGAGATCTCCCGCACCCAGCAGGCCGTCGCCAACGCCGGAGGCGGTACGCCCAAGCTGTTCCGCCCTCCGTTCGGCGAGACCAACGCGACGGTGAAGTCGGTCGCGGCGCGCTACGGCCTGACCGAGATCATCTGGCACGTCGACTCACAGGACTGGAACGGCGCGAGCACCGACGCGATCGTCCAGTCCGCCGCCCGCCTCACCAACGGCCAGATCATCCTGATGCACGACGGTCCCGCCAACACCGTGGCCGCCATCCCCCGCATCGCCCAGGCTCTGGCGTCCCGGGGCCTGTGCGCGGGAACGATCTCCCCGCAGACGGGCCGTGCGGTGGCCCCGACGTGAGCCCACGGCGCGACGGCGGCGGCCGCGTCGTCGCGCCACGCGCCCAGGTGTGCGACGTACTTGAGTACGCGTGCTCATGACGGGTCCCGCGGCGTCCGGCCATCCTGGCTGTATGAGGAAACGGGGAATCGTGGCGGCCGGAGCCGCTCTTGTCGGTGGTGTGCCTGTGGCCGCCTGGGGACTGATGGGGCAGCAGAACCACGACGGGCTGCCGGCCGGTGAGCTCGACTACGCGTTCCAGCCGTGGGACATCGGGGACGGCGTCGCCGCGGTCGCCGGCGGGCTCGCGCTGGTGCTGGCGGTGGCCGGTGCGGCGGTGCTCGTGCGGGCCTCGCTGCGCGGGGCGATGGACCAGCGGTGGTGGGGCGTGCTCGGGCCGCTGGTGGCACTCGGGCTCATGGCCGGTGTGGGCTGGCGGATCCTGACCGCGGGGGGCATCGGGGCGAACATCGGGGCCGGGCTGCTGATCATGTTCGGTACGCCGATCGCCGCCGGGCTGCTGATGTGGTCCCTGGCGTGGTCGTTCTGGCTGGTCACCCAGCGCCACGGGCACGAGGGCGGCGGGGAGTTGGGCGGTTTCGCCTCCCGCGGGATCTAGCACTGCCGGCCGTGGCCGAAACCCCACGGCGGGCAGGAGCCGGGCGGGGCAACAACCCTGCCCTGCGGGGAAGTTCCCCTAGGTTGGTGGGCCGGTCCCCCTTCCCCACCCCCCAGGAGGCCCCGCCGTGTCCGACGACAGCCTGCGCGACCGCATCGACACCTCCAAGCCGCACTCGGCCCGCTTCTGGAACTACTTCGTCGGTGGCAAGGACAACTACGAGGTCGACCGCGAGATCGGCGACCAGATCAAGTCGATCTTCCCGGGGCTCGTCGACGTGGCGGTCACGAGCCGGCGGTTCCTGGGGCGGGCCGTCGCGTACCTGGCCCGTGAGCAGGGCGTACGGCAGTTTCTGGACGTCGGCACGGGGCTGCCCACCGCCGACAACACGCACGAGGTGGCCCAGCGCGTCGCCCCGGACGCCCGGATCGTCTACGTCGACAACGACCCCATCGTGCTGGCCCACGCCAACGCGCTGCTCACCAGCACGCCCGAGGGCAGGACCGCGTACCTGGACGCCGACCTGTACGACCCGGAAGCCGTCCTGAAAGCCGCCTCCAGCACGCTCGATCTGTCCCGGCCGGTCGGCCTGATGATCCTCAACACCCTCGGTCACGTCGCCGAGTACGAGCGGGCGCGTGCGTTGGTGCGGCAGCTCATGGCCGGGCTGCCGGCCGGCAGCCACCTGGTGATCAGCGACAGCACGGCGACCAGTGAGGGCATGATCGCCGCGTCGGAGGCGTACAACGCGAGTGGGGCGGTGCCGTATTACGTGCGGCGGGTTGATGAGATCGCCGGGTTCTTCGACGGGCTGGAGCTGGTGGAGCCGGGGGTGGTGAGGGTTTCCGAGTGGCGGCCGGAGGGTGACGCTGGGGATGCCGGTGGGGGTTCCGGTGCGGCCGTCGATGCTTATTGCGGGGTGGGGCGTAAGCCGTAGGTTCCCGCCGTCGTTGGCTGCCGCGCCGCGGGGGCTTGTCGCGCAGTTCTCCGCGCCCCTGGGGTGGGAGCGGTGCCGGCCGTTACCCGTCCGGGGCGGTCAGGTGGGCG
>NZ_JBEZWO010000005.1:265295-366155 GCF_040637515.1 Streptomyces sp. NPDC029041 | reverse complement strand
GTAAGGCCTGGGGCCCGCCGTCGTCGTGTGCCGCGCCGCGGGGGCTTGTCGCGCAGTTCTCCGCGCCCCTGGGGTGGGAGCGGTGCCGGCCGTTACCCGTCCGGGGCGGTCAGGTGGGCGTAAGGCCTGGGGCCCGCCGTCGTCGTGTGCCGCGCCGCGGGGGCTTGTCGCGCAGTTCCCCGCGCCCCTGGGGTGGGCGCGGCGCCGGCCGTTATGCGTCCGGGGCGGTCAGGTGGGCGTAAGGCCTGGGGCCCGCCGTCGTTGGCTGCCGCGCCGCGGGGGCCTGTCGCGCAGTTCCCCGCGCCCCTGGGGTGGGAGTGGTGCCGTCCGTTATGTGTCACCCGTCCGGGCCGGTTGTCTCAGTCGTCCGCCCTCCCCGCGCGATAATTAGGGCATGGCCGCCCCTCCTCCCGTCTCCGAGCCCGTTGGGCGGCTGCTCGGTGATCTGGTGGCGGTGGGGGAGGAGTACTCGCTCGTTCTCGCCGGGAGCTGCGCCGTGCTGGCGCACGGGCTGGTGGAGCGGGCCGGGCGGGATCTGGACGTGGCCACCGAGCACCCGGCCGCGACGGAGGTCGTCGCGGGCGCCGTCCGGAGCGGACTGGTCGGACGCGGCTGGCTGGTGCAGACCCTGGAGGCCGGGCCGTTGTCCGCCCAGTTCCTCGTGACCGACGCGCCGAGCGGCGTGGAGTGCGAGGTCGCCCTGCGCAAGGAGGTGCTGTGGCGCCCGCCCGTGGTGACGGAGCTCGGGCCGGCGCTCGCCCTCGACGACCTCGTCGGCACCCGGGTGCGGGACCTGGCCGACCGCGGGCTCGCGCGCGACCTGGTCGACGTGCACGCCGCCTCGGCCCGCTGGAGCCACCCCGAACTGGAGGAGCTGGGCCGCCGCCACGCTCCCGACACCTTCGACCTCACCGACCTCCAGGCCCGGCTGACCGGCACGGACTGGCTCGACGACAGGGCGTTCACCGTCCACGGCGTCGACGCCGCCGCCGTCGCCGGGCTGCGCCGCTGGGCTCAGGAGTGGGCCGACGACATCGCCGAACGCCTCATCGAGGGCGGGGCCCCGGACGAGGAGTGACCCGCAGCCCCGCACGGCGACCTACCGGTCGGTACCCTGACCCGATGGGGAACGGGGCAGCCGGGCAGGTGGGGGTCGTCGCCGCGCTGGTACGCATGGCGTTCCTGGTCGACGGTGTGTACGCGGAGGCCGGGCGGTCGTACGGGCTGACGCCGCAGCAGGGGCAGTTGCTGTGTGTGCTGCTGGATGGGCCCTACGGGATGAGCGAGTTGGGCGAGACGCTCGGGCTGGCGAAGTCGAGCCTGACCGGGCTGGTGGACCGGAGCGTACGGCGGGGGCTGGTGCGGCGGGAGGCCGACCCGCGCGACGGACGGGCCGTGCGGGTCGGGCTGACGGACGAAGGTGCCGCACTCGCCGGGAAGTTCCACGCCGAGACCTGCCGTCGTGTGGAGGCCCTGCCGTCCGGGCTGAGCGGTTCCGAGCGGGACCGGCTGGCCGTCCTGCTGTCCCGGGTCGTGGTGGACAACGAGGTCCCCGAAGTGTTCGCGGAGGCCACGAAGGCCCAGGCCCCCGGCGCCGGCTAGCGGGCTCCCTCCCCGGCCGGTCGGCGGACCTCCCCCGTCCTGCGTTCCTCCCGCTTTCCCGCGCGCATCAGCAGCGACGTCACTCCGGCCGAAGCCACGGCCATCACCGTCATCGCCGTGGCGGCGGACGTGAGTTGGGCCACCGACCCGGCGAGGACCGCCGCCACCCCCTGCGTCGTGAGCATCCCCGCCGAGTGCAGGCCCAGGGCGTGTCCCGTGAGCCCGCCGGGCGTGAGGGCCACCAGGCGCTCCTGCTGCACGAGGCTCGCGCCGAACCCCACGGAGGCCAGCGTGACCGCGGCTGCCGCGAGCGGCAGCGCCGGGTGCAGGAGGAACGGCACGTACGGGAGGGCCAGGAGCAGCAGGAGCGGGAAGCCCAGCCGGTGGCGACGGCGCGGCGGGAGCACCCGGCCGACCAGCACGTCCCCGGCGAGCATGCCCAGCGCGGCGCACGCGAAGAGGATGCCGGCGGAGTCGGGGTCGTAGGAGACGAAGAGGGATTCGCAGCCGACGACCAGGCCGTTGGGGATCCACAGGGCCAGGTAGACCTGGCGACGCGGCGGGGCGGACCAGAGCAGCGCGTTGGCGCGCCAGGTCGCCCCCACCGAGGGGCGGCCCGCGGTACGGGGCGGGCGGCGGGTCAGGCCGAGGCGGACGACGACGGCCGCCAGGACGTACAGGGCGGCCGCCGCCAGCAGGGACAGCCGTGGGGACAGCAGGGCGACGAGGGCGCCGCCGGCGGCGTAGCCGGCGATCTGCATCAGGCCGCTCATCATGTTGAACACCGAGCGGCCGAGCAGATAGCCGTCCTGGGAGAGCATCTCGTTGAGCAGGCCCCAGCGCACTCCCCCGCCCACGGACTCCACCAGCCCCTTGGCGAAGACGAGCGCGAGGACCGTCCAGACGGGCAGGCCGGGCAGGGCCAGGGCGGCGGTGGCCGCGGCGAAGAGCAGGGGCAGGGCCGTCAGGGCCGCGCGCGGGGGCATCCGGTCGGCGGCGGAGAGCAGGAACGTCGCGCCCAGCACCTGCACCAGCGACGAGCCGAACATGCTCACCGCGGACAGCAACGGTGATTCGGTCGCCCGGTACACCAGGACGCCCAGGGCGAGTCCGCCCATGGTCTGGGCGACCGTCTGCGCCGACGCGGCCAGGAAGAACGGGCTGAACTCGGGTGTGCGGAACAGATCGCGGTAACTGCGCATACGCGGAGTCTTCGACGCCCCTGCGCGCGCGGATATTGTTTCGCGCAGACGCGAAACCTCGTGAAGGGGACCGGCGGGAGGGGGGCCCGTGGGCTGGTGGCAGGTCAACGCCGACACCCTGGCGGGGAGCCGGTTCGTCATCTCGCCGTTCGCCGAGGCCTTCGCGAGTCTGCGGCTGCTCCAGACGGCCGAGGCGGCGCACCCCGGTGAGCGGCGGTGGCTCGACGCCCATCTGCCGGCCTATCGGCGGCGGCTGGCCGGCGACCCGGTGACCGCGGAGCTGATCCGCGCCGGGATCGGGCGCGAGTGGACGGCGGACTTCCTCTCCCCCACCCCGCGTGACGGTGAGTCCTTCGAGCAGGGCGTCGCGCGCGTGGGGGCGGCGGACCCGGACGCGGCCCGCGCCGACCTCACCGTCTCCCTGGACGGCCCGGTCCCGGCCCTGCTGCACCGGGGTGATCTTCCCGAGCGGGCCGCGGACCTCCTGACGTACGTCTGGACGTCGTCCGTGCTGCCGTACTGGCCGCACCGCCGACGCGTCCTCGAAGCCGATGTGGTCGCTCGGACCGCGCAGGTCAGCCGGGGCGGCTGGGCGAGTGCGCTGGACACGCTGCGGCCGGGGACGCAGTGGCTCGGGGAGAACCGGCTCCAGGTGAACGCGCGCGCGTACCCGCCGCGCGAGCTGTCCGGTGCCGAGCTGGTGTTCGTGCCCATCACGACGCAGCGCATCGGCTGGGTCGCCTGGGAGGGCACGGACCGGTACGCGCTGGTCTACCCGTGTGCCGGGGCCCTCGCCGACCCCGGCGGCAGGCCCGTGCCCACGAGCCTCGGCGCGCTGCTCGGCCCGGCCCGCGCCGGTGTGCTGGTCCGGCTCGGGTCACCGCTGAGCACCAGCCAGCTGGTCGCCGTGACGGGGCAGGGCCTCGGCTCGGTGGGCCGGCATCTGCGGGTGCTGCTGGACGCCGGTCTCGTGGAGCGGCGGAGGGCCGGCCGGTCGGTGCTGTACTCGCGGACGGCGGCGGGTCAGGTGCTGGTGGAGGCCGGCAACCGGCCCGGCACCCGGCGGAGCTAGCATCCGCTCATGACGACCAGCAACGGTTCCTCTCCCCTCGACGTCGAGATCGGTGCGCTGCAGGGCGGTCCCGCCGACCTGTCCCAGTACGCGGGCAAGGCGGTGCTCGTGGTGAACGTCGCCTCGAAGTGCGGCCTGACCCCGCAGTACACGGGCCTCGAGAAGCTCCACGAGCAGTACGCGGCGCGCGGCTTCACCGTCCTCGGCGTGCCCTGCAACCAGTTCCTCGGGCAGGAGCCCGGCAGCGCCGACGAGATCGCCGAGTTCTGCTCGGCGACCTACGGTGTGACCTTCCCGATGACCGAGAAGGTCGAGGTGAACGGTGAGGGGCGGCACCCGCTGTACGACCGCCTGACCGGCTTCGCCGACGCCGAGGGTCACAGCGGGGACGTCCGCTGGAACTTCGAGAAGTTCCTCGTCGGCCGGGACGGCGAAGTCGTGGCCCGCTTCTCGCCGCAGACCGAGCCGGACGCGCCCCAGGTCGTGGCGGCGATCGAGGCCCAGCTGGCCTGAAGCCGGGCCCGCGGGGCGTTGACCTTGCCCCTGGGTCAGGCCCGAGTGTTCTCGTCGTCGGGCGGAGAAGCCGCCCGGTGACGGAGGATGCCGCGGTGGACGGACCGGACCAGGAACTGCTCACCATCGGGGCGTTCGCCGCCCGCGCCCGCCTGTCGGCGAAGGCCCTGCGGCTGTACGACCGGCTGGGGCTGCTGGCCCCGGCGCATGTCGACGAGGCCACCGGCTACCGCTACTACCGCGCCGGCCAGGTCGAACGGGCCCGGCTCGTGGCGATGCTGCGGCAGCTGGACATGCCGCTCGCCCGGATCGCCGAGGTGGTCGGGGCGGGCGACGGGCCCGCGGCGGCCGGGCTGCTCGGTGCCTACTGGGCGGACGTCGAGGCGCGGGTGGCGGCGCAGCGGACGCTCGCCGAGTACCTCCGTGGACGACTGTCGGGGAGGAGCTCCGAGATGTACGGGAAGTTCACGGTCGAGACGGTGGAGATGCCCGCCCAGGTGGTGATCTCCGAGAAGCGGCACACGCTGGCGGACGAGCTGCCGGCGTGGATCGGGGCGGCGCTGGGCCGGCTGGAGGAGGCGGCCCGGGAGTGCGGGGGCATGGCCGGAGTGCCGTACGTCGCCTACCACGCGGAGGTGTCGATGGAGAGCGACGGCCCCGCCGAGGCGTGTGTGCCGGTGGCCGACGAGGCGGCGGCCCGTGCCTGGGCGGAGCGGCGGGGCCGGGCGTGGGAGACGACGGTGCGGGTGGAGCCGGCCCGGCGGCTCGCGTACACCAGGATCACCAAGGCGCAGGTGGCGCACCCGCAGATCCTGGCGGCGTTCGAGGCGGTGGAGGAGTGGATGGCGGCGCGGGGGCTGACGGCGACCGGGCCCTGCCGGGAACTGTACTTCGCCGACTGGGAGGCGTCGGGGCCCGGGGACCCGGTGTGTGATGTGGCGTTCCCGGTGAGCTGATCTCCCTCGCGGGGGCCTCCGGGCACCAGCGGAGCCCTCTCGGCTAGGACGGCGATGCTGGTCGAGAGGGCTCTGGCGGTGGTGCTTGTGGAGCTGCCGATCGCGGGGTCAGGCCTTGACCGAGGCCACGAAGGCGTTCCACGCGTCGGCGGGAAACGCGAGCTTGGGGCCCTCGGGGACCTTGGTGTCCCCGAGCTCGAGGGCCTCGTCGACGGTCGACCTGACCATCACGCACGCGCCGTTGTTGTTGGTGTAGGAGGAGGTCGTCCACGTTTCCGTGGCGCCCAGACGAATGGCCATGTTCGCTCCGTTGCGAGTTCCGTTTACGCCAACCTGTGCTGGTGGTTGGCGTGATCGACGCTACTCGCCACCTTCCTCGTTCGGCGCAGCCATTCACTCGACCGGATGGCATATTCCAGGGGAGTCTTCCAGCGGGCCTGCCAGGGGTGTAGCATCCCGCGCCTCGTCCGTCGGAAGGTCATCCTCCGGTTCCGGCTCAGCGCGCGTACTCCTTCGCCACGCGCTCGATGAGCTGCCGGGACTGGTCCACGTTCAGCGACTGGGCGCGCAGGTGCTCGTACATCACCGTGTACTTCTGCACGTCCAGCGGCTTCTCCAGGTACAGGTCGCTGGTGACGCCCTCGATGTAGACGACGCTCGAGTCGGCCGCGTCGGCGAACTCCAGGATCGAGTACTGGCCGTTGATGCCCGCGTGCGCGCCGACCTCGAACGGCAGGACCTGCACGGTGATGTGGGGCAGCTGCGACATCTCGATGAGGTGCTCCAGCTGTTCGCGCATCACCGGCCGGCTGCCGACGACCCGGTGCAGGGACGCCTCGTCCAGGACCACCCACAGCCGCAGCGGTTCGGTCTCGGCGGTGATCCGGCCCTGGCGGCGCAGCCGCACCTCGACGCGCTTGTCGTTGTCGGCCTCCGACGCCTCGGGCGAGCCGCCGCGGATGATGGCCTCGGCGTACGCGCGGGTCTGCAACAGGCCGGTGATGATCTGGGGTTCGTAGACCCGGAGCGACTCGGCGTCCGTCTCCAGGCCGATGTAGACGCTGTACGGGATGTCCCCGAAGGCGTGCCACCAGCCCTGCTGCCGGGAGTCCTTGGCCATCTGCATCAGCGATTCGACGATGCGCTGGTCCTCGACCTCGTAGACCCCGCACAGGTCGCGGACGTCGCGCTGGCTGATGCTGCGCCGGCCGTTCTCCAGCCGGCTGATCTTCGACTGCGACACCAGCAGCCGCTCCGCCACCTCTTCGGCCGTCATGCCCTTGAGCTCGCGGAGCCTGCGGAGCTCCTGGCCCAGCCGGCGCCGCCTGACGGTGGGATTGACATTGGACGCCACGGGACGTGCACCTCCGGCTGCGTGCCTCTACTTTGCGTGTCTGCTGTTGAGCAGACTGCCACCAAGGTGCTTACTACCGCTGGGAAACGGTGGATATGCGACGGGTACACGCCAGTTCGGGCATCGTGCACGGCACGCCGAGCGGGGCGGAGAGAGTGTGCGCTCTCTCCGCCCCGCTCGGACAGCGGCTCCCGTGACCGGGTTCGTGGGTCCCGTGGTGCGTGCCGGTCGTAGGTCGTGCGGGCGCGGCGCGCGGCTCAGTGGGCCACGGCGCGCGCCATGGTTCCGTGGCGCGGCTGCATCGGAACGCCTCGGGCGGGTTCCGTTGCGGGCCTGCTTCCGCCGACCGCCGGACGGCCGGGCGGTGCCGGGCTGCGGCGCGGCTGGGCCGCGACGCCGTTCTGGACGTCCATCACCGCGTGCGCGACGAGACCGCCCATGGGGTCGTGCCTGATCAGGTCCCTGAGCCGGGAGCGAGAGGAACGTCCCTCGTTGCCCGGGTACAGGTGCTTGCCGAGGCCGACCGCGTGAGCGAGGGCGGCGAGTGCCGCGGTCCGCGGGTCCGGCGGTACGCCGGTGCGGATCGCGGAGTCCAGACGGGACCTGATCTCCCGGCTGATCTCGGTGTCCGTCGCCTGGTAGCGAGTCGTCGGCAGCACTCCGCACATCTGGCCGACCACGGCGTGCACCATGCCGCACCGCTCCAGATGCGAGAGGTAGGTCTGGCGCAGCCCCAGTCGCGGCCCGCCAATCCAGTTCACTGCCCGCACGGGAGCGCCACGCCTTCGCAGCAACTCCAACGCGCAGTCCAACGTTGGGTCTCCAGTCGGCCGTGGTGCCACCACGGCGATACGATCCCCGTCTGGGGCTATCCGTCCGGCCAGCGCCAGCTCCACTAGCTGTGCTCCGGCCAGACCGAGGTCGAGCGACTGCGGCTGTGCGGTGGTACCCGTGGTCGGGTCCAGCGCCAGCAGCAGAAGCTCCTCCGGAAGTGTTCTGCGGCTCCTGCCCATCCATGCCTCCCCGCGTGGATGAAAGACAGGGTGACCCCTCTCACATTGGTCTGTCGAGGGTGCGTGACCGGTTCGTAGTGGAACCAGTAGGTATGTCGTTCTCGTCTACCGGATGGGTTTGGCCCGCGCACAGGACACTGGTACATGGTTCGGACAGCGCCGGGCGGTGTCACGGGCGGCGGTTCACGGTTCGGTACGCGCACGCGGGGAGTGCGGCGCGAGGAGGAGGCATCGGTGGCGGGCGAGTCCCCCGACAGGTCGAAGCAGCGCGAGTCGTCGGCACGAGAGACGTCGGGGAGCGCGAGTCCGGTTCCGGAGGCCAGGAGCAAAGCCGCCGACCCGCGGCTCGCGGTGGCCCGGGACGCGGAGAAGTCCTCGGCACGAGGCGGCGCCGATACGGCGACCCGTGTGCTGTCCACGCGGACGGCGGAGGAGCCGAAGAACTCCGGGCGGCCCGCGAGCGACTCGGACGCGGAGGGGGCTGCCGGCGACTCGGACGCCGAGGGGTCCGGGAGCGGTGGGTCCTCCGACGGCGAGGGCGGTGACGGGCGGCTGCGGGATGCCGTGGCCGCGTGGGTCGCCTCGGCGGACGGTGAGAAGGAGGCTGCCGCCGAGAGCGACGACGAGGATCCTGCGGCCGAGCGCGCGCAGAAGCCCGGGAGGGCGGATGCCGGGGCCCAGGAGGCCGGGAAGGCCGACACGGGCACCCGGGGCGGTCGGGAGGCACCCGAGGGCCCGGGAGAAGGCGCGGGCGCGTCCGCGGGCCCCGACCGGGGCGACGAGGACGACGCGGTGGCCGCGGAGGCGGCGTCCGAGGGCTCCCAGACGGGCCAGGACGACGCCGACGAGCCCGAGGCGGACCGTTCCGCCACCGCCGGGACCGACACCGGGTCGAAGGCCTCCGACGCCGAGCCCGAGGCGAAGACGGCCGACGCCGACGCGAAGGTGACCGACACCGACGCGAAGGTGACCGGCACCGAGGACGAGACCGGGTCGAAGGCGGCCGACACCGAGGACGGCGCCGACGCGAAGGCGACCGACGCCGAGGACGACGCTGCCGAGCGGACCGGCGACAACGGCCGCGCGCCCGCCGACCCTCGGGTCTCCGCCGGCTCCAAGGCCGCACCGAAGGCGGCCGACGCGAAGACCGGCGACGCCGCGACCGCCGACGATGTCGAAGCCGTGGAGGACGAGCCCTCGGCCACCGGCACCCCGGAGGCCGAGCCCGGCACGGGCAAGGCCCCGAAGCCCGGCGGTACCACGGCCGCCTCCGCGGACAAGCCCGAGACCGGCAAGGCCTCGAAGCCCGGCGAGGTCACCGGCACCCCCGACGCCACCGGCACCCCCGCGGACAAGCCCGGCACCGGCACGACCCCGAAGAGCGGCGAAGCCGCCGGCAGTGGCTCCGCCGCGGACGACGCGCGCGAAGACGGCGACGCCCCCGCCGAGCCCCCCGTCGACCAGCCCACCGCCGTCTTCAAGGTCCAACGGCCCCCGGTCGATCAGCCGACCACCATGCTGAAGCTCGGGGGCGCGGCCAAGGACCTTCCGAAGTCGGACCTCCCGAAGACGGCCGCCCCCGCGACGGACGGTCCGAAGAAGGCTGCTCCGGAGAAGGCCGCTGCAGAGAAGGCCGCTCCGGAGAAGGACGCCGAGCGGACCAGCAAGTTCGTCGCGCTCAAGCACCTGGACGACCCGGCGACCAGGAAGCCGCCCGCACCGCCGGAGGCCACCGCGCCCGTCCCCACCGTCGGCCCCGAGCGGACCACGCAGCAGCCGCTGCCGCCCAAGCCGCCGCTGGACCTGCTGGCCGAGCTGACGAACACCCCGCCGCCCCCGGACACCCCGCTCCGCACGGCGGCCCGGCGGGTGAAGATCTGGACCCCGCTGGTGCTGCTGCTGGTGGTCGTCTTCGCGGTCGTGCAGAGCGTGCGCCCGCTCCCCACGCCCACCCTGGAGCTCACCGCCAAGGACAGCTACACCTTCGAGGGCGGCAAGGTCGACATCCCCTGGCCCGCCGACGGCCAGGCCGCGCTGGACGTCCAGGGCATCGGCACGTTCGGGTCCTCCGGCGAGCAGAAGCCCGTCCCGATCGCGAGTGTCGCCAAGGTCATGACCGCCTACCTCATCCTGCGCGAGCACCCGCTCAAGAGCGGTGAGGACGGCCCGAAGATCCTCATCGACCAGACCGCCGAGGACCAGTCCGACGCCGGCCAGGAGTCCACCGTCGACGTCACCAAGGGCGACAAGATCACCGAGCGGGAGGCCGTGGAGAGCATCCTGATCGCGTCCGCGAACAACGTCGCCCGGCTGCTGGCCCGCTGGGACGCGGGGTCCGAGAAGGGGTTCGTGGCGAAGATGAACGACGCCGCCAAGGACCTCGGCATGAAGAACACGACGTACACCGACCCGTCGGGCCTGAACAACACGACCGTCTCCACGGCCGTGGACCAGGTGAAGCTCGCCAGGGCCGCCATGCAGCAGCCCGCGTTCCGCGAGGTCGCGGCGATGATGTCGTACGTCGACTACAAGGGCACCAAGCACGACAACTGGAACCGCCTGGTCGGCTCCAACAACGTCACCGGCATCAAGACCGGCACCACCACCTCGGCGCTCGGCAACCTCGTCTTCGCGGCCAAGAAGGACGTCGACGGCGAGACCCACCGGATCATCGGCGCGGTCGTGCGCCAGCCCGCCGGCGGCCCGGACAACACGATCCTGGGCGCAGCGCTGCACGAGGGCGACAAGCTGATCCGGGCCGCGCAGGGCGCGCTGGAGTCGGCGACGATCCTGAAGAAGGGTGACGTCGTCGGGTACGCAGACGACGGTCTCGGCGGCAAGACGCCGGTCGCCGTCACCGAGGACGTCACGGCCGTCGGCTGGGCGGGCCTGTCCGTCAAGCTGACGTTCGCCGGGGACGACCTGCCGCACACGGCCAAGGCCGGTACGAAGGTCGGCACGCTCACCGTCGGTGACGGCACCACCAGTGCCGTGAAGGTCCCGGTCGCCCTCCAGAAGGACCTGACGGAGCCGGGCTTCGGGGCCAAGCTCACGCGCATCGGCTGACCCGCGGCGCGACCCGCACCACCGCACCCCGCCGGTAACGGCCCGTCCGGGCGCCGCCCGGCGGGGTGCGTGCTAGCGTCCCGAACCGGGACAGGTCGCCGCTCGCGCCGGCGCGGCGGCGGAAGTCGCAAACAGAAGACGGGACACGGGGAGTGCCTTCGAGTGGCCACTGCGGAGCCGACACGCGCAGACGACACCGAACCGGGCTCGGTATCAGGCCCGCGAATACGCCTGCCCGAAGCACCGGAAGGCAGCGGGCCGGACGCCGACGCGCCTGAAGGCAGCGCATCCGGAACGAACGGGCCGGGCTTCCAGTGGCCCGCCCCCGTCCTGGCCCTGCGCGAGCGCATGCTGCGGCACCCGGTCCTGTCCGTCACGGGGCTGGCCGCGGCGCTGCACGTCCTCTGGTTCTTCACGTTCGCGAACAGTGGTGGCGATCTGGCCGCGCAGGACGCGTGGGCCGAGTTCGTCGGCCGGCACCCGGACTCGGCGTACAACCTCGCCTGGTACGGCGGGATGCACCCGGTGTCGTACAGCGTGGTGTCGCCGTATCTGATGTCGGTGCTCGGCGTGCGCACCACGATGATGATCGCGGGGACGGTCTCGGCCGGTCTGCTGACCCTGCTCCTGCTGCGCAGCCGGTCCGTCCTCAACCCGCTGTGGGCGTCGCTGGCGGGCGTGTTCGGGCTGTTCTGCAACGCGGTGTCGGGGCGTGTGACGTTCGGTCTCGGCATGATGTTCGCGCTCGGCGCGGTCGCCGTCGTGTTCTGCTGGCCCTACCGGTGGCGGTACAAGCGCTGGGCGAAGGCCCTGAGCGCGGCGCCGCTGGCCGCGCTGGCCACCATGGCGTCGCCGGTGGCGGGCCTGTTCGTGGGCCTGGTGGCGGTGGCGCTGTTCCTGCAGAAGCGGCGGCCGGGCGCGTGGGCGCTGGGCCTGGCGCCGACCGCGGTGGTGGCGGTGTCGGCGTGGCTGTTCCCGTTCTCGGGCACGCAGCCGATGGTGTTCGGCTCGGTGCTGCTGCCGCTCGCGTTCTCGATTCTCGCCTACGTGCTGGTGCCGCGGGAGTGGAAGACGGTCCGGCTCACGGCCGCGGTGTACGGCCTCGGGGTCGTGCTGGTGTGGCTGATCAGCTCCCAGATCGGTTCGAACATCACCCGGCTGGCGATGCTGTTCGCCGGGGTCGCGCTGGTCGCCGCGCTGCCGTTCACGGTGCCGCGCAGCCGCAAGTGGTACGCGGCCGTCGTGGCGCTGTGCGGTTTCGGGGTGTGGATCGGCTTCAAGACGGTCGACGACATCGTGCACACGGCCCCGGCGGCGTCCTGGTCGCGTGAGCTCGCGCCGCTCGTCAACGAGCTGCAGCAGGTCGGCGCCGAGAAGGGCCGGGTCGAGGTCGTCCCCGCCCGCTCCCACCGGGAGGCCTCCGCGCTCGCCCCCTACGTCAACCTGGCCCGCGGCTGGAACCGCCAGGCCGACATGGAGCGCAACCCCCTCTTCTACGACGACACGCTCAACTCGGCGAACTACCACGAGTGGCTCAAGCGCTGGGCGGTGCACTACGTCGTGCTGCCGAAGGGCGAGCCGGACGGCGACGGGGGGCAGCGGGAGCGGGCGCTGGTGCAGCGCGGGCTGCCGTATCTGACGCAGATCTGGGGCAACGACACCTGGCAGCTGTTCAAGGTGACGGCGCCGACCCCGCTGGCCGAGCCGAACGCGGTGGTCGACCGGGCCGAGCAGGGCGAGATGATCCTCCAGGTGAAGAAGCCGGGCCGGATCCTGGTGCGCATCCCGTACTCGCCGTGGCTGAGCATCGTCGACGCGGAGGGCAAGAGCCTGAAGCCGCCCCAGGAGACCGAGGAGTCCAGGAACCGTCCCGAGGGCGAGCCGAAGACGTACGTGAACGTCAACGGCTGTCTGATGGAGACGGAGGAGGACGCGCAGGGCGACAAGTGGACGGAGCTGCTGGCGCCGAAGGCCGGGACGTACCGGCTGGCGGCGCCGTACCAGCTCCCGCGGGGCACGCCCTGCCCGGATGAGCTGCGCTGAGCCTCAGCGCAGCCGGTCCACGTACCGGTCCGTGCCCGGCACCGTGGGGATGAACGGCGCGACCAGTTCCACCCTGCCCAGACCCGATTCCGCCACCGCCGCGTCGAGGCCGGTGAAGCAGGGGTCCCAGCACTCCCTGGGGTCGGTCTGGAGGAACCACAGCAGCGTCAGGCGGGTGTCGACGCCCTCGACCTGTTTGACGTAGGTCATGCGGTCGCCGGGAAGGGGTGTCGGGCGGAAGAGCGTCACCAGGGCGGCCGGGGTGCCCGTCAGGCGCTTGGGGAGGTGGCGGGTGCGCAGCCAGTGGAGGAGCGGGGCGCGCTGCTCGGGGGTGTCCGCCTCGACGACCTGGAGGACCAGGCCCGCGTAGGGGTGGTCGAGGGCGTGGATGTCGCGGGGGCCGGCCGCTCCGTCGCGGTACACCGTCGCCTCGTGGTTCTGGAACGCCGTGAGGACGTGCGTGCGGTGGTGGTAGACCCGGGCGTCCCGGTTGAGGCGTGTGTTGATGGCGACGGTCCAGCGCATGTGGTCGTCGTAGCGGCCGTCGGTGATCCAGTAGGTGGAGAGGTAGCAGCCGGCGGTGACGGGCTGGGCGACGGCCGACTTCTCGGGGTAGCGCAGCAGCTGGAGGTCCCGGGTCGCCACCCAGCGGCGGCCGGCCTGCATCCAGGGCATGGCCATCGCGCCGGCGTAGTAGTGGTCGTCCTCGTACCAGCGGTTGTAGGCGTACTCGTGGCCGGGGTGCGGCTCGACCATGGTGATGAGGGCGTGTCCGGGGTGGGTGCTGTAGGGGCCGACGGCGGCCAGTTCGGCGTACTGCGCGCTGCGGGTGTCCTCGCTCATGGCCTTCCCCTTCGTCGGTGACTGACCCATACTCTGACGCTCCGTCAGATAGAGCGCCAGGGTTCCGGTCCGGGGAGGTCCTGCCATGTCACTGCTCGCGGGGAAGACGGTCGTGGTGTCGGGGGTCGGGGCCGGTCTCGGGCGGCAGGTCGCGGCGGCCGTCGTGCGGGACGGCGGGCGGGCCGTGCTCGGGGCCCGTACGGAGGCGAGCCTGGCGAAGACGGCCGCCGAGGTCGATCCCGGCGGGGCGCACACCGCGTACCGGGCCACGGACATCCGTGACGAGACGCAGTGCGAGGCGCTGGCCCGGCTGGCGCGGGAGCGGTTCGGCGGGATCGACGCGGTCGTGCACGTGGCCGCGCTCGACAGCTACTTCGGCGGGCTGGAGGACGCCGACTTCGAGTCCTGGCGGTCGGTCCTGGATGTGAACCTGCTGGGCACGCTGCGGATGACGCGGGCCTGTCTGCCGTCGCTCAAGCAGGGCGGCGGTTCCGTGGTGTTCGTGGGGACGCAGTCGGCGGTGGCCGCCCCCTCGCAGGTGCGGCAGGCGGCGTACGCGGCGTCGAAGGGGGCGCTGACGAGTGCGATGTACTCGCTCGCGCGCGAGCTCGGACCGCACCGGATCCGGGTCAACACCGTGCTGCCGGGCTGGATGTGGGGGCCGCCGGTGCAGGCGTACGTGCAGTTCGCGGCCCATTCCGAGGGTGTGCCGGAGGCGGCGGTGCTGGAGCGGCTGACCGAGCGGATGGCGCTGCCGGAGCTGGCCACGGACAAGGACGTGGCCGACGCGGTGGCGTTCCTGGCGTCGGACAGGGCGCGGGCGATCACCGGACAGTCGCTGCTGGTCAACGCGGGAGAGCTGATGCGTTGAGTTCATGTGCATGAACTGCAACCAGCACACAGAACTTCTTTACCTCCCTTTGACTCAACGATCACTTGTCGTGTCCACGCGGCAGCGCCCACGATGAGCGCCGGGCTGATCCCTGGGAGGGCGCACATGAACGGTCTCGACTGGGCCGTGCTCGTCGGCTACTTCGCCGTGATGGTCGCGATCGGCGTCTGGTCGCACAAACGGGTCGACAACGTCAGCGACTTCTTCACCGCCGGCGGCAAGATGCCGTGGTGGCTCTCCGGCATCTCGCACCACATGTCGGGCTACAGCGCGGTGATGTTCACCGGGTACGCGGGCATCGCCTACACCTACGGCGTCACGTCCTTCGTCACCTGGTCCTTCCCCATCGCCCTCGGTATCGCCATCGGTTCGAAGCTGTTCGCCCCGCGCATCAACCGGCTGCGCTCCCGGCTCCATGTGGCCTCCCCGCTGGAGTACCTGAAGAACCGCTACGACCTGAAGACGCAGCAGGCGCTGGCCTGGTCCGGAATGCTGCTGAAGATCGTGGACGTGGGCGCCAAGTGGGCCGCCATCGCCACCCTGTTGTCGGTCTTCACCGGGATCTCCCTCAACCAGGGCATCCTCATCACCGGCGGCATCACGGCCGTCTACTGCACGATCGGCGGCCTGTGGGCGGACGCGCTGACCGAACTCGGGCAGTTCGTCATCCAGTTGCTCGCCGGCGTCGCGATGTTCGTGGCGGTCTTCGTGCGCCTCGACGACCACGGCGGCTTCTTCGGCGTCTGGGACGCACCGGAGCTCCAGGGCCACGGCAAGCCGCTGGTCGGGCCCTACGGCACGGTGTTCCTGCTCGCGTTCCTCTTCATCAAGCTCTTCGAGTACAACGGCGGCATGCTCAACCAGGCGCAGCGCTACATGGCCACGCCGAACGCCAAGGAGGCCGAGCGCTCCGCCCGGCTGTCGGCGATCCTCTGGCTGGTCTGGCCGCTGGTGCTGTTCTTCCCCATGTGGATGTCGCCGCTGCTGGTCGAGTCGCAGAAGCAGGACGGCTCGGACTCCTACGCCCTGATGACCGAACAGCTCCTGCCGCACGGTCTGCTGGGGCTGGTCATCGTCGGCTTCTTCTCGCACACCATGGCCATGTGCTCCTCCGACGCCAACGCCATCGCGGCGGTGTTCACCCGGGACTGCGCGCCGGTGATCTGGGCGCGGGCCCGGGCCTGGAACCAGAGCCAGGGCCTGCGGGTCGCCCGGGTCGCCACGGTCGTCTTCCTCGGCCTGTCCATGGCGGCGGCGACGCAGGTCAACTCCCCCGCGTTCAAGGACATCATCACGGTGGTCATCAAGTGGGTGGCCGGCCTGATGGGCCCGATGGCGATCCCGATGATGCTGGGCCTGCTGCGCGCGTTCCGCCGCTCCGGCCCCACGGCCGCCCTCGTCAGCTGGTCGATGGGCCTGTTCGCGTTCTGGCTGGTGAACTACCCGATCGACTCGCACGTCGAAGGCGGTGTGCCGCTGCAGTACCAGGTGTCGATCCCGCTGGCGGTGTCGCTGGTGTTGTACGTCCTCATCGGCTTCATCCGCCCCGAGGACACACCGGAGCGGCTGGCGCTCATCGAGAAGATCAACACGGACGGCGACGGGGCGGCGGCCGCGGCTCTCCCGGCACCGGCCGGGGCGGCGGACGAGGTGGCAGGGACGACGACCAGGGACTGACCGCTTCCCCCCTTCGTGGCACGGAGATTCCGACGCACCCGACCGACGGCGCGAACGTCGACCGTCACAATGTGTACGTCCGGGTTGTCTGCCGTGACCAGGGTTCGTTCATCCCGGACGACTTGGTGAACGAGACCACAGCTCCACATGCCGGGCCCAGGCTGACCTCCTGGGCCCGGTCGCTTCTTTGGGGGAAGCCATCAGTACGTCAGAAGTCCTGTCCGCCACGGGCGTCGACCTCTCCTACGGCGAGCAACTGGCTGTCCGTGACGCCCACCTGTCGATCTCCCGCGGGGAGGTCGCGGCCATCACCGGCCAGAGCGGATCGGGAAAGTCCTCACTGCTGTACTGCCTCGCGGGAGTGCTGCCTCCGGCGCGCGGACAGGTGAGGTTCGAAGGGCAGTCGCTCGGCGATCTCACCGACGAGGAGATCAGTGAACTCCGCCGTGAACGCTTCGGCTTCGTCTTCCAGTACGGCGAACTGCTCCCGGAGCTGACCATCGAGGAGAACACCGCCCTGCCGCTGCGCCTGGCCGGGCAGCGCAAGCGGCCCGCCCTCGCGGCCGCCGGCGAGGTCCTCACCCGGCTGGGCCTGGGCGAGCTGCGCGAGCGCCGTCCGTCGCAGGTGTCAGGTGGTCAGAACCAGCGCGTCGCCGTGGCGCGAGCCCTGGTCCACCGCCCGGCCGTCGTGTTCGCCGACGAGCCGACCGGGTCACTGGACAGCGCCAACGCGTCCGCCGTGCTGAAGGAGTTCCTCGGCCTGGCGCGCTCGCAGGGCACTGCCGTCATCCTGGTCACGCACGACCCCGGCGTCGCCGCACAGGCCGACAGCCACTACACGATGTCCGACGGAGTCCTCACCCCCCGGGGGGCGGTGTGAGGGAGCTCCTGCTCGGCCTGCGCCTGCTGTTCGGCGCGGGCCGGGGCAACCGCATCCGCTTCTTCCTCATGGCGGCCGGCGGCTCCCTCGGGGTCTGCTGCCTCGCCCTCGTCCTCACCATTCCGCAGATCCTCGACGCGCACGACGGCCGGGCCGCCGCGCGCCAGCCGCGGACCACCTCCGCCCAGTCCGCGGACTCCACTCTGCTCCTCCAGCGCACCGACCCCTACGGCTCCAAGGCGTTCACCCGGGTGTTCATCGCCAAGGGGACCGAGAACGCCGGCGAGGTCCCGCCAGGGCTGAAGGAACTCCCCGGCCCCGGCCAGGTGGTCCTCTCCCCCCGCGCCCACGACCTGCTGCGCGACCAGCCCGGCGTCAAGGGACTCCTGCCGGGGCACGAGACGGGGCTGATCGGCGCGAAAGGTCTCGCCCACCCCGACGAGCTGTTCGCCTACATCGGCACGACCCGCGACAAGATCGCCGACGACGGCCGCGCCCTGAAGGGCTGGGGATACGACTACGCCCCCTTCCCCGCCGTCGAACCCTCGACCCTGACCTACATCCGCTTCGCCCTCGGATCACTGGTCCTGCTCCCCCTCGGCATCTTCCTCTCCGTCTGTGCCCGGCTCTCCGCCGCCAGCCGTAACCGCCGCCTCGCCTCCCTGCGCCTGCTGGGCCTGAGCACCAAGGGCACCCAGCGGGTCAACGCCGCCGAGACCGTCGTCGCGGCCCTCCTCGGCGCGCTTCTCGGCCTCGGCGAGTACTGGGTCCTCAACCAGGTCATGACCCGCACCGGGCTGCCCAGCCTCAGGTGGTACCCGGCCGACGGCGCACTGTCCGCGACGACCATCGCCGTCTGCCTGATCGGGTGCCCGCTCCTCGCCTGGTTCGTCGGCCGCGCCGGCGCACGCGAAGCCGCCGCCAACCCCCTGGCGGTACGCCGCACCGCCGCCCCCAAGCGCCCCACCAAGTGGGGCGGCCTGCTGCTGGTGACCGGCGTCGGCATCGTCTCCGGCTACTGCGCCACCGGCCTCACCGACCACCCCGCCAACAGCCTCGGCCCGAACGCCATCGTGATGCCGGCGGGCATTCTGCTGACGGGCCTGGGGCTGGTGCTGACGCTGCCCCTGATCTCCTACGGCATCGCCCGCGTACTGGCGCGCACCACCCAGTCCCTCACCCTGAACCTGGCGATGCGCCGCAACGAGGTCGAGCCGGGCAGCACCATGCGCGTCGTCACCGGCCTCGTGCTGCTCGTCTTCTCCGCCTCCCTCGCCCAGGGCGTGCTCCTCCAGCTGGAGCAGGTCACCCGGCCGTCCGCTCCCGTGCAGGACAACGCCGTCCCCCTGGCCTCGCTGACCACCCGGCAGCAGAAGGAGGTCGCCGACGTACCGGGGGTGCGCGCGCACGCGGTGACGATGATGTCCTGGACCGGCCCCGACGGATCCTCCGACCAGCCCTGGGCCAGCGCCGTCGTCGCCACCTGCGACCAGCTGGCCGAACTGGTACGGCACTCCGAGGGCTGCGTGGACGGCAAGGTGATGCGGCTCAGCGACCCGAACGCGGGCACCGGCCAGGGCGCCCGCCCCGGCGACGCGCTCCCCTTCCGCCTGTCGAAGGGCGGTCGTGACACGACCCTGACCCTCACCCTTCCGCACGACGAGATCAGGTACAGCGCCTACGACCCGTCGGCGGTCCACGGAGCCGATGTGCTCGTCCCGCCGTCGGCCGTGCTCGGCGCGGGCCGGCCGCAGGGCGCGCAGTACGTCCTCACCAGCAGCTCCGACCACGACGAGGTCCGCAGGGTCCTCGACGGTATCGCCGCCGTCGCCCCGACCGTCGCGGTGGAGCCCATCGGCGTGAACATCGAGGGACTCCAGCAGATCGCCGTCCTCGAGACCCTGCTCGCCGTCGGAATGATCATGGGTCTGGTCATCGGGACCGCGGCCTTCGTCGTCTCGGCGACCGACCGGGCGGTGGAGCGGCGCCCCCAGGTCACCGCCGTCACGCTGATCGGAGCCCGGGCGCGGACGATGCGAGCCGTGCAGTGCGTGCAGGTCGTGCTCCCCCTGAGCGTCGGGCTCGTCCTGGCGCTCGTGACGGGCAAGCTCGCCGAGTCCTGCTACCTGATCACCGGGGGCAGCGAGATCTACTGGGACTCCGCCGGTCTGCCGGTGCTCGCGCTCGCGGCAGCGGGCGTGGCGGCCGTGTCCGCCGTCGGCACCCTTCCGCTCGTCGGACGGCGCATCGACCCGGAACTGATCCGCCGCGACTGATCTCGCGTGCGCAGCCGCCGACGGCTCGGCCGCGGCGCGGACTCAGGCCCTCGGATAGCGGGCGAGCCAGCCGGGGGACGAACCGCCCGGGCCGTGCAGGGCCGGGCCCTGGGTCATCTCCATCGCGAAGTCGTCGGCCAGCTCCAGCATCGTGGGACGGCCCTCCAGCTCGGCCAGCCAGGCCGGGGGGAGGGCCGTCTCGCCGTGCAGGGCACCCAGCAGGCCGCCGGTCAGCGCGGCGGTGGCGGCGGACGGGCCGTCGTGGTTGACGGCGAGACACAGCCCGTGCCGGACGTCGGCGGCGACGAGGGCGCAGTACACGGCGGCGGCGACGAGCCCCTCGGCCGTACCCGCCCCGCTCAGCTCGGCCACCCGCTCCGGGCCGGGCATACCCTGCCGCACGGCGCCCAGCGCATGCTGCAGCGCGTCCGCCACCGGCTGGTGCCCCGGCCGGGCGGCCAGCAGCCCGAGCGTGCGCTGCACGGCCGAGTCGAGGCTCTCGCCCAGCGCCAGCGCATGCACGATCACGGCGTAGGCGCCCGCCGCGAGGCAGGCCGTGGGATGGCCGTGGGTCTGCGCGGCGCACTCGACGGCGAGCTGGGCGACCAGCTGCGGTTCCCAGCCCACGAGCAGCCCGAAGGGCGCCGACCGGGCGGCCGCCTCGGGCCCGGCCTCACCGGGGTTCTTCGGCGCCTCGGGCGTCCCCATGGTCTCGTCGCCGAGCCCCAGCAGCAGGGTGCGGCTGGGGTCCCGCCGCGCGTAGAGCCACTCCTCGCGCGCCAGCCAACCGTCCTCCTTGCGCCGCTCGTCGGGCCCCCAGTCGCGCTGGGTGGCGGCCCAGCGCAGATACGCCCGGTGCAGATCGGTCGGCGGATGCCAGGCACCCGTGTCCCGTCTGACCTGGGCCCGGATCAGCCCGTCGACGGAGAACAGGGTGAGCTGGGTGAGGTGCGTGACGGCGCCGCGTCTTCCGTAGGCGGGGGCCAGGTCCACCAGGCCCTCCGCCCCGTGCGCCTCCCGGATCCCCTGGAGGGTCAGCCCGTCGACGGGCGTCCCCAGCGCGTCACCCACGGCCACGCCGAGCAGGGTCCCCCGTACCCGGCTGCGGAAGTCCTGCTGCTCCGTACGGCCCCAGACGGCGCCGGCAGTCGCACCCACCTCGACCTCCCAGGGAACCGTCCACACGTACGACGCCCAGCACTGTAATCGAACGGGGACGGGGGGTTCAGAGGCCGGAACGCCAGCCTTCACAGGCGGCTACGGACCATAGCTCTGAGCATTCGAGGGTATCGGACAGGCGTGCGAGGATCCCCGGGTGAACGATCTACACGTACGCCCGGCCGCCGAGGCCGATCTGTCGACTCTCGTCCGCCTCCGCGACGACGCGGCCCGCTGGATGCTGGCCCGGGGCGTCACGGGGCAGTGGCAGCCGGGAGAGCTCGACGAGTCCCACTTCCGCCGGGTCATGACCCACGGCGAGGTGTGGCTCGCCGAGGTCGGAGGGCACGGCGCGGGCGCCTGGGAACTGTGGTGGGAGGACGAGGCGGCCTGGGGCCCGCAGCCGCCCGTGGCCGGGTACGTGCACCGGCTCATGGTGGACCGGAGCACCGCCCCGCCCGGGACGGGCCGACACCTGCTGTGTTCCGCCGAACACCGCGTGGCCGCGGCCGGACGGACCTGCGTACGCCTGGACTGCCTGGCCGGCAACGTGCCGCTCACCACCTACTACCGGAGCGCCGGTTACCGCGTCGTGGGCCACAACGAGGGCAAGCCCCAGCCGGGCGGGACGCCCAAGTCCTTCACGCTGCTGGAGAAGGAACTCGGGCGGGCTGTCTGAGAGACGTGGCGGGGTTGCCGGACTTCCGCGTCGTCAGCGCGGTCTTGATCGATGACGGGTGGATGTCAGCCGTACCAGATCACATTGCAGACGTAGACACACGCGTGGCGTGGTACGGCCAGAAAGCCGAGGTCGAACGGCCTACCGACTCTCACCGAATCATGGCCCAGCGCTGCCAACTCGGCTGCGAGTCGCTCGACCTCCGCCACGACTCCGGGCGGCAGCCCGTCCGTCACGTACTCGGCACTCGGGTTGTACTCCCAGGACCAGTCGGTGACAGCCCTGCCTCTGCCTCTGCGGCCTCCCGCATGGTGCGGATCTCGGCGATGGCGTCGGAAGGGTCCTGCTCTCCGGCGTCCACGATCCGTTCCAGCTCCCGCAGCCGCTCGGCCCGCACGGGGTGCCGTTCGATCGCGACGAAGACCGCCCAGGAATGTACGAAGGCGCGCAGGGGGGCGAGGCTCTGGGTCTGCTGTGCGTTGGTGGTGGCCTCGAAAAGGTGCTGTGTGAGCGCGGGCAGCCGACTCGGGGCGATCCGGGCGACGGCATCACGCAGGGCGTCCGGGGTCACCTGAGGCATGGGGATCAGCGGTGCGTACGGGCCGTCGCTCTGAGCACTCACGGTGACCTCCGGTGCTGGTGCTTCGCTCCTCGTACGGTACCGGCGAACGCCCCGATGTGGCGCGAGGCCGCCGGGCTGAAGCAGGCGGAGCTGGGGTCGGCCATCGGGTACGGGGAGGAGATGGTGTCGTCCGTGGAGCGGGCCCGGCGCATCCCCAAGCCGGACTTCCTCGACAAGGCGGATGAGGTACTGGGGGCGGGCGGCAAGATCGCCGTGATGAAGGAGGATGTGGAGAGGGCTCGGTATCCGAAGAAGGTGAGGGACCTTGCCAAGCTGGAGGACGAGGCCCTCGAACTCGGGGCGTACGACACCCACCAGATCAACGGGATGCTGCAGACTCCCGAGTACGCCCAGGCGTTGTACGCCATGCGAAGTCCTTCCTTCACGGAGGACGAGATCGAGCGTCATGTCGCCGCCCGCATGGCAAGGAAGTCCGTCTTCGACCGCCTGCCGCGACCGCTCATCACCTTTGTCCAGGAAGAGTCGACGCTTCGGCGACCCATCGGGGGCAAAATGGTGCTGCGCCACCAGCTCGAACACCTCTTGGAAGTCGCCACGTTGCGGCATGTGTCGATCCAGATCATGCCGGTCAACCGGGAGGACCACGCGGGCATGGCAGGTCCGTTCCGGCTTCTGAAGTTCCAGGACGGCAAGACGCTGGGGCACTGCGAATCCCAGCTGCACCACCGCGTGATCAGCGATCCGCGGGACGCCCGGATCCTCGACATGCGCTATGGAATGATCCGGGCGCAGGCCCTCTCACCCCGAGAGTCCCTGGCCTTCATTGAGAAAGTTCTGGGAGACGAGACGTGACCACTGAACTCGCCTGGTTCAAGAGCAGCTACAGCAGCAATGACGGGCCCGACTGCGTCGAGGTCGCCATATCCTCGCCCTCCATCCACATCCGCGACTCCAAGAACAAGCACGGCGCCCAGCTGTCGTTCACCGGCGGTGCCTGGTCCGAGTTCCTGGAGTTCACGGCAGGACGCTGATGTCCGGGTCGAGTTCCCGGACGCGGGCCATGTCGGCCCGGGCCTCCTCCGGATGCCCCATGGCCGTGTGGAGCACGGCCCGGCGGCGCAGGGCCCAGACGTATCCCGGGCGCATCTCCACCGCCTTGTCCAGGTCGGCCAGGGCTTCCGTGTGACGGCCCAGGCGGGACAAGGCCTCACCCCGGCTCGCGTAGGCCGACGTGTACGTGGGGTCCAGGGCCAGGGCGATGTCCAGGTCGGCGACCGCCTCCTCGTCGCGGCCCGCGCCACGCAGCGCGTCGCCGCGTTCGCAGCGGGCCCAGGGCCAGTCGGGGCTCTGGGTCAGCGCCCGGTCCAGGTCGTCCAGTTGGCGGACCGAGTCGCCCAGTGCCCGCCACACCCGGGCGCGGCGGGCGAGCGCCCACGCGTAGTCGGGGTCGAGGTCCAAGGCCCGTCCGAGGTCGGCGAGGGCCGCGTCATGGTCTCCGGCGCGCTCGTGCGTGGCGCCCCGGGAGGCCCATGCGAACGCGGAGGCCGGGTCGAGGCGTAGCGCTTCGGTCAGGTCCCGGATCGCCTCGGCGTCGCGGCCGGCGGCCCGGTGGTGTTCCCCGCGCAGTGCGACGTACCAGGCGTTGTCCGGGTCCAGCGCGACGGCCCGGTCCAGGTCGGCGATCGCCCCGTCGTGGTCGCCCAGGTCGCCCCGGATACCGGACCGGTGCCGGTAGGCGAGGGCCAGTTCCGGATCGAGCGCGACGGCCTGGTCGTACTCGGTGAGGGCCTGAGCGTAGGCGCCCTCGCCGCGCAGCTCGTCGCCCCGTACGAGGCGGGCGCGGGCCTGGGCCGGAGCGTCGAGTACGGCACGGCGCAGGAGCAGGCCGAGGGCGGCGGCGATGCCCTCCGCCTCGAGTGCCGCCGTCAGCTCGGTTCCCCACTCGGCCACGGGCCGGAGGTCGGCGTCCTGCCCCGCGTCCACCAGCACCCGTGCCCATCGCACGGCCATGACCTCACCGGCGCCGCAGGCGTGGACGAAGTCCCGCAACGCCTGCGGCAGCGTCTCCCGTTCACCGGAACAGAGCTGGTGGTAGGACTCGGCTTGGCGCAGGTCCCGCCAGGTGTCGTCGAGCCAGGGATCGGCCACGTCCCGTCCGGCCTCCTCCCGCCACTGCCGGAACGTGCCCGCCAGGCGCCGCTGCCGCTGTGCCCACTCCCGGGGTGCCCTGCGGCGTTCCGCGCGCAGCATCGGCGCCCGTACGACGTCGTGGTAGCGCAGCCGTCCCCCGCCGCGCTCACTGACGAACGGCATTCCCCGCAACCACGTGTAGAGGGACTCCAGTTGCCCCGGTGGGCCGTCGACCGCGGCCCGGAACACATCGCCGTCCAGCCACCTCGGCAGCGCGCAGGACAGGGCGGCGGCCCGCCGGACCGGGTCCTCCTCCCACTTCAGGAAGCGGTCCACGGCCGTCACGCTCGGGTCGCCCACGTCGTGCGGGGCGGTGGGGCGGGACTCGGCGAGGGTGGAGACCAGGACGGGAAGGCCGCCGGTGAGGCGCAGCACCTCCTCGACGACCGGTTCGGACGTCACGCCCTTGGCGGCCAGCAGGCCGCGTGCCTCCGGCTCCGTGAAGGGGGCCAGCGGGAAGTCCGCCACGAAGTCCGCCAGTCCGCCCCAGCGGGCCGGGTCCAGGGGCGTCCTGCCCGCCGTGGTCACCACGGTCGTGGCGGGCACGCTGCCGTGGCGGTCCGTCGTCATCGTCTCGTGCAGCCAGGGGTCCAGGTAGGGGCCCGTCCGCTCATAGGTGTCCAGGAAGAGGGCGGTCCAGGGCGCGTCCGTGTCCGCGAGCTCGCGCAGGAGCACCGGGGTGAGCACCTGCTCGGGGGTGAGGACCAGCCGGAGGTCCTCGTGGTTGCGGAAGCGGGCGACGAGGCTCGCCCGCAACCGGTCGGCCACGCCCGCGAGTTGCTCCGCGTCCAGCATCCCGGCCAGCGGCCCGACCACCGGCACCATCCCGGCGGCGACCACCCCGGCCCGTGCCGCCATCCGGCCTCCCGTGGAGGGGCCGGTCTCCTCGGGCCCGGTGCCCAGGACGGCCAGTGCGGCCAGCTCCGCCTCGTGCCGGTGTGCGCGGTGGGCGGCGAGCAGGCGGTCCAGTTCCTTCAACCGCCGTCCCTGGGCGGCGAACTGGCGGCTGATCTCCGCCATCGCCTCCGGCACGCTGCCCGCGCTGTCGTCGACGTACGCCGTCAGTGCGCCGTGTTCGCGGGCGGTCTGCTCCAACTCCCGCAACAGGAAGGTCTTTCCGACACCGGCGTTGCCGTGCACGTGGAAGCGGAAGCGGTGGCGCTCGTCGTGCGGCGCGGTGCCGAAGTTGGCGCGGAAGGCGGCGCGTTCGGCGGAGCGGCCGACGAAACCGGCCCGGCCGCGCTGCCGTATCAGCTCCTGCATGGACGGTTGCTGCTGCGCCATCCGTACGTTCCCCTCGTCTCGCGCGGTCGGCCAGGATCCTCATTCTCGCTCAACCGCCGCCGGGTACATCGGATGCGTGTGCGCGGGGAGAATGATCAGTATGGCCACCTCCACCTCCACCTCACGCGGCGGGCTGTCGCTCGCCGCCACCCTGCTCACCGCGACCATCGCCCTCTACATGGCACTCGTCGCCTTCGGGAACATCACCGACTTCGGGACCAACCAGCAGTTCGTCCGGCATGTGCTCGCCATGGACACCACGTTCAAGGACGAGGACCTGATGTGGCGGGCCGTCACGAGCCAGGGCCTCCAGGACGCCGCCTACGTCGGGATCATCGTCTGGGAGACCCTCGCCGCGCTGGTCCTCATATACGGGAGCTGGCTGTGGGCCAGACGCGATGAGCGGCGCGCCCGGCAGTGGTCCACCTACGGGCTGCTGATGGTGATGCTGCTGTTCGGGGCCGGGTTCATCGCGATCGGCGGTGAGTGGTTCTCGATGTGGCAGTCGAAGAGCTGGAACGGGCTGGACGCCGCGACCCGGATCTTCCTGTTCAGCGGGGTCGTGCTGATCGTCAACCAGCTGCCGTCCCGGCGGCCGGAGACGCCCGCCTCCTGAGCGCCGCTTCTGGGCACCGCTCCGGCGCGACCGGGCCGTTACCTGACCACGGTCACGGTCGTGCCGACCGTGCCGAACGTCCACAGGGCCGTGCCGTCCGCCTTCCGCATCCTGACTCCGCCCGTCGCGGTGCCGGAGGCGGCGGGTGGCGGTGAGGCCCCGTCGACCGCGTTGGAGAAGGCGACCGAGACGCCGGACTTCGCGGCGAAGTACAGGATGTGCTCGATCTGGACGCCGTCCGAGCCGGTCGTGGCCGGGTTGCGCGAGGACACCGTGTAGCGGCCCGGGTCGGGGCTGACCGAGCCCGGCCAGACGGTGAACGTCCGGCGGGTCGCCTCGCTCGCGTCGACCAGCCAGACCCGCTTCTCGCCGAGGGAGTAGACGATGCGCCGGCCGGTGCCGGAGCCGTCGGGCAGCCGTGCCGGGACCGAGGCGGTCGGGGTGGGCTGCGCCGAGGCCGTGGCTCTCGGCTTGGCGGAGGCGGCGGTGGGGTGCGTGCCCCGGTCCGCCTGCACGCCCAGGACCGTCACCGCGGCTATCGCTCCCACGGTCAGCCCGGTCACCCAGGCCCACGAAGGAAGTCGGGCAGGCACCGGCACGCATCTCCTCAGTCACGGGACCCCGCGTCGAAGCGGGGCTCCGATCATCGTACTGCGCGCCCGCGGCCCCTCGGCTCCCTCCCTCAGGCGCCCCCGGCCGTCTTGCGGACCGGCACCGGGCCGGTGCCGGCGCCGCGGGCGGTGTAGCGGGGGGTGCGCACCGGGGCCGGGTAGGAGAGGTGCACCAGCCGGGTCTGCTCCTGGCGCATGTGCGTCAGCGATTCGAGGATGTAGCCCACGAGCAGCACCAGCGCCGCGATGGTCATGATCGCGGCGGCGAGGATCGCCGTGGGGACCCGGGGCACGGTGCCCGTCTCGACGAAGTCGGCGATCACGGGGATGCCGAGGATGACGGAGACCAGGGCGAGGACGCCCGCGAGCACGGTGTGGACCAGCGAGGGGCGCTCGCGCCGGGCCAGGTCGAGGATGACGCGCAGGATGCGCCAGCCGTCCCGGTAGGTGCGCAGCTTGCTCTCGCCGCCGGCGGGCCGGACCCGGTAGTCGGTGAGGATCTCCGCGGTGGGCAGCCGCAGGTGCAGGGCGTGGATGGTCATCTCGGTCTCGGTCTCGAACTCGCGGGCCAGCGCCGGGAAGGACTTCACGAAGCGCCGCGAGAAGACCCGGTAGCCGCTGAGCATGTCGGTCACGTCGTTGCCGAACAGGGACCGCACGGCCCCGGTGAGCAGCTTGTTGCCGACCGCGTGCCCGGCCCGGTAGGCCCCGTCCGCACTCACCCGGCGGGCGCCGACGACCTGGTCGTAGGGGCCTTCGAAGAGCAGGTCGACCAGGTCGCGGGCGCGGGAGGCGTCGTAGGTGTCGTCGCCGTCGATGATGAGCAGCGCGTCGGCGTCGACGTCGGCGAAGGCGCGGCGGACGACGTTGCCCTTGCCCTTGCGGTTCTCCTGCCGGACGAGCGCGCCGGCGGCCCGGGCGACCTCGGCGGTCCGGTCGGTGGAGGCGTTGTCGTACACGTAGACGACGGCCTCGGGCAGGGCCAGGCGCAGGTCGCGGACCACCTTGCCGACGGCTGCCTCCTCGTTGTGGCACGGCACGACACACGCGATCGTCGGTTCCACGAGCACTCCTTCCTCGACCGGTCCCGCACACCGTCAGCACCTCATACATCAGCACCTCATACAGTGGGACATAGTGCGATATGAGCGCGCCTGACCGGATGGAGCACGCCGGGTCGTTACGCTCGCCGTGTGCCGGTCCTCGACTCTGTGACGCTGCGTGCGCGGGACGCCATCAAGGGCATCTGGCGCGAGGCCGCGAAGTTCGGCGTCGTCGGGATCCTGGCGTTCGTCGTCGACAACGGCGGCTACAACCTGCTCGTCTTCGGCCTGCCCGGCGGCACCGGAGGCGGGGTGATGCGGAGCGCTCCCGTGCAGGCCTCCGTCGTCGCGACGGCCGCCGCCGCGCTCTTCAGCTGGGCCGGGAACCGCTGCTGGACCTACCGCGGCCGGCACCGCGCGAAGATGACGCACGAGCTGGCGCTGTTCCTCGTCGCGAACGGGGTCGGGCTCGCCATCACCGCGGGCACCGTCTTCGCGTCACGGCACCTGCTCGGGCTCGACTCGGCGCTCAGCGACAACACCGCCCGCATCCTCGGCTGGGTCCTGGCGACCCTGTTCCGCTTCTACGCCTACCGGCGCTACGTCTTCGTCGCACCCTGACCGGCCCGCGTCCGCCTACCCGTTAGCATCCGGCATATGGGACAAACAGGATGGGTCTGGTGGGGGCAGCGGTACTGGGCCTGGGGGCTGGCCGCCGTCGCCGCGGTCTGCTGCCTGGCCACGATCCTCGTCTTCGCCCCCGGCTACCTGAGTCCCGACAGCCTCGACCAGCTCCGCCAGGCCGAGGGGAAGAAGCCCCTGACCGACTGGCATCCGCCCGTGCTGAGCCTGGTGTGGCGGGCGCTCATCGCGGTTACCGGCTCGATCGCGTCCCTGCTGGTCGTGCAGTGCCTCGTCCTCTGGGCGGCGCTGTGGGTGCTGGCGCGGTGCGTGTGGCGGCTGACCGCGAGCCGGGGCGGATCGCTCGCGGTGCTCGGCCTCGGGCTGCTGCCGTACGTGCTGACGTTCGCCGGGGTGGTGTGGAAGGACGTGCACGCGGCCTTCGCGCTGCTCGCCGCCTGCGCGGTCGCGTTCACCGGCCTGCTGCTGCGGGACCGCGGCCCCCGCCCCGCCGTGCGCTGGGGCCTGCTCTGCCTGGGCGTGCTGTTCCTCGCCTACGCCATGCTGGTGCGCAAGAACGCCTTCCTCGCCGCGATCCCCGTCTTCGTCATGCTGGTCCTCGCGCTGTGGGGCGCTCCCGGACGCCGTACGTGGGTGACGTGCACGGCGGCCCTCGCGGCCGCGCTCGTCGTCCCCGCCGCCGCCGTCTCCCTGTTCGCCGCGCCGCTGCAGACCAAGCAGGGCGCGCAGATCATGCTCGACGACCTCGTCCACGTACTGACCGTGGACGAACTGCGGTCGGCGGACGTGTCACCCGCCCTGCGGGACCGGCTCGTGGCCTCCGCGCGGGAGTGCGAGCGCGTCGGCGCCCTCTCCGACGCCTACTGGGCCTGCTACCGGCGTCCGGCGGACGGGCTGCGCGGCGACTCGGGCGAGATCACGTCCCTGTGGCTGCGGGAGATGAGCGGGCACGTGCCGCAGTACGTCGCGTACCGCCTGCTGCTCTTCACGACCCTGCTGTTCGAGACCGACTACCCGTACAAGGCCGGCGTCTCCCGCAACGACCTGGGCGTCGAGGTGGCACACCCCCGGCTGCGGGACATGCTCGGCACCTACGTCAAGGGCATGGCCCGGGACCTGCCGTGGCTGTTCCGCGGCTGGTTCTGGCTCGCCGTCGCGCTGGTGCTCACCCTCCGCCCGGGCAGGGGCGTGTGCGCGATGCCCGTCCGGGCGCTGGGCGTCAGCTCGGCGGCCTACGTCCTCGGCTATCTGCCGATCATGCCCGCGACGGACTACCGGTACGTCTACTGGCCGGCGATCGCCTGCTCCCTCGGCGTGCTGCTGCTCCTGCTGGGCCGGGGCAGGCAGGCGCCGCCCCCGACGGCCCCCGGCACCACGGCCGAACGCACCCTGACGGCGCGTCGGCCGGCGGATGCCGGGAGCCAGTAGGCCACCGGTCCGTCGAGCACCGGTCAGTCGAGCACCGGCAGCAGCTCCGGCAGGTGTCCGTCCGACGCGGTCGCCGCCCGCTGCCGCTCCTCGGAGACCTCGCCGTAGAGGGTGTTCCGGGGCCGGGCCGGACGGCCCGCGGCGTCCGCCACGGCGATCAGGTCCTTCACCGACTTGTACGAGCCGTACGACGAGCCCGCCATGCGGGAGATGGTCTCCTCCATGAGCGTCCCGCCGAGGTCGTTCGCGCCCGAGCGGAGCATCTCGGCCGCCCCTTCCGTGCCCAGCTTCACCCAGCTGGTCTGGATGTTGGGGATGTGCGGGTGCAGCAGCAGCCGGGCCATGGCCGTCACCGCGCGGTTGTCGCGCATGGTCGGGCCCGGACGGGCGATCCCCGCCAGGTAGACCGGGGCGTTGGTGTGCACGAACGGCAGCGTCACGAACTCGGTGAAGCCGCCCGTGCGCTGCTGGATGCCGGCCAGGGTGCGCAGGTGCCCGAGCCAGTGCCGCGGCTGGTCGACATGGCCGTACATCATCGTCGAGGACGAGCGGATGCCCAGCTCGTGGGCCGTCGTCACGACGTCGATCCAGTCGGCGGCGGGCAGCTTGCCCTTGGTGAGGATCCAGCGGACCTCGTCGTCGAGGATCTCGGCGGCGGTGCCCGGGATGGTGTCCAGGCCCGCTTCCTTGGCGGCGGCCAGCCACTCGCGGATCGACATGCCGGTGCGGGTCGCGCCGTTGACGACCTCCATCGGCGAGAAGGCGTGCACGTGCATGCCCGGGACACGTTCCTTCACGGCCCGCGCGATGTCGAAGTACGCCGTGCCGGGCAGGTCCGGGTGGATGCCGCCCTGCATGCACACCTCCACCGCGCCCACCTCCCAGGCCTGCTGGGCCCGGTCGGCGACCTGGTCCAGGGAGAGGGTGTAGGCGTCGGCGTCGGTGCGGCGCTGGGCGAAGGCGCAGAAGCGGCAGCCGGTGTAGCAGACGTTGGTGAAGTTGATGTTGCGCGTGACGATGTAGGTGACGTCGTCGCCGACGGCCGACTTCCGCACGTCGTCGGCGACCCGGGCGAGGGCGTCCAGCGCGGGGCCGTCCGCGTGCAGCAGGGCCAGGGCCTCGTCGTCGGTGAGCTTCGTCGGATCGTCGGCGGCCGTGCGCAGCGCCTCGCGTACGTCGGTGTCGATACGCTCGGGCGCCATGCCCGGGGCGGCTGCCTCACGCAGGGCGCCCCAGTCGCCGTACACCTCGTCGAAGTCGTCCCGGCGGTCCGAGGTGCGGCCCTCGGTGTCGATGGAGCGGTGCAGGTCGGTGCGGCCGGACGCCGTGAAGGCCTCCTCCGGCTCCTGCCAGGGCAGCCCCTGCGGCAGGGCGTCGGGGCGGGCGAGGCCGGTCTCCGGGTCCGCCAGCGCCGCCACGTGCGGGCGCAGCCGCGGGTCCAGCCAGGGCTCGCCGCGCCGCACGAACTCCGGGTACACGCACAGGCGTTCGCGCAGCTCGAACCCGGCCGCCCGGGACTTCTCGGCGAGCTGCTCGATCTGCGGCCAGGGGCGCTCGGGGTTGACGTGGTCGATGGTCAGCGGGGAGACGCCGCCCCAGTCGTCGATGCCGGCGCGGATCAGCCGCTCGTACTCGTCGTCGACGAGGTTGGGCGGGGCCTGGATGTTGCCGCTCGGGCCCATGAGGAGACGGGCGACGGCCACCGTGGCGACCAGTTCGTCGAGTTCCGCGTCGGGCATGCCGCGCATCGCCGTGTCCGGCTTGGCGCGGAAGTTCTGGATGATCAGTTCCTGGACGCCGTGGTAGGCCCGGGAGACCTTCCGCAGCGCGAACAGCGACTCGGCGCGCTCCTCGTAGGTCTCGCCGATGCCTATCAGGACACCCGAGGTGAAGGGCACGGAGGACCGCCCGGCGTCCTCCAGCACCCGCAGGCGGACGGCGGGCTCCTTGTCGGGCGAGCCGTGGTGGGGGCCGCCCGGCTCCGACCAGAGGCGGGTCGCGGTGGTCTCCAGCATCATGCCCATGCTGGGCGCGACCGGCTTCAGGCGCTGGAAGTCGCTCCAGCTCATGACGCCGGGGTTGAGGTGGGGCAGCAGGCCGGTCTCCTCCAGGATGCGGATGGAGATGGCCCGGACGTAGGCGAGGGTGTCGTCGTAGCCGTGCGCGTCGAGCCACTCGCGCGCCTCCGGCCAGCGGTCCTCGGGCTTGTCGCCGAGGGTGATGAGGGCTTCCTTGCAGCCGAGGGCCGCGCCTTTGCGGGCGATGTCCAGCACCTCGTCCGGCGACATGAACATCCCGTGGCCCTCGCGGCGCAGCTTGCCCGGGACGGTGACGAACGTGCAGTAGTGGCACTTGTCCCGGCACAGCCGCGTCAGCGGGATGAAGACGCTCTTCGAGTACGTGATGACGCCCGGCCGCCCGGCCGCCTCGAGCCCCGCGTCCCGCACCCGGGCTGCGGAGGCCGACAGGTCCTCCAGCCGCTCCCCCCGGGCCTGGAGCAGCACCGCCGCCTCGGCGACATCGAGCGAGACACCGTCCCTGGCCCGTTTCAGGGCACGACGCATGGAGTTGTCGGTCGGGCCGGTTCCGGAGGTCGCGAGGGTCGTCATCCTTCGAGCATACGAGTGCGCTGATCAGCCGAGGCAGCGGCGCCCGCGTCGCCGGGCGCGTTCAGCTCGGACGTGCGGGTTCGTCGGCGGGTGCGGGTGGCGCGTGGTTTCTCGCGCAGTTCCCCGCGCCCCTGAAGGCGGCCGCAGGCCTTCCTTCAGGGGCGCGGGGAACTGCGCGACCTGCCACGACGGACCCGCGGTCGGCCACGCACCCCGCCCGGCAGACGAGACGCCGGCTACCCCACGAACACCCCGTACTGGTCAAGGGCCTTCAGCACCTCCGCCTCCCCCGCCGGGGGCAGCTGCACCACGACTTCCTCGATGCCCAGGCCGGCGTAGTGGGCGAGCTTGCCCGGGGAGGGGTGGACGGCGTACGGGACGACCTGGAGGGCCTCGGGGTCGCGGCCTGCGTCGGCCCAGACGGTGCGCAGCAGCGGCAGGGCCTCGCCCAGGCCCCGGCCGCCGATCGGCAGCCAGCCGTCGGCGTACTCGCTGATGTGGGCGAACAGCCCGGGTCCGGCGGCCCCGCCCAGGAGCGTGCGCGGGCCGATGACCGGGCCGCGCGGCTTCAGCACGGGCTTGGGATACGCGTGACTGGCCCGGACGCTCCCGAACTCCCCCTCGTACGCCGTCGGCGCCTGGGACCACAGGGCCCGCATCAGCGCCATCCGGTCCCGGACCAGTGCGCGCCGGGTGCTCCAGCGCACGCCGTGGTCGGCCGCTTCCTCGACGTTCCAGCCGAAGCCGACGCCGAGGGTGAACCGGCCGCCGGAGAGGTGGTCGAGGGTCGCGACCTGTTTGGCCAGGTCGATCGGGTCGTGCTGGGCGACGAGCGTGATGCCCGTGCCGAGCCCGAGCCGCCCGGTGACGGCGGCGGCCTGGCCGAGCGCCACGAACGGGTCGAGGGTGCGGCCGTACTCGGGCGGCAGCTCACCGCCCGCCGGGTACGGGGTGGTCCGCTCCACGGGAATGTGGGTGTGCTCGGGCAGGTACAGCCCGGCGAAACCGCGCTCCTCCAGCTCCCGGGCGAGCCGGGTCGGGGTGATCGTCTCGTCGGTGAGGAAGATCGTCACGGCGATGCGCATGACGTATCTCTACCGGAGGACGGCCCGACTGTCGATACCGACCGGTCGGACTTTCGGATGACCGGCATGACGGCCGGACGGCCGCCACCGGCGCCCCCACCGCGCTCTCTGCTCGTCGCCGTCCGATTCCCTTGCCTTGCAGGCCTGTACCGCTGACTACAAGGGTGCACACGCACCACCCCGCACCACCTGTGCCACGTCACCGACGAGACCTGGGGAGCAGCAGCATGTGCGAGGACAGCCACGGCGGGTTCGGCCGGCGCGCCCTGTTCATGACGGGAGCGGCGGCCGCGCTTACTTTGGGAAGCGTGAGCTTCGCTTCAGCGGCCGACGGGAGCCGGGAGAGCAGGACCGTGCGCGGCACGCTGCCGCCCGGCTCGCCGGACTTCGTGTACGTGCCCGTCGAGGTCCCGGCCGGGGTCCGGGAGCTGAAGGTCGCCTACACCTACGACCGGCCGGCCGTCCCGGCCGGCACGCCGGGCAACGCCCTCGACATCGGCGTCTTCGACGAGCACGGCACCGAGCTCGGCGGCCGGGGCTTCCGCGGCTGGTCGGGCGGGGCGCGCACGGAGTTCTTCGTCCGGGCGGACGACGCGACGCCCGGCTACCTCCCCGGCCCGGTGAACGAGGGCACCTGGCACATCGCGCTCGGCCCGTACACGGTCGCCCCGCAGGGCCTGTCGTACGAGCTCACCATCACGCTGACGTACGGCGAGCCGGGCGAGACGGTCGAACCCGTGTATCCGCCGGAGCGGGCGAAGGGCCGGGGGCGGGCCTGGTACCGGGGCGACTGCCATCTGCACTCCTGGCACTCCGACGGCCGCCGCACCCCCGCCGAGATCGGGGAACTGGCCCGCGCGGCCGGCCTGGACTTCATCAACTCCTCCGAGCACAACACCCACGCGGCGCACGCGCACTGGGCCGGCGTGGCCGGGGACGACCTGCTCGTCCTGCTGGGCGAGGAGATCACCACCCGCAACGGGCACGTCGTCGCGCTCGGCACCGACCCGGGCACCTTCGTCGACTGGCGCTACCGGGCCCGCGACAACCGCTTCGGCCGGTTCGCCCGGCAGATCCGCCGCGCCGGCGGCCTGGTCGTCCCGGCCCACCCGCACGCCACCTGCGTCGGCTGCAACTGGAAGTTCGGCTTCGCCGAGGCGGACGCCGTGGAGGTGTGGAACGGCCCCTGGACGCCCGACGACGAGGTGGCACTCGCCGACTGGGACAGCATGCTCGTGGCGTCCCTGCGGGACGGGCGGGGCTGGCTCCCGGCGATGGGCAGCAGCGACGCCCACCGCTCGCCGGACGCGGTGGGCAGCCCCCAGACGGTCGTCCTGGCCGACGACCTGACCCGGGCGGCGATCCAGGAGGGCATCCGGGCGGGACGGTCCTACGTCGCCGAGTCCGCGCGGGTCGCCCTGTCGTTCCGGGCGTCCGGCGGCCGCGGCGAGCACGCGGGCATCGGCGAGCGGCTCACCGTGGGCCGCGACACCCCCGTCACCGTCCGCCTGGAGGTCACCGGCGCCCCGCGCTGCACGGTCCGCCTCGTCACCGACCAGGGCGTCCTGCACACCAGCGCCCCGCTGCCGGTCTCCGGCTCGGGCGTCGTCGAGTGGCGGACGACACCGTCGTACGCGGCGTACGTACGGGCCGAACTCCGGCACGAGGCGGCCGCGGGCCCCCTGCCCGGGCCGCCGGCGGCGTTCACCAACCCGATCTTCCTCGGGCGCGACTAGGCGGTGTCCGCCAGGTCGGCGACGACCGCCGCGTGGTCGGAGGGCCAGATGCCGTCGACCGGTCCGTCACAGGCACGCCGTACGTCCCGGACGCGGCCGAGGCCGTCGGGGCCGGGCGGGCCGACGTGGATGTAGTCGATGCGGACGCCGGGCTCCCAGGTGCGTGCCACGTACGGATTGGCCGGGTCCCAGGTCACGGAAGGGGCGGCCGGGTCGGCGTACTCCCAGGCGTCCAGCAGGACCTGGCCCGCTACGGCCGGGGCCGTCTTGTAGCCACCGAGGAGGCGGACCTCGTCGGAGTCGGGCCAGGCGTTGAGGTCGCCGGTGACGACGGGCGGGAAGAGGGTGTCGCCGCGGTGCCGGGCGACGAAACCGGCGAGCGCCGCGGCCTGGTCGCAGCGGACCTCCGAGGCGTCCGGGGCGGAGGTGAAGTGCGCGGTGAAGAAGGGGAGTTCGTGGCCGGGGGCGGCCAGGCGGGCGTACAGGGCGAGGCGGCCGTCGTCGGTGTCGGCCGGGGCGGGCAGCGGCAGCACGTCCTGCTCGACGACCGGCCATCTGCTCAGCACGGCGTTGCCTATGCCGACCGCCGGGTCCCCGATCCGCCGCTGCCACCGCTGCGGGGCGGGCGAGGCGCCATAGGCACAGTGCAGGCCCAGTTCGGCGGCGAGCCACTCGGCGAGGTTATCGCCGTCGGCAGCCCACACCTCCTGCAGTCCGACGACGTCGGGCCGCAGCTCCCGCAGGGCCGTGAGGATCGCCTTCTGCCGTGTCTGCCACGGCCCGAAGCGCCACCAGAGGTTCCAGGTCACGATCCGCATCCGCAGCCACCCGCTCTCTCCGACGCCGCGTGGGCGATCATTGAAGCAGGAAGCGTCTCAGACAACCGTGAAACCTTTGTGCGAAGGAGACCCGCAGACGATGTCCCGCCGCACCGACCTGAGGTTCCGCGCGACCACGGCCTTCCAGCGCCGCCTCAACCCGCTCCTGCGCCGCCTCCCCTTCCAGACGGTCCTGGAGACGACGGGCCGCGTCTCCGGGCTGCCCCGCCGGACACCGGTGGGCGGGCGCCGCGTCGGCGGATCCTTCTGGCTGGTGTCGGAGTTCGGCGAACGCTCGCAGTACGTACGCAACATCAAGGCGGACCCGCGGGTGCGGGTGCGGATCCGGGGGCGGTGGCACGAGGGGACCGCGCATCTGATGCCGGAGGACGATCCGGTGGCCCGGCTGCGGGGGCTGCCGCGGGTCAACAGCCTGGGCGTGCGGGCGTTCGGGACGAATCTGCTGACCGTACGGGTGGACCTGGACGCCTGAGGGGCGTCAGCCCGGCCAGACGATCGACTGCACCTCGCTGTAGGCGTGCAGGGCGTACGAGCCGACGTCGCGGCCCACTCCGCTCTGCTTGAACCCGCCGAAGGGCGCCTCCATGTTGCGGCCCACGGTGTTGATCCCGACCCCGCCGGCCCGCAGCCGCCGGGCCACCCGGAAGGCCCGGGCCACGTCGCCCGACCAGACGTAGTCGATGAGGCCGTAGTCGGTGTCGTCGGCGAGCGCGATGCCCTCCTCCTCGTCGTCGAAGGGGATGACGGCCACCACCGGGCCGAAGATCTCCTCGCGCGCCACGCGCATGTCGCCGGTGCAGCCGGCGAGGAGGGTCGGGGCGACGTAGAAGCCGGCCGGCAGGTCCGGGCGTTCGCCGCCCGCCACCACCACCGCGCCCTCCTTGCGCCCCAGTTCGACGTACGACTCCACCCGGGCCCGGTGTGCCGCCGAGATGACCGGCCCGACGACGGTGTCCGGCTCCCGCGGGTCGCCCACCTTCAACCGGCCCGCGTAGGCCGCCAGTTGCTCCACCAGCCTGTCGTGGATCCCGCGCTGCGCCAGCACCCGGGTCGGTGCCGTGCAGATCTGCCCGCTGTAGAAGGAGAAGGTGGTGCCGATCCCGGCCACGGCCGAGCCGAGGTCGGCGTCGTCGAAGACGAGCGCGGCGCCCTTCCCGCCCAGCTCCATCAGCTGCCGCTTCATGCCCCGCCCGCACACCTCGGCGATCCGCCGTCCGACGGCGGTGGAGCCGGTGAAGCTGACCATGTCGACGTCCGGCGACGCCACGGCCGCCTCGCCCACCTCGGTGCGCGAGCCGCTGACGACGTTCACCACACCCGGCGGGGCGCCCGCCTCCTGAAGCGCCTCGGCCATCCGGTAGACCGACAGCGGATCCTGCGGGGCCGGTTTCACCACGACCGTGTTGCCCATGGCCAGGGCCGGGGCGACCTTCCCGGCCGGGTTGGCCCAGGGGTTGTTGTACGAGGTGATGCAGGTGACGACCCCGACGGGCTGCCGGACGGCCAGGGCGCCCATCACCCCGGCCTTCCCCATCGGCCCGGCCTCGTTGATCTGCGGCGGGATCGGCCACTCGGCGGGCTCCACCCGCGCGTAGCGCCGGAAACGGGCGGCGGCCACCCCGACCTGCAGGGCGCGTGCGGTACCGAGGGTCGCCCCGGTCTCGGCCCGGGCCAGCTCCGCGTGCTCCTTCAGCCGGCCGGCGATGATCCCCGCCGCCCTCCCGAGGACCGCGGCCCGCTCCTCCGGGGCGGTGCGCGACCACGGACCGAAGGCCTCGCGGGCCGCGGCGCAGGCCGCGAGCACCTGATCCCGCGAGGCCTCCGGCGCCCACCCGACGGTCTGCTCGCCCGCCGGGTCGATCACCTCGTAGTGGCCGCCGTCCGGCTGCACCCAGGAACCGCCGACGAACAGCGACTGGCGTGCCGTCACCTCGTGCTCACCGTCTCCGTGTCCCGCCCCGAGCGGAGCACCCGGCCCGGTACCGCCCCGGTCACCACGTCGTCCCGGATGGCCTCGACGCCGTTGACCCACACGGCCCGCACGCCCAGCGCCCGGGAGTCCAGCCGCGGACTGTCACCCGGCAGGTCGTGCACCAGGGTGGCCGGGCCCGCGTCGATGCGCTCCGGGTCGAGCAGGACCAGGTCCGCGTGCCAGCCCTCCCGCACCTGCCCCCGCTCCCGCAGCCCGAAGAGCCGGGCCGGGTCGTCGGTCAGCATCTTCACGGCCTGCTCCAGACCGACCAGCTTCCGGCCCCGCAGACAGTCCCCGAGGAACCGGGTGGTGTACGGCGCCCCGCACATCCGGTCCAGATGGGCACCCGCGTCGGACCCGCCGAGCAGCACGTCCTCGTGCTGCCAGGTCTGAGCCCGCAGCGCCCAGGACGCCGGGTCGTTGTCGGTCGGCATCGGCCACAGCACCGTGCGCAGCCCGTCGTGGGCGCAGATCTCCACCAGGCACGCGAAGGGCTCCTGCCCGCGCTCCTCGGCGATGTCCCGCACCACGCGCCCGGTGAGCCCGGCGTTCGCCTCGCTGTAGGTGTCGCCGATGACGTACCGCCCGAAGTTCGCGAGCCGCCGGAAGACCCCCGCCTCCTTGGAGTTCGCCCGCCGCAGCAGCTCGGCCCGTACGTCCGGGTCCCGCAGCCGCTCGATCCGCTCCGGCACGGGCAGCCCCAGCACCGGCCCCCAGCCGGGGATGAGGTTGAGCGCGCAGAACGTCCCCAGGGACATGTTCATGGGAGTGAGGATCGGCATGGTGAGCGCCACGACCCGCCCCCCGGCCTTCCGCGCCCGCTCGCTCGCGAGCAGCTGCCGGGGCACGCGCTCGGGAACGGACGCGTCGATCGTCAGCACGTTCCAGTTCAGCGGCCGTCCCGCGACCGCGCTCATCTCCACGAACAGATCGATCTCCGCGTCGCTGAACTGATCCAGACAGCCCGCGACGATCGCCTCGATCTGCGTGCCCTCGCACTCCCCGACGGCCCGCGACAGCGCCAGCAGCTCGGCCGGCTGGGCGTGCCGCGAGGCGACCGGCTGCCCGTCCCCGTCGGAGTGGCTGCTCGACTGGGTCGTGGACAGCCCCCAGGCCCCGGCGTCCATGGCCTCCCGCAGCAGCCGCACCATCGCGGCGAGCTGCTCCTGACGCGGCTGCCCGCCCACCGCGTCCGGCCCCATCACGTACCGCCGCAGCGCACAGTGCCCCACCATGAAACCGGCGTTGACGGCGATCCGCCCCTCCAGGGCGTCCAGGTACTCCCCGAAGGAATGCCAGCTCCAGGGCGCCCCCTCCTCCAGCGCCACCAGCGCCATGCCCTCGACCCTGGACATCATCCGCCGCGTGTAGTCGGCGTCCTCGGGCCGGCCGGGGTGCAGCGGCGCGAGCGTGAAACCGCAGTTCCCGCCGGCGACGGTGGTGACCCCGTGGTTCAGCGAGGGCGTGGCGTACGGATCCCAGAAGAGCTGGGCGTCGTAGTGGGTGTGGGGGTCGACGAAGCCGGGGGTGAGGACGAGGCCGGTGGCGTCTTCGGTGGTGCGGGCTTCCTGGGTGACCTGACCGATGGCTGCGATCCGGCCGTCTCGTATGCCGACGTCGGCGGTGTATGCCGGTGCGCCCGTCCCGTCCACGACGGTCGCCCCTTTGATCACGTGATCGAGCATGACCACTCATCTCCCTGGGCTGCATGTCCCTCAGGGGCGCGGGGAACTGCGCGACCAGCCACACACCACCCGCACCCGCCAACGACGCTCAAACACCCCGCCGGAACCGCGAAGTCCGATGCACGGGATCCGTATCGATCTTGGGAATCACGTACTCCCCGACCAGCCGGATCGTCTGCAGCGTCTCCTCCTTCGGCACCCCCACCGGCAGTCCGAAACTCAGCTGGTCCGCCCCGGCCCGCTCCCACCGCTCGCACTGCCGCAGCACCTCGTCCGGATCCCCGCAGATCAGCAGCTCCTCCTCGATCAGCACCTCCACGAACTCCTCGGTGTACTCCGGCAACGTCTCCGGCCACACCGGGAACCCCTCGGGCCGCGGGAACGTGTCGTGGTACCGGAACACCAGCGAGGGCAGATAGTGCAGCCCCCCGCTCGCCGCGATCCGCACGGCCTCCGCGTGGGTCGGCGCACAGATCGCCGTGGTCGTCACCATCACGTTGTCGTTCACGAAGTCCCCGACGGGCTCCGCGTCCACGATCGCCGTCTTGTACTGCTCCAGCACCCACTCCATGTCGGAGACCTTCTGCACGCTGAAGCCGAGCACGCCGAGCCCCTTCTTCGCGGCCATGGCGTACGACGGCGGCGACCCGGCCGCGTACCACATCGCCGGGTGCGAGCCGCCGTACGGCTTGGGCAGGACCTTGCGCGGCGGCAGCGACCAGTGTTTGCCCTGGAAGCCCTGGTACTCGTCCTGGAGCCACATCTTGGGGAACTCGGCGATGGTCTCCTCCCAGAGTTCCTTGGTGTGGTTCATGTCGGTCACCCCCGGCATGAACCCGAGGATCTCGTGGGACCCGGCGCCCCGGCCGCTGCCGAACTCGAAGCGGTTGCCGCTGAGGTGGTCGAGCATGGCGACCTTCTCGGCGACCTTCACCGGGTGGTTGACCGGGGCGAGCGGGTTGAAGATCCCCGAGCCCAGGTGGATCCGCTCGGTCGCGTGCGCCAGGTAGCCGAGGAAGACGTCGTTGGCGGACAGGTGCGAGTACTCGTCCAGGAAGTGGTGCTCGGAGGCCCAGGCGTACTTGAAGCCGGACTTGTCCGCCTGGATGACGTACTCGGTCTCCTCCATCAGCGCCTTGTGCTCGGCGAGTGGGTCGGTCTCGGCCCGTTTGCCGACGTATCCCTGAACGAAGATGCCGAATTCCAAGGAGGTTCACCGCCCCACGGTCAGTTCTGACGATGCGTCAGATTTATGGCTCCGACTGTTCCACCGGCCCCCGGGGGCGTCAATACCTGATGGAGCGTCAGATGACGTTGACCCCGGCCAGCCACCCGCCGTCGATCACGAACGGCTGTCCCGTGATGTACGAGGAGTCCTCCGAGGTCAGGAACAGCGCGAGCCTCGCCACCTCCTCGGGCCGCCCGGCCCTGCCCAGCGGCACGAGCTTGCGGTACAGCCGGTCGAGGCCCTTCGCCGCCCGCACCGGGTCGGCGTCCGGGTCGAGCAGGGCCGGGTTGGCCATCGGGGTGTCGATCGCCCCCGGGCAGACGGCGTTGACCCGTATTCCGCGCCCCGCCAGCTCCAGGGCGGCGACCCGGGTCAGACCGATCACGGCGTGCTTGGTGGCCGCGTAGGAGCCCACCGCGGCCATCCCGGTCAGGCCCGTGCAGGAGGCGGTGTTCACGATCGTGCCCCCGTCGGCCATCTCCGGGGCGACCGCCTTGATGCCGAGCAGGCACCCCACCTGGTTGACCTGCACGACCTGCATGAACTCGTCGAGGGGCGTGTCGAGGAGGGAGTTGAAGCGCAGGATCCCGGCGTTGTTGACCAGCCCGTCGACCTGGCCGTAGGCGTCCTTGGTGGCGGTGACGGCGGCCCGCCAGTCGTCCTCCCGGCCCACGTCGAGATGGACGTACCGCGCGCCGATCTCCTTCGCGAGGGCCTCGCCCCGGTCGTCGAGCACGTCCGCGACGACCACCCGGGCCCCCTCGGCGGCGAACAGCCGGGCCTCCTGTTCGCCCTGGCCGCGTGCGGCGCCGGTGACGATGACGACGCGTCCGTCGAGCTTGCCCATGGGGTCTCCTCACAGCTCGGGGGCGACCTCGGCGCCGAACGCCGCGATCTGGTCGATGAGTTCGCCGCGGCTCCGGCTGCGGAACCGCACCTGGACCTGGTGCACGCCCATCGCCCGGTACGCCCGCAGCGACTCGGCGAGCTGTCCCGGCTCGCCGGTGAGGGTCCGGCGCCCCACCCCCCAGCGGGGCGTGCCGACGTACAGCGGCTCGGCGATGGCGCCCACGGTGAAGGGGCCCCGCACACCGGCCTGCTCGCGCAGCTGCCTGATCCGGCCGATCTGCGCGGGCAGCCGGTCCCGCGGGTCTCCCTGGGGCAGCCAGCCGTCGCCCTTGAGCGCGGCCCGGCGCACGGCGGCGGGCGAGGAGCCGCCGACCCACAGGGGTACCGGGTCCTGCACCGGCCGGGGCCGCTGCCCGAGCCCTTCGAAGTCGTACAGCTTGCCGTGGTGCTCGGGGAACTCGCCGGGGCCGAGGGCGGCGCGCAGGGCGTCGACCGTCTCGTCCAGTACGGCCCCGCGCCGGCCGAAGTCGACGCCCAGGGCCTCGAATTCCTCCTGGACGTGCCCGGCGCCGACCCCGAGGATCAGGCGGCCGCCCGAAAGGTGGTCGAGGGTGGCGTACTGCTTGGCGGTGAGCAGGGGGTGCCGCAGCCCGACGATCGCGACGTGGCTGAGCAACCGGACGCGTTGGGTGGCGGCGGCGAGGAAGGCGAGGGTGGCGACGGGGTCGTACCAGACGGTGCTCATCGCGGCGGCGAGCCGGCGGGGGATGCCGACGTGGTCGCAGCCCGCCAGGTAGTCGAACCCGGCCCGGTCGGCGGCGCGGGCGATCTCCAGCAGGTCGTCCGGCCCGGCCTGCGCCTCCCAGCCCTCGGCATAGAGGGTGCTCTGCGACTGGACGGGCAGCTGCATGCCGTAGCGCAGGCTCACGGCGGGTCTCACCGCGCACCGCCGCCGCCCGGCCACAGCCCCTCGGCCGTCAGCCCGAGCAGCTCGATGGCGTTCCCCCGCACGATCCGCTCGACCACGTCGGGCTCCAGGTGCCCCATCTGCGCCTCGCCGACCTCGCGGGACTTGGGCCAGGTGGAGTCGGAGTGGGGGTAGTCGGTCTCGTAAAGGACGTTGCCGACGCCGATGGAGTCCAGGTTGCGCAGCCCGAAGGCGTCGTCGAAGAAGCAGCCGTAGACGTGCTCGGCGAACAGCTCGGACGGCGGCCGGTGCACCTTGTCGGCGACGCCGCCCCAGCCGCGGTTCTCCTCCCACACCACGTCGGCCCGCTCCAGGATGTAGGGGATCCAGCCGATCTGGCCCTCGGCGTACATGACCTTGAGGTTCGGGAACTGCTCGAACTTGCCGCTCATCAGCCAGTCGACCATGGAGAAGCAGCAGTTGGCGTACGTGATGGTGGAGCCGACGGCGGGCGGGGCGTCCGCGGAGGTGGAGGGCATGCGGCTGCTGGAGCCGATGTGCATGGCGACGACCGTGCCGGTCTCGTCGCACGCCCGGAGGAAGGGATCCCAGCCGTCGGTGTGGACGGACGGCAGCCCGAGGAAGGGCGGTATCTCGGAGAAGGCGACGGCACGCACCCCCCGGGCGGCGTTGCGCCGGACCTCCGCCGCCGCAAGCTCGGCATCCCACAGGGGAATGAGGGGCAGGGGGATGAGCCGCCCGTGCGCGTCCGGGCCGCACCACTCCTCCACCATCCAGTCGTTGTAGGCCCGCACGCAGAGCAGCCCCAGCTCGTGGTCCTTAGCCTCGGTGAAGGTCTGGCCGCAAAAGCGCGGGAAGGTGGGGAAGCACAGGGCGGACTGGACGTGGTTGACGTCCATGTCGGCGAGCCGCGCGGTGACGTCGAAGGAGCCGGGCCGCATCTGCTCGTAGGTGATGACCTCCAGCCGGATCTCGTCCCTGTCGTACCCGACGGCGGTGTCGAGCCGGGTCAGGGGCCGCCGCAGATCCTCGTAGACCCACCAGTCCCCGACGGGACCGTCGTCCCCGGGCTGTCCCATGACGGGCTTGAAGCGCCCGCCGAGGAAGGTCATCTCCTTCACGGGGGCCCGGACGATCCGCGGTCCGACGCCCTTGTACTTCTCCGGAAGCCGGTCCTGCCAGACGCTCGCGGGCTCCACGGTGTGGTCGTCCACGGAGATGATCAGCGGAAAGGTGCTGTCGTGGGTGTCCATGGCGCTCACGGTAGCGCTGATCTGACGGGGCGTCAGCTATGTGTACAGGGGCGGGTTCCGGCCCGGATGGCGTGATGTACACGGTGCGGACGGGTGCGTGCGAAGAGAGTGTGCAGACCTGGTGGACTCCCCCACGCCGCCCTGTGATCGGCGTCTCCCACGGCTGACGTATCCGCCGCCAACAAGGCAAACTGGCCTGGTTGCTCAGGATGTCTAGGGGGACTGCATGGACGGTGTACCGAACGGTGTGCCGCGCGTACCGGAGCAGCGGCGTCCAGACTCCACGCGCGAGTCGGCGACGACGGCTGGGGCGGCCGGACCCGCGGAGTCCCCGAGACCGGCCGGACCGGGTACGCCGGCCCGACCCGCCGAGTCCGCGGCCCTGCGTTTCGGCGTGCTCGGTCCCGTGCGCGCCTGGCGCGGCGGCGAGCCCGTCCCCACCGGATCCCCCCAGCAACGTGCCCTGCTCGCCGCCCTGTTGCTGCGCGAGGGCCGGACGGCCACGGCGGCGGAGCTGATCGACGCCCTGTGGGGCGAGGAACCGCCCTCGCAGGCACTGGCTGCGGTGCGGACGTACGCCTCCCGCCTGCGCAAGGTGCTCGGCCCGGGCGGCGAGGCAGGGCGGCCGGGCGGCGCCGGCGCCACCGCCACCGCCGTCCTGGTCAGCGAGTCCGGCGGCTACGCGGTCCGCGACCTCGCCGAGGGCGCCCTGGACCTCCTCGTCGCCCAGGACCTGGCGACCGAGGCGGACAAGGCCCGCTCCGCCGGCGACCTCTGCCACGCCCGCGCCACCCTGCGCCGCGCCCTCGCCCTGTGGGACGGGGAGACCCTGGCCGGAGTGCCCGGCCCGTACGCGGAGGCACAGCGCGTCCGGCTGGAGGAGTGGCGGCTCCAGCTCCTCGAGTCCTGCCTGGACCTGGACCTGGAGCAGGGCTGCCACGCGGAGGCCGTCTCCGAGCTCACCGCCCTCACCGCGGCCCATCCGCTCCGGGAGCGACTGCGCGAGCTGCTGATGCTGGCGCTCTACCGCAGTGGCCGCCAGGCCGAGGCCCTGGCCGTCTACGCCGACACCCGCCGGCTGCTCGCCGACGAACTCGGTGTGGACCCGCGCCCCGGCCTGAGCGAGCTGCAGCAGCGGATCCTCCAGGCGGACCCGTCGCTGGCGGAGCCCTCCTCGCCGGCGCCCGAGCCGGCCTCCGTCCCGGTCCGTCCGGCCCAACTGCCCGCCACGGTGCCGGACTTCACCGGCCGTTCCGGCTTCGTGCGCGAACTCGGCGAGATCCTGGCCTCGGCCGAGGGCCGGGTCATGGCGGTCTCGGCCCTCGCGGGCATCGGCGGCGTCGGCAAGACGACCCTCGCGGTGCACGTGGCCCACCAGGCCCGCACGGCGTTCCCGGACGGGCAGCTGTACGTCGACCTGCAGGGCGCGGGCGCCCGGGCGGCGGAGCCCGAGACGGTCCTCGGGTCCTTCCTGCGCGCCCTCGGCACGGCCGACTCGGCGATCCCCGACTCCCTGGAGGAGCGCGCGGCCCTGTTCCGCTCGGTCCTGGCCGGGCGCCGGGTGCTGGTCCTGCTGGACAACGCCCGCGACGCCGCCCAGGTGCGCCCCCTGCTGCCCGGCACGGACGGCTGCGCCGCGCTGGTCACCTCCCGGGTGCGGATGGTGGACCTGGCGGGCGCCCACCTGATCGACCTCGACGTGATGTCCCCGGACGAGGCGCTGGCGCTGTTCACGAAGATCGTGGGCGAGGAGCGGGTGGCCTCCGAGCGCAAGGCCGCCCTGGACGTGGTGGCCGCCTGCGGTTTCCTGCCGCTGGCGATCCGCATCGCGGCGTCCCGCCTGGCGGCCCGCCGCACCTGGACGGTGTCGGTCCTCGCGGCGAAGCTCGCCGACGAACGCCGCCGCCTGGACGAACTCCAGGCCGGCGACCTGGCCGTGAAGGCCACCTTCGAACTCGGCTACGGTCAGCTGGAACCCGCCCAGGCCCGCGCGTTCCGCCTGCTGGGTCTCGCGGACGGCCCCGACCTCTCCCTCACCGCCGCCGCGGCGGTCCTGGACCTGCCGGCCGAGGACACCGAGGACCTGCTGGAGTCCCTCGTGGACACCTCCCTCCTTGAATCGGCGGCCCCCGGCCGCTACCGCTTCCACGACCTGGTGCGGCTCTACGCGCGTGCCTGCGCGGAACGGGACGAGCTGCCGCCGAGCGAACGGGGCGCGGCGCTGTCCCGGCTGCTGGACTTCTACCTGGCGTCCGCGGCGGGGGTGTACGCGATCGAGCGGCCGGGCGACCGGCTGGTGGATCACCTGGAGCCCACGTCGTACCCGGGGCTGCGGTTCGGTGACCGGCACGCGGCGCAGGACTGGCTGTACGCGGAGGCGATGTGCCTCCTCGCGTGCGCACGGCAGTCCGCGGGACGGCCGGAGAGCCTCCCCCGGGCGATCGACATGCTGTGGGCCGCGCACGACCTCTCCGAGTCGGGGGCCAACTCCCGGGAGTACGAGGCGACGGCCGAGGCGCTCGTCGGCGCGGCCCGCTCGCACGGCCTCGGGCGGGCGGAGGCGCGGGCGCTGATGACGCTCGTCAACGTCCATCACGTGGGCGGACGTTTCGAACGGGCCGAGGAGGAGGCGGAGCGGGCGATCCTGCTCGCCCAGGAGTCCGACGACCTGCTCCCGGTCTGCTGGGCCCGCAACGCCCGCGGCATCATCGCGCTGTACCAGAACCGGCACACGGACGGCGAGGAGCACCTCTCCCGGGCCATCGAGCACTTCCGCGCCCTGGGCGACCGTCCCGGCGAGGCCGCCGCGCTCTGCAACCTCTCCCGGATCCATCTCGCGACCGGACGCACGCAGAGCGCTGTCGCACTGGCCCAGGAGGGCATCGCCATCTACGACGGCATGGGCAACTCCATGCGCGGGGCGAACGCCCGTTACGCCCTCGGACTCGCCCTCACCCAGAGCGGGGAACTGCGCAGCGCGGCCGACCGGCTCCAGGAGGCGCTGGAGGTGTTCCGCGACAGCAGGCAGCGCCTCTGGGAGGGCATGAGCCTGTTCCGGCTGGCCGAGGTGGATCTGGCGGCCCGGCGTGCGGCGCGGGCCGCCGCGAACGCCGAGATGGCGCTCACGGTGCTGCGCGGGATCGGCGGCCAGTGGCGGCGGGGTAATGTCCTCACGGTCCTAGGGCGGGCGCTCAGCGGCATCGGCCAGACCGGCCGGGCCCAGGTCTGCTGGCAGGAAGCGGCCGCGATCTACGAGGAGTTGGGCTCGCCGGAGGCGGCCGAGGTGCGGGCGCTGCTGTCCCCGGTGCAGGCGGCCTGAGGGGCCGTCCGGGGCGTCGTCGGGGCGTTCATCATTCGTTTATCGCCTCCCGCCATGATGGACGCAGTCGATCCGTCGCGTCGGGGGGCAGACGGGTCGCCGCACGGGCCTCGCCCTGATGTTCCGGGGTGGGCGGCCCTGGTGGGCCCGTCCGGCCGTCCTCGGGGGAGTGGCCGGGCGGGCCCGCCGACCTCACTGCTGATCCATGCCAAGGGGAGTTGACGATCATGGGCGACGAGCTCAAGCCGCAGGACCTGCACGCCACCGGCGAACCGCTCAAGACCGAGGATCTGCACGCCACGGACGAGCCGCTCAAGACCGAGGATCTGCACGCCACGGACGAGCCGCTGGAGACGAAGGACCTGCACGCCACGTCGGAGCCGTTCAAGCCGACGAAGTAAGCCACCGTTACACGGGGATCGGCCGCGGCGGCGCGGAGGGGGAGCCGTCGCGGCCGAGGTGTGTCCGCGGGGCGGACGGCGTCGCGTCAGAGGTGAACGACCCGCACGCCCGGCCCGCAGAGTTTCCCCATGTCGTCCTCGTCCGACGTGAAGAGGACCACGCCCGCGGGCTGCCGACTCGCGATCACGGCCAGGGCCGCGTCGATCGCGTACTTGTGGCCGTGCAGGCCGGTGTCCTGGAGCAGGGTGACGGCCGCCTCGGCGACCTCCCGGGTCACGGGTTCCACCACGACACGCGACATCGCCCATGCCCAGGCCGCCCGTCTCACCCGGCCGTGGTACGCCTCGATCAGCGTCATCGAGCTGGTCACGACGCGGATGCCGGAACGGTGCGCGTCCTTGAGCCGAGCGAGCATCACGCGGTCGCCCAGGACGGCCCGGGACAACGCCTCGCAGTCCAGCACGTAGCAGGACGGCACCACTAGCTCGCCCTCCGGTGCCGCTCGCCGGCCACCCCGGGGCCCTGCTCGGTGAAGTGGCGCTCGAACTCCCTGCGCTCTGCCTCCGCCGAGGCGAGCTCCTCCTCGGTGACGGCGCCGTGCTCGTCTTCCAGCCAGGTCACCAGCTCTCCCAGCCGGTCCTGCTCGCGCTGGCGCTCTATGGCCCGTGTGACATAGGCGCTGAAGCCACCGGACCCGACCTCGTGCCGGATCTCCTCGGCGAGCTCCTCCGGCAGCGTCACGGTGTACTTCTTCGTTGCCATACCGCTTACCATACCGGCCGGGAGTGCCGTCCGCCCAGCAGAGTGCGCCGCCGGTTCCGGCGCGCGATAGTGGACCCGCGCAGATCACCCGTCGGCCCACTGACGAAGGCGGCCCCCATGCCCGGCGAGCAGCCCCACCTCTACGAGACGCTCGACGAGCGGTTCCGGACCGGCAGGTGCCAGGCCGGGGACTCGCGGCTGGAGACGCTGTACGAGGGGTGCCGGTGGGCCGAGGGGCCGGTGTACGTGCCCGCCGGGCGGTACGTCGTGTGGAGCGACATCCCCAACGACCGGCTGCTGCGCTGGGACGAGACCACCGGGGCCGTCGGGGTGTTCCGCTCCCCCGCCGGACACCCGAACGGCAACACCCTGGACACCGAGGGCCGTCTCATCACCTGTGAGCAGGGCAATCGTCGGGTGACCCGGACCGAGCACGACGGCTCGGTCACCGTGATCGCCGAGCGGTTCCGGGGCAAGCGGCTCAACAGCCCGAACGACGCCGTCGTGAGGTCCGACGGGTCGGTGTGGTTCTCCGACCCCGAGTTCGGGATCGCCACCGACTACGAGGGGCATCGCGCCGAGAGCGAGATCGGGGCCCGGAACGTCTACCGCGCCGACCCCGCGAGCGGCGAGGTGCGGCTGGTCGCGGACGGGTTCCAGGGGCCCAACGGGCTGGTCTTCTCGCCGGACGAGCGGCGGCTGTACGTGTCGGACAGCGTCGCCAACCACATCCGCGTCTTCGACGTCGGCGAGGACGGGACCTCGCTCCTGGGCGGCGAGGTCTTCGCCGCGTGCGCGCACGGCAACTTCGACAACATCCGCTTCGACGACCAGGGGCGGCTCTGGGCCGCCGCCATGGCCGGGGGCGTGCACTGCTACGACCCCGACGGCACGCTGATCGGCCGCGTCCTGGTGCCCGGCACCGTCGCCAACGTCCGGTTCGGCGGGGCCCGGCGCAACCGCCTGTTCATCGCCGCCGACACCACCCTGTACTCCCTGATGATGTCGGTCACCGGAACGCCGGCCCTGCCGGTCGGCCGGTGACCGCGTCGCGCAGGGCGCCCTTCACGACCTTCCCGCTCGCGTTGCGCGGCAGCTCCGCGACGAACTCGACGGTTCGGGGGACCTTGTAGTTCGCCATCTCCCTGCGGGACCAGGCGATCAGGTCGTCGGCGGTCAGCAGGGCGCCGGGGCGCCGTACGACGTACGCCCGGCCGACCTCCCCCAGCCGGGCGTCCGGCACGCCGACCACCGCCACGTCGGCCACGTCCGGGTGGAGGCCCAGAAGCTGCTCTATCTCGGCCGGGTAGGCGTTGAAGCCGCCGACGATGAACATGTCCTTGAGGCGGTCGGTGATGCGCAGGTTGCCCGCGGCGTCCAGGACACCGACGTCGCCGGTGCGCAGCCAGCCGTCCTCCGAGAGCACCTCGGCGGTGGCCCGCTCGTCCTCGTGGTAGCCGGTCATGACGTGGAAGCCGCGCACCAGGACCTCGCCCGGCACGCCGGGTTCCAGGGGCCGGCCCCCGGGGTCCACGACCCGCAGCTCCGTGCCGGGGATGGCCCGGCCCGACGTGGACGCGATCACCGTCGGGTCGTCGCCGCGCCGGCACATCGTGACGACGCCGCTCGCCTCGGACAGGCCGTAGGCGGTGAGGACCGTGCCGATGCCCAGTTCGGTGCGCAGGCGCTCCACGAGACGCAGCGGTACGACGGCCGCTCCCGTCACCACCAGGCGCAGTGCCGACAGGTCGTGGGCGTCGCGCGCGGGGTGGTCCAGGAGGGACTGCAGGAGGGTCGGGGGGCCGGGGAGCACGGAGACCCGCTCGGCGGCGATGTTGGCCAGGACCGTGGTCACGTTGAACACCGGCTGGGGGATCATCGTCGCGCCCCGCATCAGACAGGCGATCACCCCGGCCTTGTAGCCGAAGGTATGGAAGAAGGGGTTGACGATCAGGTAGCGGTCGCCCCGGGTGAGTCCGGCGAGTTCGCTCCAGATGGCGTACGCCCGCAGCGTCTGGTCGTGGGTGATGACCGCGCCCTTGGGGCGGCCCGTCGTGCCCGAGGTGAAGATGATGTCCGAGGGCCAGGTGCCCCGTACGGCCGCGGACCGTGCGCGGACCGCCGCCGGCCCCGTCCCCTCCCCCGCGGCCAGGAAGTCCTTCCAGGTCAGGAAGTCGGCCGGGGCGTCCCCGGAGAGGACGACCGCGTGCCTCAGGGCGCGCAGGCCGGGCAGGGGTCCGGTGCCCGGGCCGTCTCCGGCCGCCCTGCGCAGGGACGCCACGTACGACGTGCCGAGGAACGTGCCGGTCACGAACAGCAGCCGGGCACCGCTGCGGCGCAGGACGTCCGCGGCCTCGGCACCCTTGAAGCGGGTGTTCAGCGGGACGAGCACCGCACCCGCCGAGACCGCGCCCAGGGCGCCGACGATCCAGTCGAGCGAGTTCGGGGCCCAGACGGCGACCCGGTCGCCCGGTTCCACGCCGGTCGCCAGGCAGGCCGCCGCCGCGCGCTCCACGCGTGCGCCCAGCTCCGCGTAGGTGACGCGGGTGCGCCCCTCGACGACGGCCTCGACGTCCGCGTAGCGCTCGGCCGCCGCCCTGACCAGGTCCGGAACGCTTTCCCATGCCGTATCCGCTCGCACAGCGCGCCTCCCGACGACGTAGGAGCTGACTGGCCGTCAGATTATCTGTAATCTGACGGGCTGTCAGCGATCGTTCGGGCCCGGAGGTGCGCGCAGCATGGCAGCAGGATCGGGCGGCCTCAAGGACGCCACCGCTCTCGTCGGCATAGGCCAGACCCCCTTCGCCAAACGGCTCCCGGAGGACGAACGCACCCTCGCCTGCCGTGCCGTCCTGGCCGCGCTCGACGACGCCGGGATCGCGCCCGGCGAGGTCGACGCCCTCGCCTCCTACACCATGGAGGAGACCGACGAGGTGGAGCTGGCGAAGGCGTGCGGCTTCGGCGACCTCACGTTCTTCAGCAAGGTCGGCTTCGGCGGCGGGGGTTCGTGCGCCACCGTCGCCCATCTCGCCGCCGCCGTCGCCGCCGGGCAGGCGAGCGTCGGGGTGGCCTGGCGCTCCCGCAAGCGGGGCAGCGGGCCCCGGCCCTGGACCAACACCACCGTCCAGCTCCCGACCCCGGCCCAGTGGACCCGGCCCTACGGGCTGCTGCGGCCCGCCGACGAGATCGCGATGCTCACCCGCCGCTATATGCACGAGTACGGCGCCACCCGCGACCATCTGTTCAACGTCGCCCTGGCCTGCCGCAACCGGGCCAACCAGAACCCCGCCGCGATCATGTACGAACGGCCCCTCACCCGCGAGATGTACATGACCTCCCGCTGGATCAGCGAGCCGCTCTGCCTCTTCGACAACTGCCTGGAGACCGACGGGGCACTGGCCTGTGTGGTGGTCTCCGCCGAGCGCGCCCGCGACTGCCGGCACAGGCCCGTGTACGTCCACTCCGCCGCCCAGTCCCTCCCGGCCCAGCACCACGGCATGGTCAACTACTGGAACGACGACCCCCTCACCGGCCCCGCCTGGAGCGCCGCCCGGCACCTGTGGAAACACTCCGACCTGACCCCCGAGGACGTGGACGTCGCCCAGATCTACGACGCCTTCACACCCCTGGTCCTGCTCTCCCTGGAGGGCTACGGCTTCTGCGGGCGGGGCGAGGGCGGGGCGTTCACCGAGGGCGGGGCGCTGGAGAGCGGCGGGCTGCTGCCGCTGAACACCGGCGGGGGCGGGCTGTCCGAGGCCTACGTCCACGGCTTCAACCTCATCAACGAAGGGGTCAGGCAGCTGCGCGGCACCAGTACCGCGCAGGTCCCCGGCGCCTCCGCCTGTCTGGTCACGGCGGGTGAGGGAGTCCCGACCTCCGCCCTGCTGCTGAGGAACTGAGGAGCTGACGATGCTGCGTCCCGTCCCCGACACCGACGGCGCCCCCTTCTGGGAGTACGCCGCGCAGGGCGAACTGCGCGTCCAGGCCTGCGCCGCCTGCGGCGAGTTCCGCTTCCCGCCCCGGCCCTGCTGCCCGCACTGTCAGTCCTTCGCGGGCGAATGGCGTGCGGTGTCCGGCAGGGGCCGGATCTGGTCCTACGTCGTCGCCCATCCGCCGCTGCTGCCCGACTACGCGGCACAGGCGCCCTACAACGTGATCGTCGTCGAGCTGGACGAGGCGCCCCGCATCCGGCTGGTGGGCAACCTGGTCCCGAGGGCCGGAGCGCCCCTCGGCGCCTTCCCTCCGGAGAGCCTGCGCATCGGGGCGCGGGTGCGGGCCGTCTTCCACGACGGCCTTCCCCAGTGGATTCCGGAGCGGTCATGAGCCGTGTACTCGTCGAGGCCGACGCGGACAGCGGGGTCGCCGTCGTGACGCTGAACCGGCCCGGCCGGCTGAACGCCATCGACCTCGCCATGGCCGACGAACTGGCCTCCACCTGGGACGAACTGCGATTCGACGACTCCGTGCGGGCGATCGTCCTCACCGGGGCCGGGGAGCGTGCCTTCTGCACCGGCATCGACCGGGACGCCGTCGTGCCGCAGCCCAACTCGCCCTACGCCCAGGACGATCCGCTGCTCGGGATCGGGCCGAAGGCGAACGACCTGTGGAAGCCGGTCGTCGCCGCCGTGCACGGCATGGCCTGCGGCGGGGCCTTCTACCTGCTCGGCGAGGCGGAGTTCCTCGTCGCCGACACCACCGCCTCCTTCTTCGACCCGCACACCACCTACGGCATGGTCAGCGCCTACGAGTCGGTCCTCATGGCGCAGCGCATGCCGTACGGGGAGGTGGCGCGGATGGCGTTGATGGGGACGGCGGAGCGGATCTCGGCCCGGCGGGCGTACGAGACCGGGCTGGTGTCGGAACTCGTGGCGGAGGGTGAGGCGTTGGGAGCGGCGACCGCCTGCGCCGCCGTCCTCGCGGGGTATCCGACAGAGGCCGTGCAGGGGACCGTTCGGGCGCTGTGGGCCGCGAGCGAGGCGGGCCGGGCGCAGGGGCTCGCACAGGCGCCGCACCTCATCGCACTCGGGAACGCGGCGGGCGAGCGGCAGGCCCGGCTGTTCGCGGAACGGTCACGGGAGTACCGGTTGCGGTAGGAAATGGTTTCCCCCTACACGCGTATGCTCGGGTCGTGGTTGAGCATCGGATGATCGACGTCAATGGCATACAACTGCACATCGCGGAGCAGGGCGAGGGCCCGCTCGTGGTGCTGCTGCACGGTTTCCCGGAGTCCTGGCACTCCTGGCGCCACCAGTTCGGACCGCTGGCCGAGGCCGGTTTCCGGGTGGTCGCGCCCGACCAGCGCGGGTACGGCGGCAGCGACCGCCCCGAGGACGTGTCCGCGTACAGCATCCTCCACCTGGTGGGGGACGTGGTCGGGCTGATCCACGCGCTGGGCGAGGAGCGGGCGTTCGTCGTCGGGCACGACTGGGGCGCCCCGGTGGCCTGGCACACCGCGCTGCTGCGGCCGGACGTGGTGCGCGCCGTGGCCGGGCTGAGCGTGCCGCCGCCGTTCCGTGGCAGCCGGCCCCCGCTCCAGACCATGCAGGAGCGGTTCGAGGGCCGCTTCTACTGGAACTACTTCAACCGGCCCGGGGCCGCGGAGGCCGAGTTCACCGCCGACACCCGCATGGCGCTGCGCAAGCTGCTGTACGCCACCTCGGGTGACGCGCCGGGCGCCGGACGGCCCGAGCAGGCCCTGGTCGACCCGGAGCGCGGCTGGCTCGCGGACGCGCCGAACCCCGAGGTGCTGCCCGCGTGGCTCACCGAGGGCGACCTCGACGTGCTCACCGAGAGCTTCGAGCCGGGCTTCACCGGCGCCCTGAACTGGTACCGCAACCTGGACCGCAACTGGGAGCTGACCGCCCCCTGGCAGGGCGCGGTCGTGTCCCCGCCCGCGCTGTACATGTACGGCGACCGCGACCTGGTCCCGGCCTTCCCGGGCACGCCGGAACTCATCGAGCGGCTGCCCGACCTGATGCCGAACCTGCGCCGCAAGCCGCTCGTGCTGCCGGGCTGCGGTCACTGGACGCAGCAGGAGCGGCCCGCCGAGGTGAACGAGGCGCTGATCGAGTTCCTGACGGAGCTGCGGGGCTGACGTCCTGTCGCCCGTGTTCCCGTCAGTCGTCGACGGGGGCCCGGCCCTCGACCTTGCAGTGGTCGACCGAGTCCACCAGGCTCGAGTCGCCCACCCGGACGTCGACGGTGGCCTTGCCGTTCGCGGGGACCGTGACGTCGCCGTGCCGGCTGACGACGTTGATGCCCAGGTCGTCCTCGAAGGTCACCGCGACGGAGAAGTCCGCCGTGCGGCCGTTGGGGTTGCTGACCTCGACGGTCGCATAGGGGGCCGCCGGGGTCGCGCAGCTCACCAGCCTCGCGGTGCCGTCCTTCAGGGCCTTGTGGCTGCCGGAGCCGGAGGAGGACGTCGGTGTGGAGCCGTAGTCGGGCCTGCGGGTGTAGGAGCTGCCACCGGTGCTGCCGGTGCTGCCGGTGCTGCCGCTGTATTCATCGTCGTCGGAGCCGTAGGAACCGCCGCTGGAGCCGCCCGAGCCGTAGGCGCCGCCGCTCGACGTGGACGACCTCGAACTGTCGTGGTCCTGGCTGGAGCTGCTGCACCCGCCGCCTCCACCGCCGCCGTGGCCGTGGCTGCCGCCGCGGCCCCGGCCGGAGGAGAAACCGGTCAGTGCCAGCACCACCAGGACCAGCACCGCCGTGAACCTGAGCCCGCGCCCCCGTGTCCGCATGCCGGAGAGCCTAGTGATCTTCTGTCACGGCCATGTCACCGCGTGGCGACCGGAGCGTGCCCGGCGTAGCGTCGGGGGTGGAAGCGGTGGACGGACCGCTCCCCATCGAACGACGGCCGCCGTCCGGAGCCCCTTCCGTACGCCGGTGCGACGGCCGTCCCGGGCCTGGTCCGGCGGTCCTGCGGCCGTCCGGGACCCGTCAGGCGGTGCGGGCCGCCCTGACCCGTCAGGCGGTGCGTGCCGTGCCCGTGCCCTTCTCCGCGTCCAGTGCGTAGACACAGCGGTCCTTGCTGCACGCGTACACCACCCCGTCCCGGACGACCGGGGAGCCGGTGATCTCGCCGCCGGTGGCGAGCTTCCAGCGCAGCCGGCCGTCGTCGGCCTTCAGGGTGTAGAGCAGATGGTCGGTGGAGCCGAAGTGGATACGGCCCTCGGCGACCGAGGGGGCGCCCACGATGTCGCCGCCCGCCTGGAAGCGCCACTTGGGCGTGCCGGTGACCGCGTCGAGGGTGTAGAGGCCCTTGCCGCTGCCCACGTGGACATGGCCCGCGGCGACGAGGACCGGGTCGACGCAGGAGCGGGACTCGGTGGCGATGCGCCAGCGGTCACGGCCGTCGGTGGCGTCGAGGGCGTAGACCGTGCCGAGGTAGTCGGCGAGGTAGATGCCGCCGCCGGTGACGGCCGGGCCGGGGACGAAGGTGGGCGGGCAGAGGAACACGGCCGGGGCCTCGAAGTGCCACTTCACGTGCCCGGCGGCCACGTCCAGGGCGAGGACGCGGGTGCCGGCGCAGACGTAGACGTAGCCGTCGGGGGCCTGGGTGAGCCGGATCGGGACGCCGCCGCAGGAGGCCGCGTCGCCGATCGGGTACGACCAGCGCTCCTCGCCGGTGCGGGCGTCCAGGGCGCGCAGCCGGGCGTCCTGCCACACGTAGACCGTGCCGTCGTGCAGGACCGGCCCGGCCTCGGGGGACTCGAAGTCGGTCTGGCAGCCGGTGATCTCCCAGAGCTTCTGGCCGCCGGAGGCCTCCCAGCCCTGCACACCGCCGCCGCGGGTGCCGGTGACGACGGTGCCGCGGCCGGCCTGGAGCGTGTAGACCCAGGCGTCGGTCTGCAGGCGCCACAGGTCGGCGCCCTCACGGGCGTCCAGGGCGAACAGGGTGGGCCCGTCGGAGGCGTGGATCCTGCCCTCCGCGACCGCCATGGACCAGGCGACGTCCCGGGTCTTGAAGCGGCGGCGGCCGGTGGCGACGTCCAGGGCGTGCACCTCGAAGGAGGTGACGTAGACCAGGTCGTCGGCGACCGCCGGGGTCCCCCAGACGTCGTTGGACATGCGGAAGCGCCAGGGCCGCCAGCCACCGGCCTGCTCCGGCGGCGCGGCCGGGGCCGGAGGCGCGGCGACGGCCGGGCCCACGGCGGGGCCGGTGCCGTTGACGCCGGGGCGGGGCTTGGCCCAGGAGGCGGCGAGGGCGGCCTCGGGAGGGGGCGCCTTGACGGCGGCGGCCCGCACGTCGGCGACGCGCGGGCCCGGGCCGATGGGCACCTGCGCGCCGGCGAGCCGGACGGGGCCGGTGTCGGGCCCGCCGACCGGCGCGGCCACGGACGCGGCGGGCGCCTGCGCCGGGACGACGGGGTCGTGCGCGGGCGGGGGCGGGATGGGCGCGGGACCCGGAGCGGGACCGGGGCGCCCGCCGCCGCTGCGGCCGGCGCCCGGGGCGGGCTTGCCGGCCGGGCGGCCGTTGCGGCGGGACTCGATCAGGCCCACGGCCCGCTCGGGCAGCCATGCGGAGGCCGTGCCGCTGTCGTCGGAGCCGGAGCCGAAGAGGTGCGGGGCGAGCTGGGCCTGGAGGTCGGCCGGGTTGGGGCGGGCCGTGGGGTCCATCTGCATACAGGACTCGATGAGCGGACGCAGTTCGTCCGGGAGCCCTTCGAGGTCCGGGCCCTCGCGCAGCAGCATGAAGACCGTCTCGACCGGGTTGGCGCCGTGGAAGGGCGGGTGTCCGGTGGCGGCGAAGACCAGCATCGAGCCCAGGGAGAAGACGTCGCTGGCGCCGGTGACGCTGCGGGAGTCCTTGGCCTGCTCCGGGGACATGTAGGCGGGGGTGCCGACGGCGACGTTCGTCATCGTCAGACGCGTGTTCGACACGCCCGACGCGATGCCGAAGTCGATCACCCGGGGGCCGTCCTCCACGACGAGGACGTTCGACGGCTTCAGGTCGCGGTGCACCAGGCCCGCGCCGTGGATGGACTGGAGCGCCTCGGCCACGCCCGCCGCCAGCCAGCGCACCGCCTGGGCCGGCATCGGGCCGCAGTCGTTCACTATCTCCTCGAGGGAGGGCGCGGGGACGTACGCGGTGGCCAGCCACGGCACGGCGGCGCGCGGGTCGGCGTCCACGACCGCGGCCGTGTAGAAGCCGGAGACGGCGCGGGCCGCCTCCACCTCCCGCGTGAAGCGGACCCGGAACAGCTGGTCCTCGGCGAGCTCCGTCCGGACGGTCTTGATCGCCACGCGCCGGCCGGATGCCGAACGCGCGAGATAGACCAGCCCCATGCCGCCGGCACCCAGCCGCCCCAGCACCTCGAACGGCCCGATCCGCCGCGGATCGTGCTGCGTCAGCTGATCCACCACTCTGCCTGCCACCTCCCCGTACGAGCCGCGCCAAGCCACATGTTCCACGCGACCTTCGTGCAGCGTCTCACCACCGCACCGCCATGGCGGCACGCACCCCGATTCTTCCTGGCCGGAGCCCTGGTGGCGAACCCGGTGACAATTGGGATGTCTCGGTATGGAAGTGATCGAACGATGACCAAATGATGCGCACTCAGCGGCGCAGCAGCGCGAAGGAGGCCCCCTGATCGTCCGTGACGACGGCGACCTCTCCGTACGAGGTCTCGAAAGGCGGCGCCTGGACCCGGCCGCCGAGCCGCCGCACGTCCTCCAGAGCGGCCGGTACGTCCTCGACGGCGAAGTGCACGAGGAAGTGGGGCGGCATCCGGTCGGAGAAGACGGTGGTCACGGGGGCCCGGCCGAAGTCGGGCTCGGCCTCCGGCCCGAACAGGGCCTCATGGAAAAGATCGCCGTAGAAGGCGTTGGCCGCCTCGGTGTCCCGGGCGTACAGCTCGACCCAGGCGAAGGTGCCCGGCTCGTGCCGTGCGCCGAAGCCGGGGTGGTCCTCCGGCTGCCACAGGGCGAAGACGGCGCCCTCGGGGTCGGTGACGAGCGCGGTGACGCCCAGCTCGCCGGCCGGCACCGGTGCCGAGACGACCTGCCCGCCCGCGTCCCGGATGCGGCGGGCCAGCGCCGGTGCGTCCGGGGTCGCGAAGTACACCGTCCAGACGCTGGGCAGCCGCCCGTCCACCTTGCGGACCAGGGCGGCCACCGGTTCGCCGTCCTTCAGCGCCTGCGCGAAGGAGCCGAACCAGTCCTCGAAGGTCCACCCGAAGAGTTCACCGTAGAACCGCTTGCCCGCCTCGACGTCCGGGAGCTGCGCGTCCACCCAGCAGGGGACGCCCTCTCCGTACACCGATGCCCTGTTTTCGGCCATGCGGACAACGTAACCGCGACCGCCGCACCCCGCAGACCAGGCACACCAGCCCCTGCACTCCCTTACACCCCATTTGCAGTCGGCCGAATCGCGCCCCGATCACGCCTCGGTAAGCTGACGTCATGACAGGACAAGTGCGTACCGTCGACGGCCGCGTGGCCGGCCGACGTGGGCAGGCGACCCGGCAGAAGCTGCTCGACTGCCTCAGCGAGATGCTCAGCTCCTCCCCGTACCGGGACGTCAAGGTCATCGATGTCGCCCGGAAGGCGGGCACTTCGCCCGCGACCTTCTACCAGTACTTCCCGGACGTCGAGGGCGCCGTCCTGGAGATCGCCGAGCAAATGGCGACCGAGGGCGCCGCGTTGACCGAGCTCCTGGAGGGCCGCTCCTGGGCCGGCAAGGCCGGCTGGCAGACGGCTCAGGAACTCGTCGACGGCTTCCTGGAGTTCTGGCGCAAGAACGACGCCATCCTCCGGGTCGTGGATCTCGGCGCCGCCGAGGGCGACAAGCGTTTCTACAAACTCCGCATGAAGATCCTCAACTCGGTGAACAACTCCCTCGCGGACGCGGTCGCCGAGCTCCAGGCCAAGGGCCGGGTCGACAAGGACGTGAACCCGGCGGCCGTCGCCGGTTCGCTGGTCGCGATGCTCGCGGCCGTCGCCTCCCACCAGAAGGGTTTCTCCTCCTGGGGCGTGAAGCAGGCCGAACTGAAACCGAACCTCGCCTTGTTGGTGCACCTGGGCGTCACCGGCCGGAAGCCGACGAAGTAGCGCGGCGCGAAGGCTTCTTACCCAGCCAAGTCCTGTCTGGCAGGCGGTGGTCCACCCGGGTGGACCACCGCCTGCCGCGCGTTCGCGCCCCGCGTCCTACCTCCGTACGAGCCGGAAGACGCGGATCTCCCGTTCCACCCGCGCCTGGTACGCCGCGTACGGCGGCCAGAACGCCAGCAGCGCCTGCCACGCCGCCGCCCGCTCCTCCCCCGCCAGCAGCGAGGCCGTGACCGGGACGTCCCGGCCCTTGAAGCTGATCTCCGCCTCGGGATGGGCGAGGAGGTTGTGGCTCCAGGCGGGGTGCCCCGGCCGTCCGAAGTTGGACCCGACGAGGATCCATCGGCGCCCGCCGTCCTCCGGCATGCAGGCCAGCGGGGTACGACGGGGCAGACCGCTCCTCGCCCCGGTCGAGGTCAGCACCACGCCGGGCAGCATGTGCGCGCTGAGCAGCACTTTTCCCCGGGTGAGCCGGTGGACGGCCCGGTCGAGGGCGGGTATCACGTGCGGCGCCACCCGCGCGAAGCCCCGGGTCGACGACACCTTCTGCACCATGCGTGCGCCCCTCATGTGCCGGCCTCCTCGAAGACGTGGGCCGCGTCGGCCGCGTGTGCCCGCAGCCGGTGCACCGGCCCGAACAGCAGCTCGTCACCCGCGGCGCGCTTGAAGTACAGGTGGGCCTCGTGCTCCCAGGTGAATCCGATGCCGCCGTGCAGCTGGATCCCCTCGGCGGCGGCCCGGCGCAGCGCTTCGAGCGCCTGGGCGAGAGCGAGAGCGCCGGCCCTCTCCTCGCCGGCCGGGGCGGTGGTTTCAGCCGCGGCCCAGGCCGCGTAGTACGCCGCCGAGCGGGCCGCCTGGACCTGGACGTACGCGTCGGCCAGCCGGTGCTTGACCGCCTGGAAGGAGCCGACCGGCCGCCCGAACTGCTCGCGCTGCCCCACGTATTCGACCGTCCGCTCCAGCACCCGGGCGGCGGCCCCCACGGCCTCGGCGGCGAGGCAGGCGGCGACGGTGCCGCCGAGCCCGGCGAGGGCGGCGACGGCGTCGGAGTCCTCGTCCCCCAGCAACTCGGCTCGTGCGTGACGCAGTTGGACTCTGCCCTGCGGGCGGGTCGCGTCCAGTGCGGTCTGCCGTACGCGGGTGAGGCCGGCGGCGTCCCCGCGCACGAGAAAGAGCAGCATCCGGGAGCGGGCGAATCCCCCGGTGTGCGCGGCGACCACGAGCAACCCGGCGCTGTGCCCGTCGAGGACCTGGTCGGCCTGCCCGTACAGCTGCCAGCCGCCCTCCGCCCGCCGGGCCTGTACGCCGCCGGCCCGCCCCCCGCCGGCCCACTGCCCGCCCCGGTCGTGGCCGGTGAGCGCGAGGGCGGTGGCGAGGGCGGGCCCCGGTACGGCGAGGGCGGCGGTGAGTTCGCCGGAGGCGATGCTCGGCAGGAGCGCGGCGCGCTGGGCGCCGGTGCCGAGGGCGAGCAGCAGCGGGGCGGCGAGGACGGCGGTGGCCGGCAGCGGGGTGGGGGCGAGGACCCGGCCCGTCTCCTCGCAGGCCAGGGCAAGTTCGGTCACGGTGCAGCCGGTGCCGCCGTAGGTCTCGGGGAGGGCCAGTGCGGGCAGGCCGAGGTGGCCGGCGAGGAGGGTCCACAGGGCGGGGTCGTGCCCGGCCGGGGTGTCGACGGCGGCCCGCAGCTCTTCCGGACCGCACCGCTTGCCGAGGAGTTCGCGAAGGGTGCGGCGGATCTCGTGCTGTTCGTCGGTGAAGCGGGCGTCCATGGGGCACCTCTCTCCGCATCTGACGGTTCGTCATATTAGGGCGATGAAACGGGGAAGCCCAGAGCCCTGCCGCGCCGGGCCGCATCTGATGTACCGTCAGATCCATGGTGGCCCGGAGGAAAGTGGCCGTCGTCGGCGTGGCCCTGTCGGACTGCGGCCGGGTGGACGACGCGACCCCGTACGCCCTGCACGCCCAGGCGGCCCGGCGCGCCCTGGCCGACGCGGGCCTGGACCGGTCACTGGTCGACGGCTTCGCCTCGGCCGGCCTCGGCACGCTGGCGCCCGTGGAGGTCGCCGAGTACCTCGGCCTGCGCCCCACCTGGGTCGACTCCACCTCCGTGGGCGGCTCCACCTGGGAGGTCATGGCGGCCCACGCGGCGGACGCGATCACGGCCGGGCACGCCCGCGCGGTGCTGCTCGTCTACGGCTCGACGGCCCGCGCGGACGTCCGGGCGGGCCGCCGCACCGGAACCCTGTCCTTCGGCACGCGCGGCCCCCTGCAGTTCGAAGTTCCCTACGGCCACACCCTGATCGCCAAGTACGCCATGGCGGCCCGCCGTCACATGATCGAGTACGGCACGACGATCGAGCAGCTGGCCCAGGTCGCGGTGCAGGCCCGGGCCAACGCGGCCCTCAACCCCGAGGCGATGTTCCGCACGCCGATCACGGTCGACGAGGTCCTGGCCGGGCCCATGATCGCCGACCCCTTCACCAAGCTGCACTGCTGCGTCCGGTCCGACGGCGGGGCGGCGGTCCTGCTCGTGGCGCAGGAGTACGTACCGGACTGCCGTACGGCGCCGGTGTGGGTACTGGGGAGCGGGGAGTCCGTCTCGCACGCGGCGATGTCCGAGTGGCCGGACTTCACGGTGTCGCCCGCGGCGGTGAGCGGGAGGCTGGCGTTCGAGCGGGCGGGAGTACGGCCGTCGGAGATCGACTTCGCCGAGCTCTACGACGCGTTCACCTACATGACGCTGGTGACGCTGGAGGACCTCGGCTTCTGCGGGAAGGGCGAGGGCGGGGCGTTCGTGGAGAAGGGGCGGCTGCGGGTGGCTGGCGGTGAGCTGCCGGTGAACACCGACGGGGGCGGTCTTTCGGCGCAGCATCCCGGGATGCGGGGGCTGTTCCTGCTGGTGGAGGCGGTGCGGCAGCTGCGCGGGGAGTGCGGGGAGCGGCAGGTGCGGCGAAGCGACGGTGCGCTGCCGCGGCTGGCGGTGGCGTCGGGGACGGGGGGCTGGTTCTGCTCGTCGGGGACGGTGGTGCTGGGGGCGGGGTGAGGGGGCGAGGGTGAGGGGCTGCATGTCCCTCGGCGTGCACGGGCCGGCCCTCGCGGCGAACCGGTGACAATCGAGGCATGGCAACCGATCTTCACGAGCTGCTGAGGTCACTGCGGGTCTGGGACCCGGAGGTCACGGACCTGCCCTCCTTCGAGCCGGACACCGCTCCGGCCACTCCCCTGCCCCTGTTCACGGAGTGGTTCGCGGCGGCGGTGGCGGCCGGCCAGACCGAGCCGCACACCATGTCGCTGGCGACGTCGGACGAGTCGGGGCTGCCCGACGTGCGGATCGTGATGCTGCACGGCGCGGACGCCGACGGCTGGTCCTTCGCGTCCCACACCGGCAGCCGCAAGGGCCGGCACCTCGCCGCCCGCCCGTACGCCGCGCTCGGCTTCTACTGGCCGGTGCTGGGCCGGCAGGTCCGGGTGCGCGGCCCCGTGACGGCGGCTCCGTCCGCGGAGTCCCAGGGCGACCTGCACGCCCGGTCGACGGGCGCCCTGGCGGCGGCGCTGACCGGCAGGCAGAGCGAGGTCCTGCCCTCCCTGGACGATCTGGCCCGGGCCTCGCAGTCGGCGTGGGAACGGGCGTCGCGCGAGCCGGAGGCACCGGTGCCGTCCTGGACGCTGTACCGGCTGCGGGCCGAGGATGTGGAGTTCTTCCAGGGCGACGAGCGACGACGGCACGTCCGGCTCCGCTACCGACGGGGAGAGGACGGGGAAGAGTGGTCGCGGGAGCTGCTGTGGCCGTGAGTACGGCCCTCAACGAGCTAGTACGACAGCGACTTGAGGACCAGGACTCAGGTTCCGGCCGATTGGTCCCGCGGACCGATTCGTGGGACCGGGGCGCAGGCTAGCGTCGCACCATGCGGATAGGACTTCTCGGCACCGGTAACGTCGCCCGCGCCCTGGCCCACGGCTGGAGCGCGGCCGGACACGACGTACTCCTCGGTTCGCGCTAGCCCGGGGAACGAACGGACCTGGGCCTGCCCGTGGCGGGCCTCGACGAGACAGCGGCCCACGCGCAGGCCCTGGTCAACGCCACCCCGGGGAACGTCTCCCTGGACCTGCTCCACTCCATCGGGGCACCCGCCCTGGTCGGCACGCTGCTGATCGACGTCGGGGTCGGCCTCTCCGAGGACTTCACCGAGCTCTCGCACCCCAACAGCAGCCTGGCCGAACAGGTCCAGGAGGCCTTCCCGCGGACTCCCGTCGTCAAGACGCTGTGCACCATGGACTCGACCGCGATGACGGCGCCGGGCGGCCTGGCGGGCCCGAGCACCGTCTTCCTCTCCGGCGACGACCCCGACGCCAAACGGACCACCGGTCGGCTGCTCACCGACCTGGGCTGGCCCCCCTCGTCCCAGCTGGACATCGGCGGCATCACCACGGCCCGCGGCCAGGAACACTTCGCCCTGCTGTTCATGGGCATCGCGACCGGCCTTGGATCCCCCCCCCGTTCACGTGAAGTCGTACACCGCGAAGTCCGCCACCGGGCGGTAGCCGATGCGCTGGTAGAGGCCGTTGCTGGTCGGGTTGGCGAGGTCCGTGAAGAGGAGGACCTCGTCCGCCCCGGCGGCCAGGGCGGCACGGCTGACCTCGGCCGTCGCCGCGCCCGCGTAGCCGTGGCCGCGGAGGTGGGGCGGGGTGTAGACGGTGGTGACACGGACCTGGCCGGCGACCCGGGGGCTCGTGCCGGCCATGGCGACGGGAGTGCCGTCGGGGGTCTCCCAGAAGGTGATGGTGCCGCTGTCGATGCGGGCGTCCGCCCACTCCGCGGAGTCCCGTACAGCGCCCAGGCCGACGGAGTCGGCGAACTCGTCGTGCCAGCGCCAAAGTCGCTCGCGGTCGGACGCCACGGCGATCCTGGGGCGGCCCGGCGGCACGGGTCCGGGTGCGGTCAAGGTGCCGAGCCGGTAGAGCCGCTGGCGCCGGCGCAGGACGGCCGGGGCGCCCGTGTGCCGCTGCCAGGCCTCGGCGAATGCGGCTGCGGTGTCCCGGTCCGCGTTCACGCCGGGCAGGCGTCGGCCGGGGGCTGCCAGGCGCGCGGCGAGGGTGTCGGCGTCCTCGGGGTCGAGGGCCGTGAGGTTCAGCCAGTGCGGCGGGGTGCGGAAGAAAGTCGCCCGGACCGCGCCGTCCCGTTCCAGTACGCCGAACTCCGGTGCCCCGTCTCCGTACACGGTCCGGCCGTTGACCCGCAGTGTCTCGGTGACGGTCAACGGCACGGTGTGCAGCGCCGGCCGGGAGTGGAGGAAGGCGCCCGCGCGGGCGAGAAAGTCGTCGAGATCCGGGGTGAGGTGCCAACTGCCGGTGCTGATCGGGGTGTTCGTGTCGGTTTCCATGGTTCATGGTGCCGTCCGCCCCCAAGCGTGCACCCCTGATTTTTCGGCAGGCCCCCATGGGCTCAGGCGCCGCTGTTCTCGGCCAGTGTGTACGCCACCAGCGCGTTGGCGTGGCCGTGCCCCAGGCCGTGTTCGGCCTTGAGCCAGCCGACGAGCTCCATGTGCCGGGTCAGCGGCGAGGTACGGATCAGCTCCTGCCAGTCGGCGATCGGCCGGCCGTACTTCTTCTCGATGGACGGGAAGTAACTGGCGGGGCCCTTCACGGGTGCGGTCATGACGGCCGGTCCCTTCTCTGCGTGGCGGTCGCGCTGCGGTCGCCGGGTAGGACCGCCGGTGCGGGAGGAACTGATCGCCCATCCGAAGTGACACCCGTCACATCGACTGCCCCGCCCCCTCAGGGATGCGCAGGGTCCGGGTCCGTGGCCAGGCGGGCGTGCAGATGGGCGTCCCGGAAGGCGTCATGCCGGTCCTCCTGGAAGATCGCGCCGCGCAGGGTGCCCTCGTACGGGAACCCGCACCGCTCGGCGATCCGGCACGAGGCGTCGTGACCGACCGCGTGGTCCAGCTCCAACCGGTGCAGACCGAGCTCCGTGAGGGCCCAGCGTGCGGCAAGCAGGAGGGCACGGGTGGCGACGCCCTGGCCGCGGGCCTCCGGGAGCACCCAGTAGCCGACCCGGGCCACCTTCAGGTGGTACTTGATCTCGTTGACGCCGATGTGCCCCAGCGGGGTGTCGCTGCGGGCGTCCGCGACGCGGAACGACACGGACGTCCCCTCCAGGGCGCTCTGCGCCCGCGCGAGCAGCGACTCCCGGGCACTCGCCCGGTCGGTGACCGGCCGCAGCGGGGTGTTCCAGCGCCGGAACTCCGGATCACGCAGCCCGCGCAACCAGACGTCGACATCGGCACCCGCCCCCGCGTCCCAGGGACGCAGGGAAAGGCCGTGGCCGTGCAGATCCGGGTGGGGGCCGGTCAGGGAGTGGTCGCGTATGGGGGCCATGGGTCCCATTGAATCCCCTGGGGCGCGATCCGGGATGTCGTGACGGGAAGAACGCGGTTGCCCCCAGAGGCCCGGGTTCCGGGACGCCGGGCCTCTCGGACACCGGCCGTTCAGCCCCTCGGCACCGGCCGGAACACCGGGATCCCCTCCCGGAACACCACCTCCAGTTCCGCGCCGCCCGACAGTTCCGGCTCCTCACCGGCCCGGTGGCCCTCCGCCCCGACGACCTCCGTCATCATCCGCGGCCCCTCCGCCAGATCGACCACGGCGGCGACGTACGGGACACGGTCCCCGAAGGGCGGCAGGTCGTTGCGGTGGACGACGGACCAGGTGTAGAGGGTGGCGCGGCCGCTCGCCGTCTCCCATGTCACGTCCTCGCTCCAGCAGTGGGGGCAGAACTCGCGCGGGTAGTGGTGGGCCCGGCCGCAGGCCCCGCAGCGGCGGATCAGCAGCCTGCCCCCGGCGGCGGCGTCCCAGTACCTCCGTGTGAAGGCGTCGGGCTCGGGCAGGTCGAAGCGGCCGGTCATCGGAACAGCCCCAGCGCGCTGTCCAGCGACCACGTCTGCCAGGACATCCCGAACAGCCCGACCACCGACATCAGCGCCATCATGGAGTTCTGCCCCTGCTCGGCGACGTCGTGGACCATGAGCGTGAAGTACAGCGCGTTGAGGAGGAACCCGCCGACCAGGGCGACCGGGGTGAGGAAGCCGCTGATCAGGCCCAGTCCGAGTGCGAGTTCCGCGTAGACGACGACGTACGCCATCAGGCGCGGGTGCGGGGCCACGGCCGCCTCGAAGCCCCGACGGACGGCGCTCCAGCGGTGCTCGGCGGCTATGCCCGCGGCCCACGTGATGCCGGTGCCCCGCTGGAACCAGGCCGTGCGGTCCTTGTGCCGCCAGCTCTCCAGCCACCACAGCCCGAGCCCGATCCGCAGCACGGCCAGCCATTCCGCTCCGGTGAGCCAGATCGCGTCCATGCGATCTGACGGTACGTCAGATCAGCGGATGCGCAAGAGTCCCCGCGGCGTCCGGGCCACCCGAAGGCCACGGCCCGGAACGATCACCACCCCGCCACAACCAGGCCCGCAGCGCCACGAGCCTCACCCCCTCCCCCTACAGCCGTGATCAATCCGAAACCAATTCCGGTCTTGACCGAGACCCATCAAGCAGTCCCGTGATTACGCTCGCGCTCATGGCCGACTCCACACCCCCCACACATCCCTCCGCGCAGCCCCCATCCGACCGCCCCGTCTACGTCATCGGCGGCGGCCCCGGCGGGCTCTCCGTGGCGTACGCGCTGCGCGCCCGGGGCGTCCGGGCCGTCGTCCTGGAGAAGTCCGGCCATGTCGGGGCGTCCTGGCGCCGCCACTACGACCGGCTGCACCTGCACACCACGCGCCGCCTCTCGGCCCTGCCCGGACTGCCGATGCCCCGCCGGTTCGGACGCTGGGTGTCCCGGGACGACGTGGTGCGGTACCTGGAGAAGTACGCCGAGCACCACCGCCTGGAGATCGTCACCGGCGTCGAGGTGTCCCGCGTCGAGCGCACCCCCGACGGCACGGGCTGGCTGCTGCACGCCACCGGCGGCCGGGAACTGACCGGCGCGGCGGTGGTCGTCGCCACCGGCTACAACCACACCCCGCGCCTGCCCGACTGGCCCGGCCGCGCCGCCTTCACCGGCGAGTTCCTGCACGCCGGCGAGTACCGCAGCGGAAAGCCCTACGCGGGCCGGGACGTCCTCGTCGTCGGGGTCGGCAACACCGGCGCCGAGATCGCCGTCGACCTGGTGGAGAACGGTGCTTCCCGGGTCCGGCTCGCCGTGCGCACGGTCCCCCACATCGTGCGCCGTTCGACCGCCGGCTGGGCCGCCCAGTACAGCGGCGTCCTCGTCCGCCGGCTGCCGGTCGGCCTGGTCGACCGGATCTCCCGGATACAGGCGAGGGTGGCCGTGCCCGACCTGTCGGCCCACGGACTGCCGCGTCCCGACACGGGGCTGTACACGCGGGTGAAGCAGGGGGCGATCCCGGTGCAGGACGTCGGTCTGATCGACGCGGTGCGCAAGGGCAAGGTCGAGATCGTGGCCGCCGTGGAGGGCTTCGAGGGCGGCGACAAGATCGCCCTGGCCGACGGCAGCCGGATCTCCCCGGACGTGGTGATCGCCGCCACCGGTTACGTCCGCGCCCTGGAGAACCTGGTCGGCCACCTCGGCGTCCTCGACGACCGGGGCAGGCCGGTGGCCCACGGCGCCCGCACCCCGAAGACCGCCCCCGGCCTGTACTTCACCGGCTTCACCAACCCGATCAGCGGCAACCTCCGCGAGCTGGCCCTGGACGCGGTGAAGATCGCGAAGGCCGTCACGCGGAACGGCTCGGGGAGCGTGTCCCGGCTGCCGGGCTGAGAGGCCGGTGTCACTCGGTCGGCAGCTCGGGCAACTTTGCCCGCCCACACCGTTCCTGACGTCGCATCAGTTCAGTAATCTGACAGAGCGTCAGTTAGCGGCTGTCTCACAGGAGCGGGCGGAAACGATGCTTGGATCGACCCACGGCACCCTCACCACCGACTCCCGCCGGGCCCGGGCCATCGCCTGTGGCGAGCGGTCCGGGCCCGTCGTGCACGGCAGGCCGGCCCAGGCGGGCGACCTCGACGTCAGCGGACGGCCGCTGCACGCGGGCGTACCCGACCTGGACCGCTTCTTCCGCCCCCGGTCCGTCGCCGTGATCGGCGCCTCGGACACCGAGGGCCGCCCGAATGCCGGCATCACACGGCAGCTGGCCGACTGGGCGGAGCGGGTCGGCGCCCGGCTGTACCCGGTGCATCCCAGCCGGCCTGCCGTCTTCGGCATCCCCTGCTCCCCTTCCGTCGCCGGTCTGCCCGAGCAGGTCGATCTGGCCGTGGTGCTGGTCGGCGACCCGCTGCCGGTGATCGAGGAACTGGCCGAGGCGAAGGTCCGGTTCGCGGTCGTCTTCGCGTCCGGGTTCGCGGAGACCGGGCCGGAGGGCGAGGCCGCCCAGCGGCGACTGGCCGCCGCCGTGGAGCAGTCCGGGATGCGGCTGCTGGGGCCGAACACCAACCTCAACGCCTTCGAGCGGTTCCGCGACGACCTCGAAGGCCCGGCGATCGCGCTGATCACCCAGTCCGGCCACCAGGGCCGCCCCGTCTTCGCCCTGCAGGAACTCGGCATCCGCCTCTCCCACTGGGCCCCCACCGGCAACGAGGCCGACCTGGACAGCGCCGACTTCCTGTCCTACTTCGCCGAGCAGCCCGAGGTCGGCGCCATCGCCTGCTACCTCGAACGGCTGAAGGACGGCCGTTCCTTCCTGCTCGCCGCCGACCGGGCCGCCCGGCGCGGAGTCCCGGTCGTCGCCGTCAAGGTGGGCCGTACCGAGACCGGCGCCCGCACGGCCGCCTCCCACACCGGCCGGCTGACCGGCGCGGACGCGGTGGTGGACGCGGCGCTGCGCCAGTACGGCGTGATCCGCGTCGACGGGCTCGACGAACTCCAGGACACCGCCGCTCTCCTGGCCCGGGCCCGGCCGCCGCGCGCCGACGGCGTCGTCGTCTACTCCATCTCGGGCGGCACGGGCGCCCACGTCGCCGATCTCGCGACCGGGGCGGGCCTGAGCCTGCCGGTCCTGTCCGAGGCCAAGCAGGCCGAACTGCACCAATGGATCCCCGCGTACCTGTCCGTCGCCAACCCCGTGGACAACGGCGGCCATCCGGTCGGGGACGAACGCGGGCGGAAGATCATCGACGCGATCCTCGACGATCCCGCCGTAGGCGTGCTGATCTGCCCGGTCACCGGGCCGTTCCCGCCGCTCAGCGACCGGCTCGTCCGGGACCTGGTGGACGCGGCCGAGCGGACCGACAAGCTGGTGTGCGTGGTGTGGGGCTCGCCCGTCGGCACCGAGCCCGCCTACCGCGAGGTCCTGCTCGGCTCCTCCCGTGTGGCCACCTTCCGCACGGTCGGCAACTGCCTCACCGCCGTCCGCGCCCACCTGGCCCACCACCGCTTCACGGCCGCCTACCGCTCCCCCTTCGACGAGGCCCCGCGCAGCCTCTCGCCGTCCTACCGCAAGGCGCAGGCGCTGATCCAGCCCGGCCGGCAGCTGAGCGAGCACGCGGCGAAGCAGCTGCTGCGGGCGTACGGCATCCGCGTACCGCGCGAGCAGCTGGTGACCAGTGCGGCGGCGGCCGTGCGCGCGGCCGGGCTGGTGGGCTACCCGGTGGTGATGAAGGCCTCCGGCGCCCGCATCGCCCACAAGACGGAGCTGGGCCTGGTGAAGATCGGGCTGACCTCGGCCAGCCAGGTCCGCGACGCCTACCGGGAGCTGACCGACATCGCCCGCTACGAGGACGTCGCCCTGGACGGCGTCCTGGTGTGCCAGATGGTCGAGCAGGGCGTGGAGATGGTCGTCGGCGTCGCCCACGACGACCTGTTCGGCCCGACCGTGACCGTCGGACTCGGCGGTGTCCTCGTCGAGGTGCTGCGCGACACCGCCGTCGGGGTGCCGCCCTTCGGGGAGGAGCAGGCGCGGGACATGCTCGCCGGGCTGCGTGGGCGGGCGCTGCTGGACGGGGTCCGGGGGCGGCCGCCGGCGGATCTGGACGCGCTGGTCGAGGTGGTCCTGCGGGTGCAGCGCATGGCCCTGGAACTCGGCGATCAGCTGGCGGAACTCGAGATCAACCCGCTGATGGTGCTGCCGCACGGGCAGGGCGCCGTGGCGCTGGACGCGCTGGCGGTGTGCCGCTGATGACGGAGCCCGCACTGGTGCACTCGACCGCCGGCCACGTCCTCTCGCTCACCCTCAACCGGCCCGGGAGCCTCAACGCCCTCACGCCCGCCCAGCGGGAGGACATCATCCGGCTGCTGGCGGAGGCCTCGGCCACGGCGGAGGTGCGGGCGGTCGTGATCACGGGGGCGGGGCGCGGTTTCTGCTCCGGAGCGGACCTCCGGGGCTCGGGCGCACCCGGCGAACGTCTCGCGGGCGATGTCGCACGCATGCTGCGCACCGGTGCCCAGCGTCTTGTCGCCGCCGTGCTCGACTGCGAGAAGCCGGTGCTCGCGGCGGTGAACGGCACGGCGGCCGGCCTCGGCGCGCACCTCGCGTTCGCCTGCGACCTGGTCATCGCGGCCGAATCCGCCCGCTTCACCGAGGTGTTCGTGCGCCGCGGGCTGGTTCCCGACGGCGGCGGCGCCTATCTGCTGCCGCGGCTCGTCGGCCCGCAGCGGGCGAAGGAGATGATGTTCTTCGGTGACGCGCTCACCGCGCCGGACGCCGAACGCCTCGGGCTCGTCAACCGGGTCGTGCCCGACGAGGAGCTTCAGAAGACGGCGCGTGCCTGGGCCGAGCGCCTCGCCGCAGGCCCGACTCGCGCCCTCGCCCTGACCAAGCAGCTCGTCAACGCCTCCCTCGACACCGACCGCACGGCGGCCTTCGCCGCCGAGGCCGCCGCGCAGGAGATCAACATGACGACGGCGGACGCCCAGGAGGGCGTGCGGAGCTTCGTGGAACGGCGCGGCGCGCAGTTCGGAGGACGCTGACCCTTCCTATCTGACGGCGCGTCAGCTTCAATGGCGGTGTGATGGGACAAGCAGGGATGGCGGAAGCCGCCGTCCGCTACCTCAGGTCGGTCCGCACGGCCGCCCCGGAGCCCGTCGAGGCGCTGCCGCGGCCCGAACTGCGGTGTGTCGGCGCCGACGAGCGGGCCCCGCTCGACCCGGGGGAGTTCCGCAGGGTCCTGGGGAACTTCGCGTCGGGCGTGGCCGTCGTGACGGCACCGCCTGCCACCGCCGGCGACCCTCCCGCCGGCTTCGCGTGCCAGTCCTTCACCTCCCTCTCCCTCGACCCGCCGCTCGTCGCGTTCATGGTCGGCCGTACGTCGACGACCTGGCCGCGGATCGCGCGCGCCGGGGTGTTCTGCGTGAACGTCCTGGCGTCCGGTCAGGGCGAGTTGTGCCGCTCGTTCGCGGTGAGCGGCGCGGACAAGTTCGCAGGGGTGGCGTACGACGCGGCCCCGGTGTCCGGCTCGCCCCGCCTGACGGGCGGCGTGGCGTGGATCGACTGCGCGATCCACGCCGTCCACCCGGGCGGCGACCACCTCATCGTGGTCGGCCGGGTGAACGCCCTCGGCGCGGCCGCCGGCCCGGACGGACCGCTCCTGTTCCACCGGGGGCGCTTCGCGCGGCTGACGGCCCCGCAGGGCACGGGGTGACGACCCCGGAGGCGAACAGAGGGCCAGCCGGGTCCGGCTAAGGCTCGGCATTCCCCCGGCGCCGGCTTGTCACCGGTGATCGGGATGCCGACGGCACGGAAAGGAACAGCCGCATGAACGCCGAGGACGGTTCGCAGGAGCCGCCCGAGCACGCCCGCTTCGCCGCCCACCTGGCCGCACTGGAGCAGGTCACCGACGCGGACGAGGAAGGGCTGGTCGCCGGGGTCCTCGCCGACCCGGACCCGGTGATGGCCGGGGCCGCCGTGGTGCGGCATCTCGACCGCCGGGCCGAGGAGTTGTATGCCGCATCCTCCTGGGAGGAGTGGGCGGAGGCGATGGCCCGGGTGGTGGGCGACCGTCCGTTCCTGGTCCGGCGCCTGCGGGAGTGGGCCCTGTTCCGGGCCGTCGCACTCGGGCTGCCCTGGGAGCAGGACGACCTGCTCGCGTCGTCCGACTGGCTCCAGCTGAGGACCGCGGCCGGGTCGAGTCCCGGCGCCCTCGCCGTCCTCACCGAGCGCGGGCGGACGAAGCGGATCCGCGGCACCGCCCGGGCAGGTCTCACGCGGCCGGCCCCCGCCTGAGGACCGCCCGGTTCCTGCTCGCGTCGTCCGACTGGCTCCAGCTGAGGACCGCGGCCGGGTCGAGCCCCGGCGCCCTCGCCGTCCTCGCCGAGCGCGGGCGGACGAAGCGGATCCGCGGCACCGCCCGGGCAGGTCTCACGCGGCCGGCCCCCGCCTGAGGACCGCCCGGTTCCTGCTCGCGTCGTCCGACTGGCTCCAGCTGAGGACCGCGGCCGGGTCGAGCCCCGGCGCCCTCGCCGTCCTCGCCGAGCGCGGGCGGACGAAGCGGATCCGCGGCACCGCCCGGGCAGGTCTCACGCGGCCGGCCCCCGCCTGAGGACCGCCCGGTTCAGGCCACCGCCACCTCGCCCGCCGGCGTCCGCCGGCGTCCGCCGGATCACCAGCGCCATCAACGCCGCCGCCGCGCACAGCGCCCCCGACGCGTACCAGACCACGTCGTACGTGCCGAACGCGTCGCGGGCGACGCCGCCCAGGAAGGCGACGAGGGCCGCCCCGACCTGGTGGGAGGCGAGGACCCAGCCGAAGACGATCGCGCTGTCCTCGCCGTACTGCTCGCGGCACAGCGCGAGGGTGGGCGGGACCGTGGCGACCCAGTCGAGGCCGTAGAAGACGATGAAGAAGACCATCGGGGGGTGGACCGCGGGACCCAGCAGGAGCGGGAGGAACATCAGCGACACGCCCCGCAGCGCGTAGTACACGGCCAGCAGGCGGCGCGGTTCGAATCGGTCCGTGAACCAGCCGGAGGCGATCGTGCCGACGACGTCGAAGACCCCGATGACCGCGAGCAGGGAGGCGGCGGCCTGGACGGGCATGTGCGCGTCGTGCGCCGCGGGGATGAAGTGCGTCTGGATCAGACCGTTGGTGGAGGCGCCGCAGATCGCGAAGGTACCGGCGAGCAGCCAGAACGGGCCCGTGCGCACGGCGGACAGCAGCACGGTCACGGCCCGGCGGGCGGCTCCGCGGACGGGCGGGGGCTTCGGCACGAACTCGGCTGACCCGTACGGCTTCTGCCCCACGTCGGCCGGGTGGTCGTGCAGCAGGAGCCAGACGAACGGCACGACCGCGAGCGCGGCGAGCGCGACCGTCACGGCCGCCGGGCGCCAGTCGTAGCGGTCGATCATCCAGGACAGGAGGGGCAGGAAGATCAGCTGGCCGGAGGCCGAGGCGGCGGTGAGGATGCCGCTGACCAGGCCGCGCCGTGCGGTGAACCAGCGGTTGGTGACGGTCGCCGCGAAGGCCAGCGCCATGGAGCCGGAGCCGAGGCCGACCAGCAGGCCCCAGCACAGCATCAGCTGCCAGGCCGCGGTCATCCACACGGTGAGCCAGGAACCGGCCGCGATCACGGTCAGGGCTACCGCGACGACCCGGCGGATGCCGAAGCGGTCCATCAGGGCAGCGGCGAACGGGGCCGTCAGACCGTACAGCGCGAGATTCACCGAGACGGCGGCGCCGATCGTGCCGCGCGACCAGTCGAACTCGTCGTGCAAAGGGTCGATGAGCAGGCCCGGCACGGAACGGAAGGCGGCGGCACCGATGATCGTCACGAAGGTCACGGCGGCGACGAACCAGGCACGGTGCACGCGCACCCGGGTCGGCTTCGGCGGCTGCCGCACAGCCGCTGCTTCGGTTGTCTGGGTCACGACATAGAGCTTCCGGCCTGCGGCGCTCTCCCTCCAGTGGCCCGAAGGACAGCATTCGTTGGGATCGGGCCATACGATCGGGCCATGCGTCGTGACCCGGAGTTCCGCCCGCACCGCGTCGTCGTCCTCGCCCTGGACGGCCTGCTCCCCTTCGAGCTGGGCATCCCGCACCGCATTTTCGGCCGCCCCCGGGACGCGGAGGGACGCCTGCTGTACGACGTCGTCACCTGCTCCGTCCGGCCGCCGGGCCCGGTGCAGACCGACGCCGACTTCGCCGTCCAGGTGGAGCACGGCCCCGAGGCGCTGGCCACGGCCGACACGGTGATCGTCCCGGCGTCGTACGAACTCGGCCCGGTCTTCGAGCAGGGCGTGCTGACCCGCGAACTGGCCGCCGCCCTGGCCCTGATCCGCCCGGGCACGCGCCTCGCCTCGATCTGCACCGGCGTCTACGTCCTCGCCGCCGCCGGTCTCCTCGACGGCCGGCCCGCCACCACCCACTGGGCCGACGCCGACCGTTTCCAGCGCCTCTTCCCGCACATCGCGGTCGATCCCGACGTGCTGTTCATCGACGACGGCGACGTCCTGACCTCCGCGGGTGTCGCGGCCGGCATCGACCTGTGCCTGCACATGGTGCGCCGGGACCACGGCACGGCGGTCGCGAACGACGTGGCCCGCCGCACGGTCGTGCCGCCGCACCGGGACGGCGGCCAGGCGCAGTACATCCACCGGCCCGTGCCGGACCCGCAGCAGGCGACCACGACCACCGCCCGCGCCTGGGCCCTGGGCCGTCTCCACGAGCCGATCCAGCTGCGCGACATGGCCGCCCAGGAGTCCATGTCGGTGCGCACCTTCACCCGCCGCTTCCGCGAGGAGACCGGCGTCAGCCCCGGCCAGTGGCTCACCCAGCAGCGCGTGGAGCGGGCCCGGCACCTGCTGGAGTCCACCGACCGCTCCGTCGACCGGGTGGCCCGGGACGCGGGCTTCGGCACGGCCCAGTCGATGCGCCAGCACCTCCAGGCGGCCCTGGGGGTCACGCCCACGGCGTACCGGCGGACGTTCCGGGCGGAGAACGACGGGGCCGCGGCGCACAGAAGGTGAGCACCGCCCGCGGCTCTCGAACGGTGAGCACCGCCCGCGGTTCTCGAACGGTGAGCACCGCCCGCCGCTCTCAGAAGGTGAGCACCGCCCGCGCCACCCGCCCGGCCTCCGCGTCCGCCGCCGCCTTGTCGAAGTCCTCGACCGGGTAGGTCCGGGTGACCAGTTCGTCGAGCAGCAGGCGCCCTTGGCGGTACATCTCGGCGTACAGGGCGATGTCGCGCTGCGGGCGTGAGGAGCCGTAGCGGCAGCCCAGGATGGACTTGTCGAGGTACATCGAGGAGACGCGGAAGGACGCCTCGGCCGTGGCGGGCGGGACCCCGAGGAGGATCGCCTGGCCGTGCCGGTCCAGCGCGTCGATCGCCTGCCGGATCAGCTCCACACGGCCGACGCACTCGAAGGCGTGGTCCACGCCCGTGGGCAGGAGGTCGCGCACGCCCTCGGCCGAGGGGAGGAAGTCGGTCGCGCCGAACCTGCGCGCCGCCTCCTCCTTCCCCGGGTTGGCGTCGACGGCGACGATCCGCCCGGCGCCCGCGATGCGCGCCCCCTGGAGCACGTTCAGGCCGATGCCGCCCGTCCCGATGACCAGGACGCTGTCGCCGCGGTCGACCCGCGCCCGGTTGAGTACGGCGCCGACCCCCGTCAGCACCCCGCACCCGATGAGCGCCGCCGACGCGGGCGGGACGTCCTCGGGGATACGGACCGCCTGCACGGCTTTGACGACCGTGCGCTCGGCGAAGGCCGAGTTGGACGCGAACTGGTGCACCGGCGAGCCTCCGTGGCGGAACGGCCGGCCCGGGCGTCCGATGGCCCGCCGGCACATGGTCGGCCGCCCCCGGTCGCAGTCCGCGCACGTACCGCAGTTCGCCAGGGTGGACAGCGCCACCTGGTCCCCGGGCGCGACATGGGTGACGCCCCCGCCCACCGCCTCCACGATCCCGGCCCCCTCATGGCCCAGCACCACGGGAAGGGGGAAGGGGATGGTCCCGTCCACCACCGACAGGTCGCTGTGGCACAGCCCGGCCGCCGAGATCGCCACCCGCACCTCACCCGGCCCGGGCTCGCGCACCTGAAGGTCCGTCACGACCCGGACCTGCTTCCCGTCGAAGATCACGCCTCGCATCACACGGCCCCCTTGGGCTCCCTGGGCAGGCCGAGCACGCGCTCGGCGATGATCGTGCGCTGGATCTGGTCCGAGCCGCCGTAGATCGTGTCGGCCCGCGAGAAGAGGAACAGGTGCTGGGCGGCGTCCAGTTCGTAGGGCGCCGAGGCCGACCAGTCGGCGGGTCCCACTCCCGCCGCCGCGCCCCGCACCAGCACCGCCAGCTCCCCGAGCCGCTGGTGCCAGCCGGCCCACAGCAGCTTGGCCACGCTCGGGGCGCCGGCGTCACCGGAACCCCCCAGCGTGCGCAGGGCGTGCCAGCGCATCGTGCGCAGTTCGGCCCACTGCCGCACCAGCCGTTCCCGTACGACGGGATCCCGGGCCGCGCCCGACTCCACGGCCGCCCGCACCACCGCGCCCAGTTCCTCGGCGAACCCGATCTGCTGGGCGAGCGTGGACACACCCCTCTCGAAGCCGAGCAGGCTCATGGCGACGCGCCAGCCGTCGCCCGCGCCGCCGACGACCTCCTCCGCGCGGGCGCCGTCGAAGAAGACCTCGTTGAAGTCGCTGGTGCCGGTCATCTGCCGGATGGGGCGGACCTCGATCCGGCCCGGCTGGTCCATGGGGACGAGCAGGAAGGACAGGCCGTGGTGCCGCACCGAGCCGGGTTCGGTCCTGGCCAGCACGAAACACCAGTCCGCCTCGTGCGCGAGCGACGTCCAGATCTTCTGCCCGGTGACCCGGTACGTACGGCCGGCCGGCTCGGGCACCGCCGCGGTCCGGATCCCGGCCAGATCCGATCCGGCGCCGGGTTCGCTGTACCCCTGGCACCAGAGTTCCGCCCCGGCGGCGATCGGCGGCAGGAAGCGCGCCTTCTGCTCGTCGGTGCCGTGGGCGATGAGCGTCGGGCCGAGCAGATTCTCCCCGATGTGCCCGGAGCGCGCAGGCGCCCCCGACCGCGCGTACTCCTCGGCCCAGACGACCTGCCGGGTGAGACCGGCGGTGCGATTGCCGTACCCGGAGGCACCCCACCCGAGCCCGATCCATCCGGCCGCGCCGAGGGTGCGTTCCCAACTGCGGCGGTCAGCGACGCCACTGACGTGCGAGGCCAGCCAGTCACGAGCTTCGCTGCGAAACGCGTCGTCCTCCGGGCTGAAGCCGAAGTCCATCAGGGCTCTCCTCTCGCTGCCGCAGGGGCGGACTCCCCAGGGGCGCGGGGAACTGCGCGACACGCCACAACGCGCCCGCACCCGCCGAACAACCCCAGCCCCCCGAGCTACCGGGCGTTGGGCCGCCGCCCTTCCCCCGCCGCCCTCTCCATCTCCCCCACCCGCTCCAGCATCGGCATCGGATCCACCCCCACCGACCCGGGCAGAAACTCTGCGATCCCCTCCACGGTCCACCCGCCCGAGGCATACGCGGCGCGCAGTTCCCTCGGCTGCGCCCACACCGCGATCTTCGGCCCGGCCACCGTGTACACCTGCCCGGTGATCCCCTCCCGGGAGGCCGCGTCGGACAGCAGGTACACCACGAGCGCGGCGACGTCCTCCGGCTCGCCGATCTCCGCCAGCTCCGTCGGCACCCCCGCCGACATGCGGGTCCGCGCCACCGGCGCCACCGCGTTCGCGGTCACCCCGTACTTGTGCAGGCCCAGCGCGGCGCTGCGCACCAGCGAGATGATCCCGCCCTTCGCGGCGCTGTAGTTGGCCTGGGAGACGGACCCCTGGTGGTTGCCGCTGGTGAAGCCGATCAGCGTCCCGGCCCGCTGTTTCCGCATGACCGCGGACGCCGCCCGGAACACCGTGAACGTGCCCTTCAGGTGCGTCGCGACGACCGGGTCCCACTCCTCCTCGGTCATGTTGAACAGCATCCGCTCGCGCAGGATCCCGGCCACGCAGACCACACCGTCCAGCCGTCCGTACGACGCCAGCGCCACGTCGACGACCCGCTGCCCGCCTGCCATGGTGGAGATGTCGTCGGCGACGGCCACCGCCTCCCCACCCGCCGCCTCGATCTCCTTCACCACGGCCTGGGCGACCTCACTCGCCGGCGAGCCCCCGTCGACCGCGACGCCGTAGTCGTTGACCACGACCTTCGCCCCCTCGGCCGCCGCCGCGAGCGCGACCGCCCGGCCGATGCCCCGCCCGGCACCCGTGACGGCGACGACCTTGCCTGCCAAGAAGTTCCCCACGCCCGGCCCCTTCCCGTCCCACGGTTTCTGACGGACCGTTAGATTGTCGGTTCCCGAATTCTACGACCCGTCAGATACGGGAAGACAAGCCCCGGGGAGGACTCATGTCGCTGCCGGACGCGTTCCACGACATCGCCAAGCGCGTGAACAACTGGGGGCGTTGGGGGGCCGACGACGAGATCGGCACGCTGAACCTGATCACCGACGAGGTCGTCAGGCAGGCCGTGGCGACCGTCCGCACCGGCCGGCGCATCCCCCTCGCCCTGCCCCTGAAGCAGGACGGTGTGCAGACCGGCGTGATCCCCGGCCGCGTCAACCCCCTGCACACGATGGTGCAGATCAACCAGGAGATCTTCGGCCCGGGCACGGTCGCGTGCAGCGACGACGTCGTGACCATGGGCCTCCAGGCGGCCACCCACTGGGACGCGCTGCCCCACGTCTCGCACTCCGGCCGGCTCTACAACGGCCGCCCGGCCGACAGCATCACCCCGCACGGCGGTGCCGGGTTCAGCGGCATCGGCACGGTCCGGCACGTGGTCTCACGCGGCGTGCTGCTGGACGTCGCCCGGGCCCGGGGCGCGGACCGGCTCGACGGCGGGTACGCCGTCACGCCCGAGGACCTGGACGCCGCCGAGGAGCTGGCCGGCACGCGGGTGGGGGCCGGCGACATCGTGCTGGTGCGGACCGGGCAGATGCGGACCTGCCTGGCCGGGGACCGGCACGGCTACGCGTATCCCTCGCCGGGACTGTCGATCCGTACGCCGGAGTGGTTCCACGCGCGCGATGTCGCGGCCGTCGCCAACGACACCCTGACCTTCGAGGTGTTCCCGCCGGAGGTGGCGGATCTGTGGCTGCCGGTGCACGCGCTCCACCTCGTGGAGATGGGCATGCCGCAGGGCCAGAACTGGAATCTCGAAACGTTGTCCACAGCCTGTGGAGAAGAGGGCCGGTACGCGTTCCTGCTGACGGCCACCCCCGAGCCGTTCACCGGGGCGACCGGCTCACCGGTGGCACCCGTCGCCGTCCTGTAGGCCGGTCCGCCGGCCGGCCGGCGGACCACAGGGCCGTCGCCGCTCCGGGCCGCCATCCGCCCCAGCTGGATGGCGGCGCCGCGCTGCTCGCCCCGAGCACGGCAGCGCGCGCCGCCACCCGACTCCGGCGCTCCCGCCCCGGCTCCCCGCCCCTGAAGGAAGCCGACGCCGAATCACGACTCACACTCGCCGAGGGCTGCCGTCCACCGAAGCCCTCGCCGTCCCCTCACGGCGAATCGCTGCCCACAAGCGTGAGCAAGCGATCACGACCCGTCAACACCCGTCCGGCGTTTTGTCACTCTTGAGGCTTTTGCCGTAGGCGCGCACGGAAGCACGTCCCGGCGCACCGCCGCATGGCCCGGCCGAACCCGCCGGCCCGGTGCATCCGTGCCCCGACCTCGCCGCACACACCCGCGGCATGTGCCGTCGTACACCGCGTCCGGCAGGCGCGGGCGGGGGCTGCGGCCCTACACCGCTTCGTACGCCAGCCCCTCGAAGGCCGCCCCGCCGCCGTACGCCACCGCGCCGCCCCCGCACGACGTCGCGGCGTCGCCGGACTTCGCACACCGGTCCAGTTCGCACCAGATGCGCTTGCCGGTGGCCTCGACGCTCCAGCCCCAGCGGTCGGCGAGGCCGTCCACGAGGGCCAGGCCCCGGCCGCCGGTCGCGTCGTCACCGGCGCACCGGGGCACCGGGGCCCGGCCGCTGCGGTCCGCGACCTCGAGCCGGACCGTGGCCTCCTCCGTCACCACGGGGGGCAGGGACAGCCGCAGGACGGCGGGACGTCCGGTGTGCACCACGGCGTTGGTGACCAGTTCGGAGACGAGCAGGATCAACGTCTCGGCGAGGGGTTCGTCGGCCTGTATCCCGGACCCGGCCAGGCGGGAGCGGGCCCACCGCCGGGCTCGCCCCACTTCTGCGGGGTCGGGCCGGATCTCCAGCTGCACTTGAAGCACCTGCACCGCTCACACCATCCGAACCGGCGGACACTTAGGCTCGCGCCTCACGAGGGCCACGATCGTAGCCATTTTCTGCATGGCCAGAACAACGGCCGGGACAGGGATCACGGAACGTGAATCCCTTGTGGGACAGCATGGTTGACGTACAGTCACGTCAACAAGCGCTTCGGGCATATTCCAGCGCGAAGGAGTACCCGTGCGGCATACTGTGCGACGCCCGTCGCGGGCAGTCGAACAGGCGGCGCCACGGGGTCGCACTGCGCTCGGAGCCACTCGCATCTCACACAAGGTACCGGAGTGGGCAATCGACTCCGGGCCGTAACGAGTCACACTGAGGACACAAGCCGGTATCAACGCTCCGTGATTCCGGTGTGCCACGATCCGCGACATCTCCGGAGGCGTGCGGGGCGACACCGCAGCCAGACGGCCCGTCAGACCGTCTCGGACGTCAGAGCCGCCGCGAGCATCTCCTCACTATCCGTCACACCGCCCGCACGCTGGGTTCGAACCCATGCGCGTTTCAGATGCAGGTGGACCTCGGACTCCCAGGTGAAGCCCATGCCGCCGTGCACCTGGAGACAGTCGCGGGCGCCGCGCACGGCGGCCTCGTCGGCGAGGAGCCGGGCCGCGGCGATGTCGGCGGGGTCGGCGGTGACGGCGGCCGCGTACACAGCGGCACGGGCCGTCTCCGCCCGGACCAGGATCCCCGCGCACAGATGTGCCACCGCCTGGAAGGCGCCGACGGGGCGGCCGAACTGTTCGCGCGCCCGGGCGTGTTGCGCCGCGAGTTCGCCGACGCGGACGGCCGTGCCGAGTTGCTCGGCGGCGGAGAGCAGGATCGCGACGGGGTCGGGCGCGGGCGGCCCGGCGGGTACGCGGTGCAGGGGCGTGAGCGGATCCAGCGAGCGCAGGGGCACGGCCCCGGCGGCGTCCCCGCGCACGACGTCCGCCTCCGCCAGCCACTCCACGAGTCCGCCGTCCACGGCCGCGACCACCGTCTCCCCGGTGGCGGCGCCCGGTACGGACCCGGCCGCGAGGTGGGTGGCGACGAGCGGCCCGGGCAGCAGCACCCGCCCGGCCTCCTCGAACACCAACACGGCCTCCGGCAGCCCGAGTCCGACCCCACCCTCCGCCTCCGGCAGCCGCAGGGCGAAGAGCCCGAGCTCCCCGAGGCCCTGCCACAGCCCCCGATCGAGCCGCGCTTCGCCCTCGGGAGCCGCAGAGGCTTCCGGCCCCTCACCGCCCGTACCGCCACCATCCGCCCCTGACCGCCCCGCGCCCCGACCGCCACCGCCCTCGGAACGCCCCGCCCCTTCAGTCACCGCGCGGCCGTCGACCACCGCTGAACACTTCGCGCCCGCAGCGCCACGACCCTCGGAACGCACCGCCCTTCGAGTCCCCGAACCGGCATCGACCGCCGCTGAACGGCCGACGCCCGAACCGCCGCCGGCGCCCTCGGCACACCCCGCCCTCTCACCTCCGGCACCGGCGCTCCGAACTCCCGCACCCGCCACCGCAGCCCGCAACGCGTCCCCGTCGAAGCGCCGGGCCAGGGCCTCGCGCACGGCCTCCCGCAGAGCCCGTTGGTCGTCGGTCGGACGGAACCGCACGGCACCTCACCGTCCCTTCGGCAGGCCGAGGATGCGCTCGGCGATGATGTTGTGCTGGATCTGCGAGGTGCCGGCCGCGATGGTGTACGCCAGGGAGGACAGCCGGTCGAGGGTCCACCGCCGGTCCAGATCGAGGCAGTCGGGGCCGAGCACCTCGGCGGCGGCGTCGTAGAGCTCCTGGCGGGCGTGCGAGTAGCGGAGCTTGAAGACCGAGCCGCCGGCGCCCGGCACCCCGCCCGTCGCCTCCGCCGCGCTGACGTTCCACTGCGTGAGCCGCCACAGCGCCCGGAACTCGGCGTGCAGCCTGCCCAGCCTGCGCCTGAGGGCGGGGTCGTCCCAGCGGCCGTTCTTGCGGGCCTCGACGGCCACCTCGGCCAGCACGCGCCGGCAGGCCACGACCTCGCCGGCGAACGCCGTACCGCGTTCGAAGGACAGCGTCACCATGGTCACGCGCCAGCCGTCGTTCTCCTCCCCGACCCGGTTCGCCGCCGGCACCCGCACCTCGTCCAGGAACACCTCGGCGAACTCGGCCGGACCGGCGAGCGTCCTCAGCGGCCGTACGGTGACGCCGGGTGCGTCCATGGGCATCGCCAGCCAGGTGATGCCCCGGTGCCTGGGGGCGTCGGGGTCGGTGCGGACCAACAGCTCGCACCAGTCGGCGACTTCCGCGTGGGACGTCCAGATCTTGGAGCCGGTCACCACGTAGGCGTCGCCGTCGCGCCGTGCGCGGGTGCGCAGGGCCGCGAGGTCGGAGCCCGCCTCCGGTTCGCTGAAGCCCTGGCACCAGACCTCCTCCCCGCGCAGGATCAGCGGCAGCCAGCGCGCCCGCTGGTCCGGGGTGCCCTCCGCGGCGATCGTCGGACCGGCGTGCAGCAGGCCCACGAAGTTGGCGCCCACATAGGGTGCACCGGCCCGCTCGGTCTCCTCCAGGAAGATCAGGCGGACGCTCGGGGTGGCGTCCCAGTGGACGCCGGCGTACCCCGCGTCGTGGAGCCGGCGCTGCCAGCCGAGGTCGTAGGCCCGCCGCCCCGGCCAGTCGCCGGGGGACGGCGGGGGCGGGAGGCCGGGGAGCACCGCCGCGAGCCACTCCCGCAGCCGGGCCCGGAAGGCGGCCTCCTCGGGCGTGTCCGACAGGTCCATCAGCGGTCGAGGTCCAGGTCGAGCATCCGGATGGCGTTGCCCCGCATGAGCTTGTACACCGTCTCGTCGTCGAGGCCCGCGACGTGCTCCAGGGCGACCTCCTTGGTGTGCGGGAAGGTCGAGTCGACGTGCGGGTAGTCGGTCTCGAAGGTGGCGTTGTCGCGGCCGACCACGTCCAGGGACGCCACGCCGTGCTTGTCGCGGAAGAAGCAGCAGTACATCTGCCGGTAGTAGTACGTGGAGGGCGGCTCGGGGACCGTGTCGCGCACGCCGCCCCAGGCCCGGTGCTCCGCCCAGACGTCGTCGGCGCGCTCCAGGGCGTACGGGACCCAGCCCATCTGGCCCTCGGAGTAGGCGAGTTTCAGCCGCGGGAAGCGCACCAGGACCCCGCTGAAGAGGAAGTCCATCATCGAGGCCATGGCGTTGTTGAAGCTGAGGGAGGCCTGGACGGCGGGCGGGGCGTCCGGGGAGGCGGCCGGCATCTGCGAGGACGAGCCGATGTGCATGTTGACGACCGTCCCGGTCTCCTGGCAGACCGCGAAGAACGGGTCCCAGTAGCCGGAGTGGATGGACGGCAGCCCGAGGTGGGTGGGGATCTCGGAGAAGGTCACCGCCTTCACCCCGCGTGCGGCGTTGCGGCGGATCTCCTCGACTGCCAGGCCGACGTCCCACAGCGGGATCAGGCACAGCGGGATGAGCCGCCCGCCGCTGTCGCCGCACCACTCCTCGACCATCCAGTCGTTGTAGGCGCGCACACAGGCGAGGGCGACCTCCTTGTCGTGCGCCTCGGCGAAGGTCTGGCCGCAGAAGCGCGGGAAGCTGGGGAAGCACAGGCTCGCCTCGACATGGTTGAGGTCCATGTCCTTCAGGCGCTCCTTGGGGTCCCAGCAGCCGGGCCGCATCTCCTCGCGGGTGATGCCCTCCAGGGTCATCTCGTCCCGGTCGAAGCCGACGGCGGCGATGTTGCGTTTGTACGGGAACTTCAGGTCCTCGTAGATCCACCAGTCGGTGGGCTGGCCGTCCGGGTCCATGGTGATCCGGTACTTGCCGCCGATGTAGGCGAGTTCACCGATGCCGGCGGTCAGCGCCCTGGGGCCGCGCTCGCGGTACCTGGCCGGCAGCCAGGTGTCGAAGAGGTGGGCGGGCTCGATCACGTGGTCGTCGACGCTGATGATGCGGGGCAGTTCGGTGGCCATGGGTCCCCTCCGCCGGACGGTACTTATCTGATGGCTCGTCAGCTAGCATCCCATCTGACGACCCGTCAGCCAAGGAGCAGGGGGCGCAGCCGTGAACGAGACCCCGCACGCCCTGAGTTCGTCGGCCACGCTGTGGGAGCTGGTGACCCGCCGCGCCGCCCTCACCCCCGGCCGGCCGCTGTTCCACCAGGACGGCCGCACGCTCACCTTCGAGGCGCTGCGCGCCCGCGCCGAGCGGGTCGCGGCCGGGCTGTACGGCATGGGGGTACGCCCCGGCACGGTGGTCGCCTGGCAGCTGCCCACCCGCATCGAGACGGCCGTGCTGTCCTTCGCCCTGGCCCGGCTGGGCGCCGTGCAGACCCCGGTGATTCCCTTCTACCGGGACCGCGAGGTCGGCTTCGCGCTGCGCGAGTCCAGGGCGGAGTTCTTCGCGGTGCCGGGCACCTGGCGCGGGTTCGACCACGCGGAGATGGCCCGGCGGCTGGGCGCGAAGGGCGTCTTCGAGGCCTACGACGACCTGCCCGAGGGCGATCCGTCCGTGCTGCCTCCCCCGCCCCGCGACGGCACCGCGGTCCGCTGGATCTACTGGACGTCCGGCACGACCTCCGACCCCAAGGGTGTGCTGCACACGGACCGTTCGCTGCTCGCGGGCGGCTCCTGCCTCGCGCACGCGCTGCGCCCCTCGGCGGACGACGTGGGCTCGATCGCCTTCCCGTACGCGCACATCGGCGGCCCCGACTACACGGTGATGCTGCTGCTGTACGGCTTTCCGGCGGTGCTGTTCGAGCAGTTCGCGCTGCCGGACGCGCTGGCGGCGTACCGCGCGCACGGGGTGACGATGGCGGGCGGGTCGACGGCGTTCTACTCGATGTTCCTCGCGGAGCAGCGCAAGCGGCCGGGCGAACCGGTGGTGCCGTCACTGCGGCTGCTGGCGGGCGGCGGGGCGCCCAAGCCGCCGGAGCTGTACCACGCGGTCGTGCGCGAGATGGGCGTGCGGCTCACCCACGGGTACGGCATGACCGAGGTGCCGATGATCACCATGGGGGCGCCGGACGACGACCCCGAGCTGCTGGCGACGACCGAGGGACGGCCGCCGGAGGGGATGGAGATCCGGATCGTGGACGGGGAGGTGCGGCTGCGCGGGGAGGCGGTCTGCCGCGGGTACCTGGATCCGGGGCAGACCGCGGAGGCCTTCGACGAGCAGGGGTTCCTGCGCACCGGCGACCTCGGTCGGCTCACGGACACCGGGCACCTGGTCCTCACCGGCCGGCTGAAGGACGTGATCATCCGCAAGGGCGAGAACATCTCGGCCCAGGAGATCGAGGACCTGCTGCACCGGCATCCGGCGGTCGGGGACGTGGCCGTGATCGGGCTGCCCGACACGGCGCGCGGCGAGCTGGTGTGCGCGGTCGTGGAACAGCCGCCGGACGCCGGGACCTTGACGCTCGCGGACCTGACCGCCTTCCTGCGCGCCGAGGGCCTGGCGGCGCACAAGCTGCCGGAGCGGCTGGAGGTGGTGGACGCCCTTCCGCGGGGCGAGACCCTGCGGAAGGTGCTGAAGTACCGGCTCCGCGAGCGCTACTCGGGCACATGACCGGCACCGGGCGGGCCCCCCAGGGGCGCGGGGAACTGCGCGAACAACCACCGCCAGCCCACAGCCGCCCGCCCACAACAGCCCCTACGGCGAAAGGGCACCGACATCCCACGCCCCGGCGGACACGCGACCCACAGCGGACAGGCCCCCCAGGGGCGCGGGGAACTGCGCGAACAACCACCGACAGCCCACAGCCGCCCGCCCACAACAGCCCCTACGGCGAAAGGGCACCGACAACCCACGCCCCGGCGGACACGCGACCCACAGCGCACAGGCCCCCCAGGGGCGCGGGGAACTGCGCGAACAACCACCGACAGCCCACAGCCGCCCGCCCACAACAACCCCTACGGCGAAAGGGCGCGCGTGGCCCTACTCGGGCACGGTGAAGTAGCGGGCGAAGGCCGGGACGACCTCGGTCTCGCCGACCTTGCCGTCGCCGTCCGCGTCGAGCGTGGCGGCAGCCGGTCCGGCGGCGTCCTCGGGGACGCCGAGGCACTTCAGGACTCGGCCGGCCTCCTCGACCGTCGCCGCCCCGTCACCGTCGGTGTCCGCGACGTCCAGAGCCGCGTGCAGGAAGGGGCGGGCGATCTCGGCGAACCGGTCGGGGTTGTCGCGCAGGCGCTTGACCGCGCCGTTGACGAACTCCTCGCGCGTGATGCGCTGGTCGCCGTCGCGGTCCGCTATCCCGGCCATGCCCTGCCAGAAGGCCTCGGCACCGCCGTACAGGGCCTGTCCCTTGTCGGACCGGGCCGCCACGCCGAACTCCGTGAGCAGCGCCTTGGCCGCGCCGTAGAAGTCCTCGCGGTCGATGTAGCCGTTGCCGTCCTGGTCGAAGGTGGCGAACCGGGCGGCGATCCTGCGCTCGTACTCGCTGCTGACCATGTCTCTTTCGGGCCGCCTTACGTCGGGTGGGGTACGTCTGGGTCGGAGCGTACGACGGAGGGCGCCGTTCGGGCGCGCGAAAACGTCACTTGTGCCAAGACCGGGGGAATTCCGGGACAACGGCGTGCCGGAACAGCGACATTCGCCGTACGGTGCGTCATCGGGCCGTCACGCGGACAGGGGTTCGCCCTCGTCTCCGAGGGCCGCGTCCACATCGCCGTACACGTCGAACAGTCTGCGTACGCCCAGCGCGCCGAGGACGCGGTTCACGTGGGACCCGTCGGCCGCGCCGCGGGCGGGCAGCACGAGGCGCAGCCGGCCCTGGCAGGAGCGGATCAGCCGGCGGGCCGCGATGAGCACGCCGACACCGCTGGAGTCGCAGAAGAACACTTCGGACAGATCCAGGACGAGACAGTGATGCCCCTCGGCCACCACGTCGTGCACGCGCTGACGCAGCACCGGTGACGTCACCAGATCCAGCTCGCCCGACACCTGGAGCACGGCCCATTCGCCCTGCTCGCCGCCGGTCACTTTGAAGGTCACCACCACGCCCTTCGATCGCCAAACCGGAAGCAGACCCTACGCTTCCTTGCAGCGCGGCTGCCCAGCGGCGGTTCCCTGAAACGCAACCCGGAAAACGGATCCCCCGCAGAAGAGGCTTGATTTGGCCGACTTCGATCCTGTTCGATCCTTTTTCAGTCATGTCTGATCGACGGACGGCGGGGTAGGCGGGAGTCCAAAGGCCTCCGGTGCAGGTGCCGGCGGTCCTCTACCACTTGCAGCCGCTCAGGGGGCGCACATTGCCACAAAGGGGCGTGCGCCACCGGACGTGCCGACTACATTCGAGGAGACATCGGGCACAGGCTGGACAGAGCACGGGCGCGGGACACGAGCAGGGGGTGAGGGCATGGCGAGAAAGGACGCACCGCCTCGCTGGGACCGCAAGATGCAGCAGCGGCTCGCCCGCGGCGAAGCGGCCGCCCTCGGTGAGCTCTACGACCGGTTCGCCTCCCTCGTGCACGGCCTCGCCCACCGCGTGCTCGGCGACGAGCGCGCCGCCGACGGCATCACCCGCGAGGTCTTCATCCACGTCTGGGAGCATCCCGACTCCTACGACCCCGGGCAGGGTCCGCTGCGCACCTGGATCGCCTCCCTGACCCACCGGCTCGCGGTGCAGCGACTGCGCGCCACCGAGACCGCCGCCCTCGCCCGGGAGGGTGCCGGCACCACGGAGGAACTGGAGCGCCGGGTGCGCCGCGCCTCGGTCGCCGCCCGCGCCGACTACATCGTGCAGTCCATGCCCGTCCCGCTGCGCTCGGCGCTGGAGCGGGCCTACTTCCAGCGCCGCGACTACCGCCAGACGGCCACCGACCTCGGCATCACCGAGGACGAGGCCCGCCGCCGCCTGCGGCTCGGCCTGCAACTGCTCTCCACCGCCCACGACACCGAGCCCCCCGGCACACCGCCGGGACACGGGGGTGCGGTGTGAACGGGCCGGACGGGTTCGAGGCGCACGAGTACGGCGAGGGGGACGCCGGCCACGAGGAGAAGGGCACCACCCGCGACTCCCCTGACGAGGGCGGCATTCGACCTGAGAGCGGCGACACCGGGCACGGCAGCGGTGACGTTCCGGAGCACGGGCGGCCGCCGCGGATTCCCCCGCCCCGGGCCTCCGTCGAGGACAGCGGGCTGCCGCTGCCCCCGCCGGGGGACCTCGGCGACACGGCGGCGCCGCGGCGCGACGAGGTACCGCTGCGCCCACCCGCCCCGGCCGTCTTCGAGCACCCCGTGCTGAAGGCCCTGCTCGGTGCCTGGGCGCTGGCCGCGTGTTCGGCCGAGGAGGCCGCCGCCGTCGAAGAGCACCTCGGTGCCTGCGGGTCCTGCGCCGACGAGGCCCGGCGGCTGCGCGAGGCGGTCGGGCTGCTGCAACGCCCCGAGAGCCTGGACCTGGACCCGGGACTGCGCACCCGTGTCCTGGACACCTGTCTGGAGCGGCGCCCGCCGCGCATCCCGGTACCGGAGTGGGCCGCCGCGTACGATGCCGAGACCGCGCGCCTGGACGCCCTGCTGCAGGACTTCGGCGACGCCGAGTGGCACGCGCCGGTACGGCTGCGCTGGTTCCGCTCCGACGAGTCGACGAGCCGCCGCACCACCGTCGCCGGCGTCATCGCCCATCTGCTCAGCGTCGACGGCCTGGTGGGGGTCGCGCTCGGCCTGGACGACCCGCTGGGCGACGTCCCGTCCAAGCGTCCTACGCCGGCGTCCCGCACCGAGGCGTTCTGGCGCGCCTCCCACTTCCCGCCCACCCGGTCCGTCCGGACGCCCTGGCGGGAGCAGAGCCACAGCCTCGTGCGCACGGTGTCGTTCACGCGCGGCGGCGCGGAGATGACACCGGTGTCGTACGGCGACTTCGAACTGCCCCTGCACGACGCGATGCTGGATCGCGCCTTCGAGTGCTGGGTGCACGGGGAGGACATCGCCGAGGCGGTGGACTACCCCTACGCCCCGCCCTCGCCGCGCCATCTGCACCGCATGATCGACCTGGCGGCCCGCATGCTGCCGACAGCCCTCGCCCACCGCCGGCGGGCCGGTCTGGCCGCCCCGGCCCACCACCGCCACTTGGTCGCCGCGGGCGAACCGGGCCGCAGCCTCCGCCTGGAGATCGAGGGCTCGGGCGGCGGCGAGTGGCTGATCCCCCTCGACTCCCCCGCGGCGAAGGGCTCCGCCGAGCACGAGGTGGCCCATGTGGCCCTGGACGGCGTCGAGTTCTGCCGCCTGGCCGCCGGCCACGTCCCTCCGCAGGAGGCGGCAGCGGGCCAGGTCGGAGACAAGGAGGCGATCAGAGACGTCCTGTTCGCGGCGGCATCACTGAGCAGGATGTGAGGTTTTTTGGGGGCGCGGGGAACTGCGCGAACAACCACGCACAACCCGCACCCGCCACGAAACAGGACAACCCGAGCTCCTAGGCGAAGATCACAGTCCGCCGCCCATTGAGCAGAATCCTCCGCTCGGCATGCCACTTCACACCCCGGGCCAACGCCTGGCACTCCACGTCCCGCCCGATCGCGACAAGCCCCTCAGGCGTCACGTCGTGCCCGACCCGCTCGACCTCCTGCTCGATGATCGGCCCCTCGTCGAGATCAGCCGTCACGTAATGAGCGGTCGCACCGATCAGCTTCACACCCCGGGCATGTGCCTGGTGATACGGCTTCGCCCCCTTGAAGCTCGGCAGGAACGAGTGGTGGATGTTGATGATCCGCCCGGAGAGCGCCTTGCACAGGTCGTCCGACAGCACCTGCATGTACCGGGCGAGCACGACCAGCTCGACACCCTCCTCACGCACGATGTCGAGCAGCCGCCCCTCGGCCTCCGCCTTCGTGTCCTTCGTCACCGGAATGTGGTGGAAGGGGATGTTGTACGACCCCACCAGCTCGGCGAAGTCCGTATGGTTCGACACCACTCCGGCGATCTCCACCGGCAGCGCCCCGGTCCGCGCCCGGAACAGCAAGTCGTTCAGGCAGTGCCCGAACTTGCTGACCATCAGCAGGATGCGCATCTTCTGGTCGGCCCGGTTGATCTGCCAGTCCATCTGGAAGGAGTCGCCGATCGCCGCGAAGCTGGCCCGCAGCTTCTCCACGGTCACCGGGGCGTCCGCCGAGAAGTGGACCCGCATGAAGAACAGTCCCGTGTCGTGGTCGCCGAACTGCTGACTGTCCTCGATGTTGCAGCCGGTCATGAACAGGTAGCTCGACACGGCGTGCACGATGCCCTTCCTGTCCGGGCAGGAAAGGGTGAGGACGTACTGGTCGGCCGGGGCCGCGGCGCTGGTGGACTGCTCGTTCATGCAGGACAGGTTCCCACAGGGGACGACACGACCGGCAACCGTCCCGCAGGTCGGACCGCCGCCCGGCCGCCGGTCCGGCCGGCTCGGAAGACCGCTACGCGGACCTGGTCATGATCCGCAGCACGTCCAGGCTGCGCGGCGCGGCGTCCGGCTCCTCGCCGTCACTCGCGGCGAGCCGCACATGCGCGTCGCGGGCCGCCTGGACCGCCTCCGGCCACGCCTCGTGCTGGAGGTACGCGGCGACCGGCGCGTCCGGCCCGACCTGGTGCATGATCCGCAGCACCCGCAGCACCGCGGTGTCGACCAGGGCCGCCTCCTGCGAGTCGCGGAAGATCGTGCCGACGTACTTCTCGGCGGACCAATGATCCAGCCAGGTGTCCTCGACCAGCCGGTACACCGCGTCGGTCACGTCGCCGTAGCCGTCCACACCGGCCAGCCAGACGTCCCGCTGGAACCCGGGATCGGAGAGCATGTGCAGCGCCGAGCGCACGTTGCTGCGCCAGCGCCACCACGGCATGTCGTTGACAGGCATGCCGCCCATGGTGGATGAGCGACGGCCACGACGGGAAGAGTTCTCCGAAGCTTGCACGGTCATCGATCGTACGTTCCCCTCCACATCGGTCACACCGGCCCCTGCAATTCACCTGTGCGTCACCCATTGTTGATCGGACATCACGCAAGGGTTAGTGATGTGACGGAATCGTGCGGAACCATGACCGGCAGGCGACGCACCCGCAGCACATTCCTCCCCGGCCTCCTCACCCGTCACGCCAGACACGGCATCGTCTCCGCGGGCACGGCGGTCGCGTGCGCGTCGCTCCTCGCCGGATGCGGTGTCGTCCCCGGCACCACGGGGGGAGTCGGGGACGACACCATCACCGTGATGACCTGGGCCCCGCAGGACACCGAGGCCACCAACAAGCCCGGCATGCCCGCCTTCGCCCGCGCCTACGCGCGCTGGGTCAACGCCAAGGGCGGGATCAACGGCCGCAAGCTCGACGTGCTGACCTGCAACGACCACAACGACAGTGTGGCGGCCGCGAAGTGCGCCCGGCGGGCCGTCAAGGAGAACGCGGTCGCGGTCGTCGGGTCCTACAGCCAGTACGCGGACTCGTTCTTCCCCTCGCTCGAGGGCGCGGGCATCCCCTACATCGGCGGCTACGGCATCACCAACGCCGAGTTCACCAGCCCCCTGTCCTACCCCGTCAACGGCGGGCAGCCCGCGCTGCTCGCCGGTCTCGGCAGCGCCCTCGCCGGTTGCGGGCCCGTCGCGCTCATCCGGCCCGACACCATCGCGGGGGACCAGCTGCCCCCGCTGCTCGACTCCGGTCTGAAGGCGGGCGGGCACCGGGGCTCGCACGACCAGCGGGCGGCGGAGGACGCCACCGAGTACGACGGCCAGGCCGAGCGTGCCCTGCGTGCCACGGCGGGCGGCACGGCGGACGACGGGTGCGTGGTGCCCGCGCTGGGGGACCGCAACGGCACCTTCATGGACTCCTTCCGGCGGGCCCGCCAGGACTTCCCCGAGGTGCGGACGGCGACCGTGCTCGGCAGCGTCGACCAGACGGTGATCGACGCGACCGGCGGAGCCTCGGGCCCCTACGAGGGCTCGTACATCACCGGCTGGTACCCGGTGGCGAGTGATCCGCGCTGGGACGGGATGAAGCAGGTGATCCGGGAGCAGGCCTTCGGCGACAACCGCATCGACCCGGCGGACGCCGGAGTGCAGACCACATGGATCGCCTACACGGTGTTCCGGCAGATCGTCGAGTCGCTCGGCGACGGCGAGGTGAGTGCCGACACGGTGACGGAGGCCCTGAACGACGGCCTGCAGGTCGGCACGGGCGGGCTCACGCCGAGGCTGCGCTGGCGGTTCCAGGACAAGCTCGCCGCCGTGGGCTTCCCGCGCCTGGTCAACGCCAACGTGACCCTCCAGGTGGTGCGGGACGGGCGACTGGTCTCGGCGCGCAAGGGCTTCGTCGACACGACGCGGACGCTGGAAAACGCCGACGTCAGCGCCTGAGCCCCGCCTCCGGCGGCTCCCGCCGGACCCGGGCCTCCAGCCCTTCCCCGGTGCCCCACCTGACGGCTCACGCCGGGCGGGCCTCCGGGACTTCTCCAGCACCCCGCACCGCGGCTCCCGCGGGGCCCGGGCCTCCAGGCCTCCCCCCGTGCCCCACCTGACGGCTCACGCCGGGCGGGCCTCCGGGACTTCTCCAGCACCCCGCACCACGGCTCCCGCGGGGCCCGGACCTCAGGACTTCCCCGGTGCCCCCACCTGACGGCTCACGCCGGGCGGGCCTCCGGGACATCCCCCGCCCCGCCCCGCGGCTCGCACCGGACCGGGACCTCCAGGCCTCCCCCGCCCCGCACCCCGGCCCACACCGGGCCCGGGCCTCCCCCCGTGCCCCACCTGACGGCTCACGCCGGGCGGGCCTCCGGAACATCCCCCGCCCCGCCCCGCGGCTCGCACCGGACCGGTCCCTCCAGGCCTCCCCCGCCCCGCACCCCGGCCCACACCGGGCCCGGGCCTCCGGGACTTCTCCAGCGCCCCGCACCCCGGCCCACACCGGGCCCGGGCCTCAGGACTCCCCCCGGCCCCGCAGCTCACACCGGGGCGGGCCTCCAGGCCGTCTTCGTTTCGTCAGAGCTGCGTCGGCTGGCGCTCGGTCAGGCCGTACTTCTTGGCGATCCCGTTCCACAGGCCGGCCGCCTTGGCCTTCTCGGTGCTGGCGACGCCGCTGGCCCGGTTGCCGGCCAGGGTCTGATTGGTGGTGCGGGCCTGGCCCTTCTTGCAGCCCTTCTTGCCGGCGGTCTGGTCGGCCCAGGCCGCGTAGTGGTTGTCGGCCGACGCGGAGGCCTGCCAGGCCTTGGTGAGGGCGGCGGTCAGCGCGGCGTGGCCGGGCAGCTTGTCGACCTCGACGCCGGAGAGCCGGGTGACGAGCCCGCTGCGCTGCTTGGCCGCGTCCCGCAGGTCCTTCGCCGCCTGCGGGAGGTTGTCGCAGCCCTTGACGTCGGCGACCGCGTTGATCACGGTGCTGCGGCTGTTGCCGCTGTCGGCCAGCAGCTTGTCCAGTTCCACCGCCTGGGCCCGGGCCGGGTCGGCCGACGGCGAGGCGGAGCCGTCCGTCGCGGGGGCGGAGGCGGCCACGGTCTTCTTGTCGCCGCTGTCGTCCTCACCGCCGCCTCCGCCACCGGCGAGCAGCGCTCCCGCGCCGACACCGAGCACGGCGATGCCGAGGCCGACGGCGGCGATGACGGGCACACGCGATCCGGTACGGCCACCGCGCGAGCCGCCTCCGGCGGGCGGGACGTGGGAGGGCTGGGGGGCGCCGCGGTACGCGGGCCGCGACTGCGGCTGCTCGATGCGGGGCATCTGCTGGGTGGCCCCGGACGGGGCACCGGCGCCCCGGTCACTGCGGAAGAGGCTGTCGAACTCGGCGGGCGGCTGCTTGTCCCCGCCGGGCACCGGCGGGATGTACTGCGTCGCCTCGGAGTCCGGGTGCGCGGCCGACGGCAGCGGCCCGGCTCCCGTCCCCGCCCGGGGCCCGGTCCCGAGGTACCGCGTCGCCTCCGGGTCCCCCCCGGACGGCGTCTCGGGCGGCAGCGCCCCCGGGGACACCGGGGGTATGTACTGGGTCGCCCCCTCGTCGCCGGCCGGAGCGACGGGCGGCAGGTACTGCGTGGCCGCGGCGGCGTCGCCCGCGACGGGCGGTATGTATTGGGTCGCACCCTCGTCGGCGGGCGCGGGCAGCGGGGCGCCGCCGACGGGTGCCCCGTACGCCCCGGAGGCCGGCGGCAGACCGCCCCCGTACGACTGCTGCGGTGCTCCCCCACCCGGAGCGCCGTACGGCCCGCCGGCCGGCTGACCGGCACCCGGCGGGTATCCGTACCCGGAGCCTGCCTGCGGCGACCGCGCGTCGCCGTTTCCGGCACCGTGCGCGTCGGCCCCCTGCGCAGGCCCGTAGCCGGAGCCCTCCGGGGGCAGCGGGGCGGTGCCGTACGAGGCGTACCCGGCGGCGCCCGCGGGCGGCTGGGCCGTGCCGTACGGGTCGGGGTTCGCCGGTGTGCCGGTGTAGGGGTCCGGGGACCGGGTGCCCTCCGGGGGGAGGGAGCCCGGGGCCTGGGCGTCCCACGCGGGCTGCTCCGGCGTGCCCCACTGCTGGGGCTGGGACTGCCAGGTCCGGCCCGGCGGCGGGGGCGGGGTCTGCTGCTGCTCCGGGCCCCACGGCTGGCCCCAGGTCTGGCCCTCCGCGGGGGCCGACGCCTGCGGCCCGCCCGCCGCGGGCGGGGCGGGGCGGCGGCCGGGGGCGTCGGCGGGTCCGCCCGTCATGCCCGGCAGCAGGGGTTCGCCACCGTCGGAGGGCAGCACGATGCCTTCGCGCGCGGGGCGCGCCGAGGGCTCCTCGCCCTGTCCACTCTGCGTCACCGGGACTCCTACTTATGGGGGACCTTGTGAATCGTCGGCTCACGCTACCGGGTCCCCAGAGCCCCGTGCCACGCAGCACAGGGCCCGACCGCATGCCCTGTGAGCGCGGTAACACCGGCGGGTCAGGGCGCGTTGCCCCTGTCACCTCCCCCGCACGCCGCAGCCGTTTCCCGCATGTTCACGCATCCGCAGACCCTGTGTTCACGCAGCCGCCTGCAGGTCGAGCCGCGCCCCGAACTCCCTCACCACCGCCTCGTCCCGGTACGGCTCCAGCCGCTGCTGGAAGTCCTCCAGGTACTCGGCGCCCCGGTTGGACCGCAGCCCCTCCAGCAGCTCCACGGCCTTCATGCCGGTGTTGCACGCCTCCTCGATCTCGCGCTGCTGCACCTGTGCCGTGGCCAACAGCACATATCCGATGGCCCGGCGGCGCGCCCGCGTCTCGGGATGCCCGTCCAGCGACTCCTGCGCGCACCGCGCCGCCGCCTCGGCCTGCCCGAGATCCCGGTGGCAGTGGGCCAACTCGTCGGCCAGGTAGGCCTCGTCGAAGTGCGCGATCCACACCGGGTCGTCCCCGGCGGCCGGGTCGGCCGCCTCCAGGGCGCTCACCGCGCGCCCCGCCGCGGACTGGGCGGCGCGCACGTCACCCAAGAGGGCGTGCCCGCGCGCCTCCGCCGCCAGGAACATCGACTCCGCCCGCGGCGACACGCGCCCCCGCGCCCCCTCCTGCGCCGCCCGCGCCAACTGCGCGATCTCCCGCGGGTTTCCGAGCTGCGCGGCGAGATGGCTCATGGAGGCCGCGAGGACGTACCCGCCGTAACCGCGGTCCCCGGCGGCCTGCGCCAGTCGCAGCGCCTGGATGTAGTAGCGCTGGGCCAGGCCGGGTTGTCCCGTGTCGACGGCCATGTACCCGGCGAGCTCCGTGAGCCGGGCCACCGCGGCGAACAGGTCCCGCCCGACCGCTTCCCGGTACGACCCCGCCAGCAGCCCCGAGACGACGCTGTTGAGGTAGTGCACGACGACCGGCCGCACATGCCCGCTGCCGTACTGGTGGTCCAGGTCCACCAGCGCCTGCGTCATGGCCCGCACGGCCTGCACGTCGGACTGCCCCACGCGCGGCCCCGCCGAGCGCGACACCTGCGCGTCGGGGGCGGAGATCAGCCAGTCCCGGCTGGGCTCGACCAGCGCGGACGCGGCGACGGAGGAGCCGGACAGGAAGTCCCGCCGCCCCACGTCACTGCGCCACAGCTCGCAGACCTGCTCGATGGCCCCCAGCACCGTCGGCGAGAACTGCAGGCCCACGCCCGAGGCGAGGTTCTTGCCGTTGGCCATGCCGATCTCGTCGATCGTGACCGTACGGCCGAGTTTGCGGCCCAGCGCCTCGGCGATGATCGCCGGTGCCCGGCCCCGTGGCTGCTGTCCGCGCAGCCAGCGCGCCACGGACGTCTTGTCGTAGCGCAGGTCGAGGTTGTGCTCGGCGCCGCACATGTTGACCCGGCGGGCCAGGCCGGCGTTGGAGCATCCGGCTTCCTGGATGAGCGCCTGGAGCCGTTCGTTCGGCTGCCGGGCGACGAGCGGCCTTGCGGCCATGGCGTACCCCCTGTGGCTGCGGTGCCTGCCCACGCACCGAGTTGACGTGTCTTCCGCGGCCGAGCCCCTCACGTCCCAGCGAGAAGATCCGGCCGTGAAGATCAATGCCCCGCCCACCAGGTGAAAATGCGAGGCATGTGAGGATTGCCGGGTAACGGCTGTTGCCGACCCCACACCTGGCTACCCAGCTCCGGCCACCGTTCCTCCTGCGCGCCCCCGCACATGCACCCATGCGCCCCGGGAACAGGGGCGATGCTCTCCCCCGCGCACGGGGGCAGGCGTAACCCCTGGTGACGACCAGAGTTGTGTTCATCGTGGAAGAGACGATCGCCGGCGCCCAGGCCGCTCAGATCCCGAAGCAGCGCGGGGAATCGCTGCTGGAGACCGCTGTTCGCTACGCCGAGGAGCGCCACTGGGACGTGTTCCCCGGCACCTGGCTCGAAGCCGTCGACGGCAGCCAGCGCTGTTCCTGCGGTGACGCGGCGTGTCCGGCGCCCGGGTCGCACCCGGCGCGTCCGGACTGGGCGACGCAGGCGACGGGCAGTGCGACGGTCGCGCGGCGGATGTGGCAGAAGCAGCCGACCGCGTCGATCCTGCTGCCGACGGGGCGGACCTTCGACGCGATCTCCGTGCCGGAGACGGCCGGGTTCCTCGCGCTCGCGCGGATGGAGCGGATGGAGCTGACGCTCGGGCCGGTGACGCTCACGCCGGATCGGCGGATGGAGTTCTTCGTGCTACCGGGGGCCGGGGTGAAGGTGCCCGATCTGGTGCGGAAGCTGGGGTGGTCGGTGTCGTCGCTGGATCTCACCGTGCTGGGTGAGGGGGCGTATGTGGCCGCGCCGCCCACGCGGTTCGGGGCCCGGGGGGCCGTGCAGTGGGCCTGCCGGCCGACTCCGGCCAATCGGTGGCTGCCGGATGCGGAGGAGTTGATCTCGCCGTTGGCTTACGCGTGCGGGCGGGATCGATAGCCGCGCCTCTTCCCCTGCCTGGTTTCTGTGGTTGGGCGACTGCCGGACGCGCGTGGTCGTTCGCGCAGTTCCCCGCGCCCCTGAAAAGGGCGACGCCCCACCGTAGGGTGCAAGGTGACGGAGGGAGGCGCGGTGGGATCCAGCGCTGTGCGGGTGCGGGGGCTGTGGAAGCGGTTCGGGGAGCAGGTCGCTGTCGCCGGGGTCGATCTCGAGTTGCCCGCGGGCAAGTTCATCGGGCTCGTCGGGCCGAACGGGGCCGGGAAGACCACCACCTTGTCGATGGTGACAGGGCTGCTCCGGCCCGACCACGGGACCGTCGAGGTGGTCGGGCACGACGTGTGGCGGGACCCCGTCGAGGTGAAGGCCCGGATCGGGGTGCTGCCGGAGGGGCTGCGGCTCTTCGAGCGGCTCTCGGGGCGGGAACTGCTGGCGTACAGCGGCCGGTTGCGGGGGCTGCCGGGCGCCGAGGTCGACAAGCGGGCCACGCAGCTCCTGGACGTCCTCGACCTGGCCGGGGCCCAGCACAAACTGGTCGTCGACTACTCGACCGGCATGCGCAAGAAGATCGGGCTCGCCGCCGCTCTCCTCCACAACCCGGAAGTGCTGTTCCTGGACGAGCCGTTCGAGGGCGTCGACCCGGTCTCCGCGCAGACCATCCGGGGCGTCCTGGAGCGGTACACGGCCTCGGGCGCCACGGTCGTCTTCTCTTCCCACGTCATGGAGCTCGTCGAGTCGTTGTGCGACTGGGTCGCCGTGATGGCCGCGGGGCGGATCCGCGCCACCGGCACCCTCGCCGAGGTGCGCGGGGACGCGCCCTCGCTGCAGCGGGCGTTCCTCGAACTCGTCGGCGCCCAGGGCCGGGACGCCGGGTCCGACCTGGACTGGCTGGGCGGTGGGTCGCGGTGAGCACCCCCGCGATCACCCCCGTCTTCATCCGGCTGAAGCTGTCGCTGCTGCGCAACGGACTGCGGCAGTCCGGCGGGCGCAAGGCCGCCTACATCACGTCCGCCGTCTTCGCTCTGCTCTTCGCCGCGCTCCAGCTGCTCGGGCTGATCGCGCTGCGCGGGCACGCGCACGCCGAGTCGGTGGTGGTTCTGGCGGTGGCGGTGCTGGGCCTCGGGTGGGCGGTCATGCCGCTGTTCTTCCCCAGCGGTGACGAGACCCTCGACCCGACCCGGCTGGTGATGCTGCCGCTGCGCCCCCGGCCGCTGGTACGGGCGCTGCTGACGGCTTCGCTGGTGGGCATCGGGCCGTTGTTCACGCTGTGTCTGCTGGCCGGTTCCGTGATCGCGGTGGCACGGGGCGGGGCCGCGTTCGTGGTGGGGGTGGTCGCCGTCGTGCTGGCGCTGCTGGTGTGCGTGGCCCTCGCGCGGGCCGTCGCCGCCGCCAACGTACGGCTGCTGACCAGCCGCAAGGGGCGGGACCTCGCGGTGCTCAGCGGGCTCGTCATCGCGATCGGGGCGCAGGTCGTCAACTTCGGCGCGCAGCGGCTCGGGGCGTCGGGACTGGGCGAGCTCGACCCGCTGGCGGAGGTGCTGCGCTGGGTGCCGCCGGCGTCCGCGATCTGGGCCGTGCACGCGGTGAGCGAGGGGTCCTACGGTCTCGCCCTCGCCCAGCTGGGGCTGGCCGCCGGTGCGCTGGTGGCGCTGCTCGCGCTCTGGTCGCGGCATCTGACGCGGCTGATGACCTCGCCCGACGGATCCACCCTGCCGGGCGCCGAGTCGGCCGTCAGGGAGCGGTCGTCGACCGGGCTGGGGCGGCTGCTGCCGGCGGGCCGTACGGGCACGGTCATGGAGCGCAGCCTGCGGTACGTGTGGCGCGACCCGAAGATCAAGGCCGCCTGGGTGACGTCGCTGGCCATCGGGCTGATCGTGCCGGTGTTCAACGCCTGGCAGGGCACCGGGTCGGTGTACTTCGCGTGCTTCGCCGCCGGGATGCTCGGCATCCAGATGTACAACCAGTTCGGGCAGGACACCTCGGCGTTCTGGATCGTCGCGATGACGATCTCCTCGACGCGTGACGCCTACGTCGAACTGCGCGCCCGGGCGTACGCCCTGCTGCTGATCACCCTGCCGTACGCCACGCTGGTCACCGTGGTGACGACCGCCATGCTCGGCGACTGGCATCGGCTGCCCGAGGCGCTGGGACTGTCCTTCGCGCTGCTCGGCGCGATGCTCGCGACCGGGGCGTGGACCTCCGCCCGCTTCCCCTACTCCATCCCGCAGGAGGGCTACAAGAACGTCGCCCCCGGGCAGACCGGGCTCGCCTGGATCTCCATCTTCGGCGGGATGATGGCGGCCGCCCTGCTGTGCGCGCCCGTCATCGCGCTCACCATCTGGCTGAACGCGAGCGCCGACGGCGACGACTGGGCGTGGCTGCTGCTGCCGGTGGGCACGGCGTACGGGGCGGCGCTCACGGCGGCGGGGCTGAAACTGGCCGCGCCGCAGACGGCCCGGCGGCTGCCGGAGATCCTGGCGGCCGTCAGCAAGGGGTGAGACGCCCGCGGACCTCCCCACAGGCGTCCCGGTGAGCGGCCACCCGGGCCTGCACGGGAAGGCGTCCCGCCAGTGGTCGCCCGGGGCCTGCCCGGGAAGGCGTCCCGGTGAGCGGTCGCGCGGGCCTGCGCCGGGCGGCATCCCGCCAGTGGTCGCCCAGGGCCTGCCCGGGAAGACGTCCCAGTGAGCGGCCGCCCGGGCCTGCGCCGGGCGGCATCCCGCCAGTGGCCGTCCGGGGCCTGCCCGGGCAGGTGTCCCGGTGAGCGGCCGCCCGGGCCTGCCCGGGGCGGCATCCCGGTGAGCGGCCGCGCGGGGCCTGCCCGGGAAGACGTCCCGGTGAGCGGCCACCCGGGCCTGCGCGGGAAGGCGTCCCGCCAGTGGTCGCCCGGGGCTGCCCGGGAAGGCGTCCCGGTGAGCGGCCACCCGGGCCTGCGCCGGGCGGCGTCCCGCCAGTGATCGCCCGGGGCCTGCCCGGGAAGACGTCCCGGTGAGCGGCCACCCGGGCCTGCACGGGAAGGCGTCCCGCCAGTGATCGCCCGGGGCCTGCCCGGGAAGGCGTCCCGGTGAGCGGCCACCCGGGCCTGCGCGGG
>NZ_JBEZWO010000005.1:0-265197 GCF_040637515.1 Streptomyces sp. NPDC029041 | reverse complement strand
GGAAGACGTCCCGGTGAGCGGCCGCGCGGGCCTGCGCCGGGCGGCGTCCCGCCAGTGATCGCCCGGGCCTGCCCGGGAAGGCGTCCCGGTGAGCGGCCACCCGGGCCTGCGCGGGAAGACGTCCCGGTGAGCGGCCGCGCGGGCCTGCGCCGGGCGGCGTCCCGCCAGTGATCGCCCGGGCCTGCCCGGGAAGGCGTCCCGGTGAGCGGTCGCGCGGGCCTGCGCCGGGCGGCGTTCCGTCAGTGGTCGCCCAGCGAGTCCAGGAACGGCTCGATGGCGGCGCGCCAGGCCTCCGGCTGGTCGTAGTGCACCAGGTGGCCGGCGTCCGCCACTTCCGCGTACTGGCCGCGGGGCAGGACCCGGACCATCTCCTGGGCCTCGGCACGGCCCAGCTCGCCGTCCAGACCGCGCACGACCAGGGCGGGGCAGCGGACCTGGGCCAGTTCCTCCCAGTGCGCGTCGTACACCCACGTCTCGCGGGAGCGGAGCATCTGTTCCGGTTCGAAGACCGGGCGCCAGCCGTCCGGGGACTCGGCCATCACCTCGGCGTAGAACTCGCCACGGGCCGGATTGGGCCGCTCCACCCAGGGGTCGTCCTCGCCGAAGAACCTGCGGACGTCGGCGAGCGTGGCGAAGGGCAGCGGCCAGGAGTCGAACCACTGGCCCCACTCGCGCTGCGAGGCGGCTCCGAGCGCGGAGGCCCGCATGTCGCAGATGACCAGCCCGCGGACCAGGTCGGGACGCTTGGCGGCGAGCTGCCAGGCGGTCAGCGCGCCCATGGCGTGGCCGATGAGGACGACCGGGGCGAGGCCGAGCTGCTCCAGGGCGGCCTCCGCGTCGTCGACGTAGGCGTCACGGGTGAAGGCGCCCTGCGGGGGTTTGTCGCTGCGGCCGTGGCCGCGCTGGTCGAGGGCGACCGCGCGGTAGCGCGCGGACAGCCAGCGGGCGGTGGACGCCCAGTGCGAGGCGCGGCCCATGAGGCCGTGCAGTAACAGCACGCCAGGCGAGCCCTCCGGCGCGGTGTGCCCGTCGTGCGCCCCCTGTCCGTCCCGCACGTCCTGCGCCGGATCACTCTTGGGCGGGTCGCCGAACTCCCAGGCCGCCAGGCGTACGCCGCCCGTCCCGGTCACGTCGATGCGTCGCGCCATGTCTGGCACCCCCCAAGCTTCGCGCGGACCGCGGCTCCCTCGAGCCGGCCGGTCCTGTGAACCGTGTTCTGCCTGCTGTGCCTTCTGCCGTGCTGCCTGCCGTACCCGTCGGTGCAAGTGTGCCGTGCGCCGCCCGCAGACTATCGAATGCGCATTCGAGGATGAGGTTCTCGCGGGCAACACCCCTCGTTCGAGTGACCACCCTCGGGGATTGATCGCCGCTGTCGAGGGGAGATCTTCAGCGGGAGGCGGACCGCTCGGGGAAACCGGTCCGCAGGGGATGACCCTGAGAGCTCGGGGCTCCGGGTCAGCACAGGGGAGGACAGGCCCCGGCGCCACACGGCGCCGGGGCCCTCCGCGTCTTCACGGCACATCCTCCCGCCCCCTCCCCGGCCGGGCGGCATCGTTGTCGAGCCGCGGCCAAGAGCCCCTCAGGTCATATGCCTCACGCGACAGCGTCGCACGGGAAGCGGGCGAGCGCTGCGATTCGGCGGACTGGACGCCGGATTCGGCCCGGATCACGCCAAGAGACCACCACCGCCACAACAGACGCCCCCACATATGGAGTTGGCGACTGCCCCCGGCGCGACGGCGCGACGGCGCGACGGGCTCAGGGCTTGGCGACGAACACGTGGGAGGCGATGTCGGACTCCAGCTCGGCCGCCTCGCCGCCGCTGCCCACCAGCACCCCGCCCGCCGACTCGGTCACACTCACCACCGAGCCGGGCTGCACGCCCGCCCGCCGCAGCGTGTACATCAGCTGCGCGTCCGTCTGGATCGGCTCGCCGATCCGGCGCACCACGACCGTCTTGCCCTCGGCGCCCGGGTCGAGGCTGGCCAGCGACACCATGCCCTCGTCCAGGAACGGGTCGGCGCCGTCCTTCTCGCCCAGCTCCTCCAGACCCGGGATCGGGTTGCCGTACGGCGACTCCGTCGGGTGCCGCAGCAGCTCCAGGACGCGGCGCTCCACGGCCTCGCTCATCACGTGCTCCCAGCGGCACGCCTCCGCGTGGACCTGCTCCCACTCCAGACCGATCACGTCGACGAGCAGACACTCGGCGAGGCGGTGCTTGCGCATCACGCGCGTGGCCAGCCGACGGCCCTCGTCGGTCAGCTCCAGGTGCCGGTCGCTGGCGACGGACACCAGGCCGTCGCGCTCCATCCGCGCCACGGTCTGGCTGACGGTCGGCCCGCTCTGGTCCAGCCGCTCGGCGATACGGGCGCGCATGGGGACCACACCCTCTTCCTCCAGCTCGAGGATGGTGCGGAGATACATCTCCGTGGTGTCGATCAGTCCGGACATACGTGCCCCTCGAATGAGATCTGCCGGAGGCTGGACGGCTCACCGGCGTGTGCGCTGGCCCTGCACCCAATTCTGCCGGATACCACCGACAACCGTGCCGCGGGAGGCGAAGCGGAGGATTACCCGGCCGCGCGCCAGGGTACGGACCTCCCCTTCGGGGACGTCCCGGCGCTCGGCGCACGCGCCGCACGGCCGTATTGACACCGCACTGGTCCAGACCGCACCGTGATGCGCGACACAAGCCGCGAGGCCTGCCCGAAGGGACCCCGTATGAGCGACCGCGTGCCGGCCGGCCAGTTCCTCGACGCCGCGATCGGCCTGCTGGGGCGCCTCCGCGACGAGGAGACCGACAGCATCACCGCGGCCGGGACGCTCCTCGCCGACACCGTCGCGGCCGGCGGCAGGCTCTTCGCCTTCGGCGCCGGGCACTCCTCCCTCGCCGCCCAGGACCTCGTCTACCGTGCCGGCGGCCTCGCGCTGATGAACCTGCTCGCCGTGCCCGGCGTCGTCGGCGTCGACGTCATGCCCGCGCCGCTCGGCTCCGCGCTCGAACGCGTCGACGGCCTCGCGACCGCCGTCCTCGACAGCTCCCCGCTCCGCGAGGGCGACGCCCTGCTGATCATCTCCCTGTCCGGGCGCAACGCCCTGCCCGTGGAGATGGCCGTGAACGCCCGGGCCCTGGGCGTGAAGGTCATCGGCGTGACCTCGGTGGCCTACGCCTCGGAGACGACGTCACGGCACGCCTCCGGGACGTATCTGAAGGACCACTGCGACCTCGTCCTCGACTCGAAGATCGCGGTCGGCGACGCGGAACTCACCCACGACGCCATCCCGGCCCCCTTCGCCCCCGCCTCGACGGTCGTCACCTCCGCTCTCCTCCAGGCCGTCATGGCGACGACCGCCACCGCCCTCGCCGCCCGCGGCATCGAGCCGCCCCTGCTGCGCTCCGGAAACGTCGATGGCGGCCACGACTGGAACGCCCGGGTCATGGAGCAGTACCGCGACCGGATCTTCTACCGGCACTGAAGGCACAGCGGACCGTGTCCGCGTCGCCCACCGGCATCGATGAGGGGCGGCAGTATCGGGCCCGCGTCATCAACCGGCACCGCAACGGGCCGCCGGACCGGGTACGTCCGCCACCGGCACTCACCGGGCCCGCGCCGGGCCCCTCTCACTCCCCGCCCGGGCGGCCCGCTCACTCCCCGCCCGACAACCCCGCCAGATCCAGCGCAGCGGCGATCCGGACCGCCACGTCCTCCGCGTACAGGGCGTCGGAACGCTCGAAGGCGCTGCGGCCCGCGCCCCGCAGGAACGTCACGACGCCCAGGGTCCGGCCCCGGCTGCGCAGCACCGCGCACAGGGCGTGCACCGCGTCCGCGGGCCACTGGCGGGCCAGGGCCCACTCCCGGGCCGCCTCCGGCCGGGCCGCGCCCGCACTCGCGCGCAGCGCCCCCGCCCGCTCCACGCACTGCAGGGCCGGGTGCCCCTCGGCGTAGCGGACGGGCAGGCTCGCGTGTCCGGACAGCCGGGTCGGCCCGGGCGCGCCGGAGGGGGTGGCGGCGACCCGGACCAGCCGGACGGGCCCCTCGGCCTCCGCGTCGGTCAGTGCCCCGCCGGCGACCCGGTCGATCAGGCCGTGGTCGGCGAAACCGGCCAGGGCGAAGTCCAGGTGGACCGTCGCCGCCTCGGCCGGGTCCTCGCACTCGGCCGCCGCCCGCGACGCCCGGTGCAGCTGCTGTGTACGGAAACGCAGCAGGGAGGCCTCCTGCTCGGCCTGCTTGGCCTCCGTCACGTCCTGGAACAGCCAGCCCACACCCAGCGGAACGGGCTCCTCCGCGAGCGGCGAGGCCAGCCGCAGGAAGCCGCTGCGCCAGCACCGCCGCCGCTCCCCCTCCGGCGTCCGCACACTCACCCACACCTCGGCGGGCGCCGGGGGCGCACCCTCCGCCAGCACGTGCTGCAGCGCGCTCTCCAGCTCCTCCACGCCCTGCGACAGCAACTCCCCGAGCGGCCGTCCCAGCACCGCCGTACGCCCCGTGCCCAGCGCCCGGGCCGCGTGCGCGTTCACCACCGCCGGCCGCAGGTCCACGTCCACCAGCACGACACCCCAGCCGGCGTCCTCGAACAGCGCCTCGCTCAGCGCGATCGACCGCTCCAGATCGATCTGCGCGTGCACCTCGCTGAACGCGCAGTACACACCCGCCGGCTTCCCGTCGGGCCCGCGCACCGCCGCCGACTGCGTCCGCACGAGCACCCGGCCGCCGTCCTTCGTGAGCAGCGCGAACTCGTGCACCTGCCTGCCGGGGGCGTGCATCGACGACAGCAGGCGGCCCTCGACCTCCTCGGCGTCAGCGGTGCGCACGGCCCACCCGGCCAGCCCGCGCCGCCCCACGGCCTCGTCCGCACTCCACCCGAGGATCCGCTCGGCCTCGCGGTTCCAGTGCGTCACGACACCGTCGGCGTCGAACGCGCACAGCGCCGCGTCCATCCCGTCCAGCAAAGCGGCAAGCAGATCCGAACCATCCGAACCGTCCCGCTCGGGCTCGTCCGGCCCCAGCTCGTCGGTGGTCCCACTACGCCGGGAAGCACTCACCTGGACCCCCTGCAGGCTGCGTCCGCACGTACGGCACGTCGGTTCGCTCCTTGCAATCATTCAACTCGAACGTGACCCAGCACACACCGAGTTCCCACAACATTGAAGGAATCGTTGTACTGCGGCAATGCCCACGTCAACGCAACAGAAACGTTCATCCGACGAGGCCGGCGGCCCGTGGGGTCGAGGTCTCAGAAAACCGGTTGATCGGAGGCGGAACGGTTTCTTAGTGTTCAGGTACACGAGAGAGGAGGTGGTTCGGCAGATGTATGGAAACCGGACGCGTGAGGTGGCTGCGGGCTAGCGGCCCGTCACCACTCAGTGCGGTGCCGAGCCAGCGCGTGAGCGAGCGTGCAGCCGGCCCAATCTCAAGCAGTCACCCGACCCGCGAGTCGCCGGTACGTCCGGCCGGCTCCTCTCCGGAGGAACCAGACTCGCGGGTCGTCTGCGTTTTTCTGGAGCGCTCGGGGAGGGCGACGGCGGTGGGTGGGTGGCGTGAGGACCGGATCGGGAGCGCCCTGCGCGGTGAGAACCCGGCGGTGATGCGGCGGCTGGACTCCGGGTTCGCGGTGATCGGTGACGTGCAGTTCCTGCCCGGCTATTCGGTGCTGCTCACCGATGATCCCGGCGTCCAGCGGTTGTCGGAGCTGCCGCGGAGCGCCCGGCTGGCGTTCCTCGCCGACATGGACCGGCTCGGGGAGGCCGTCGAGCGGGCCTGCCGGCGGGTGGAGCCGGGGTTCCGGCGGGTCAATCTGGAGATCCTCGGGAACACCGACGCGTTCCTGCACGCGCATGTGTGGCCGCGCTACGACTGGGAGCCCGAGGAGCTCGTACGGCTGCCCGTGTGGCTCTACCCGCGGCAGCGGTGGAGCGAGGAGCGGTACGCGCTCGGGCCCCGGCACGACCGGCTGCGGGAGGCCGTCGGCGAGGAGCTGGACCGGCTGACGGGGTGAGGCACACGCCACGGCCCCACCCCGGGTCGGATGGGGCCGTGGGTCGGCCGCGTCAGTGGGCGATGTCCTCGTAGCCCTCGATCTCGCGGGGGTTGCGGGTGCCCGGGCCCACGTAGCGGGCCGAGGGGCGGACCAGGCGGCCCGTGCGCTTCTGCTCCAGGATGTGGGCCGACCAGCCGGCCGTGCGGGCGCAGGTGAACATGGACGTGAACATGTGGGCCGGGACCTCGGCGAAGTCCAGCACGATGGCCGCCCAGAACTCGACGTTCGTGGCGAGGACGCGGTCGGGGCGGCGGGCGTGGAGTTCCGCGAGGGCCGCCTTCTCCAGGGCCTCGGCGACCTCGAAGCGGGGGGCGCCCAGTTCGCGGGCGGTGCGGCGCAGGACCCGGGCGCGGGGGTCCTCGGCGCGGTAGACGCGGTGGCCGAAGCCCATCAGGCGCTCGCCCTTGTCGAGCGCGTTCTTCACGTAGGCCTCCGCGTCGCCCGTGCGCTCGATCTCCTCGATCATGCCGAGCACACGGGAGGGGGCGCCGCCGTGGAGCGGGCCGGACATCGCGCCCACCGCTCCGGAGAGCGCCGCTGCCACGTCCGCGCCGGTCGAGGCGATCACGCGGGCCGTGAACGTGGAGGCGTTCATGCCGTGCTCCGCGGCGCTCGTCCAGTACGCGTCGACCGCCGCCACATGCTTGGGGTCCGGCTCGCCGCGCCAGCGGATCATGAAGCGTTCGACGACGGACTGCGCCTTGTCGATCTCCCGCTGCGGAACCATCGGCAGGCCCTGCCCGCGGGCGGACTGGGCGACGTAGGACAGGGCCATGACGGCCGCGCGGGCGAGGTCCTCGCGGGCCTCCTCGGCGTCGATGTCGAGGAGGGGTTTCAGGCCCCAGACGGGCGCGAGCATGGCGAGGGCGGACTGGACGTCCACGCGGATGTCGCCGGAGTGCACGGGGATGGGGAAGGGCTCGGCGGGGGGCAGGCCGGGATTGAAGGCGCCGTCGACGAGGAGGCCCCAGACGTTGCCGAACGAGACGTGGCCGACGAGGTCCTCGATGTCGACGCCGCGGTACCGGAGCGCGCCGCCCTCCTTGTCGGGTTCGGCGATCTCCGTCTCGAACGCGACGATTCCCTCGAGCCCGGGTACGAAGTCGGACATCAGGCGGCTCCTCGTGATGTAAGTGACAGATGGTGTTGATGTGGTGTGGGGCGTACGACCATGTGTCGGTGAGCTGGCGAAGCGGGCGCCGTCCAGTGGATCCACGGTCGTGTACGGCGACTCGCGGTCCTGGCCGGTTGCCCCTGTGATGCCCCGTACGGCAGGCGGTCACCCAACCGGAACAGCACGGAAACGATATCCCCGAGTGCCACGCTTGGGGAGGGTTCACGGCACTCAGTGCCATGCAGTGACGAAGGACACCGTCGGTACGGCAAGATGACCGGGTGACCGACCGCGACGACGTCCCCTTCGATCTGGCCTCGATGCGCAAGCAGTACCGGGCCGAGGGGCTCTCCGAGACCGAGCTCGCCGCCACGCCCGTCGAGCAGTTCGCGCGCTGGTTCAAGCAGGCCGCGACGGACGGCGGGCTGTTCGAGCCGAACGCCATGATCGTGTCGACGGCCGACGCGGAGGGGCGGACGAGCGCCCGCACGGTGCTGCTGAAGCACTTCGACGAGCAGGGTTTCGTCTTCTACACGAACTACGACTCGCGCAAGGCGCGTGACCTGGCGGAGAACCCGTACGTCTCGCTGCTGTTCCCCTGGCATCCGATGGCACGGCAGGTCATCGTGACCGGGGTCGCCCGGCGGACCGGCCGGGACGAGACGGCGGCGTATTTCCGCACCCGGCCGCACGGCTCGCAGCTGGGGGCGTGGGCCAGTGCCCAGTCCTCGGTGATCTCCACCCGGGCCGACATCGACGCCGCGTACGCCGAGCTGGCAGCCCGCTACCCGGAGGGCGAGCAGGTGCCGGTGCCGCCGCACTGGGGTGGTTTCCGGGTGGCCCCGCAGGCGGTGGAGTTCTGGCAGGGCCGGGAGAACCGGCTGCACGACCGGTTGCGGTACGTGGAGCAGGCCGACGGGAGCTGGCGGGTGGAGCGGCTCAGTCCGTGAGGCTCACATGCCGATGAGCCGGACACGGTCGCCGCAGAGCCGCGCCATGTCGTCGACATCGGACGTCAGCACGGCCACCGGGCCCGGCTGCCGCAGTGCCACCTCGGCGACCGTCGCGTCGATCGCGTACGTGTGGCCGTGCAGCCCGGCGGCCTTCAGCAGTTCCGCGGATGCCTTCGCGGCGGCCTCGGTCACCGGCTCGACCTTGACCCGCGAGAGCGCCCACTGCAGTCGAGGCATGTTCACCCGCGCATGGCTGACTTCCACGATGGTGTTGGCGCCGATGACGAAATCGGCGCCCATGGCGTGCAGCACCTGGAACATCGCCAGGATCTTGCGGTCCTGGGCGATCCAGGCGGAGAGCCCCTGAGAGTCCAGGACGGCCGTCTCGACGTGGTCCATCACGCAGTACTCGCCGATCCGCCGGTATCCGTCGTGCCGAAGATCCTCGCGCGGGCCTCGGCCAGTTCCTCCTCGGTGAAGGCTCCGTACTCCTCCTGGTGACGCATCAGGTCGGCGCCGAGCAGCTGATGCCGCAGCTGGCGTGCCACCGCCTCGGCGACATAGCCGGAGATGTTGTCGGTGAGCTTCCTGAGTTCGGCGACCTGGTCGGCCGGCAGTGTCACCGTGATGCGTGTCGTGTCCGCCATGCTCCGAGCATACTGCGGTATGCGCATCCCGAGTCCGCGCTGACACCTGCTCTCTCAGCCCAGCGTCTCCTCCAGCAGCCCCGCCCACTGCGCCACCACCCGTTCCCGGCGGGCCGCGTCGTCCGTGAGGAGGTTGGCGAGGCCCAGGCCGCGGGCCATGTCGAGGAGGCCCTGGACGGTCTCGCGGACGCCGGGGAGGGATTCGTCCGCGGCGAGGAGGTCGACGGCTATGCGGTGGGTCTCGCGGCCGACGCGGGATTCGAGTTCGGTGACGCGGGGCCGGAGCTGCTCCTCGTTGGAGGCGGCGACCCAGAGGTGGAGGGCCGCGCGGAACAGCGGCCCCGTGTAGAGGTCGACGAGGGCGGCGACGACGGCGTGCCGGTCGCCCGCGGCGCCCTCGGGGAACAGGGCGCGCAGGGCCGTGGAGCGTTCCTCGGCGACGTATTCGACGGCCGCGGTGAAGAGGTCCTCGCGGGTCGGGAAGTGGTGCTGGGCGGCGCCCCGGGAGACGCCGGCGCGTTCGGCGACGACGGAGACGGTGGATCCCGCCCAGCCGTGTTCGGCGAGGCAGGACACGGCGGCTTCCAGGAGCCGCTGCCGGGTGGCCCGGCTGCGGTCCTGCTTGGGGACTCTCTCCGCACGGTCGACCGTGCTCACACCACCCATGCCGGATCCCGTCGTTCGAGGAAGGCCGTCATCCCCTCGCGGGCCTGCGGGGAGGAGAACAGCCGGGCCGAGAGCGCGGTCAGGTCGGCGGCGTCCCGGTCGAAGGCCTCCAGCACCTTAGCCGTGAGCAGCCGTTTCGTCTCGGCCAGGGCGTCGGGGGCGGAGCGGCGCAGACCGTCGAGGAGGGGGTCGAGGGCCTGGTCGACATCGCTGTCACATGTGGTGAGCAGGCCCGTTGCCACGGCCTGCGGGGCTGTGAAGCGTTCGCCGGTGAGGTAGTGGCGGGCGAGGGCGCGGGGGTCGGCGCGGGGCAGGATCGGCAGGGAGATGACGGCGGGGGCGACCCCGATGCGGACCTCGGTGAAGGCGAAGGTGGCGTCCGTGGAGGCGGCGGCGATGTCGCAGGCGGCCAGGAGGCCGAGGCCGCCCGCGCGGACGTGGCCGGTGACCCGGGCGAGGACCGGTTTGGGCAGCTCGATGATCTGCCGCAGCAGGGCGACCAGGGCCTGCGGCGACGGGGGGTCCTTGAGATCGGCGCCCGCGCTGAAGGTGTTGCCGGTGTGGGTGAGGACGATCGCGCGGACGCCGGGGTCCTTGCCGGCGGCGGTGAGAGCGTCGGCCAGGTCGCCGACGAGGGCCGCCGAGAGGGCGTTGCGGTTGTGCGGGGAGTCGAGGGTCAGGGTTTCCACGGCTCGCGCGCGGGTGCGGGCGATCAGCGTCATGCGCTCTCCCTGAGCTGTCGGCGGAGGATCTTGCCGGAGGCCGCGCGGGGGACGCCGACGATGAAGGTGACGCGGCGTATCCGCTTGTAGGGGGCGACGCGTTCGGCGACGTACATCATGATCTCGGCCTCGGTGAGGTCGGCGGCGGACGGCTGGCGGACGACGTAGGCGTGCGGGGCCTCGTTGCCGTCGTCGTCGTACCGGCCGATGACGGCGGCGTCGGCGATACCCGGGTGGGTGAGGAGCAGGGCCTCCAGTTCTGCGGGGGCCACCTGGAAGCCCTTGTACTTGATGAGTTCCTTGACGCGGTCGACGACGAACAGCCAGCCCTCGTCGTCCACATGCCCCACGTCCCCGGTGTGCAGCCAGCCGTCGGGGTCGATCATCGCGGTGGTGGCGTCGGGGCGGCCGAGGTAGCCCTTCATGATCTGGGGGCCGCGGATGAGGATCTCGCCGGATTCCCCGGCGGGGAGGTCCTTGCCGGGGTCGTCGAGGGAGACGATGCGCATCTCGGTGCCGGCGATGAGCTTGCCGACGGTTCCGGGCGGGGCGTCGTTCATGGCGTCCAGGGGGACGACGTGGGTGCCGGGTGACAGTTCCGTCATGCCGTAGGCCTGGCCGACGGGCGGCAGGCCGAGGCGCTGGGAGCAGGCGTCGGCGAGCCGGGCGTCCAGGGGTGCGGCGGCGCTGATGATGTACCGCAGGGACGACAGGTCGTACTGGGCGACGGCCGGGTGTTTGGCGAGGGCCAGGACGATCGGCGGGGCGACGTAGAGGGCCGTGATGCGGTGGTTCTGGATGGCCGCGAGGAACTGTTCCAGGTCGAAGCGGGGCAGGACGACGACGGTGGCGCCCTGCCGCAGGGGCGCGTTCATCAGGGCCGTGAGGCCGTATATGTGGAAGAAGGGGAGAACCGCCAGGACCCGGTCTCCCGGGCCCGCGGGTACCGCCGGGTGGAGTTGCGCGAGGTTGGTGGCGATCTGCCGGTGGGTGAGCATCACGCCCTTGGGGATGCCGGTGGTGCCGGAGGAGTACGGCAGGGCGGCGACGTCCTCGGCGGGGTCGATGGCGACCTGCGGCTCCGGGGCCGTGGAGGCCAGCATGTCGATCAGGGAGCGGTGGCCGCTCGCGCCGTCGCACACGAAGATCTCGCGTACGCCGCCCGCGAGTTCGGCGGCCCGGCGGGCGGCGTCCAGCAGCGGTGACACGGTGACGATCCAACGGGCCGCCGAGTCCCGCAGCTGTTTGGCGAACTCCTCGGCGGTGGCGAGCGGGTGCACGGTCGTGACGGTGGCGCCCGCGCGCGTGGCCGCGTAGAAGGCGGTCGGGAAGGCGACGGTGTTGGGGCTGTGCAGGGCGAGGACGTCGCCCTTGCGGACACCGGCCTCGGCGAGGGCGGCGGCGACGCGCCGGTGGAAGCGGTCGACCTGCTCGTAGGTGAGGGTGGTGCCGTCGGTGCCGTCGATCAGCGCCGGGATGTCGCCGAACTCGGCGGCCCGGGCCAGGACCGCGTCGTGGATGGGCAGGTCGACGGGCGGGACGTCTGCGTACTCGCTGCGGAACATGGCGGGTTCCTCCTCGCGGCGCGGGCCGTCTCAGGGTCCTCAGTACGACTTGGGCAGGCCCAGGGTCTGGTGGGAGACGTAGTTGAGAATCATCTCCCGGCTCACCGGGGCGATACGAGCCACGCGCGCGGCCGTTATCAGCCGGGCCAGGCCGTACTCGCGGGTGAGGCCGTTGCCGCCGAGGGTGTGCACGGCCTGGTCGACGGCCTTCACGCAGGCTTCCCCGGCGGCGTACTTGGCCATGTTGGCGGCCTCTCCGGCGGCCATGTCGTCACCCGCGTCGTAGAGGGCGGCGGCCTTCTGCATCATCAGGCGGGCGAGTTCGAGGTCGATGTGCGCCGCGGCCAGGGGGTGGGCGATGGCCTGGTGGGCGCCGATGGGGGCGTTCCAGACGGTGCGGTCGCGGGCGTACTCGACGGCCTTGGCGAGGGCGTGGCGGCCCATGCCGATCGCGAAGGCGGCGGTCATGACGCGTTCGGGGTTGAGGCCGGCGAAGAGCTGGAGGAGGCCCGCGTCCTCGTCGCCGACCAGGGCGTCGGCGGACAGCCGTACGTCGTCCAGGACCAGTTCGAACTGCTTCTCCGCGGCCTCCAGTTCCATGTCGATGGGGCGGCGGGTGAAGCCGGGGGTGTCGCGCGGGACGATGAAGAGGCAGGGCTTGAGGCGGCCGGTGCGGGCGTCCTCGGTGCGGCCGACGACGAGGGTCGCGTCCGCGATGTCCACGCCGGAGATGAAGACCTTGCGGCCGGTGAGGAGCCAGTCGGTGCCGTCCCTGCGGGCCGTGGTGGTGATGCGGTGGCTGTTGGAGCCGGCGTCGGGTTCGGTGATGCCGAAGGCCATCCGGCGGGTGCCGTCGGACAGGCCGGGGAGCCACTGTCGTTTCTGTTGTTCCGTGCCGAAGCGGGCTATGACGGTGCCGCAGATCGCCGGTGAGACGACCAGCATGAGGAGGGGGCAGCCGGCCGCGCCGAGCTCTTCGAGGACGATGGAGAGTTCGGAGATGCCGCCACCGCCTCCTCCGTGCTCCTCGGGGAGGTTGACTCCGAGGTAACCGAGTCTCCCGGCGTCGGACCAGAGTCGGGTGGGGTCGCTGCCGGGGCCGTGGCGTTTACCGAGGGCGGAGACGGCTTCTCGTAGGGCTTTGTGGTCTTCGGTGTCCATGGTCGTCCTCTCGGGTGCGGGCCGGATGTGGCGTGTCGCGCAGTTCCCCGCGCCCCTTACGGGGCTTCCTTCACCACCGCCAAGAGCACGCCCGGCTCCACCTGCTGCCCTGGTGCGACGCACAGGTCGGTCAGCGTTCCCGTCACCGGCGCCGTGACCTTGTGCTGCATCTTCATCGCCTCCAGCCAGAGGAGGGGGTCCCCCGCCTTCACGGGCACGCCCGTCGCCAGGCCGTCGGCGACCCGGACGACCGTGCCCGGCATGGGGGCCAGGAGGGAGCCGGGGGCGTGCTGGGCGGTGGGGTCGGGGAAGCGGGGCAGGGTGGTCAGGGCCGTGGTGTTGACGTAGACGTGGTGTCCGTAGCGGGCGACCTCGTACTTCCGCTGCACCCCGTCCACGTCGAGGATCACGAGACGCGCGTCGGCGTGCACCACCCGCACCCCGTCCGCCTCCAGGCCCTCCCTCGTGTGCCGGTAGCGGGCCTCGTACTCCTCGCCCGCCATCAGGTAGCGCTTGGTCTGCGGCTGTGAGGGGACGTTGCGCCAGCCGCCGAATCCGGGCCGGGAGCGGGCCCGGGCGTCGGCGAGGGCGGCGGCCAGAGGGGCGTGCGGGTCGGGGGACGGCTCGGTCAGGTCCGGCAGGTGGCGGTCGTAGAAGCCGGTGTCCATGCGGGCCGCGGTGAACTCGGGGTGGCGCAGGGAGCGGACCAGGAGGTCGCGGTTGGTGACGGGGCCGTGGATCTCGGCGCGTTCCAGGGCGGAGGCGAGTCGGCGGAGGGCCTCCGCGCGGGTCGGGGCGTGGGCCACCACCTTGGCGAGCATGGGGTCGTAGTGGACGCCGATGTCGTCGCCGTCCGTGTAGCCGGTGTCCAGGCGGACGGACCCGGGGACGGACAGGCGGTGCAGGGTGCCGGTCTGCGGGGACCAGTCGCGGGCGGGGTCCTCGGCGTACAGGCGGGCCTCGACGGCGTGACCACGCACGCGGGGCGGTTCGGCGGCCAGGGGGTGGCCCTCGGCGATCCGGATCTGTTCCGCGACCAGGTCGACGCCGAACACGGCCTCGGTGACGGGGTGTTCGACCTGGAGGCGGGTGTTCATCTCCAGGAAGTGCGCCCTGCCGTCGGCGACGAGGAACTCGACCGTGCCGGCGCCCGCGTAGTCGACGGCCCGGGCGGCCCGTACGGCGAGGGCGCGGACCTCCTCGTCGAGTTCCGGGGACAGGCCGGGAGCCGGGGCCTCCTCGATCACCTTCTGGTGGCGGCGCTGCAGGGAGCAGTCGCGGGTGCCGAGGGGCCAGACCGTTCCGTGGCTGTCGGCGAGGATCTGCACCTCGACGTGCCGGCCGTTCTCCACGTACGGCTCGACGAAGACCTCGCCGTCGCCGAAGGCGCTCGCGGCCTCGGCCCGGGCCGCGGCCAACTCGGCTTCCAGGTGAGCGAGTCGGCGCACGACCCGCATGCCGCGGCCGCCGCCGCCCGCCGCCGCCTTCACCAGCACGGGCAGGTCGGCCTCCGTGACGTCGGTGAGGGGCTCGATGCCCATGAGCTGCTTGGCGCGGGTCTTGGACGCCATGGCCTCGATGGCGGCCGGGGGCGGGCCGATCCAGCGCAGGCCCGCGTCCAGGACGGCCCGGGCGAAGCCGGCGTTCTCGGAGAGGAAGCCGTAACCGGGGTGCACGGCGTCCGCCCCGGCGGCCAGGGCGGCCTTCACGATCAGGTCGCCGCGCAGATAGGTGTCGGCGGGCGCCTCCCCCGGAAGTCGTACGCTCACGTCGGCCGTGCGCGTGTGGAGGGCGTTCGCGTCGGCGTCCGAGTGCACGGCGACGGTACGGATGCCCAGGTCGTGGCAGGTGCGGAAGACGCGGCAGGCGATCTCGCCCCGGTTGGCGACCAGCACAGAAGTGATCACGGAAGGTTCCTCACATCCGGAAGACGCCGAAGCCGCCGCGCGCGCCCTCGTAGGGGGCGGTGTGGATCGCGGAGAGGCACAGGCCGAGGACGGTGCGGGTGTCGCGCGGGTCGATGACGCCGTCGTCGTACAGCCGCCCGGACAGGAACATCGGCAGCGACTCGGACTCGATCTGCTGCTCGACCATGGCCCGCAGCGCCGCGTCCGCCTCCTCGTCGTAGGGCCGGCCCTTGGCGGCGGCCGACTGGCGGGCGACGATCGACAGCACGCCCGCGAGCTGCTGCGGGCCCATGACGGCCGATTTGGCGCTGGGCCAGGCGAAGAGGAAGCGGGGGTCGTAGGCGCGGCCGCACATGCCGTAGTGGCCGGCGCCGTAGGAGGCGCCCATGAGGACGGAGAGGTGGGGCACGCGGCTGTTGCTGACGGCGTTGATCATCATCGCGCCGTGTTTGATGATGCCGCCCTGCTCGTACTCCCTGCCGACCATGTAGCCGGTGGTGTTGTGCAGGAACAGCAGCGGGATGTCGCGCTGGTTGGCGAGCTGGATGAACTGGGCGGCCTTCTGGGACTCCTCGCTGAAGAGGACCCCTCGGGCGTTCGCCAGCACCCCCACGGGATAGCCGTGGAGCGTGGCCCAGCCGGTCGTCAGGCTCGTCCCGTAGAGCGGTTTGAACTCGTCGAAGTCGGAGGCGTCGACGATGCGGGCGATGACCTCGCGCGGGTCGAAGGGGCTCTTCAGGTCGCCGGGAACGATGCCCAGCAGCTCCTCCGCGTCATACTTGGGCGGCTCGGCGGGCCCCGGGTCCTGGTACGCCTTGCGGTGGTTGAGGCGGGCGACCACGCGCCGGGCCTGCCGGAGGGCGTCCGGCTCGTCGACGGCGAAGTAATCGGCGAGGCCCGAGGTGCGCGCGTGCATCTCGGCGCCGCCCAGGGACTCGTCGTCGCTCTCCTCCCCGGTGGCCATCTTCACCAGCGGCGGACCGCCGAGGAACACCTTCGCCCGCTCCTTGACCATGATCACGTGGTCGGACATGCCGGGGATGTAGGCGCCGCCGGCGGTGGAGTTGCCGAAGACGACGGCGACGGTGGGGATTCCGGCGGCCGACAGCCGGGTGAGGTCGCGGAAGATCGCGCCGCCGGGGATGAAGATCTCCTTCTGGGACGGCAGGTCGGCGCCCCCGGACTCCACCAGGCTGATGCAGGGCAGCCGGTTGGCGAGCGCGATGTCGTTGGCGCGCAGGGCCTTCTTCAGCGACCAGGGATTGCTCGCTCCGCCGCGCACGGTGGGGTCGTTGGCGGTGATCAGGCACTCCACGCCCCCGACGACCCCGATGCCGGTGACGAGGGACGCGCCGACGGTGTGGTCACTGCCCCAGGCGGCGAGCGGGGACAGCTCCAGGAAGGGCGTGTCGGGGTCGAGGAGCAGCTCGATGCGCTCGCGGGCGAGGAGCTTGCCGCGCGCCCGGTGGCGTGCGACGTACTTCTCGCCGCCGCCCGCGAGGGCTTTGGCGTGCTCGGCGTCGAGGGCGGCGAGCCTGGCGAGCATGGCCTCGCGGTTGGCCGCGTAGTCCGGGCCGTCGGTGTCGAGCCCGGAGGTCAGGACGGTCACAGCAGTGCCTCCGGTATGTCCAGGTGGCGGGAGCGCAGCCATTCGCCGAGGGCCTTGGCCTGCGGGTCGAAGCGGTGCCGCGCGGCGACACCGGCGCCGAGGATCCCCTCGACGACGAAGTCGAGGGCGCGCAGATTCGGCAGCACGTGCCGTACGACGGTCAGCTCGCGGCTCTCGGGGATCAGCTCCCGGAACCGGTCGGCGGTCAGCTCGTGCGCGAGCCATCGCCAGGCGTCGTCCGTGCGCGCCCACACCCCGACGTTGGCGTTGCCGCCCTTGTCCCCGCTGCGGGCGCCCGCCACGAGGCCGAGGGGAGCCCTGGTGACCGGTCCGGGCGGCAGCGGCTCGGGCAGCGGAGGCTCCGGGACGTCGTCGAGAGCGCGAGTGTCCTGGGGCGGCGGAACCGGAATCCGCCGCCCGTCGTGGAGGACCGCCCCATGGTCGACTCCCCCATGGGGGACGTACACATCCTCGAAGACCCCATACGGCGAACCCTTTCCGGGTGGGGCGAGCACATGGAAGCCGGGGTAGCTGGCCAGGGCCAGCTCCACCGCCGCCCCGCTCAGCGCCCGTCCGGCCACTTCCTGGTCGGGGTCCCGTACGACGAGCCGCAGCAACGCGCTCGCCGTCTCCTCGGTGGGCGCGTCGGGGCGGTCGGTGCGAGCCAGTTCCCAACGCACGTCGGACACTTCGGCGAGGGCCGGTTCCAGCTGCTCCCGCACCAGGGCGGCCTTGGCCTCGACGTCGAGGCCGGTGAGTACGAAGACCACCTCGTTGCGGAAGCCGCCGAGCCGGTTGAGGCCGACTTTGAGGGTGGGCGGCGGTGCCTCGCCGCGCACGCCCTCGATCCGCACCCGGTCGGGCCCCTCCTGGCTCAGCCGCACGGTGTCCAGCCGGGTCGTGACGTCCGGGCCCGCGTACCGGGCGCCGGCCGTCTCGTACAGCAGCTGCGCGGTGACCGTGCCGACGTCGACGAAGCCGCCGGTGCCGGGGTGCTTGGTGATGACGCAGCCGCCGTCCTCGTGCAGCTCGGCGAGCGGGAAGCCGGGGCGGCGGACGTCGCCGTCCCGGAAGAACGCGTAGTTGCCGCCGGTGGCCTGCGCCCCGCACTCCAGGACGTGCCCCGCGACCACCGCGCCCGCGAGCCGGTCGTGGTCCTGCGGCGTCCAGCCGAAGTGCGCGGCGGCGGGCCCGGTGACCAGGGCGGCGTCCGTCACCCGCCCCGTGACGACGACGTCGGCGCCCGCCCGCAGGCCCTCCGCGATGCCGAAGCCGCCGAGGTAGGCGTGGGCGGCGAGAGTACCGGGGTAGGCGGCGGTGAGGTCGTCGCCCGTCACATGGGCGACGCGTACGGGGATGCCCAGCCGGCCGGCCAACTGCGTCACGGCGTCGGCGAGTCCGGCCGGGTTGAGCCCTCCCGCGTTGGTGACGATCCTGACACCCCGCTCGTGTGCGAGCCCCAGGCACTCCTCCAACTGCCGCAGGAACGTACGGGCGTATCCGGCGGCCGGGTCCTTCAGTCGGTCCCGGCCGAGGATGAGCATGGTCAGCTCGGCGAGGTAGTCACCGGTGAGGACGTCGAGTTCGCCGCCGGTGAGCATCTCGCGCATCGCGTCGAAGCGGTCGCCGTAGAAGCCGGAGGCGTTGCCGATGCGGAGGGGCGTCACGAGACCGCCTCCGAGCCGCCGCGCCCGGGCGTCACGAGCCGGGCCCCGCCACCGCGCACGGGCGTCACGAGACCGGCCCCTTCGGCGGGCGTCCGTCGCCCGGCGGTCCCGCGAAGGCCTGCGCGAGGCCGAGCCAGCGGTCGGCGTCGGGGCCCTCGGCGCGCAGGGCGAGGTCGGAGCGGTGGGCGCGCTGGGTGACGAGGAGGCAGAAGTCGAGGGCGGGCCCGGTGACGCGCTGCTGAGCGTCCTCGGGGCCGTAGGTCCACAGGTCGCCGGAGGGGGCTTGGAGTTCGACGCGGAACGGGTCGGCCGGCGGGGTCAGGCCGTGCACGCCGTAGGCGAAGTCCCGGGTCCGGACCCCGAGCCGCACCACATGCCGCAGCCGGTCGGTGGGTGGGCGCACCACACCCAGGGTGTCGGCCACGTCCTGGCCGTGGGCCCAGGTCTCCATGAGGCGGGCCGTCGCCATGGAGGCGGCCGACATGGGTGGGCCGTACCAGGGGAAGCGTGCCTTCGGCGGAGCGGCCCGCAGCGCCTCCTCCAGTGCCGTACGCCCGTCACGCCACCGGGCGAGGAGCTCGCCGGGCGGGAGTACCGCGCCCTCCTCGGCGCCCTGGTCGACGAAGGAGTCCGGCGCGGCGAGGGCCTTCTCGACCAGCGTGCGGAAGCCGTCGGCGTCGGTGACGGCGAGCAGGGCCGAGCGGTCCGTCCAGGCGAGATGGGCGATCTGGTGGGCCACGGTCCAGCCGGGCGCGGGGGTCGCGAGCGACCATCGCTGTGGGGCCGACGCGGCCACGAGGCGGTCGAGTTCCTCGCTCTCCTCGCGCAGATCGTCGATCACGGGCATCGGATCGGACACGGGCGCTCCCCTCGGGGCACGGCGGTGTGCGGGGTGGTGCGGTGCGGGGTGGTGCGGCGTGCTGAGGAGCATGGCAGCGGCGCCAGAAACAATCAAGCGTGCTTGCATGATTTCTTCTTCGGGAGTGTGACGCAGTCGAGCGGCGCCCGGCCGACACTCCCGCGCGCGGCCCCTCGCTCCCGCCCGGCCCCGCCCGCCGCGCGGAGATTCAGGCGCCCCGGTCCGCCGCCCTCGCCGCCTCCTCCAGCCGGAGCCGATGGGCCTCCCACATCGCCCGGTCCCCCGGCGGCACGCTGTTCTTGCCCTGCGTCAGCCCGACCGAGCCGTCGATGAGTTCGCGCACGATGTCGGCGTGGCCGGCGTGACGGCTGGTGTCGGCGATCACGCGCACGAGGAGGTGGTGGAGCGTGGTCTCCCGCCGCTCCTCGGGCCACCAGGGGACGTGCCCGGTCGCGTCCAGCGGCAGCGCCGCGATCGTGCCGTCCGCGTGCCGCCACGCCCTGCGGTACAGGCCGGTGATGTCCTCGCGCGACTCGTCCGGGGTGGCCCACATGTCGGCGTTGGGTTCGGCGTCCTGCGTGTACCACCAGGGCGGCGGGTCCCCGGCGAAGAACGGCCGGCCGAACGCGTCCCCGAAGTACCCCAGCTCCACCCCGGCGGTGTGCTTGACCAGGCCCAGCAGATTCGTGCCGGTCGGAGTCAGGGGGCGGCGGACGTCGTACTCCGAGAGCCCGTCGAGCTTCCACAGCAGGGCCTCACGGGCGTCCTGCAGATAGCGGAGCAGGTCCGCCTTGGGGTCGGGTGCGGTCATGCGGGCAGTCTCGCACCCGGCTCCGACAACGGGGCCGGACGGCAACCGGCACCCCACCCGGCCCTCGGGCCCTACCCCTCCAGTCCCGTGCTCTCCAACGCCGCCTTCTTCCTCCGCCCCGGCCCCACCTGGGTGCGCACCGCCCCCATGCTCGCCGCGACGACGAGGGCGATCGCGGCGGCCTCGGCGGCGCTGAGGGCCTGGTCGAGGATGAGGAAACCGGCCGTCGCGGCGATGGCCGGTTCGAGGCTCATCAGGATCGCGAAGGTGGAGGCGGGCAGGCGGCGCAGGGCGAGGAGTTCGAGCGTGTAGGGCAGGACCGAGGAGAGCAGGGCGACCGCCGCGCCCAGACCCAGCGTCACCGGGTCGAGCAGCTTCGTGCCCGACTCGGCGATGCCCAGGGGCAGGAACAGCACCGCCCCCACCGCCATCGCGAGGGCCAGCCCGTCCGCCTGCGGGAAGCGGCGGCCCGTACGGGCGCTGAAGACGATGTAGGCCGCCCACATGGCGCCGGCCCCCAGGGCGAAGGCCGCTCCGGTGGGATCGAGGCCACTGAAGCCGCCCCCGCCCAGGAGGAAGACACCGGCCAGGGCCAGCGCCGCCCAGACGAGGTTGATCGCGCGGCGGGAGGCGAACACCGAGAGGGCGAGCGGGCCGAGGACCTCCAGCGTGACCGCGGGGCCCAGCGGGATGCGCGCGACGGCCTGGTAGAAGAGGCCGTTCATGGCGGCCATGGTGATGCCGAAGACGACCACCGTGCCCCAGTCGGTGCGCGAGTGGCCGCGCAGCCGCGGACGGCAGACCAGGAGCAGCACGACGGCCGCGACCAGCAGGCGCAGCGCCACGACCCCGAGGGCGCCCGCCCTGGGCATCAGCGTCACCGCCAGGGCGCCGCCGAACTGCACGGAGATGCCACCCGCGAGCACCAGGCCCACGGGCCCGAGCGAGCCGAGCCGGCCCGGGCCGGCCGCGGGTGCGGCGGCGCCGGTCGTGGGCTGGGGTGTGGCGGTGGTCTCCGGCGTGGTCACGGGCGGGTCCTGGGCTCGGGGGGCGGTGTCCGGGGTCGGACGGCGTGTGCGGTGCGCGCACCCGGACCTACGCGACGTACATCCCGATGCACTGCACAGTCCATGGTAATGGACTTGGCCAGGTGCGTGAACCCCTTTTGCCTCTGTCCCGCGGCGTGAGACGTCAGCGCCGGGAGAGGTAGAGCTCGAACGCCTTGTGGAGCAGCCGGTTGAGCGGGTAGTCCCATTCGCCGAGGTACTCCACGGCCTCGCCGCCGGTGCCCACCTTGAAGCGGAGCAGGCCCAGCAGGTGGCTGGACTCCTCCAGGGTGTCGGTGATGCCGCGCAGGTCGTAGACGGCGGCGCCCCCTTCGTGCGCGTCGGTCATCATGCGCCACTGCAGGGCGCTGCTCGGCTGGACCTCGCGGCGGCGGCTCGTGGAGGCGCCGTAGGAGTACCAGACGTGGTCCCCGACGGTCAGCATCGTGGCGGCGGCGAGCACCTCGCCGTCGTGGTGGGCGAGATAGAGCCGCATCCGGTCCGGGTGTTCGGCGGTCAGCGCGCTCCACATGCGCTGGAAGTACGGCAGGGGGCGCGGGACGAAGCGGTCCCGTTCGGCGGTCTCGCAGTACAGCTCGTGGAAGGCCGGCAGGTCCGCCAGGTCGCCGCGCACGACCTTCACCCCGGCTTTCTCCGCCTTCTTGATGTTGCGGCGCCATTGCTGATTGAGGCCGTTGTGGATGTCCTGGAGCGACCGGCCGGCGAAGGGCACCTGGAAGACGTAGCGGGGCTGCCCCGCGGCGAAGCCGTCCCCGCCGGAGACCTCCGACCGCCGCCAGCCCATCCGGCGCAGGCGGTCCGCGACCTGACCGGCCCGCGGTTCGTACGACGTCGCCCGCACGTCGCGCAGCCGCCGGGCGGCCGGGTCCGCGATCGCCGCCTTGACCGCGTCGGCGCTCCAGCGACGCACCACGACCGGCGGGCCCATGCGCACCGCGAAAGCGCCCCGGCGTCTCAAGTGCGCGATCATCGGCTCCAGCAGGCGGTCGAGGCCGGGCTCGTCCCAGTCGAGCAGCGGGCCCTCGGGCAGATAGGCGAAGCAGTGCGGCAGTCCGGGCAGCCGCGGCCCGGGCAGGGGACGCAGCAGCACCAGTCCCGCGCCGACGAGCTGCCCGCCGTCGTCGAACCAGCCGAGGCTCTCCGCCTTCCAGTCGGGCTTCACCTCGCCCCAGGACGGGACCTGGGTGTGGCTGGCGGAGGGGCGGGCCGTGACGAACGCGAGGTGCTCGTCACGGGTGATCGGCTGGACGCGGACGCTCATGCGCGGGCTCCTTCGAGCAGCGGCCCTGGACGGGCGGTGACTGGTCCCGCGAGCCTAGGAGCGGCGTCGGCCCTCCCCCGGTTCAGACACTCGGGGCACCCGCCCCATGGCCCGAACGCCCCACGCCGCGGGCCCGCCGACCCCACAGCCCGCAGCCCGCAGCCATCCGGCCGTCGGCCCGGCAGCCCGCAGCCACCCGGCCGCCGACCCCACAACCCACCGCCACCCGGCCCGCCGACCCCACACCCCACAGCCACCCAGCCGCCGACCCCACACCCCACAGCCACCCAGCCGCCGACCCCACAACCCACCGCCACCCGGCCCACCGACCCCACAACCCACAGCCACGGGCCCACCGACCCCACAACCCACAGCCACCCAGCCGCCGACCCCACAGCCCACCGCCACCCGGCCCACCGACCCCACAGCCATCCGGCCCACCGACCCCACAACCCACAGCCACCCGGCCCACCGACCCCACAACCCACAGCCACCCGGCCCACCGACCCCACAGCCATCCGGCCGTCGGCCACGCAGGCCGCAGCCCCCAGCCACCCGGCCGTCGGCCACGCAGGCCTCAGCCCACAGCCACCCGGCCCACCGACACGTGACCCGAACGCCTCACCCCCCGTCCCACCGGCCCTTCTCGCCCTCCGCTCCGTCCTCCGTTCCGTCCAGCGCCTCGGCCAGCACCTCCGCCAGGTGCCTGCCCCGTACACCCGCCAGCTGTTCCAGCTGGGTGCGGCAGGAGAAGCCGTCCGCCAGGACCACCGTGCCGTCCGGGGCGTCCCGCACCGAGGGCAGGAGCTGTTCCTCCGCGCAGGCGGTGGACACCTCCCAGTGGCCCTTCTCGAAGCCGAAGTTCCCCGCGAGGCCGCAGCAGCCGCCGCTCAGTTCACCGGTGAGCCGGGCCGCCTCCCGCAGCCGGCGGTCGGCGGCGTCGCCGAGCACCGCCTGCTGGTGGCAGTGGGTCTGCCCGGCCACCGGACGGTCCACGCGCGGCGGCGCCCAGCCGGGCGCGTGGCGCTCCAGCGTCTCCGCGAAGGTGAGCACACGCCCGGCGAGGCGGGCCGCGCGCGGGTCGTCGTGCAGCAGCTCGGGGACATCGGTGCGCAGGGCCGCGGCACAGCTCGGCTCCAGCACCACGACCGGCGCGTCCGTCTCCAGCACCGGTTCCATCAGATCCAGCGTGCGGCGCATGACGGTCCGGGCACGGTCCAGCTGGCCCGTCGACACGTACGTCAGCCCGCAGCAGACCCGGCCGCGGCCGCGCAACAGGGACAGCGGATCGAGGGCGACGGTCCTGCCGTCCCCCACGGGCGGTTTCGCCAGCCGCACGGTCGGCGGCAGCGCCACCCGCAGCCCGGCCGCCTCCAGGACCCGTACGGCGGCCTGCCCGACGGAGGGCGAGAGGTGCTCGGTGAAGGTGTCCGGCCACAGCACGACGAGGTCGCCGCGGACAGCGGCCCTCTCACCCCGCCGTCGCTCCCACCAGCGGCTGAACGTCCGCGACGCCACCCTGGGGATCTCCCGCTCGGGCGTGATCCCGCCCAGCCGCTTCGCCGCCCGGGCGAGCGGCCCTGCCGCGGACAGCGCGTTGACCAGCCATGCCGTGCGGGTGCGGGACACCGCCCGGAGCCACACCGGCAGCCGGCCCATCGAGTGGTGCGCGGCGGGCCGGCGCCGCCCGGCGTAGTGGTGGTGCAGGAACTCCGCCTTGTACGTGGCCATGTCGACCCCGACCGGGCAGTCCGACCGGCAGCCCTTGCAGGACAGGCACAGGTCGAGCGCGTCCCGGACCTCGGCCGAGCGCCAGCCGTCCGTCACCACCTCGCCGGCGAGCATCTCGTGCAGCAGCCGGGCCCGCCCGCGCGTGGAGTGCTCCTCCTCGCCCGTCGCCCGGAAGGACGGGCACATGACGCCCGAGCCGGACACCGACGCCGTACGGCACTTGGCCACGCCCACGCAGCGCCGCACCGCCGCCCGGAAGTCGCCGCCGTCGGTGGGATAACCGAAGGCCACGTCGACCGGTTCGCGGGGCAGGACCGAGAAACGCAGGCCGGCGTCGAGGGGCGCGGGGCGCACGAGCATCCCGGGGTTGAGCAGGTCGTCCGGGTCCCACACGCCCTTGACCCGCCCGAACAGACCGACCATCTCCGGGCCGTACATCCTCGGCAGCAGCTCCGCCCGCGCCTGCCCGTCGCCGTGCTCCCCGGACAGCGACCCGCCGTGCGCCACCACCAGCTCCGCGAGCTCCTCCGAGAAGCGGCGGAAGCGGGCGACACCGGCCTCGGTGAGGAGGTCGAAGTCGATGCGGACGTGGATGCAGCCGTCCCCGAAGTGCCCGTAGGGCGTGCCGCGCAGTCCGTGCGCCGCCATCAGGGCCCGGAAGTCCCGCAGGTACGCGCCGAGCCGGGCGGGCGGTACCGCGCAGTCCTCCCAGCCCGGCCACGCCTCGGTCCCGTCCGGCATGCGCGTGGCCGTACCGCTGGCGTCCTCCCGGATCCGCCACAGGGCACGCTGCCCCGCCGGGTCGGTGACCAGGAGCGCGTCCAGGACGTCGGCGGCCCGCACGATCGCCTCCGCACGCGCGCGTGCCTCGCCCGCCGACTCCCCGCCGGTCTCCACGAACAGCCAGGCCCCGCCCCGCGGCAGCGCCTCCGGGAACGGCACCAGGTCCGCCGCCATGCCCTCCACCGTCAGCGGGCCGAACGGCAGCAGCCCGGCCGCCGCCTCCGCCGCCGCGCTCTCGTCGGCGTAGCCGAGCACGGCCAGCGCACGCGCGCGTGGCGCCTCGACCAGACGTACGACCGCCTCGGTCAGCACACCGAGGGTGCCCTCGGAGCCGCAGAAGGAGCGGGCCACGTCGGCGCCGCGCTCGGGCAGCAGGGCGTCCAGCGCGTATCCGGAGATGCGGCGGGGCAGGTCGGGGAAGCCGGTGCGCAGGCGCGCCAGTTCCCCCTCGGCCAGGGCGCGCAGCCCGTCCGGCGCGCCGGCCCAGTCCTGCCCGAGCCGCAGGCGCTCGCCGCGTGCGGTGACGACGTCCAGTTCGCGCACACTGTCCGCGGTCGTGCCCCATGCCACGGAGTGCGAGCCGCACGAGTTGTTGCCGATCATGCCGCCGAGCGTGCAGCGGCTGTGGGTGGAGGGGTCGGGGCCGAACCGCAGGCCGTGCGGGGCGGCGGCCTCCTGGAGCCGGTCGAGGACGAGGCCGGGCTGGACGACGGCGGTGCGGGTCTCCGGATCGAGCGACAGCAGCCGGTTCATGTGCCGGGTGAAGTCCAGGACGACACCGGTGCCGGTGGCCTGTCCGGCGATGGAGGTGCCTCCGCCCCGGGCGACCACGGGCACCCCGTGCTCCCGGCACACCGCGAGCGCCGCCGCCACGTCGTCGGCGTCACGCGGAGCGACCACGCCCGCCGGGACCCGACGGTAGTTGGACGCGTCCATGGTCGTCAGCGCCCGGGAGGTGACGTCGAACCCGACGTCACCCCGGACGACGGCACGCAACCGCGCTTCGAGATCCGTCATGCGTCCAGCATGCCCCCGGGGAGTCTCAGCCCTTGACGGCGGAGCTGGCCACGCCCTCGACGAACCAGCGCTGGAAGAACGCGAACACGATCAGCACGGGCAGCACCAGCAGCACGCCGAAGGCGAGGATCTGGCCCCAGTCCGGCGGCTGCTGGCCCTGGAAGACGCTCATCTCCAGCGGCAGCGGGCGCACGGACGGGTCGGACACCATCAGCACCGGCCACAGGAAGGAGCCCCACTGGATGAGGAAGGTGAGGATCGCGACCGAGGCGAACACCGGCCGGGACATCGGCACGATGATCGCGAAGAAGGTGCGCCAGGGGCCCGCGCCGTCCAGCCGGGCCGCCTCCTCGATGCTCGGCGGGATCTTCTTGAAGAAGGTGTGGAACTGGTAGATCGCGAAGGCGTTGGCGACGAACGGCAGCGCCTGGATGAACAGGGTGTTGCGCTGGCCGTTGAACATGTAGAACAGCGGCACCGCCACCGACTCGAACGGGATCAGCATCAGCAGCAGGACGAGGGTGAACACCGCGTTCTGCCCCCGCCACTTCAGCCGCGTCAGCCCGTAGGCCGCCATCGAGTTGACGATCAGGCCGCCCGCCACCACCACGAACGACAGCAGCACCGACACGCCCATGAACTGCCAGAAGTAGCCGGTGCTGTCGGAGTTCAGGCTGTCGAGGACGGCCGCGTAGTTGTCGAAGGAGAGGTGGGTGGGCAGGAAGCCGGACAGGCCGTTCAGGACCTCGTCCGACGGCTTGAGGCTGCCGAGGAAGAGGTAGAGCGCGGGGAGGGCGAAGACGAACGCCAGGACGCTCAGGACGGTGTAGTCCAGGACGCGGCGCACGGGCGTACGGGTCATGGCCATGGGTGGGTCAGTCCTCGTTGTCGGGCCGGACGACGCGGCGCTGGACGATGGTCAGGGCGACGACGATCAGGAAGAACACCACGGTGACGGCCGAGGCCTGGCCGATGTTGTTCTGGTCGAAGGCCGTGGTGACGGCCTGGTACATCACCGTGCGGGTGGCGTCCTCGTCCAGGCCGCCGCCGCGGATGAGGATGTACACCTGGTCGAAGACCCGGAAGGACAGCACCGAGGTCAGCATCGCGACGAAGACGAGGGTGCCGCGGATGCCGGGCAGGGTGACGTGCCGGAACTGCTGCCAACGGGAGGCCCGGTCCAGCTGGGAGGCCTCGTAGAGCTCGCCGGGGATCTGCTGGAGGCCGGCCAGCAGGATGACCATCTGGAAGCCGACGCCCTGCCACACCGACAGCACGATGATCGAGCCCATCGCGGTGAGGCCGTCGCCGAGCCAGTCGAAGGCGCCCCAGTTGCCGAACGTGACCATGTCCAGCGCGGAGTTGAGCATGCCCTGCTCGCTGCGGGCGAGGATCAGCCGCCAGATCACGGCGACCAGCGCCATCGGGAAGACCACCGGCATGAAGAAGAAGGACCGGAACACGCCGATGGCCTTCAGCTTGCGGTTGAGCAGGATCGCCAGCGCCAGCGCCAGACCCGTCTGGAGCGGTACGACGACCACGGCGAAGGTCAGGTTGTTCAGCAGCGCCCGCAGGAACGGGCCGGACAGGTCGGGGTCGGTGAACAGCCGCCGGTAGTGCTCCACGCCGAAGAAGGTGGGCTCCAGCGGCGATCCGAGACGGACGTTGTAGAAGGAGAGCACCACGGCGTAGCCGAACGGGATGCCGACGAAGGCGATCAGCCCGCTGACGGCCGGGGCGGCCATGAGCAGCCCGTGCAGCCGGTCACGGTTACCGCGCGCGGGACGCGGGGGCTTCGCGGGGGGTGCGGACGAGACGGCCTGCGCCCGGTCTCGGGCCGCGGCGTGCGCGGGTTCCACGGTTTTCACGGGAGGGTCCTCTTCCCGGCGGGGCGGGCGCGGTCGGTACGTGGCGGTGTCACCACGTCGACGGCGGCCGCCCGGGCCGATGCGTCCTGCGGGTTACGGGATCTCGTAACCGGCGTTGTCGGTGAAGTCCCGGTCGATGGCGCGGGCGGCCTTCTTCAGGGCTTCCTCGGGGTCGGCGCCGCCGTAGACCGAGTTGAGGGCCGTGCTGAACTTGGCGGTGACGGTGGGGTATCCGGCGGTCACCGGGCGGGTGACGGCGACGCAGGAGCTGCTGATGTCGCTGTCGCCGCACGGCTTGGCCAGCTGGTCGGCGAAGAGCTGGAGCGGGCCGCCCTTCTTGTACAGCTCGCTCTTGGCGAGCGCGGTCTTGGTGGCGGGCACCGCGCCGTTGGCCTTCGTCATCGCGCCGACGTTGGTGTCGTTCAGCAGGTAGTCCAGGAAGACGCCCGCGGCCTTGCCGTTCTTGCTCTTGGCGCCGATGCCCCAGGCCCACGAGCCCTGGCCGGCCTTGGGGCCGTTGCCGAAGTCCGGCAGCGGCACGACGGCGAGGTCGTCACCGAGGGCCTCGCTGTAGGCGGGGTAGTTCCAGTGGCCGACCCAGCTCAGCGCCACCTTGCCCTGGGCGAAGGCGTTGCCGTCGGTGTTGGGGTCGACGTAGGGCTTCCAGGACTGGAAGGTCTTCATCGCGGAGACGACCTTCGGGCTGTCCAGGGCGCCCTCTGCCTTGCCGTCCTTCAGCAGGCCGCCGCCGGCCGAGAAGACGATCGGGGAGAAGCCGAAGGTGCCCCACTCGGAGGCCAGGCCGTACTGCTCCGATATGTCGAGGACCTTGCCGTCGGAGTCCTTGCCCTTCAGCGCCTTGAGGGCCTTGCCGAACTCCTCGGCCGTCCAGGCGTCTTCCAGGCCTGTCGGGTACTTCACACCGGCCGCGTCCAGCAGCTTCTTGTTGGCGTACAGGCCGAGCCCGGCGTCGAACATGCCGAGGCCGTAGTGCTTGCCGTCGATCTCGCCCTGCGCCTTGATCGCGTCGGTGGCGTTGCCGAGGGTCTTGGCGGAGACGTGGCCGTCGACCGGGGCGAGCTTGCTGTTGTAGACGAAGTTCGCCATCGTCGGGCCGTCGAACTCCAGCACGTCCGGCAGCTCGGAGGCGTTCGTGGCGGTGATGGTCTTCGTGTAGTCCTTCTCCGGTATGAGCTTCAGCTCGGCCTTGACGTCGCTCTGCGAGGAGTTGAAGGACTTCACCGCGTTCTGCAGCGCGGTCGCCTCGCCCGCCTGGCCCTGGTGGGCCCAGACGCTGATGGTGCCCTTGCCGCTGCCCTGTTCGGCTGAGGTGTCGCTGCCGCCGCCCCCGCCGCCGCAGGCGGCCAGCGCGGCCAGGGGCAGCAGGGCGAGGGCCGTCAGGCCCGTACGGCGGTGTCGTCCGTGGCCGGTGATCATGGTGGTGCCTCCGAGCGGGTGTGCGGTGGGTACGCGGGCGAGGGGAAGAGCGGGGGGGACGGAACGGGTGGGAGAGCTATCGCTGCCGACCGGTGTGCGGCGGAGCGGTGGTCTCGCGCAGGACGAGGCGGATGGGCATCTCGACGGGCTCCGGTGACCCGGCGTCCGGTTCGTCGAGGTGCGTCAGCAGCAGCCGGGCCGCCTCCCGGCCCTGGGCCGCGACCGGCTGGGCCACGGTGGTCAGCCCGACCACCTCGGACAGCTCGTGATCGTCGAAGCCGACCACGGACACGTCCTCGGGAACCCTCAGCCGGTGGCGGCGCAGGGCGCGCAGCGCGCCCATCGCCATCTCGTCGGACTGGGCGAACACGGCGGTCGGCGGGTGGCGCAGCGCCAGCAGTTCGGTCATGGCCCGCTCGCCGCCCTCGACCGTGTAGCCGCCGTCCGCCTCCAGGGCGGGGTCGGGCTCGATCCCGGAGTCGGCCAGCACGTCCAGGTAGCCCTGCCGGCGGTCGAGGGGGGTGGTCCAGTGCAGCGGCTCGCTGGCGCCGGAGATCATGCCGATCCGCCGGTGGCCGAGGTTCACCAGGTGCCGTACGGCGCTTTGCGCCCCGCCCCGGTCGTCGATGCCGACCACCGTGAAACCGGGCCGGGCGCCGCCGACCGTCGTCGCCAGCGGCACGCCGAGGGAGCACAGGGCGGCCGCCTCCTCGGGGTCCGGGATCAGCAGGGACAGCACGGCGTCGACCCGCTTGCGGATCGGCAGCTTGGTGAAGAAACGCTTGCGCGCCTCCGGTGAGCCGAGGTTGTACAGCAGGACGTCGTACCCGGCGGCGCTGAAGACCTTCTCGGCGGCGTCCAGCACCGTGCCGAAGAACCAGCGGCCGACGTACGGGACGACGACGCCGATGGTGTAGGTGCGTCCGCTGGCCAGGCTGGAGGCCGAGCGCGAGGCGGTGTAGCCGAGTTCGGCGGCGGCCGCGACGATCCGGGCCCGCATCTCCTCCGACACTCCCGAACGGCCGCGCAGGGCGCGGGACACGGTGGACGCCGAGACGCCGGTTGCCTCGGCGACATCGGTGATGCTGACCGTCACGGGACGCTCCTTGATCGGGTGCACGCCGCGCGGCGGGGGTCCGGAGCACGTCGGCGGGAGGGGGAGTGACGAGACCGTAAACCCGCACACCTGGTTGCGCAAGCGTTTGCGTTCAGATTTACTTCGGCTGACTCCCAGAGGAACTCCCCCCAGCAAGATCACAGCGCACGCGTTTGAGTGCCGCTGTCGGCAGACAGGACCTGTCCATGCGATACGCGCCGCCCGGCCTCTGCGTGAACGACTTCGACCTCCTGCGCCACGCGGACGGCACCTACACCGCGCTGCACCTGCAGGGGCCGTGGACGGCCGAGTTCGACCACCTGCGCATGGAGACCTCCTACGGCCGGGCCACCTCCACCGACCTGGTCCGCTGGGAGCCGCAGGGCACGGCCTTCGGCAACGGCCTGCCGGGCCGCTTCGACCAGCAGGCGGTGTGGACCATGCACGCCTTCCCGCACGGGTCCGGCATGGCGATGCTCTACACCGCCGTCTCCGGGCTCACCGCGGGCGGCTGGCCCCTGCAGTCGATCGGCCTGGCCCGCTCCGAGCGCACCGACGGCACCGGCTGGCGCCGCCACGGCACGGGTCCGGTCGTCGAGGCGGACGGGCGCTGGTACCGCACGGCCGAGCGCATGGGCTGGCGCGACCCCTTCGTCGTACGCGACGACGAGTCCGACGGCTGGGTGATGGTGGTCTGCGCCGCCGACGCCTCCCTGCCCGTCGAGGTCGGCGGGTGCGTCGCCTGGGCGACCTCCGACGACCTGGAGCACTGGACGGTCCACCCGCCGCTGCTCTCCCCCGGCGACGTCGACGAGTTCGAGTGCCCGGTCCTCGAACGCCTCGACGACGGCAGCTGGCTGCTGCTCGGCTCGATCGGCGCCACCCGGGGCTTCGAGGCGTGGACCGCCCCGCGCCTGCGCGGCCCGTGGACCCGCCGCGGCCCGCTCGGCCCGACCGGCGCGTACGCCCCGCGCGTGGTGGCAGCCCCCGACGGCTCCCGGGTCGTGCTGCACACCACCCCGCGCCGCGTCGGCCTCAGCGACACCGGCGAGCGCTGCCGCGGCATGCTCACCCAGCCCAAGTCCCTCGTGGTACCCGAGGATTCCGCGCCCCGCCTGGAATGGTGGCCGGGCCTGGACCCCTGGCTCGGCGAGGAGACGTACGACGCCCCGCTGCACGCGGTCGGTGACGTCGGCCTCCGCGGCCGCACCGAGATCACCCTGCGCACACACGTCGCCGACGGGGACCGGCCCGCGCTCACGGTCGGCTGCGACGGCAAGAACCTCCGGGTCACCGGCCCGGACGGCGACCTGCTCGGCGAGACCCTCCTGAGGGAACCCGCCGCCTCACTGCGCATCCTCACCGTCGGTGAGTACGTCGAGGTCTACGCCGACGGCGTCTTCGTCCTCACCACCCTGTGCTACTCCGGCCGCCCCGCCCCCTGGACGGCCACCACCGAGGGCGGGGCCCGGCCGGTCGCCGTCCGCCCCCTCCTGCTGCCGGACCCCCACCGCGACGACGCCTCGGCCGTCTGGCCCGGCCCGCAGCCGCACTGACCCGTCCACGCCCCGTCTCACCCGACGGACGACGTTTCGCCCACGTTTCCGGAAACGGCTACGCTCCCCTTCGTGGCTGAGATCCAGATTCCTGCTGACATCAAGCCCGCCGACGGTCGATTCGGCGCTGGCCCCTCCAAGGTGCGGGTGGAGGCGCTGGACGCCCTGGCCGCCACCGGCACGTCCCTGCTCGGCACCTCCCACCGTCAGGCCCCCGTCAAGAACCTGGTCGGCCAGGTGCGCGAGGGCATCAGCGAGCTGTTCCAGCTCCCCGACGGCTACGAGGTGGTCCTGGGCAACGGCGGCTCGACCGCGTTCTGGGACATCGCGACGCACGGCCTGATCGAGAACAGGTCGCAGCACCTCACCTTCGGCGAGTTCTCGTCCAAGTTCGCCAAGGCCGCCAAGCTCGCGCCCTGGCTGGCCGAGCCGGACGTCATCTCCGCCGACCCGGGCACCCACCCGGAGGCGGTCGCCGAGGCAGGTGTGGACGTCTACGCGTTCACCCACAACGAGACCTCGACCGGTGTCGCCATGCCGATCAAGCGCGTGGCCGGTGCCGACGAGGGCGCGCTGGTCCTGGTGGACGCCACCTCCGGCGCGGGCGGCCTGCCGGTCGACATCGCCGAGACGGACGTCTACTACTTCGCCCCGCAGAAGTCCTTCGCCTCCGACGGCGGCCTGTGGATCGGCGTCTTCTCCCCGGCCGCGATCGAGCGCGCCGAGCGGGTCCACGCCTCCGGCCGCCACGTCCCGGAGTTCTTCTCGCTCCCGACGGCGATCGACAACTCCCGCAAGAACCAGACGTACAACACCCCGGCGCTGGCCACCCTCTTCCTGCTGAACCAGCAGCTGGAGTGGATCAACGGCCAGGGCGGCCTGGACTGGTCGGTCCGGCGCACCGCCACCTCCGCCCGGACCCTCTACGGCTGGGCCGAGGACATCAAGTACGCCAACCCGTTCGTCACCGACCCGGCCAAGCGCTCGCAGGTCATCGGGACGATCGACTTCACCGACGAGGTCGACGCGGCCGCCGTCGCCAAGGTGCTGCGCGCCAACGGCATCGTCGACACCGAGCCCTACCGCAAGCTCGGCCGCAACCAGCTGCGCGTCGCGATGTTCCCGGCGATCGACCCGGCGGACATCGAGGCGCTCACGAAGTGCGTCGACTACGTGATCGAGAAGCTCTGACCTTCTCGCGTACGTGAGTGTCGAGGGCGTCCCGCCCGTGCGGGGCGCCCTCTCGCGTGCTCAGGCCCGCATCGTTCGCACGGCCCCCGGAACCGAGCGCGCCACCCGGAACCCCACGTCGTCGATCCGGAACGTCGGATGGCTCCGGCGGCGTACCGAGGCGCGGCAGCTCCAGTGCTCGTCGGACCAGCCGCCGCCCCGCAGCACCCGGTAGGTGCCGTAGACCTCGGCGTCGTAGAGGTCCCAGCACCAGTCCCAGGTGTTGCCCAGCATGTCGTACAGGCCCCAGGCGTTGGGCTGCTTGCCGCCCACCGGGTGGATACGGTCGTCCGCGTTGCCGCGGTACCAGGCGATCTCGTCGAGCGGGCCGTAGCGCGGGCCGGTGCTGCCTGCGCGGCAGGCGTGCTCCCACTCCGCCTCGGTCGGCAGCCGGTACCCGTCGGCGGTGGTGTCCCAGCGGGCCTCCCCGTCCCCGGGCCGCACCTCGTACGAGGGGGTCAGGCCCTCGCGCACGGACAGGGCGTTGCAGAACCGGATCGCGTCCCACCAGGACACGCCCTCGACGGGCAGCCGGTCGCCCCGGGCCGAGCTCGGGCACTCGCCGGTGACCTCGGCGTACCAGGCCTGCGTGACCGGGAACGCCGACATCCAAAACGAGCCGACCTCCACCGCCCAACTGCGCTCGGTCCGCCGGTCGGACAGCGTGACGCGCCCCGCCGGGACGGCCACCATCTCGTCGTGCACGCTCTCCCCCATGACCGGACACCCTAGCCCCGGCCGCCGACCGGGTCTTCGGCGAACGGCGAAGGGCGCCCGGCGAGTTGGGCCGGGCGCCCTTCGTGTCCTGTCAGGCCTTGGTCACCGACGCGCTCAGCGTCCGGACCCCAGGATCCCGCGCAGGCTGTCACCGGCCGCCGCGACGGCAGGCCGCAGCATGCTCGACGCCTTCTGCGCCGCCGACTGCGGCTTGGGGTCGGGGTTCTTCTTGCACACGGCGTCGGCCACACCGCTGCCGTGCGGGACCTTGCCGTCGGTGAGGTACGTCGCGAGGTACTTGTCGAGGCAGGCGTTGCCGCTGAGCGTGATGCCGTGGTTGCCGCCGCCCTGCTCCACCACCAGGCTGGACTTCTTCAGCAGCCGGTGCATGGTGACACCGCCCTGGTAGGGGGTGGCCGCGTCGTCCGTCGCCTGGAACAGCAGGACCGGCGGGAGCTTGCTGTTGGAGACGTTCACCGGCTTCAGCGACTTCGTCGGCCAGAACGCGCACGGCGCGTTGTACCAGGCGTTGTTCCAGGCCATGAACGGAGCCTTCTCGTACACCGCCCAGTTGTCCTTGCGCCACTGCTTCCAGTCGCGCGGCCAGGACGCGTCGCGGCACTGCACCGAGGTGTAGACGCTGTAGCCGTTGTCGCCGGAGGCGTCGATGGCGGCGATGGTGTCGTACGCCTTGACCAGTGCGGCGGTGTCGTCGTTGTTGACGTACGCGGCGAACGTCTGGGCGAGCGTGGGCCAGTAGGCGTTGTTGTAGCCGCCGGGTATGAAGATGTCCTCCAGCTCGGAGGCGCCCACCTTGCCGCCGGCCGGCTTCTTGGCGAGGGCCGCCCGCATGGCGTACCACTTGGCCTCGATCTTCTTCGGGTCGGTGCCGAGGTGGTAGGTGGAGTCGTACGTGGCGATCCACGCCATGAGCGCCTTGTGGCGCTTGTCGAAGGCGTAGTCCTGCTGCAGGTTGTCGTCGTACCAGACGCCGGTCGGGTCGACGATCGAGTCCAGCACCAGGCGCCGCACCCGCTCGGGGAACAGCTTGGCGTAGACCGCGCCGAGGTAGGTGCCGTACGAGTAACCGAAGTAGTTGATCTTCGATGCGCCGAGGGCCTTGCGGATCGAGTCCATGTCCTTCACGGCACTGACCGTGTCGATGTAGGGCAGGACGTCCTTGTACTTCCGGCCGCAGGCCTGCGCGAAGGCCTTGGCGCGGGAGAGGTTGGCCTTCTCGATCGCCGGCGTGCTGGGTACGGAGTCGGGGCGGACCGGGTCGAAGTGGCCCGGCTTGCAGTCCAGGGCGGGCTGGCTCTTGCCGACGCCGCGCGGGTCGAAACCGATGACGTCGTACTGGGCGGCGACCGCCTTGGGCAGGGAGGACGCGACGAATTCGGCCAGCGACAGACCGCTGCCGCCGGGACCGCCGGGGTTGACGAGCAGCGGGCCCTGGGACTTCGACGCGGTGTGCGGCACACGGGACAGAGCCAGGCTGATCTGCTTGCCTCGCGGCTTCGCGTGGTCGAGCGGCACCTTCACCGACGCGCACTGGAGCGTCGGGGTGTCGTCCGTCCCGCACTTCTTCCAGGTGATCTTCGCGGCGGCGGTCCGGGCCGTGTGCGCGGACTGCGACGCGGTGGCGTTGGCGGGGACGGCGGTGAGGGTCCCGGCCAGTACGACGGTCGCGCCACACAGTACGGCTGCGCTTCTTCTCATGGAGTCTCTCGCAACGGTGAGGGGGGTCGGGCCCGCGGGTGACGGGCCGTGCCGCATCGTTCCGGAAGAGCGCACCGCGCATGCACGGGTTCAACCAAGACTTGACCAAATCGAGTCACAGCCTGCCCCAAAAAACCCCTCACGACGGGGTGTTCTGACAATTCCGGACAGGCCGTCAGATCGGAGGGACAGGCCGGGGTTCAGCCCGAGGGGTGGATCTGTCAGGCAGGACAGGGGGCGCCCGGGGCACACCGGACGCCCCGACTCACCCCGTACTCACGTCGCCGTGCACGTCACGGCCGGCACACCTCCGCCCCCGGGCGCGCCGCCGAAGCCGAAGCCCGCCGAACCGCCCGGTGCCACAGTGCCGTTGTGCGCCGCGTTCACCGCGGTGACGGTCGCGCCGGTCTGGGTGTGGGTCGCGTTCCACATGTTCGTGACCTTCTGCGATCCGCTCCACGTCCACGTCACCTTCCACGACTTCAGCGGCAGCGTGCCCGTGTTGGTCACCTTCACCTCGGCGTTGAAGCCGCCGCCCCAGTCGCTGCCGACGGTGTAGGCGGCGGTGCAGGTGGGTGTTCCGTTACCGGGGTCGCCCGGGCCGGGACCGGGGGTTCCGGAGCCGAAGCCCGGGGCCTTGATGGGCGCCAGGTAGGCGTCCTTCGCCGTGTCGACCGTCTGCCAGTCGTCCTTGAGGATGCCGCCCGTGTCACCGGAGTTGGGGTTCCACGACCAGAAGGTCCAGTGGAAGCTGTCGGTGCCGTACGCCGACGTCGAGCGCAGGTACTTCACCAGCTCGGCCAGCCACTTCTGGTCCACCGAGGGCTTCAGCGTCGTACCGAACTCGCCGAGCCACACCGGGGCGATGTTCTGCTTGAAGATGTAGCCCCAGTGCTTGTCCCAGATGCCCGGCATGTTGGCGGGGAAGGACGGGTCCGTGAACCAGGACTGGTCCGCCACCGATGTCGCGTAGTCGTGCGCCGAGTACACCAGCCGGTTCGGGACGTCCAGCCGGACCGGGTACTGGGCCACGCCCGCGAGGTTGCCGCCCCACCAGATGTTCGTGCCGTTGAACGACTGCACGCCCTCGACCATGATCAGCAGCTCAGGGTTGACCGACAGCACCGCGTTGCCCGCGCGCTCGGCGGCCAGGCGCCAGTCCCTGGAGGTGTCGCCGCAGCCCCAGCAGGCCGGGTCGTGGGGCTCGTTGTGGAGGTCGATGCCGATCACCGTGGAGTTGCCCTTGTAGCGGGCCGCCAGGGCCTTGAGGTTGGTGATCCACGTCGACTCGGGGACCGACGCCGTGTACCAGAGGGCCGACTGGCCCGCCGCGTCCGGGCGGTGGCGGTCCAGGACGACCTTGAGGCCGGACTGGCCCGCGTAGGCCACGATCTTGTCCAGGACCTGGAGCGAGGTCAGCCCGCGCAGGTCCGTGTTCTTGCCGTCGAAGGTGATGCCGTCCGGCATGGCGCCGGGCTTGAGGATGTCGTCGCTGTAGGGCATGCGGAGGGTGTTGTAGCCCAGCGACCTGATCTGGTCGATCATGCTCTTGTAGTCGCGTGTCCACAGGCCGTGGGCGACGCGGTTGGCGGTCTCGAAGCCGAACCAGTTGATGCCGGCGATACGGACCGGCTGCCCGGCCGCGTCCAGGATCTGCCGGCCGCTGGTGTGCCAGTAACCGGCGCCGGCGGCCTCGGCGGTGACATCGGCTCGTGCCGACTGCACGCCCGCCAGCGGTAACAGGAGCGCCGCGGCAACACACAGCGCTCTGCGCAGAGTGCGGAACATGTGGCTGCTTCCTCTCGGGTTCCTCGGGGAGGGGAGGCACGGCACCCGGAATCGATGGGAGCGCTCCCATCATGCCGCACACCTCCCAGAGAACTGACGCAACATGAGCACGTCAAGACTCTGGGAGGTGTGCGATCGCTTCGGCGGCTACCGGCTCAGCTTCCTGAACCTCCGTACGGCCAGCGGCAGGAAGATCGCCGTCAGGATCACCGGCCACACCCCCGCCATCAGCAGCGCGTGCTGCTCCACCCAGGTGTCGCCGATGACCGGCTCGCCGAACAGCTCGCGGGTCGCCGCCGCGGTGGACGAGATCGGGTTCCAGACCGCCAGCCACCCCAGCCAGTCGGGCATGAGCTGCGGCGCGACGAAGATGCTGGAGATCATCGTCAGCGGGAAGGCGACCGCGAACAGACCGCCCGCCGCCTCCGGGTTGGGTACCAGCAGACCGAGCCACACGCCGATCCAGATCAGCGCGAACCGCAGCCAGAGCAGCAGACCGAAGGCGGCGAGGAAGCCGAAGCCGCCGTCCGGGCGCCACCCCATGGCGAGGGCCGTGAGCATCATGATCGCCAACTCGGCGCAGGCCACGATCAGATCGGTGATCCCGCGCCCGGCCACCACGGCCGAGGACGCCATCGGCATCGAGCGGAACCGGTCGATGACGCCCTTGGTGGAGTCGTACACCACGACCGTCGCCGTGTTGATGAAGCCGAACGCCATGGTCATCACGAACATGCCCGGCATCAGGAAGTCCTTGTAGTCCCCGCCGCCCGGCACCTTCATCGCGCTGCCGAAGACATAGCCGTACATCAGCACCGACAGGATCGGGAAGCCCAGCTGCCAGGCGATGTTCACAGGCTGGCGCTGGTAGTGGGTCAGGCCGCGGCGGACGATGTTCCAGCAGTCGGCGAGCAGCCAGTACGCACCGCCCCGGGTGCTCGGCATGCTCAGGTCGGTGGCACTCATGCCGCGGCCTCCTTCTCGGTGCGGTGTCCGGTCAGGCGCAGGAACACGTCGTCGAGGCTGGGCCTGCGCAGCCCGATGTCCTCGACGCGGACGCCCTCGTCCTGGAGGGTCCGTGCGACCTCGGTGAGCGCGGTGACCCGGTCGGTGACCGGGGCGTGCACCCGCAACTCCGTCTCGTCCGCCTCGGGTTCGCCGTCCGTGACCCGGGCGACGACCTTCACCACCCGCGGGATCTCGGACCGCTCGGCGACCACGACCTCGATGCGGTCGCCGCCGACCAGGTTCTTCAGTCCGTCCGGGGTGTCGTCGGCGATGGCCCGCCCCTGGTCGATGACGGTGATGCGGGAGGCGAGCTTGTCGGCCTCCTCCAGGTACTGCGTGGTGAGCAGCACGGTCGTACCGCCCGCCACCAACGCCCTGACGGACTCCCAGACCTCGCCCCGGCTGCGCGGGTCGAGACCGGTCGTCGGCTCGTCGAGGAAGAGGACGGCCGGGGCGAGGATCATCGACGCGGCGAGGTCGAGGCGGCGCCGCATGCCGCCGCTGTACTTGCCGACGCCCCGGTCGGCGGCGTCGGTCAGGTCGAACTGCTCCAGCAGTTCGGTCGCCCGGAGCCGGGCCCGCCTGCCGCCCAGGTGGAACAGCCGGCCGAACATCTCCAGGTTCTGCCGGCCGGTGAGCACCTCGTCGACCGCCGCGTACTGGCCGGTGAGGCCGATCCGGGCCCGCACCTCGCGCGCCTGCCGGACGACGTCCAGACCGGCGACCGTCGCGCTGCCCCCGTCCAGGCGGATCAGCGTGGTCAGGATGCGGACGGCGGTGGTCTTGCCCGCCCCGTTCGGCCCGAGCAGGCCGTGCACCGTGCCCTCGCGCACCTCCAGGTCGAAGCCGTCGAGGGCGCGTTTGTCGCCGTACCTCTTCTCCAGCGCCTCGGCCCGCACCGCGTATCCGTCCATGCCGCCCCCTCCCGCACGTCCGTGCCCCGTCGGCACCGAACTGAGTACACCGTACCCGATGACGCGTACGCCGTACCCAGTTTTTTCGCGGGGATCTAAGCTGGGCTCCATGACGAGCGGTTCGAGGGGCACGGGCGGTACGGAGACCAGCGGCAGCGGCGACATCGCCCGCACGCTCGAACTGCTGTGGGACACCGGCCGCCGCCCGACCCGCGGCCCCAAACCGACCCTGACGCTGGACCGGATCGTGGAAGCAGCGATCCAGGTGGCGGACAGCGAAGGGCTGGAGGGCCTCTCCATGCGCCGTGTCGCGGCCGAACTCGGCACCGGCACCATGTCGCTGTACCGGTACGTGCCCGGCAAGGGCGAACTGCTCGACCTGATGCTGGACCGGGTGCAGCGGCCCTCCGAGAACCCGGCCGACCTCGGCGACGGCGGCTGGCGGGCGGCCCTGGAGGCACTGGCCCGCGCCACCCTCGCCCTCTACCGCGGCCACCCCTGGCTGCTCCAGGTCAACCAGTCCCGCCCGATCCTCGGCCCGAGCGCCCTGGACGGCATGGAAAAGGTGCTGACCCTGATCCGCCCGATGGGGCTGAGCGACCCCGAGCTCGTCTCCGCGATCATCATGATCGACGGCTACGTCGTAGGGGCCGCGCGCACGCAGCTGTACCAGTTGGAGGCGGAGCGCAGGACCGGGCTGACGGACGCCGAGTTCTGGCAGGCGCAGGTGCCGGTCCTGGAGAAGGCCATGGCCTCGGGCCGCTACCCGGTCATGGCCTCGCTCTCCGAGGACGCCTTCGGCACGGACTTCGACCACTTCGAGTTCGGGCTGCAGCGGATCCTGGACGGGTTGGACATGCTGGTGGAGACCCGCGGAAGCACTCGGTGACGAGCACCGCGGAGGCAGGATCGCGACCTCGACGTCCCGCCCGCCCCACGCCCTTCACGGAGACGGCCTAGCGCCGACGCCTCAGCCCCCGCACGGCCAGCACCGCCACCAGAACCGCACCCGCGGCGATCGCCCCCGTCTTCAGGTTGCCGCTCAGGCCCTCTCCCCCGCCGTCGGACGCGGTCGAACTCCCACTTCCGGAGGACGCGCTGGAGGCGTCACCGCCCGGGGCGTCCTGCGGCTCCACCGGACTGTCCGCGCCTTCGGCGCCGTACATCAGCGTCTTGCCGTCGGCGGTGTAGGTGACGGACTCCCCCTGCCCCAGGAACGGCACGCCGAGCCGTTCCCTCTTCTTGATCTTCCCGCCGTTCCAGTCGTAGGCGATCGCCCCGAAGTAGCTGCGCACGACCAGCTGTTCGCCGTCCGGGGAGAGCGTGGCGTCGGTGGCCTCCAGGTCGGGGACCGCGGCGATCGGACGGAAGACGTTCGTCCCGGACGGAGCGAGCCGCGCCGGGCCCTCGTACAGGTGCCCGCCCTTCTCGTTCTTGTCGACGATGTAGACGCGGCCGGTCTTCGGGTGCACCACGAGGGACTCCGCGTCCCGCGCGCCGTCGGAGTACTTCACGACGTACTGCGTGGCCTTGATCGTCTCGTCGCGCAGCTTCTTCGGCTCGGGCAGCCGGTAGATCCAGACGTACGGCCAGCTGCCGCCGAGGTTGTCGCCGATGTCGCCGACGTAGATCTGGTCGTCCGGCCCGATGGAGATGGCCTCGACGTCGCGCGGGCTGCCCACGCCGGACATGGTGATCGTGGCGACCGTCTCGCCCGTCGCGCTGTCCACGGCGTACAGGTACGCCCCGTCGTCGCTGTCGTTGTGCGTCCAGTAGATGCCGGGGTGCTGCCGCGAGGCGGCCAGGCCGCTGGACTCGGTGATGCGCGGGTCCTTGATCGTGAACTTCTCGTCGCCGTCGGCGGCGGAGGCGGGCACGGCGAGGGCGCCCGTGAGGAGGGCCGCGGCGAGGAGTGCGAACGGTCTGCGCATGCCCCAAGCCTGCCATCCCGCCGCGCGGTTCACCGGCCCGATGGATCACAGCCCGACGGCCGTCCGAAGGGCGTGTCCCGACTCACATCCCGTCGGCCGCCGAGATCGTTCATCATGAGCGGATGCTCAGGTTCATGCCCGTCGGTGACTCCATGACGATCGGAAGCACGGGCGAACACACATGGCGCTACCGGCTGTGGCAGCACCTGTGCCGTTCCTACGGCGGCCCCTTCACTCTCGTCGGCCCCCGCGAGACGCTCTACGACAAGGTCGCGCAGGCCCCGGTGTCCAACGGGTACGCCGATCCGGACTTCCCGCGTGCCCACCTGGCCGGCTGGGGCGAGGGCTGGCAGCACATGGCCCCGCTGATCGGCGACGCGGTGCGGTCGTGCCGCGCGGACGTGCTCCTGGTCTCCCTGGGCCTGATCGACCTGGGCTTCTACACGAACGCCGAGCAGACCGCCGAGAACGTCCGGGCGTTCGTGTCCGAAGCGCGGGCGGCGAACCGGCGGGTGGGCATGGTGTGGCTGCCCGTCACCCCGAACGTGCGCGCCCGGTCGGACGAGCCCTTCGCCGCCGAGGTCACCCGCTTCAACGAACTCCTCGCCAAGACGGCCGCCGACCTCGACGAACCCGGCTCCCCCGTCCTCCTGGCCTCACCCCCGCCCTCGTACGACGTCGCCACCGACACCTACGACGGCACCCACCCCAACGCGAGCGGCGAACACAAGATCGCGGCGGCCTTCGCGGAGGCGATGCACCAGGGCTGGGGCCTGGCGGGTCCGTACGAGGAATAGCCCCTCACGAACGGGAGGCGGGCACGCGCACCCGAGTTCGTGCTTGCTTGGAGCGCACTTCAAGACGTTGGCTTGTGCCCCATGGAGTACACGCAGCTCGGACGCACGGGACTCAAGGTCAGCCGGCTCGTCCTCGGCACCATGAACTTCGGCCCGCAGACCGACGAGGCCGACAGCCACGCCATCATGGACGCGGCGCTGGACGCGGGCATAAACCTCTTCGACACGGCCAATGTGTATGGGTGGGGCGAGAACAAGGGCCGCACCGAAAGCATCATCGGCAACTGGTTCGCCAAGGGCGGGGGACGGCGCGACAAGGTCGTCCTCGCCACGAAGGTCTACGGCAACATGGGCGCCGACGGTGCGGCCTGGCCCAACCACGACAAGCTCTCCGCGGTCAACATCCGGCGGGCCGTGGACGCCAGCCTCAAGCGGCTGCAGACGGACCACATCGACGTCTACCAGTTCCACCACGTCGACCGGAACACCCCCTTCGAGGAGATCTGGCAGGCGATCGACGTCCTGGTCCAGCAGGGCAAGATCCTCTACGTCGGCTCGTCGAACTTCCCCGGCTACAAGATCGCCCAGGCCAACGAGATCGCCGCGCGGCGCGGCGGGACCATCGGCCTGGTCAGTGAGCAGTGCCTGTACAACCTCGCCGAGCGGCGCGCGGAGATGGAGGTCGTCCCGGCCGCCCAGGAGTACGGGCTCGGCGTCATCCCCTGGTCGCCGCTGCACGGCGGTCTGCTGGGCGGTGTGCTCAAGAAGGAGGTCGAGGGCAAGCGCCGTACCTCCGGCCGCGCGGCCGACGCGCTCGCCGATCCCGCCACCCGGGCGCAGATCCAGTCCTACGAGGACCTGCTCGACAAGCACGGCATCGAGCCCGGCGAGGCCGCCCTGGCCTGGCTGCTCACCCGCCCGGGTGTGACCGGCCCGATCGTCGGCCCGCGTACCGCCGAGCAGCTCGCCTCCGCGGTCCGCGCGTCGGAGCTGGAACTGTCCGAGGAGCTCCTGACCGGCCTGGACGAGATCTTCCCGGGCCCGGGCCCGAGCCCGGAGGCTTTCGCCTGGTAATCGGTGATGGGCCGGCGCCCTGCTTCCGGGGGCGCCGGCTGTGTGTCGACGTCCCGCAGTTCCCCCGGCGCCCCCAAGGGGCGCGGGGAACTGCGCGACAAGCCCCCACCGGCCCGCAGCCGGAACACGACCGACCGCGCGGCCCCGCCCCGGCTACTTTCCGATCACGGAAGCGAGGGCGACGACGAGAAACATCAGCACGAGCACACCGGCCATGATCCGGTTGCGGGTTTTCGGGTCCACGGCATCGAGCCTAACCGGCACCCCCGAGTGCCCAGCGCCCGACCGCCTCGTACCGGGGCTGCTCCCCCGGGACACCGGACGTCGGCAGATTGCTCCGTACCAGGCAGAGCTCCCGCACGGTCCAGGTTCGGCCCGAGAACCCCGCGAGGGTGTCCACAAAGGCCCGCACGTCCCCCGCCGCCCGGCTCCGCGCCACGGTCATATGGGGCTTGTACCGCCGGTGCTCCCCCATCGGCACCCCCGCCTTGCGCGCCGCCGCCTCGGCCCGCTCGGCCAGCAGCCGGAGAGTGGCCAGGTCCCCCTCGGCCCCGGCCCACAGCGCCTTCCCGTGCCCGAACTGCCCGCCTCCCCGTACGGCCAGGGCGAACGGCTCGGTGCGGCGCGCGGCCCGCTCCAGCCGCTCCGTCAGCTCCGGGACGAGACCGTCGTCGACCTCACCGTAGAAGGCGAGCGTGAAGTGCCAGCCGGGACGGCCGGTCCATCGCATGCCGTCGGCGCCGGGCAGCCCGCGCAACTCGTCGACCACGGAGCCGAGTTCACGACACACCTCGTCAGGGGGCAGCACGGCCGCGAAGAGTCTCATGGAACCAGCCTGGCACCATGAGGCCATGCGGATCACCATCCGGGACGGCGGGCCCGACGACATTCCCGCGATACTCGGCATGCTCGACAGCGGTGTGGAGTGGCTGGTGTCCCAGGGGCGCACGGGGCAGTGGGGGACGCGGCCGCTGTCGCAGAACCCGAAGACGGTGGAGTCGGTCCGCCGGTACATGGCGGAGGGCAGCGTGTTCATGGCCGACGCCGACGGCGTCCCCGCCGGCACCCTCACCCTCACCGACTCGGCGGGCGCCTCCCTGTCCCACCTCCCCCAGCCCGGTGAACCCGAGCGCTACATCCACTGGCTGGCCTCCGACCGCCGCTACAAGGGGCACGGCGTGGGCAGCGCCCTGCTGGACCACGCCGCCCAGGAGACCCGCCGGGCCGGGGTCTCCCTCCTCCGCGTCGACTGCTACGCCGGTGACGACGGCAAGCTCGTCCGTTACTACGAGGCCAACGGCTTCACCCGCACCCTTGCCTTCACGGTGGGCGAGAACAAGTGGCCGGGACAGTTGCTGGCCCGCAGGGTGTAGGCACGGGCTCCGCGGACCCGGGCGTGTCCAGGTCACCGTGCGTATCGTTGTACTGCGCGGCCGGCTCCATCCGCGAGTGCGGCCGGGGAGGAGCGCCACGATGACCGTCCTTGACGACAGGATCGAGATGGCCGACAGCAGCGGTGAACTCACCCTCGACACGATGTTCGAGTGGGTGGAGACCATGCCGGTCCCCGAGGGCTACAAGGTCGAGATCGTCGGGGGGAACATCTTCATGGCGCCTCAGCGGGACACCCACTGGGACATCATCGCGGACATCTACGACCAGTTGCGCACCAAGTACCCGCGCAAGCGCGTGAAGTCCGACGTCCGTGTCGACTACCCGGGCCATCTCAACGGCTTCGCCTCCGACATCACGGTGATGACGGAGGGTGCGGCGAAGAACGCCAAGGGCCTGTGGCGCTACCAGGACGTCGAGTTCGTCGCCGAGGTGATCTCCAGGAAGACCGGCGCCAACGACTACGGCCCCAAGAAGGACGCCTACGCCGCCGCCGGTGTGCCGGTGTACCTGATCGTGGATCCGTACACCGGCCGCTGGCACCTGCACACCAAGCCCAAGGACGGCGAGTACCGGGGCGAGCTCAGCCTGGACTTCGGGGACGAGATCGACCTGACGGGCACCGCGGTCGGGCTCGTCCTCGAAACCGGCGAGTTCCCCCGGGACTGACGGCGCCCTACGCCGCCGGAGCCAGCGCCTCCTGCTGCTCCCGCGGCACGAACCGCACCCGGGGATGCCCCCGGTGCCAGCCCACCGACAGGCGGAGGTTGCCGACGCGGGCCAGGATCAGGCCGATCACCGCCGCGGCGAGTGCCGCCACCGCGCCGCCGGCCGCGAGGCCGATCCGGGCGCCGTAGGTGTCGGTGATCCAGCCGACGATCGGGGCGCCGACCGGCGAGCCGCCGAGGAAGACCATCATGTAGAGGGCCATGACGCGGCCGCGCATGGCCGGGTCCGTGGCCATCTGGATGCTGGTGTTCGTCGTGACGTTGACCGTCATGCCGAACAGGCCCAGCGGGATCATGAACAGGGCGAACATCCACAGCGTGGGGGTCGTCGCGGCCAGGATCTCCAGCGCGCCGAAGGCCATGGCCGCCACGATCAGCAGCCGCAGCCGGGCCGTGCCCCGCCGGGCCGCGAGCAGTGCGCCCACGAGCGAGCCGACCGCCATCAGCGTGTTGAACATGCTGTAGGCGCCCGCACCCGCGTGGAAGACGTCGTCCGCGAAGGCCGAGAGGTAGACGGGGAAGTTGAAGGCGAACGTCCCGACGAAGCCGACCAGGACGATCGGCCAGATCAGCTCCGGGCGGCCGGTGACGTAGCGCACGCCCTCCCGCAGCTGCCCCTTGCCGCGCGGTGCGCGCTCCACGGCGTGCAGCTCACGGGCGCGCATCAGCAGCAGGCCGGTGAGCGGCGCGATGAAGGACAGGCCGTTGAAGAGGAACGCGAAGCCGGTGCCGACGCCGGTGATGAAGAGGCCCGCGACGGCGGGGCCGACCAGGCGGGCGGACTGGAAGTTCGCCGAGTTCAGGCTGACCGCGTTCTGCAACTGCCCCGGACCGACCAGCTCGGAGACGAAGGACTGCCGGGCCGGGTTGTCCACGACGGTGGCCAGACCGACCGCGAAGGCGGCGACGTACACGTGCCACACCTGGACGTGCCCGGTGAGGGTGAGGACGGACAGGGCGATCGCCGTGAGCGCCATCGAGGACTGCGTCACGAGCAGTGTGGGCCGCTTGCGCAGCCGGTCGACGAGGACACCGCCGTAGAGGCCGAAGAGCAGCATCGGCAGGAACTGCAGCGCGGTCGTGATGCCGACGGCGGCGGAGGAGCCGGTGAGGCTGAGCACCAGCCAGTCCTGGGCGATGCGCTGCATCCAGGTGCCGATGTTGGAGACGACCTGGCCCATGAAGAACAGGCGGTAGTTCCTGACCTTCAGGGAGGAGAACATCGAGGACTTGCGCGAGAGCGGATCGGAGGCGGGCGGGGAATCGTGGGGGTCAGGTGCGGGGGCGGAAGCTGCTCCGGGTCCCGAACTCAAAGGGTTCGCCTCCTTGCGACGACTGCTGCTTACAGGTGCGCGAGCTTCTCCAGCACGGGGGCGGCGGCGCGGAGTTTCGCCCACTCGTCCTCGTCGAGGTTCTCGACCAGCGTGGCCAGGAACGCGTTCCGCTTGGCGCGGCTCTCCTCGAGCATGGCCTCGGCCTGCTCGGTGCGTGTGACGACCTTCTGGCGACGGTCCTCGGGGTGCGGCTCCAGCCGGACCAGTCCCTTGGCCTCCAGCAGGGCCACGATGCGGGTCATCGACGGCGGCTGGACGTGCTCCTTGCGGGCGAGCTCCCCCGGTGTGGCCCTGCCGCACAGCGAGAGGGTGCCCAGCACCGACATCTCGGTGGGGCTGAGCGATTCGTCGACCCGCTGGTGCTTGAGCCGACGGGACAGCCGCATCACTGCGGATCGGAGGGAGTTCACGGCGGCCACGTCGTCGCCATGGTTGAGGTCCGGCATGTTCTTTAGCGTAACTCATTACTCTCGCTAAATACCAACCGGAACACGCGCGACCGCCCGTGACGCCCGCCACTGAACCGTGACATCACTCATATGAGTGACAAGGCGGTGGAACGCGCCCCGCCGGACCGAACGCTGCCGCGACCCTCATGCCCATGGGGACCAGCGTGCTCAGCCTGCGAATAGACCACGACCTGCTCGAACGGCTCAGGCACCAGGCCGCGAAAAGGGGAATGAGCGTCCAGGACCATGTCCTCCGGACGCTCATTCGGGATGACTTCGACCAGCGCTTCCAGGCCGCCGTCGAGGAGACGGAGAGGTTCTACGGCGCCCCCGACTCCGGCGACGACGATCAGGTCAGACCCAGCGCCGGCATCAGGTAGTAGAACGCGAACACCGCCGCCACCGCGTACATCGCCGACGGCACCTCCCGGCCCCGCCCGGCGGCGAGCCGCAGCACCGCGAAGGTGATGAAGCCCATGCCGATGCCGTTGGTGATCGAGTAGGTGAACGGCATCATCAGCATCGTCACGAAGGCCGGGACGGCGATCGTGTAGTCCGCCCAGTCGATCTCCTTCACGGACCCGGCCAGGATCAGGAAGCCGACCGCGACCAGGGCGGGCGTGGCCGCCTGGGAGGGGACCATCGTGGCGACCGGCGTCAGGAAGAGGGCCGCGGCGAAGAGGCCGCCGGTGACGACGTTCGCGAGACCGGTCCGGGCCCCCTCGCCGACACCGGCCGTCGACTCGACGAACGCGGTCGTCGCGGAGGAGGAGCTGGCGCCACCGGCGGCGACCGCGAGGCCGTCGACGAACAGCACCCGGTTGATGCCCGGCATCTGCCCCTCGCCGTCGGTCAGCTTCGCCTCGTCGGAGACGCCCATGATCGTGCCCATCGCGTCGAAGAAGCACGACAGCAGCACGGTGAAGACGAACAGCACGCCGGTGAGCACGCCGACCTTGCCGAAGCCGCCGAACAGGCTGACCTGCCCGATCAGCCCGAAGTCGGGGCTCGCGACCGGGTTGCCGGGCCACGTGGGCGTGGTCAGGCCCCAGCTCGGCACCTCGGCCACCGCGTTGATGACCACCGCGAGGATCGTCATGGCCACGATGGAGATCAGGATCGCGCCCGAGACCTTGCGCACGATCAGCGCGAGGGTCAGCAGCACACCGAGCACGAAGACGAGGACCGGCCAGCCGTTCAGATGGCCGTCGCCGCCCAGCTGGAGCGGGACGGTGGTCTGGGCGGCGTCCGGAATCCGGGAGACGAAGCCCGCGTCGACCAGCCCGATGAGCATGATGAACAGGCCGATACCGATGGAGATGGCCTTGCGCAGCCCGTAGGGCACGGCGTTCATGACGCGCTCGCGCAGCCCCGTGGCGACCAGCAGCATGACCACGAACCCGGCGAGCACCACCATGCCCATCGCGTCCGGCCAGGACATGCGCGGGGCGAGCTGGAGGGCGACGACGGAGTTCACGCCGAGACCGGCGGCCAGGGCGATCGGGACGTTGCCGATGACGCCCATGAGGAGAGTGGTGAGCGCGGCGGTCAGGGCCGTCGCGGTGACCAGCTGCCCGTTGTCGAGCTGGTGACCGTACATGTCCTTGGCGCTGCCGAGGATGATCGGGTTCAGCACGATGATGTAGGCCATCGCGAAGAAGGTGGCCAGACCGCCCCGGACCTCGCGGGGCACGGTGCTGCCCCGCTCGGAGATCCGGAAGAAGCGGTCGAGTGCGCCGTACGTGCGCCCGGCTCCCGGCTGTTCAGGGGCGGGGACCTTGGCGGGAGCCGAGGAGGACATGTATTTGGTGTTTCCTACGAAGAGAAGTGGTCAGACATAAACCGTTTCAGTATGAACATATAAAGTCCCCCTCGGCCATCTCCGCGCGTAGACCTGATCGCCTCGTAAGCTGTCCCCATGGCGAAGTGGACCCCCCGACACGAGGCGCCGGAGCCCCTGGAGGGCCCCGTGGTCGCCACCATCACCGGCGGCACCATCCTGTGGTTCGTCCTCTTCCTGGTCCAGCTCCCGTTCTACGGCTGGTTCGACGACCACGGCCACACCTGGTGGGTGTGGACCTGCCTGGCAGGCGCCGGGCTGGGCCTGATCGGCATCTGGTACGTCCGCAAGCGCGACGCCGCGATCAAGCGCGCGGCGGCACAGGACCCGGCGGCCACGCCCCAGTAGCCGGAGCCGAGCCGCACCCGCGTACGGCGGGAAGGGGCCGTGTCGGGGGGTGTCTGGGTGTCCGCCCGCAGCGGTTGTCGCGTCAACGCACAGTCAGTCGGCACGCAAGCCCATCGCGACGTTCCGAGGACGGACACCCCCCGGCGCGGCCCCGACCCACACCCCGCGCCACGCGAAGAGGCGAACCCCCACCCGGCGCCACGCGAAGAGGCACGACCCCACCCGGCGCCGGACGAAGACACAACCCCGCGCTCTCCGACGAGACACGCACCCGCCCCCTCCCTACGCTCAGGAGATGGCGGCGAACGCTCGAGGACCGTCGGCGCGCCACCGCCGCCCGACCGGTGAGGAGCGCAGCGATGACGACGCGGAACAGTGCGGTCGAGGCCGACCGTGCCCTGAAGTCCAAGCACCGGGCGATGTGGGCCCAGGGCGACTACCCGTCCCTGGCCGCCGAGGTCATCCCCGAACTGGGAGCGACCCTGGTCGAGGCCTGCGGCGTGCGCCCCGGCCAGCGGGTCCTGGACGTCGGCGCCGGCTCCGGCAACGCCGCGATCCGGGCGGCCCTGGCCGGTGCGGACGTGGTGGCCTCCGACCTGACGCCGGAGCTGTTCGACGCCGGCCGGCGGGCGGCCGAGAAGCAGGGGGCGCGGCTCGCCTGGCAGGAGGCCGACGCCGAAGCCCTGCCGTTCGGCGACGCGGAGTTCGACACCGTGCTGTCCTGCGTCGGCGTCATGTTCGCCCCGCACCACCAGGAGGCCGCCGACGAACTCGTCCGGGTCTGCCGTCCGGGCGGCACCGTCGGGCTGCTGAGCTGGACGCCGCGGGGCTTCATCGGCCGGATGTTCGCCGTGATGAAGCCGTACGCGCCCCCGCCCCCGCCCGGGGGCAAGCCGCCGCCGCTGTGGGGGGACGAGGACCACGTCCGCGCACTCCTCGGCGACCGGGTCACGGACGTGCGCGCCGAGCGCCGCACGGTCCGGGTCGAGCGCTTCGAGACGCCCGAGGCGTTCCGCGACTACTTCAAGGAGCGCTACGGCCCCACCATCAGCGTCTACAAGAACCTCGCCGGTGATCCCGAACGCGCCGCCGCCCTCGACGCCGCCCTGGTGGACCTCGCCCGCGACGGGGACCTGGGAACGGGCTCGGGCGCGACCGTCCTGGAGTGGGAGTACCTGCTCCTCACGGCCCGGCGGGCGGGCTGACGGCGGGCCCCGGCACCGTGGTCCGACGGCGTACAACTGCCCTACGACCACGGCACGAAGTCCGTCCTTCCCAGGTCGGATCTTCGCCACATTCAGCGGGTGAAGCGGCAAAACCGCACGTACCGTCGAATGCATGACGCATCTCGACGCGGGTGCCCGGCCCGACTCCGCGCGGCCGGCGACGGTCACCTCACGCGAGACCGGCCTGACCGGTGCTCAGGTCGCCGAACGGGTGGAGCGCGGGCAGGTCAACGACGTGCCGGTGCGCAGCAGCCGGTCCACCGTCGACATCGTCCGGGCGAACGTCTTCACCCGCTTCAACGCGATCATCGGCGTGCTGTGGCTGATCATGCTGGTGGTGGCGCCGATCCAGGACAGTCTGTTCGGGTTCGTGATCCTCGCGAACACCGGCATCGGGATCGTCCAGGAGTGGCGGGCGAAGAAGACGCTGGACTCGCTCGCGCTGATCGGCGAGGTCAGGCCCACCGTGCGCCGCGACGGGACCGCCGCCGAGGTCAGCACGTCCGAGATCGTGCTGGACGACCTGATCGAGATCGGGCCCGGGGACAAGGTCGTCGTCGACGGGGTCTGCGTCGAGGCGGACGGTCTCGAGATCGACGAGTCGCTGCTCACGGGCGAGGCCGACCCGGTCGTGAAGCAGCCCGGCGACCAGGTCATGTCCGGCAGCTTCGTGGTGGCGGGCGGCGGGGCCTTCCAGGCGACGAAGGTCGGCCGCGAGGCCTACGCCGCCCAGCTCGCCGAGGAGGCCTCCCGCTTCACCCTCGTCCAGTCCGAGCTGCGCTCGGGCATCTCCACGATCCTCAAGTACGTCACGTGGATGATGGTGCCGACCGCGATCGGCCTGGTCGTCAGCCAGCTGTTCGTCAAGGAGAGCGGCTTCGACGACTCCGTCGCCCGCACGGTCGGCGGCATCGTCCCGATGGTCCCCGAGGGACTCGTCCTGCTCACCTCGGTCGCCTTCGCCATCGGCGTGATCCGGCTCGGCCGCAAGCAGTGCCTGGTGCAGGAGCTGCCCGCGATCGAGGGGCTGGCCCGGGTCGACACGGTCTGCCTCGACAAGACCGGCACCCTCACCGAGGGCGGCATGGACGTCACGGAGCTGCGTCCGCTGCAGGGCGCCGACGAGACGTACGTGCGGAAGGTGCTCGGCGCGCTCGGCGCGTCGGACCCGCGGCCGAACGCCTCCCTGAAGGCGATCATCGACGCCTACCCGGCCGTGGAGGGCTGGCGCTGCACCGAGGCCCTGCCGTTCTCCTCCGCCCGCAAGTACAGCGGCGCCGCGTTCGACGAGGGCGACGGGCAGTCCGGCCGGTGGCTGCTGGGCGCGCCCGACGTGCTGCTGGCGGAGGACGATCCGGCCCTGGCCGAGACCGGGCGGCTGAACGAGCAGGGCCTCAGGGTGCTGCTGCTCGCCCGGGTCGCGCGCGACCTGGACGATCCCGAGGTGGCGAAGGGGGCGCGGCCCACCGCCCTGGTCGTGCTGGAGCAGCGGCTGCGTCCGGACGCCGCCGACACCCTGCGCTACTTCGCCGACCAGAACGTCCGGGCCAAGGTCATCTCCGGCGACAACGCGGTGTCGGTCGGCGCGGTCGCCGCCAAGCTGGGGCTGTCGGGCAGCACCGTGGACGCGCGGCGGCTGCCCGCCGAGCAGGACGGGATGGCCGACGCCCTCGACGGCGGGACGGTGTTCGGGCGGGTCACCCCGCAGCAGAAGCGGAACATGGTGGGGGCTCTGCAGTCCCGCGGGCACACGGTCGCGATGACCGGCGACGGGGTGAACGACGTCCTCGCCCTGAAGGACGCCGACATCGGTGTGGCGATGGGCTCCGGCTCGGAGGCGACCCGGGCCGTCGCGCAGATCGTGCTGCTGAACAACAGCTTCGCGACGCTGCCGTCGGTGGTCGCCGAGGGGCGGCGGGTCATCGGGAACATCACGCGGGTGGCGACGTTGTTCCTCGTCAAGACGGTGTACTCGGTGCTGCTGGCCGTGCTGGTGGTGTGCTCGCAGGTGGAGTACCCGTTCCTGCCGCGCCACCTGACGCTGCTGTCGACGCTGACCATCGGCATCCCGGCGTTCTTCCTGGCCCTCGCCCCCAACAAGGAACGCGCGAAGCCGAACTTCGTGCGGCGGGTCATGCGGTACGCGATCCCGGGCGGGGTCGTGGCGGCGCTGGCGACGTTCGCGACGTATCTGATCGCCCGGGAGCACTACACGGGCGCCGGGGCGCTGGACGCGGAGACCAGCGCGGCGACACTCACGCTCTTCCTGATCTCGATGTGGGTGCTGGCGATCATCGCCCGCCCGTACACGTGGTGGCGGGTCGCCCTGGTCGCCTCGATGGCCGGGGCGTTCCTGGTGGTGCTGGTCGTGCCGTGGCTGCAGCACTTCTTCGCGCTGAAGCTGGTGGGCGTGACGATGCCGTGGACTGCCGTCGGCATCGCGGCGGTGGCGGCGGCCACCCTGGAACTCCTGTGGAGGTGGGTGGACCGCCGCTTTCCCGCTTAGCGCTCGGCTCGGGCGGTCAGGACTTCTGCCTTATGTCGTCCGCGAGCCGTGTGTGGCTGGTCGCGCAGTTCCCCGCGCCCCTGAGGGGGCGCTTCTACTTCACGTCGACGTAGTCGCCCGTGGCGTTGACGGCGGGGGTGGTCGTCGTGCCGGCGAAGCTGAAGCGCCAGTAGCCGTCGTAGGCGGCGGTGGCGGTGGCCTTCACGTTGCCGGTGCTGTCGGAGTACACCGTCTTGACGGTGGTGTACGTGCTGGTGCCCGCCTTGCGGAACTGGAGCTTGACCGGCTGGTTGGTGTAGCCGTGGTAGGCGTTGTCCTCCCAGTTGGCGCGGGACAGCTTGCCCGTGGACGTGATGGTCTTGCCCTTGTAGACGGGCTCGGGGCCGGCGTTGACGGTCAGCTTGGAGTAGCGCTGCACCTTGGTGGTGCCGAGGCCGCCCTGCGTCTTCTCCTCGTCGTTGCTGGTGACGGCGAGGGCACCGGCGCCCCAGGTGCCGGCGTCGGAGTTGTACAGGTCGCCGTCGGCCGGGCGGATGCTGATGACGCCCTTGCAGTTGAGGACGGTGGACGAGGCGGCGGTGCAGGTGGCCGGGTCGTCGCTGATGAAGACGTTGTCCGCGGTGTCGAGCGAGGAGCCGTGGTAGATCAGCGGGCCGGTGGCGAAGTTGTCGGAGCTGGTGTCGAGGTCGGCGGCGTGGGTCACGGAGTAGGTGACCGGCACGCTCACGACGTTGGTGGTGCCGACGACGATGTTCTTGCCGCTGTTGACCTTCACGTTGGAGAAGGTGACGTCGAGGGTCGAAGCGGTGGTGCCCGTGCCCGCGTCGGCCGAGGCGGAGCTGAAGGCCTGCTTGCCCGACGGGGCGTCGGCGGCGTGCGCGGCCGGAACGACGAGGGCGGAAAGGGCCAGGGCGCCGGAGACGGCGGCCACGGTGGCTCGCATGTGCATGTGTTCCCCAGGAGGAGAAGTGAGCTAGGAGTCTGACTGACTCGGAAGATCAGATTCACGAACCCCGGACAGGGTTGTAGGGCCCGGCCGGGTTTTGCCGTCTCATCCGCGACGTTCGACGCGCTCGTGGCACATGCACGGCGGATCCGGCGGACACGGCGCCGCCGGCCCCGGCATGGCTCCGGGACCGGCGGTGTCGTCGCTGGGCGGTGTTACTGCACGTCGACGAAGTCACCCGCGGCGTTGATCGCCGGGGTGGTCGTGGTGCCCGCGAAGGAGTAGCGGAAGTAGCCGTCCGACGAGGCGGTGACGGTGGTCTTCAGCTCGCCCGTGCTGTTGGACTTGATGGTCTTGAGGGTGGTGTAGGTGTCGCTGCCCTTCTTGCGGAACTGCAGCTTCACCGACTGGCCGGTGTAACCGTGGTACTTGTGGTCGTCCCAGTTGGCGCGGGACAGCTTGCCGGTGACCGTGATGGTCCTGCCCTTCCTCACCGGCTCCGGCGAGGCGTTGACCGTCAGCTTGGAGGCCCGCTGGACCTTGGCCGTCTTGTAGGCCTCGCGGATCACGTAGTCGCCGTCGTTGCCGACGGCAGCGGCCCACACCTTCCAGGTACCGGCCAGGATGTTGCTGTAGACGTTCTCGTTCGGGTCGGCGATCAGCGTGACCTTGCAGGTGGCGGTGGTCGCGCTGGAGTTGGTGCAGGTGCCGACCTGATCGTTGTCCAGGCTCTCCGGCACGATCGCGCCGTCGGCGTTCTCGGTGTCCGGACCGTGCCACAGCATCGCGAAGGCGTCCTGGATGCCCTCGGGGTCGGTGGCCGTCACGGAGACGGTGAAGGACTTCTTGACGGTCGTGCCGACCACGATGTTCTTGCCGCCGTTGACGGTCACACCCGTGATCTTGGTGTCGCCCAGGGAGTCGTCCGCCGGAGCGGCGGCGGCGAACGGCGTGGCCTTCGAGGTGGACGGGACCAGCGACGCCAGGTTCGGCGCGTGGTTGTCCGCCTGCGCGGCCGGGACGGCGAGGGCGGAAAGGGCCAGGGCGCCGGTGACGGCGGCCACGGTGGCTCGGATACGCATGCGTTCTCCAGGTGGAGAGGGGCCCCGGTGCTCATCGTCGGCTCTCGGGGCCCAAGTGATCGTGGAGTCTGTTGACTCACGTGATCAGATAGCCCAGTGATGCGCATGGTTGTACGACAGGTGAAAAAAATGTGCGGGAGTTTTCACCAACTGCCGTACGCCGCCCAGCCGTCCCTCACCGCCTGCCTCACCACCGGGCTCAGTCGAACCACCGGTCCCGCGCCAGTTCGTCCGTGCGGGACGGGTCCTCCAGCAGCGCCGCCACCTCGAACCGCCGCGGCCACTGCCCCGCCGCCCAGGCGAGCCCCGCGGCGACGCCCTCCAGGGTCGCGGCGTGCAGGACGCCGTCGTCGGTGAGCCGCCAGTCGATCTCCACGCCGTCGACGACGAGTTCCTCGTGCTCGACGTAGGAGGCCGGGGTCTGCCGGCCGAGCAGCACCCGCACCGGCTCCGGTACGTCGTGCTCGGTGCCCTCGGAGGTGACGTGCCCGGTGACCGACTCGCTCAGCCGCCGCACCTGGAACAGTTCGGCCAGCTCGGCGGCGCGTGACGGGCGGACGGGGAGCAGCGGCACGCCCTCGGTGAACGGCAGCAGGTCGGGCGAGTCGCACACCACCGCGTCGGCCGCGTCCACGACCTCCACCCGGCCGTCGACGACGGCCCGCAGGTCGTCCGGCAGGGTCACCTGCTCGGGGTCCAGATCGGCCAGCGCCCCGTACAGGGCGTGCAGGTGCGCATCCGTCACCTCCCGCTCGGGGTCGGCGAGCCGGTCGAGCAGCTCGGCCGCACCGCCGGGCTCGTCCAGCAGCGCGGCGACGGACGTCCGCACCCCCAGCGCCCGCAGCACCTGCTCGTCCTCGAACCCGGTCGCGTCGGCCTCGTCGTACAGCCCGCGCAGCAGCGGATCGCCGCCGGCGGCCCTGAGGCCGGCCGGGCGGCGGCCGTCGAGCACCGGGTTCCCGCGCAGCCACCAGGCCGTGTACGGCCGGACGACCTCGTGCGTGCCGTCCGGCAGGAGGATCCGCACGGGCTGCACGATCGCGTCCCTGAGCGGCGGCCGGGACAACAGCGCCAGCGCCTGCGCCCACTTGTCCTCGTCCACGAGATCCAGGTCCCGTACGGCGATGATCTCGGTGGCGACCGGCGGCACCGGGCTGTCCGGGAAGCGGTCCAGGACGTCCTCGCACCACACGTCGACGGCGTCCAGCAGGCCCGCGTCGTCGGGCTCGGCGAAGTCGCCCTCACGGGGCTCCAGTTCGTCCGGGTCGAGGACGACGTCGGTGGCGCGGACGATCGCGAAGTCCACCAGGACACCGCAGGCGGCGAGCGGCTGCTCGCCCCACTTGGCGGCCAGCTCGGCGTCCACGGAGGCGAGTTCGCCCTCCCGCATGACCTGGGCGAAGGGCCCGCCGGGGAAGACGAGTTCGCAGGCCGGGGCCGGTTCGCCGTCCTCGTCGGGCAGGGCGAGCGCGCCGAGCCAGGGCTCCTCGCCGGGCTCCAGACCGGCGTCCCGCACCAGCGCGAGCACGGTGTCGGCCCGTTCCTCGGCGTCGAGGGAGTCCTCTTCCCAGTTCACGCCGCCCTCGTCGTCCAGGGACGCGGCGACGGCCACCCGGACCTGCGGGGTGGTGAGGACCGCCCGGGGTGTCGCGGGCAGGGCGCCGAGCTTCTCCAGGATCGGGTGGGCGGCGTCGGGGTGGGCGACCTTCAGGCCGAGCCGGGCCAGCACCTCGGGGTCGATCCGCGCGGTCTCCGCACCCGGCAGCAGCACCTGCCGGGGCCCGATGGTCGTCCGGCCGTCGGCCAGCGGGACCGGAAGCCCCGACAGTCGGTCCGGGTCGATCCCGGCGAGGCTGTCGTAGAGCCGCCGCCACCAGCCGGGGTCCTTCTCCAGACCGGCCAGCCGGTCGATCGCGTCGGCCAGCGGGACACGGGCGACGCCCAGGGTCCGCAGCTCGGCCCGGCGTTCGAGACCGGCGGGCAGCAGGGTGGGGAGCACCTCGGCGAGCACCCGCACCGTGTCCGCACCCGCGCTCTCGACGACCTCGGCGTCGCGGGGTCGCAGGGTTTCCGGCAGCTCGTCGTCCTCGCGGGGCGGGAGCGCGGGCGGCAGGAAGGAGGTCCGCGGCAGCCGCTGGAGGATCGCCTGGCGCAGGGCACCGTCCAGTTCGCCCTTGCCGAGCGGGCCCGGCACGAGGTCGATGATCCGGGACGTCACCGGCCGCCAGTCGCCGAGGAGTTCGGCGTAGGCGTCGGCCGCCCGCTCGACGAGGAAGTCGGTCAGCGGGCCCGGGGCGGCGTGCCGGCGGGTGGAGTCCAGCGGGAACGAGGCGATGAGCAGGGCCGGGACACCGAGCGGTTCGTCGCTCGGGGTGGGGGCGTGCACGACCGCGCTGGTGCGGGGCCGGGCCGGGCTGCCGTCGCTGTCCACGGGCACGGCCCAGGTGACGGACCAGTGGGGCCGCAGCCGCTCCTCGACGGGCCGGTCGGCGAGGAGGCCGGGGGTGAGGGGTCCGTGGGCGGCGGTGGTGCGCCAGTGGGTGACGCCGTGGGCGGAGTCGTCGACGACGGTGAAGGGGCCGTCGGTGCGGCGGGTCAGGGTGCGCGGGCTCTCCCCGTTGATCTCGACGACCAGCTCTTCGAGTCCGGGGAGGGTGAGCAGCAGGGCGTCGTCGACGGCCCGCAGCAGACGCTCGGCGAGATCGGCTGCCGGGGTGTCCCGCAGCGGCAGGATGACGGCGGTGTCGTAGGGGGCGGGGGCGGTGCCCTCGGCGGCGTACGGCAGCCGCAGCAGGGGGACGTGCCCGTCGCGGCGCCGGACCTCGTCCCCGAGGCCGGGGCTGTGCCGGGCGGTCTCGGCGGCCAGGGCCCTGGCCTCGGCCAGCGACCACCGCACACCGCCGTGCCGGCCGACGACGGCGGGCTCGTCGGTGACGGACAGCACGGCGGCGAACCCGACGCCGAACCGTCCCACGGAGGAGGTGTCCCCGGTGTCCCGCTTGGCCGATGCCCGCAGGGTGGACAGCGACTCGACCCCGGCCGCGTCCAGCGGGGCGCCGGTGTTGGCGGCGACGAGCACGTCATCGCGCAGGGTGAGCCGCAGCCGCCCCGGCACTCCGGCCCGGGCGGCGGCGTCGGCCGCGTTCTGGGCGAGTTCCACGACGAGCCGGTCCCGGTAACCGCCGAGGACCAGATCCTCCTCGGCGTTGGCGTCCTCACGGAACCGGGCGGGGCTGGTGGCCCAGGCGTCGAGGACACCGCGCCGCAGACGGGCGGTACCGAACGGATCGGCCCCCTCGGCGGCGGGCCGCACGAACTTGCTGCTCACGTTCCGTTCCTTCTCCTCGTGGACGTGAGGGAAAGGTACCGCTTGCGGAGCGGACGGCGTGCGCCCGCCCGGCGCGGGCGGCCGGGAGGGGGCGGTGACCGGAAGACGTGGGGGCTACGAGTGCCCGAGTTCCTCCGTGTCCGCGTCCGCCGTCGGTGTCACCGAGCCGGAGTCCTGGGCAGGGCGCAGCGGGAACGGGTCGACCCGGGTCTCGTCGATGACCGGCGCGGGCGGCTGGGGCGGGCGGGGCATGACGGCCGCCTCGGAGTGGCCGCCGCAGCCGTAGGCGAGGGAGACCAGGCGGCCGTCGGCCGGGGAGAACTCGTTGGCGCAGGCGCCGAAGGCCTGGCCGAGGGAGCCGCCGATGGGGACGAGGAAGCCGCAGCTGACGCAGGCCGCGGGGGCCGACTGGGCCATGGGGGTCTTGGGTCCGAACGCCTCCTCCCAGCGGTCGGCCGCGCTGTGCAGGCCGTAGCGGGACAGGACGCGGGCCCGGCGCATGCCCAGCTCCTCGGCGACGGCCGGGATCGCACCGCGGGAGGGGGGCACCGCGAAACCGGACGCGGAGCCGGCGGTGAGGTCCGCGTCCTCCGCCTCGACCAGGTCCGCCAGCTCGTGGGAGACGGGGACGTTCGGCGCCGGCTCGTCCTCGCCCGAGTAGCCCGGCTCCAGCCGCAGGTCCTCGGCGTCGGTGGGCAGCAGATCGCCCGGCCCCATGTCGCCGGGACGCAGCCGCTCGCTCCACGGCACCCACTCGGGCGCCAGCACCGCGTCCGGCCCGGGCAGCAGCGCCGCCTCGTCCACCGTGACGATCTTCGCCCGGGAGGCCCGGGCCACCGTCACGGCCCAGCGCCAGCCCCGGTAGCCGAGTTCCCGGCACTCGAAGAAGTGCGTGACAACGCGGTCCCCCTCGGAGACCAGCCCCACGTGCTCGCCGACGATTCCCGGCGCGGCGGCCTCCTCGGCTGCGGCGCGGGCGAGGTCGACGGCCTCGGCGCACAGACGGTCAGGGGTGCGGCTTCGCGTTGTCGCTGCGCTCACAGGTATCGCTTCTCTCCATACGCCGTCTCACGAGTGCGCCACTCCCGGCACAGGGGCGGACGGAGCGGACCGGGGGACCGCGTCGACGTCCTTCATCCATTTTGCGGGATGGCTGAGATACGCACGCTACCCTTCCGCCCCACGTCGCGTACACCGACGGTCCTGTTGCACTGTCCACCGGCCCCCGGGCCGCCGCCCCGGACCGTCACCCCACAGGCCCTATACAAGCGGTAATGGCACTACCCATGGCCTTATCGGGGCACTATGACGTCGTGGCAGCCGCGAAGACACCCCCGGGCGCCACCGGGACCGGTGGGCCGAAAGGGGTCAAGGGAACTATCCGACCGGGCGGACCGGGCCGTGCGGGCGGCTTCTTCCGCACGGTCGGCCGTGCCCTGCACTTCCCGGTGACCGGCACGGCCCGCGGCATCCGCAAGGCCACCCACGCGCACGGGGCCGGCGAGTCCGGCCTCGGCAAGCTGATCGAACTGCACGGTGTGAACGGCGCCGGCGATGTCATGATCACGGTCGCCCTCGCCTCGACCGTCTTCTTCTCCGTGCCCACCGACGAGGCGCGCGGGCGCGTCGCGCTCTACCTCGCCATCACCATGGCGCCCTTCACCCTCCTCGCCCCCGTCATCGGCCCCCTCCTCGACCGTCTGCCGCACGGCCGCCGCGCCGCCATGGCCGGCGCGATGCTGGCCCGGGCGCTGCTCGCGATCGTGCTGTCCGGCGCGGTCGTCAGCGGCGGCCTGGAGCTGTACCCGGCCGCGCTCGGCGTCCTCGTCTCGTCGAAGGCGTACGGCGTGGTCAGAAGTGCCGTCGTGCCCCGGCTGCTGCCGCCGCGGTTCTCCCTCGTGAAGGCCAACTCGCGGGTGACCCTCGGCGGGCTCCTCGCCACCGGCATCGCCGCGCCCGTCGGTGCCGGGCTCCAGCAGATCGGGCCGCGCTGGCCCCTCTTCGGCGCCTTCGTGCTGTTCGTGGCGGGGACGATCCTGTCGTTCACGCTGCCGCCGAAGGTCGACTCAGCCAAGGGCGAGGACCGCGCCCTGCTGGCGGCCGACGAGGAGCACCTGCACGGGCCGCACCGGCAGCCGGTCAAGCGGCCCGGGCTGCGCACGGTGGGCCCGGCCGTCACCCACGCGCTGGCCGCCAACGCCGCCATCCGCTGCCTGACCGGGTTTCTGATCTTCTTCCTGGCGTTCCTGCTGCGCGAGCACCCGGTCTCCGGCCAGAGCGCCGCGGTGTCGCTGGGGATAGTGGCCGTCTCGGCGGGTGTGGGCAACGCGCTCGGTACGGCCGTCGGGGCGTGGCTGCGCTCCCGGGCGCCGGAGATCATCATCGTGACGGTCGTGGCCTGCGTGGCGGGCGCGGCGATCACGGCCGCGGTGTTCTTCAGCGCGGTGCTGGTGGCCGCGCTGGCCGCCGTCGCCGGGTTCGCGCAGGCCCTGGCCAAGCTCTCCCTGGACGCGCTGATCCAGCGGGACGTGCCCGAACTGGTCCGCACGTCGGCCTTCGCCCGCTCCGAGACGCTGTTGCAGATGTCCTGGGTGCTGGGTGGCGCGATCGGCATCGCGATGCCGCTCAACGGCACGGCCGGGCTGGCGGTGGGTGCCGCGATCGTCGGCGCCGGGTGGCTGACGACCGTACGGGGCCTGATCGACTCGGCCCGGCGCGGGAGCACGGGGCGGGCGCGGGTGGCCTAGGGCCTGTCAAAAGAGGGCGCGGAGCGTGGGGCCCTTCTGATGGATCTCACCGGGAGCCGTACCCCGCGTGGGCGGTGCGGCGGGCGGGCCCGATAGCCTTCGCCCATGAACACGTTGCAATCCGTTGTGCGACGCCGCCGCGCCGTCGCCGTCGCCGGCGTCGTATCCGCCGGACTGCTCGTCCTGTCGGCCTGTGACAAGCCGACGCCGATCGCCACGGTCACCGTGGGCAGCGACTCGGTGAACTCCGGAGCCACCTGCGGCGGCGAGGGCGACGCCCTGAAGCAGTCCGATCTCGCCGGGTGCCTGAAGGACAAGGGCATCAAGAGCATCTCCGTCGACCCCGACGAGACGGTGCGCTTCGGTGTCGACCCCGAGATCGCCGACGAGGGCTGGACGATCCTGATGAACGGTCAGCCGCTGACCGACTCCAGCACGAAGACCTACCGCACGATCCCGGGCAGCGTGTTCTTCAACGCCCAGTACGGCGCGCAGGGCAACTCGACGCTCGTCTCCATCAAGGAGGGCGACAAGGACGCGTCGGGCCTCTGGAACTTCAAGCTCAAGAAGGACGCCTGATCGCTGCCGCTGGTCTGGGCCGGGTGCTCGTGGCCGCTGCTGTTCCTGTGGAGAGGGACGCGGTGGCCCGGGCCTGCCCTGGTGACAGCGGCATCGAGGTGATCGCCGTGGGCGTCGGGCCCGCGCTCGCCGCCGCCTCCACCGCCACCGCCCTCACCGCCGCCGCCCTGAGAGACGAGCCCTACGGTCTCGTCGTCTCCGCCGGGATCGGTGGCGGGTTCCGGCCCGGGGCGCCCGTCGGGTCGCTGGTCGTCGCCGACGAGGTCGTCGCGGCCGATCTGGGGGCCGAGACCGAGGACGGGTTCGTGCCGGTCACCGAGCTCGGGTTCGGGACCGTGCGGCATGAGCCGCCCGCCGATCTCGTACGGCGGGTCGCCGAGGCCACCGGGGCCCGTACCGGGGCCGTCCTCACCGTGTCGACGGTGACCGGGACGGCCGCGCGGGCCGCCGCGCTGCGGGAGCGGCACCCCACCGCCCTCGCGGAAGCCATGGAGGGCTTCGGCGTCGCCGAGGCCGCCGCCGCGCACGGGGTGCCGGTGCTGGAGATCCGGGCGATCTCCAATCCCGTGGGGCCCAGGGACCGTGCCGCCTGGCGCATCCCCGACGCCCTGGCAGCCTTGACGGAGGGGTTCGGGAAGCTCGCGCCCGTACTGGAGGGTTGGAACCGGCATGACAGTTGAGCGGCTGCAGATCGCGTACTCGCCCTGCCCCAACGACACGTTCGTCTTCGACGCCCTGGCCCACGACCGGGTCCCGGGCGCCCCGGCCCTCGACGTGACCTTCGCCGACATCGACGTCACCAACGGCATGGCCGAGCGCGGCGAGTTCGACGTGCTGAAGGTGTCGTACGCGGTGCTGCCCTACGTCCTCGACGACTACGCCCTGCTGCCCTGCGGGGGCGCGCTGGGACGGGGCTGCGGGCCGCTGGTGCTGACCCGGGAGGCCGGCCTCGGCCTCGCCGGTCGTACCGTCGCCGTGCCCAGTGAGAAGTCGACCGCCTACCTGCTGTTCCGGCTGTGGGCCGCGGACACGCTGGAGGGCGGGGTCGGCGAGATCGTCGTCATGCCGTTCCACGAGATCATGCCGGCGGTGCGGGACGGCAAGGTCGACGCGGGACTCGTGATCCACGAGGCGCGCTTCACCTACCACGAGTACGGCCTGCACAAGCTCGCCGACATGGGCGAGCACTGGGAGCACACCACCGGGCTGCCGATCCCGCTGGGCGCGATCATCGCCAAGCGGTCGCTGGGGGAGCAGAAGCTGCGGCTGCTCGCCGACTCCGTCCGGACGTCCGTGCGCGCCGCCTGGGACGATCCCGAGGCGTCCCGGCCCTACGTCATGGAGCACGCCCAGGAGATGGACCCGGCCGTCGCCGACCAGCACATCGGGCTGTACGTCAACGAGTTCACCGCGGGTCTCGGCGAGGACGGCTACGCGGCCGTACGGGGGCTGCTGACCCGCGCGGCCGCCGAGGGGCTCGTACCGCCCCTCGGCCCGGACGCGCTGCGCTTTCCCTGAGGTCTCAGACGTCCAGCTGGTCGGCGACCGCGCGCAGCAGGCCGGCGATCTTCTTGCCCGCCGTCTTCTCCGGGTAGCGGCCCCGCTCCAGCATGGGCGTGATGTTCTCCAGCAGCGTCGTCAGGTCCTGGACGATGGAGGCCAGCTCGTCCGGCTTCTTGCGGGTCGCGGCGGCGACGGACGGGGTGGGGTCCAGGATGGCCAGCGACAGCGCCTGGTCACCGCGCTGTCCGGCGACGACGCCGAACTCCACTCGCTGGCCCGGCTTGAGCGTCTCGACTCCGGCGGGGAGGACCGAGGAATGGACGAAGACGTCGCCGCCGTCGTCACGGGAGAGAAAGCCGAAGCCCTTCTCACTGTTGAACCACTTGACCTTGCCGGTGGGCACGTCTGTCCTCGTCCTCGTACTCGTCGGAAAACTGCTTCTGGAAACGGCTCTTGATAGCACTCGGGCGGGTCGTACGGACCCGCCGGTACCAAGGCTAATGCTCTTGCAGCCGGTGACAAGACGTCACCCGGTTGTTCCTTCGCGCTGGGAACTACCCTGGTCGGGTGCGTGACAAAACCCAAACGAATTCCGCCGCTCCCGGTGACCGCCTGGTCCGGGCCGGAGCCGTCGTGTTCTTCATCGGTGCCCTGGCCACACTGGTCACGGTCGCCCCGCTGCTGCTCGGGACGACTCCCTTTCCGACGTACATGTTCGGATTGAGCATGCTCATGGCCGTCGGATTCCTGATGGCCGGTGCGGGAGTGCTGCGTTCCGTGGCAGCGGGACGGCGTCAGGCGCGTGCGGGACGGTAGTCCGAAAGCCACCGCGGGAATTCGGTCAGATCGGTGAGGACGACGTCCGCGCCCGCCGCGCGCAGTTCCTCCGGCGGGCAGGGGCCGGTGGCCACCGCGACCGAGAGGGCCCCGGCGGCCCGGGCGCCGCGGACGTCCCCGACGTGGTCGCCGACGTAGACGTCCGCGTCGTGCTCGCGCAGGGCCTCCGCCTTCTGCTCGGCCCACAGGTCGCCGATGACGGCGTCGGGCTCGATGCCGAGGTGGGCGAGGTGCAGTTTGGCGTTGGGCTCGTACTTGGCGGTGACGACTATCGCGCGGCCGCCGGCCTCCCGTACCGCCGCGATGGCCTCCCGGGCGCCGGTCAGGGCCGGGGTCGCGGTGATGGCGATCGCCGGGTACATCTCCCGGTACAGGTCCGCCATGGCCGGGATCTCCTCGGCCGGGAACCAGTTGATCAGTTCCTCGGCCAGCGGCGGTCCGAGCCGCGTGACCGTCAGGTCGGCGTCGATGTACACGCCCGTGCGCTCGGACAGCGCCTGGTAGCAGGCGCGGATGCCGGGCCGGGAGTCGATGAGGGTCATGTCGAGGTCGAAGCCGACGGTGAGTGCCATATGGGCCATTGTGCCCAGGCGGTGGGAACGGCAGACGTCCGCCGGTGGCCGGCGGGCGTTCCCCGGGGCGCCGGCTAGCGCGAGCGCTGTGAGCGCCACACCAGGAACAGGGCCGATGCCACCGCCGCGCCCCTGACCACCCACGGCCAGGTCTCCGAGACGGCCGCGTTCATGTGGCCCTCGGCGATGGGGGTGCCCCAGCGGCCGTCCATCCGGCCCCACAGCCAGACCAGGCCCCCCGCCAGGGAGAGGCCGGGCAGGATCACGACCGCCCACTTGGTCTCGGCCTGGGTGAGGCGCCGGGAGGCGTAGGCGATGAGCCAGCCGAGCAGCAGGACGAACCAGTTGCCGAGCACGGCACCGGCGACGAGGAGCCCGGCGGCGATCAGGAGGAGCGGGTTGCTCCAGTTCCCGGCGGGGAGGCGCACGAGACGGCGCCGGCCCCCCTTCTCGGTCACCTCGGCCGACTCCACGGCCGGGGCCGTTTCCTCGGCGGCCGTCTTCTCCTGCTCCGCCTTCCGCGGCGCCGGCGGCTTCAGCAGCTCGGGCAGCTCCACACCGCCCACGAAGCCCGGCACCTCGTCGCCCACGCCGAAGGGGCCGCTCTCCACCCGCCACCAGTCCGGCTGGAGCGCGCTGTCCCCGAGTTCGTGCCCGGCGGCCAGATGCGGCGGGGCCGCACCGTCGGAGGCCGCGGGGTGCGGGTCCTCGGCGGGCCGCGCCGGGCGGGGGCGCGGTACGACGCGCCGCATGACGCCCTTCGCCCGCTCGCCCCGCTCCTCCGGCCCGGTTTCACGCTGCACCGGGACCGAGGCGGGGGCGGCGCTGTACGGCTCACGTGCCGTGCCGCCCGCCGCCGCGGTCACGACGTCGTCGGGGCTGCCGAGGCGGGACAGGATGCGGCGGACGGCGGCGGGCGAGTCGACGGTGGCCTTCGAGCGGCGCTGGTCGATCTCGTTGCGCAGGTCGGCGACCAGACGCATGCGGGTGGCCGACGACAGCTGCCGCTGCTGGGCCACGTCGCCGACGCGGCTCAGATACTCGTAAACGACCTGGTCGCTCTCAATCCCCACGAAGTCCCCTCCGGGGCGGGTGCGTTGCGTGACGCCGTCGCCCGACGGTACCGCGAGTGCCCTGTCAGCGGCCAAAAGCCCGTCCCGCGTACGGGGGCGGGGCGGCGCACGAGCGGCCCGGCCGCCGGGGGCGACCCGCTACCGTGGACCGGATGAGCACCGAGGACAGGCCCCCGGCCCCCCGTTCCCTCGCGGAAGCGCTCCGCGCGCGGGGCGATGCTTCGCTGGGCGCGCTCCTGCGCGGCCGCCCGGATCTCATCACGCCCGTCCCCACCGACCTCACCCAGCTCGCGACCCGGGCCGGCACCCGGGCCTCGGTGGTGCGGGCCCTGGAGCGGCTGGACCGGTTCGCGCTGCAGACGGCGGAGGCGCTGGCCGTGGCCGCGGACCCCGCGACGTACGGCGAACTGCTCGGGCTGATGGCCGGGGACGACGCCGACCCGGCCGTCGTCGCGGCCCTGCCGCACGCCGTCGGCCTGCTGCGCGAGCAGGCCCTGGTGTGGGGCGACGACGACCGGCTGCGGCTGGTCCGCACGGCGCGTGAGCTGCTGGCCCCCTCGCCGCAGCACCCCTCGCCGACCGGGCTCGGCCCGACGGTCCAGGAGGCCACCGCCGGGATGTCCCCGGGCCGGATCCAGGAGATCGTCGCGGCCGCCGGACTGGCCTCGACGCACGACTCGGTCTCCGCGGTGACCGCCCTGGCCGGGCTGTTCACCGACCGGGCCCGGATGGCCGCGCTGCTGGCCGAGGCCCCGGCCGACTCCCTCGACGTGCTGGAACGCCTGGTGTGGGGGCCGCCGTACGGGCAGGTCACCGCCGATCCCGCGCCCCGGCTGCGCTGGCTGCTGGACCGCGGCCTGCTGCTGCCGACGGCGCCCGGGACGGTCGTCATGCCGCGCGAGGTCGCCCTGCACCTGCGGCGGGGCCTGGCGCACCGGGCGGCCGAGCCGGTGCCGCCGGTGGTCGAGGCGGCGGCCGCCCATCATCCACAGGTTGTGGACAGCACCGCGGCCGGGCAGGCGTACACCGCGCTCGCGACCGTCGAGGAGCTGCTGAAGGACTGGGACGAGGGCGGGCCGGCGGTGCTGCGGGCCGGCGGGCTGAGCGTGCGGGACCTGAAGCGGACCGCCGTCGCCCTCGACGTGCCCGAGCCGACGGCCGCGTTCTGGGTGGAGCTGGCGTACGCGGCCGGCCTGCTCGCCTCGGACGGCGAGGCCGACGAACGGTACGCGGCGACCCCCGCCTACGACGAGTGGCTGGAGCAGCCCGCCGCGGAGCGCTGGTCCCAGCTGGTCACGGCGTGGCTCGCGGCGACCCGGACGGCCGGCCTGGTGGGCGGGCGGGACGCCAAGGACCGGACGTTGTCGGCGCTCGGGCCCGGCCTGGACCGCTCGGCGGCGCCCGAGGTACGGCACCGGGTGCTGACGCTGCTGGCCGGGCTGCCGGAAGGCGCCGCGCCCGCCCCCGGGTCGGTGCTCGCCCGGCTGCGCTGGGAGCGGCCCCTGCGCGGCGACCGGCGCGAGGACGACCTGCGCGGCCGGCTCGCCGAGTGGGCCCTGTCCGAGGCGGAGCTGCTGGGCGTCACGGGCCGGGGCGCGCTGTCGGCCCACGGCCGTGCGCTGCTGGGCGCGCCCGCGGCGCCCGCGCCGGGTCCGGAGGCGGAACCCGCCGGGCCGGGGGACAAGCTGCCCGTGCACCACCATCATCACCGCGCCACCCCGCTCGCTCCCCTCTCCCCCGCCGAACAGGCCGTCGCGTCCGCCGCCGCGGCCCGGCTGCTCGCGCCGCTGCTGCCCGAACCGCTGGACCACGTGCTGCTCCAGGCCGACCTGACGGCGGTGGCGCCCGGGCCCCTGCAGCGGCCGCTCGCGGACATGCTGAGCGTGCTGGCGGACGTCGAGTCCAAGGGCGGGGCGACCGTCTACCGGTTCACGCCCGGCTCGGTGCGGCGGGCGCTCGACGCCGGTCGGGCCGCCTCCGACCTGCACGCCTTCCTTACGGCGCACTCCCGCACGCCGGTGCCGCAGCCCCTCGCGTACCTGATCGACGACGTGGCCCGCCGGCACGGCCATCTGCGGGTCGGCGCGGCCTCGGCGTACGTGCGCTGCGACGACGACGCGGTGCTCAGCGAGATCCTCGCCGACAAGCGGGCCGCCGGGCTGGGGCTGCGCCGCCTCGCCCCGACCGTGCTGGCCGCCCAGGCCGACCCGGCGGGCCTCCTGGAAGGCCTGCGGGCGATGGGGTTCGCGCCGGCCGCCGAGTCCGCCGAGGGCGATGTGCTGATCACCCGCGCACTGGCCCACCGCACCCCGCCCCGCACCCCGCCCGAGCCGGTCCCGGACGGCCCGCCCGTCCCCGACGACACCCTGCTGTCGGCCGCGCTGCGCGCCATCCGGGCCGGTGACCTGGCCTCCACCGCCCCGCGCAAGCCGGGCACCGCCCCGGCGGCCGACGGCGAGCTGCCCCGCACCGGCGCCGCCGAGACCCTCGCCACCATGCAGGCCGCCGTCCTGACCGGCGAGGCCCTGTGGATCGGCTACGTCAACGCCGAGGGCGCCGCCAGCCAGCGGGTCATCGCCCCGATCCGCGTCGAGGGCGGCTTCGTCACGGCGTACGACCACACCGCGGACGAGGTCCGTACGTATCCGCTGCACCGGATCACCGGGGTCGCCGAACTCGCCGACGACGCGGGCTGACGGCACCGGGGAGGCCGCGTCACCCGTTCGGGTGGGGATGGGCGTTCATGCACGCCACGCCGGGGATTTCCCACGCTCGGGCGACCTTCCCGGGCGTGCCGCATCACGCCGTGCGCGCGGGGGCAGCCACCGGGTGTTCCTGTCAGCCGCTCCGAAAGGAAACCCCCATGCGCGCTGTCCGCCGAGTCGCCGCCGTCCTCGTCACCGCCGCCCTGATGACGTTCGGCGGGCTCGCCACCCCGGCCTCCGCGGTGGGCATCGACGTCGCCGGCCTGGTCCTGGAGACACCGCAGATCTGATCCGCCGCCGCGCGGCTTCGGGCCGGTCCGGGCGCCCCCGGGCCGGCTCGCGGCGGTGCGGTGCCGCCGTCCCCCGATGTCAGTCACCGAAAGGCCGTGCCGTCCGAATGCGTGAGAACCTGCCCGTCGCCGCTCTCTGTGCCGTGGTGCTCGTGGGGGTGCTCGCGCCCTCCGCCGCAGCGGCCCCCGCGGCGCCGCTGCCCCTGCCCGTCGCAGCCGTGGAACCGCTGGTCACCGAGGGGGTCTCCATCGAGGGCCCGCTGGTCCAGAACGTCAGTCTGCCCACGCTGACGTAGCGCGGCGGGTGCGGTAGCTGTCCCCGTCGAGCCGCACGAGGTCGGCGTGGTGGGCCAGGCGGTCCGTCATCGCCGGGGCCGACGGGCCGAAGACCTCGTCCCAGCGCCCGAGCGGGCGGTCGCTGGTCACGATCAGCGAAGCCCGCTCGTAGCGGTGGGCGACGAGCCGGAAGAACAGGCTCGCGGTCGCCGCGTCGAAGGGCGTGTAGCCGATCTCGTCGACGATCAGGAGGGGGTGATCGTCGAGAGCGGTCAGCTCCGCGTCGAGCCGGCCGGCGGCCCGGGCCTCCGTGAGCCGGGCGGCCCACTCTGCGGCGGTCGCGAACAGCACCCGGTGCCCGGCCTGGCAGGCGCGGACGCCCAGGGCGACGGCGAGATGGGTCTTGCCGGTACCGGGCGGCCCGACGAGCACCACGTTGCGCCGGGCGGCGACGAACTCCGCCTTGCCGAGCCGGGCCACCGCCTCCCGGTCGAAGTCCCGGGGGTGCTGCTGGTCGAAGTCCTCCAGCAGTTTGCGGGCGGGGAAGCCGGCGGCACGGATCCGGGCCTCGGTGTCGGTGTCCGGTTCCGGCTGCCGGGGGACGGCCGGCGCGGCCACCGGGGCCCCGGGTTCCGCACTGTCCCGGGGCGGGTCGTCCTGCGCGTGCCCTGCCTGATCCTTCCCGTTCTGCGCGTGCCCGGTCTGCGCGTGGTCGGCGTGGCCGCGGTCCGCCTGCGCGACCATCGGCCCGGACATGTAGGCGAGGATCGCCGCGGAGGCGATGAACGCCATGTGGATCACCGTCCCCCACAGCAGCGCGTGCCGGGAGGTGTGGTGGACGTCCACGAACATCTGCAGCAGGTGCACGGAGGAGATGCCCACGATCGCCGTGGCGAGTTTGACCTTCAGCACGTTGGAGTTCACGTGCGAGAGCCATTCGGGCTGGTCACGGTGGCCCTGCAGGCCGATGCGCGAGACGAACGTCTCGTAGCCGCCGACGATCACCATGATCAGCAGGTTGGCGATCATGACGACGTCGACCAGCTTGAGCACCGCGAGCATCACGTACGTCTCGGTGGCGTGCCCGCTCACGCACATGAGGATTAAGGTCCAGAGCTCCTTGAAGAACTTGTAGACGTAGACGCCCTGGGCGGCCACCAGCCCGAAGTACAGCGGGGCCTGGAGCCAGCGGGTGGCGAACAGGGCGTATCCGAGCGTGGTGGTCGTCGGGTTGCGCACGTGCGCCATTCTTCGGGGCCGCGAGGGAAAAACTGAATTCACACCACACGTTGGGATGAATAGGCATTCAGTACGACTGGACGCACAGATCACACCACCCGGCCCGGTCGATCAGGCACACTGGACGTTTGGCCGAGGCGTCGTGCTGTCGAGCCGTCCGAGCCCTCCGGCCGCAGAAAGGGTGCCGCGCGTGAATGGTCCGCTGATCGTCCAGTCCGACAAGACCCTGCTCCTGGAAGTCGACCACGAGCAGGCCGACGACTGCCGCCGGGCCATCGCCCCGTTCGCGGAACTGGAGCGGGCTCCCGAGCACATCCACACCTACCGCGTCACCCCGCTCGGCCTGTGGAACGCCCGCGCGGCGGGCCACGACGCCGAGCAGGTCGTGGACGCGCTCGTGCAGTACAGCCGCTACCCGGTGCCGCACGCGCTGCTCGTCGACATCGCCGAGACGATGGACCGCTACGGCCGTCTCACCCTGTCGAAGCACCCTGCGCACGGGCTGGTCCTGACGACCATCGACCGTCCGGTGCTGGAGGAGATCCTGCGGTCGAAGCGGATCACGCCGCTGGTCGGCGCCCGCATCGACCCGGACACGGTCGCCGTGCACCCCTCCGAGCGCGGGCAGATCAAGCAGACGCTCCTGAAGCTGGGCTGGCCCGCGGAGGACCTCGCCGGGTACGTCGACGGCGAGGCGCACGCGATCGAGCTGGCCGAGGACGGCTGGGCGCTGCGGCCGTACCAGAAGCAGGCCGTGGAGAACTTCTGGCACGGCGGTTCGGGCGTCGTCGTCCTGCCCTGCGGCGCCGGGAAGACGCTGGTCGGAGCCGGGTCGATGGCCCAGGCGAAGTCGACCACGCTCATCCTCGTCACGAACACCGTCTCGGCGCGCCAGTGGAAGCACGAGCTGGTGAAGCGGACCTCGCTGACCGAGGACGAGATCGGCGAGTACAGCGGCACCCGCAAGGAGATCCGGCCGGTCACCATCGCCACCTACCAGGTGCTGACGACCCGCCGGAAGGGCGTCTACCCGCACCTGGAGCTGTTCGACTCCCGGGACTGGGGACTCATCGTCTACGACGAGGTGCACCTGCTGCCCGCGCCGGTCTTCAAGTTCACCGCCGACCTCCAGGCGCGGCGGCGGCTCGGCCTGACCGCCACGCTGGTCCGCGAGGACGGCCGCGAGTCGGACGTGTTCTCCCTGATCGGGCCGAAGCGGTTCGACGCGCCGTGGAAGGAGATCGAGGCGCAGGGCTACATCGCGCCCGCCGACTGCGTGGAGGTCCGCGTCAATCTGACCGACTCCGAGCGGCTCGCGTACGCCACGGCCGAGACCGAGGAGAAGTACCGCTTCTGTGCGACGACCGCGACCAAGCGGAAGGTCACGGAGGCGCTGGTCCGGAAGTTCGCGGGGCAGCAGATCCTCGTCATCGGGCAGTACATCGACCAGCTGGACGAGCTGGGCGAGCACCTCGGGGCGCCCGTGATCAAGGGCGAGACGTCGAACGCCCAGCGGGAGAAGCTCTTCGACGCCTTCCGGGAGGGCGAGATCAGCGTGCTGGTGGTGTCCAAGGTCGCGAACTTCTCGATCGACCTGCCGGAGGCGACGGTCGCCATCCAGGTCTCGGGCACCTTCGGCTCCCGGCAGGAGGAGGCCCAGCGCCTCGGCCGGGTGCTGCGTCCCAAGTCGGACGGCCACCAGGCGCACTTCTACTCGGTGGTCGCCCGGGACACCATCGACCAGGACTTCGCCGCGCACCGCCAGCGCTTCCTGGCGGAGCAGGGGTACGCGTACCGGATCGTGGACGCGGACGAGCTGCTCGCGGAGAGCTGAGCGGGAGGGGCCGTGGGCGGCGGCTTCGCCGGGCTGACCGCGGCCATCACCGCCGCCGCCTCCCCGGGACAGCCGGGTGAGCCCCCGGGACGGCCCGGCCGTCTCACTTCCCGGGACCGGCGGTCGTCTCACTTCCACGGACCGGCGGGTCGACTCACTTCCCAGGACGGCGGGTCGGCTCACCTCCCGGGACAACCGGGCCGGTTCACTGCCCAGGACCGGTGGATCGGCTCACCTCCCGGGACGGTCCGGCTTCCGTCCGGAACAGGCGGGTCGGCTCACTTGTGGCGGCGGACCACGCCGACTTCCTCTCCGTACTGGCCGAGGACGATCACGTCGAAGGCGGCGCCCGCGAAGACCTTGACGGCGCGCAGGGCGTCGCCGAGGCGGTGGCGGTGGCTGCCTGCCACGGCGGTGGCGCCGGGCGGGCGGCCCGGCCCCGGGGCGGGGTGGATGGTTGCTGCACTCATGTCTCCATGGTGCGTTTCCACCTGTAAGGCCCGCGTCGGTCTCGGGGCCGAAACACCCGGGCGCCGCATACGCCGCTGGGCCGACCCGCTCCCCCGAGGAGTAGGGGCCTGTCCCCTAAGGGGTTGGCGGGGACGGGAAAACCGTTGGCGGTCACCGCCCCCGCTCCTCTAGGATCTCCGCTCTTGCCCGCCTCCCTCACGGAGTGCCGCCGACCGGACGGAAACCGGCCGGCATCTCACCGCCCACTCTCAGCAGGTCCCTCCGGAGGCACCCCCTTGTCCAGGCCCGTCGACGACCCGCTCGCGCGTGAGCGCTCCCACCTCTCCTCGTCCCGGTCCGCCCTGCGCGCCATGCGTGAGGACGTCGAGGCCCTCGACATCAGCGACGTCACCGCGAACTGGGTCAACGCGGAGGTACTGGCCCGCCAGATCGATGAGCGCGTCAAGGCGCTGGCCGACCTCAGCGACACCCCGCTGTTCTTCGGCCGGCTCGACTACCTGCACGCCCCCGGCACGGAAGCGGCGGAGGGCGCGGAGGGGGAGCGCTTCTACATCGGCCGCCGCCATGTGCACGACCAGGACGGCGACCCCATGGTCATCGACTGGCGCGCGCCGGTCTCGCAGCCGTTCTACCGGGCTTCCAAGAAGGACCCGATGGACATCGCGCTGCGCCGCCGCTTCGGTTACACGCGCGGTGACATCACGGCGTACGAGGACGAGCACCTGTCGGACCCCGGCGAGGCGGCCCGGACCAGCAAGCTGCTCCAGCAGGAGATCGAGCGGCCGCGCGTCGGCCCGATGCGGGACATCGTCGCGACGATCCAGCCGGAGCAGGACGAGATCGTCCGGTCCGGGCTCTCGGGCACGGTGTGCGTGCAGGGAGGCCCGGGCACCGGGAAGACCGCCGTGGGCCTGCACCGGGTCGCCTACCTCCTCTACGCCCACCGCGAGCGCCTCGCCCGCACCGGCACCCTGGTCATCGGACCGAACCGGTCCTTCCTGCACTACATCGAGCAAGTCCTGCCCGCGCTGGGTGAGTTGACCGTGCAGCAGGCCACCGTCGCCGACCTGGTGGCGCACGTGGAGATCAAGGGCACGGACGACGCGACCGCGGCCGTCGTCAAGGGCGACGCCCGGCTGGCGCGGGTGCTGCGCAGCGCCCTCTACTCGCACGTCACGATGCCCACGGAGCCGGTCGTGGTCGTGCGCGGCTCGCGGCGCTGGCGGGTCCCGGCGTACGAACTGGAGGACATCGTCCGCGAGTTGCTCGACCGCGACATCCGCTACGGCGCCGCGCGCGAGGCCCTGCCGCAGCGCATCGCGCACGCCGTGCTGGTGCAGATGGAACGGTCGGGTGAGGCGCCGGACGACCGGGTGCAGGACGCGGTGGCCCGCAACAGCGCGGTCAAGGCCGCGGTGAAGGCCCTCTGGCCGGCCGTCGACCCGGCGAAGCTGGTGCTGCGGCTGCTGTCGGACGCGGAGTTCCTCGCCATGCACGCCGAGGGGATCCTCGACGAGGACGAGCAGAAGGCGATCCTCTGGGCGAAGTCGCCGCGCAGTGTGAAGGCGGCGAAGTGGTCCACCGCGGACGCCGTCCTGATCGACGAGGCCACCGACCTGATCCAGCGCACGCACTCCCTGGGGCACGTCGTCGTCGACGAGGCGCAGGACCTCTCCCCCATGCAGTACCGGGCGGTCGGCCGCCGCTGCACCACCGGCAGCGCGACCGTTCTCGGCGACCTCGCGCAGGGCACGACGCCGTGGGCGACCCGGAGCTGGCCGGATGCGCTGACCCACCTCGGCAAGCCGGACGCCCTGGTGGAGGAGCTGACGGCCGGCTTCCGCGTCCCGACGGACGTCATCGCCTACGCCTCCCGGCTGCTCCCGCACATCGCCCCCGGCCTGACTCCGGTGGCCTCGATCCGAGAGAACCCGGGCCACTTCGAGGTCCGGCCGGTCTCCGGCACGGAGGACGTCGTGGAAGCCTGCCGCGAGCTGCTGCGCAAGGAGGGCTCGACGGGCCTGATCGCGGCGGACGCCCGTGTGCCCGAACTGGCCGGGGCCCTGGCGGAGGCCGGCATCCCGTACCTCGGCCCCGGCGAGGAGACCACCCAGGACACCCGCCTGACCCTGGTCCCGGCGTCACTGGCGAAGGGCCTGGAGTACGACTACGTGGTCCTGGACGAACCCCGGGCGGTGGTCGACGGCGAACCCGACGAACGAACGGGCCTGCGCCGCCTGTACGTAGCCCTGACAAGGGCGGTGTCGGGCCTGACGGTGACCCACATGGCCCCGCTGCCGGACCAGCTGGTTTAGCCGAAGCCGCGCGCGCCGTGGACGCGGCCGATGAGTTCGGGCGGCGGCAGGAGTCTGATGCAGGACATCCGATCTCTGGAGGCCGCCCCATGGCTGAACCACACGTTCTGGAAACCCGGGAAGCTCTGGAAAGGGCGATCCGCGTCGAGCGGTCCGCGCTCGCTCAAGACCTCGTCGGGCTCAGCGAGGCGCAGTGGGCGAAAGCATCGCTGTGTGAACGCTGGACCGTCGAGGAGGTCGTAGCCCATCTCACGGCGGGGGCGAGCACGAGGATGTGGCGCTGGCTGCTGAGCATGGTGGCCGCTCGGTTCGACTCCGGTCTGCACAACGGCCGACGACTCGCACAGCACCGTGGTGCCACACCTGAAGAGACCTTGCGGCGTTTTCGCGAAGTCGTCGACGGGCCTGCCGGGCCGAGCGGACACACTGCGGCCTGGCTGGGCGAGACAGTCGTCCACAGCGAGGACATCCGCCGGCCGTTGGGGCTCGTGCGGACACCCCCCCGTGGCCACGACGACGGCCGTGGCCCGGTTCTTCGCCGGCCGCGATTTCACCGTCGCGAGCAACACAGCGATCGCGGGCCTGCGGGTCGAGGCCACGGATGGGCCGTTCAGCACCGGCTCGGGGGATCGGCTCCTGCGGGGGCCGACCCTCTCGCTGGTGATGGGGATGGCAGGCCGTGCGGCGGCCTGTGAGGACCTTGAGGGGGACGGTGTCGAAGTCCTGCGCACCCGTCTGCGCTCGGGTCGAGGAGCGAACTGAGGGCGGCAAGGGTGGGCGCAGCCGCACCCCCTCGGGCCGGGCCGCGCACCCAGCCGGCCCTCGCCGCGTCGGGCAGCCTTCTCAAGAGCCGTCCAGCGCAGCCCGCCACTCCGCGACAGCGTCCGCGGACACCGGCTCGTCCCAGCCCCCCGGCCGGGCCGCCCCGCCGATGTGGAAGCCGTCGACCCCGGCCTCCAACAGCACCGGCACATGATCGAGCCGCAGCCCGCCCCCCACCAGCAGCCGCTGCTCGTACCCCGGCTCTCCGGCCCGCCCGGCCTCCGCGAGCAGCACGGGCAGCCCCTCGTCAACTCCGCCCGAAGCCCCGGCCGTCAGGTACGTGTCCAGCCCCGGCATCCCGTCCAGCTGCTTGCGCAGGGCGTCCCGGTCGGCGGCCCGGTCGATGGCCCGGTGGAACGTCCAGGGGCATCCGTCCAGCACCGCCACCACCCGCTCCACGGCCGCGAGATCGACCGCGCCCCCTCCGTCGAGGAAGCCCAGCACGAACTCCGACGCCCCGGCCTCCCGCAGCTCACCGGCCACCCGCACCAGCCGTTCGGGATCCCCGGCCGCGAACCCGTCCGCCAGACGGATCATCACCCGCAGCGAGATGTCGACCGCCCGCCGGATCCCGGCGACGGTGGCGGCCGACGGGCTGAGCCCGTCGGCCGCCATGTCGGTGACCAGCTCGAGGCGGTCCGCGCCTCCCGCCTGGGCGGCGACCGCGTCCTCGACGCCGAGGGCGATCACCTCCAGGACTGCACGCTTGCTCATGGGGCCCCTTCGTCGGCATGCGTCGGCGTTCGATGACAGGTCTGACTGACAGGTCTAGTCCAATCAAGACTACGCTGCCCATCCGCGCCGCCTCCGATGCCCCTGGAGCGCGCTCAGCCGTAGATGTTCAGCTCCTTCGCCTCCACCCCGGCCAGCTCGAAGTCCGGTGCCCCGTCGACCGGCCGCCCCGTGTACAGCCGTACGAGCGTCGGCCCGTCCCCGATGAACCGGCCCGGCGGCCGCTCCCCGCCGCTCTCACCGAGCCGCAGCGGCTCGTCCAGATCGTCGAGGTCGGCGTGGACCGGCACGTGCCCCCGCTCGCGGGTGATCCGGGCGAGCAGCGCGAGCGCGTCCGGCAGCCCGGCCCCGCCGTAGGCCCCCGGCTCACCCAGGGCCTCGCGCACGTCCCCGGCGTGCACCCACTCCCCCAGGGCGAGACCGTCCAGCTTCCCGCCCGCCCCGGCGATCACGGGCCCGGCCTCACCCATCCCCCGCTCCAGCTCGTCGACGATCTGCGCGTCGCTCCAGTCGGCCCGATCGGCGATGTCCCGGTCGTTGGCCTCGGGCGTGAACACGCCCTTCTCGAACCTGCCCTCCGCCACCCGCGTGAGCGCGGCCGAGCAGTGCGCCAGCACGTCCCGCACCGTCCAGCCCGGACACGCGGCGACCGGCCGCGCGAAGTCCTCCCCGGCCCGGCCCCGCAGCAGCGGGATCAACACGTCACGCTCGATCATCAGCAGCCTCCCGGGCTGCTCGGGGTCCCGTACGTCATGCACATCAGCAGGGGTCGTCATACCTCCACGCTAGGTGCCCGGGCCCGCTCAGCGGGAGAATGCCCCCATGGCCGATCTCGACTCGCTGCGCACCCGTTTCGCCCGCACCCTGGAAGCGGTCCGGGGCCCGGCCGCCGGCCCGGACCCCGCGCCGTACGCCGACAACCTGCTGGCCCGCTGGCAGGAGCCCCCACGCCGGTACCACACGGTCGAGCACCTCACGGCGGTCCTCGACCGGGTCGACGAACTGCAGCGGTACGCGCGCGACCCGGACGTGGTCCGGCTGGCCGCCTGGTTCCACGACGCGGTCTACCTGCCCGACCGCTCCGAGAACGAGGAACGCTCGGCCCGCCTCGCCGAACGCGCCCTCGCCGAAGCCGGTGTTCCCGACGCGAAGACCGCCGAGGTGGCCCGCCTGGTCCGGCTCACCGTCACCCACGACCCCGCCGACGACGACCCGGACGGCCAGGTCCTGTGCGACGCCGACCTCGCGGTCCTCGCCTCGCCCCCGTCGGCGTACGCCGCCTACACCACCGCCGTCCGCGAGGAGTACCACTTCGTCCCCAACCCGGCCTTCCGCGAGGGCCGCGCCGCGATCCTGCGCCAACTGCTCGGCCTCCCGCGACTGTTCAGGACACCGCACGGCACGGCCGAGTGGGAGGCCACGGCCCGCTACAACCTGCGGTCGGAACTGGAGATGCTCGCGGATTCGCCCTCCGGGCCAGGCATTGCGCCCTAGGGTTGGCCGCACCGCGTCACAGGGAGGGAACACGGATGGACCACATCAGCGAGCCCGAGGTCATCGAGCCGAGCCTGCCGTTCTGGGTCACCGTCACCGAGGAGGGCGACGACGACTCGATGGGCCTGTTCGGCGGCGGGGAGCCCGCGCTGCGGTCCGTCCCGCTCGGTCCCCTGCGCAAGAACCTCGCGGAGACCGTCGACGCTCTCCAGCAGCTGTTCGAGGATGCCGCGGCCCGGGGCGGCACCCTGCCGCTCGCCGAGGCCCAGCTGTCCTTCCAGGTCACCGCGAGCGGCGGCGTCCAGCTCCTGGGCACCGGTCAGGTGCAGGGCACCCGCGGACTGACGCTGATTTTCAAGCGGCCTTCCTGATGCCTCCCTCAGGGGGCGCAACAACCGCACTGTGAATTAAAGTTGTCCGACGAACGGCCGAGGGGCAGGGGGACGGCATGAGCGGTAGCGCGGCAAGCGGGAACACAGCGGCGACGACCGCAGAACCCGAATCCGCCCGCTCCGTCTGACCCGCCGCGCATGCCCCAGCACAAGGCCCTGCTCATCGGAGCGAGCGAGTACGACGACCCACGCATCCAGGACCTGCCGTTCGTCCGCGACGACCTGCAGCGGATCCGGGACGTGCTCGTGGAGCGCGGTTTCCAGGCCGCGGAGATCGTCGAGAGCAAGCGCGGCATCACACCGAACACCGTCAACGGACGCATCCGCGGTTTCCTGCGCGACGCCGGCCGGGGCGACACATTGCTGATCCTGCTCAGCGGGCACGGCCAGCACTTCGAGGGCAAGGACTTCTTGATCCCCGAGGACGCCACCTTCGACGTCGGGGTGTTCGCCGAGAGTTGCATCGAGATCGGCTGGGAGCGGGAGCTGGAGGACTCCTCGGCGGCTCATGTCGTCTTCCTCGTCGACGCCTGCCGCGAAGGCATCGACCGGGACACCATGGCGGCGCTTCCCGGAGTGCAGCCATGGCCCCGTCGCAAGGTCGCCGACGCGCTGCGGCGCAAGGTGGCGTACGTGCATGCCTGCACGGCACCCCAACTGGCCCTCTTCGTCGGTGAGAAGGAGACGGTCCGGCCGGGCTTCGACCCCGGTACGCAGCCGGGTGAGTCGTTCAGCCTCTTCTCCCGCGCCCTCGCGGACACGATCGCAGGAGACCCGCACGCCCTGCGTCTGGGCGAGTTCGCGGCGAAGGTGCAGAAGCGGGTCGAGGAACTGCACCGTGCGTACGGCAAGACGCGCCAGCCCCAGCAGATCACTGTCGTCACGGAGACGGCGGCCGCGCCGGGCGGTGAGGACTTCCCGCTGCTGCCAGGACCCGACCGGAGCACCGAGGCGCACCCGTGGATCCGTTCGGCCGAACGGCATCCGATCTGGCAGCGCACCCCGGACGGCCCCGCCCGCCGCCACCTCCAGGAGACGTGCGCGTCCCTGGCATCCCGCCTTGCCTCGGCCTACGAGATCGCGGTGCACTCCCTGCGGGACGACCCGTGGCACGACGCCGAGCTGGCCCGGCGCACCCACGACAGGCTCGGCTTCCTCACCGGCCGGCTGACCGACGGTACCGAGCTGTCACCGACCGAGGCCGCGCTGGCGGTTCTACTGCCCTTGGTCGAGCAGACATTCTGGACCCAGGAGGCCGCACAGCGCGTCGGCGTGCTCGGCACGGACGGCTGCGCCACCGGCCCCGACCACACCCGCTTCCGCAAGTTCGGCCAGGGGTTCCCACGGCTCAAGCGGAGGCTGCTCACCCTGCACGACAAACCGGCGGCCCGGGACTCCGTGGAGCGGATCCGCTGGTGGCTGTTCCACCGCTGGCTGATCCAGCAGCCGGAGCTGTACGCGGCGGAGACGCTCAAGTCCTTCCTCGGCGAGGTGGCGGGCGGCTCGGACCAACCTCCTTGGGTGTCTGACGCACTTTCGGCGGATCGCCTGATGCGGCTGTTGAAGGAGCACCGCACGGCACCGTTCTCGGTACGTCGGGCCGTCGCCCGCCCCACGGGAGGCACGTCCCACGAGGAGCACGACGTCATCGCCGCCGCCACGGGTGACGAGCACGAAGTACGTGCTCCCCTGGTCTCCGCCCTGCTGAAGGCCGCCTCGGCGATGGCCGTGGACCCTCTCGACCTGCCCGAGATCGTCGTCGAGCACATCGGTATCTACGACAGCGTCGACCTGGACGAACTCCTGGCCACCGTGCGCCGCTCCGACTGGCGCCACTCCGGTGTCGGGCGCTCCCTGAACGCGGTGTGCACCCATCCGGCCGTCCAGATCGCCCTGCGGGAGCACGCCACCCGCGTCGACACACTGCTGCGTGAGATCAACCGCGGCGACAACCCGGCTCTGGCCCCGCTCTGTGCGCTGCCGCCCTACGCCGACGGCAGCCGGGTACGCCTCGACGGCAACACGCCCGACCAGTTCTCGGACGGGATCCGCTTCCAACTCGCCGAGGACCGTGTCCAGGAACTCCTCATGGGCGAACAGCTCTACGGTGATCGCGAACTGGCGGTTCGCGAGCTCTACCAGAACGCCCTGGACGCGCTGCGCTACCGGGACTGCCGCACGCAGTATCTCCAGCGCACCGGGCAGGCCGCGGTTCCCTTCGAGGGCCGGATCGAGTTCGTCCAGGGCGTCGGCTCCGACGGACGCCCTTACCTGGAGTGCCGCGACAACGGCATCGGCATGGGTATCACCGAACTCGCCAGCGTCTTCTCCCAGGGCGGCACCCGCTTCGTCGACCTGCCCGAGTACATCGAGGAGCAGGTCGCGTGGAGCGAACTTCCGGAGCCCAAGCTCAGGCTGTACCCGAACTCCCGTTTCGGCATCGGTGTCCTGAGCTACTTCATGCTGGCCGACGAGATCGTGGTACGCACCTGCCGCATGGGGCGCGACGGCCGACCCGGGCGATCGCTCCAGGTGACGATCGCGGGGCCGGGAAACCTGTTCCGGGTCGAGGACGTGGGCGAGGGAACCGAGCCCGGCACGACAGTACGGCTGTTGCTGTCACGGCAGGGCAAGCATGTGTCGTGCGTGGACGCGCTGCAGAGGTTGCTGTGGGTGGCGCCGTATCGGACGTCGGCCGTGCACGGATCTCGGGGGCACGAGTGGGTACCGGGGGAGTTGTCTCTCAAGGGGCTCGGGATCGAGATCGCCAGGTTGCAGCCTGACCGGTTCCACGATGACCCCGTGTGCATCGCGTCCGATTCTCCTGACCTCTGGTGGATCGACCACAGCGGCATCGTCCTGTCGGATGGCCTGTTGACGGAGTCAGACCCGGCCTTCCGAGCGCGGCACCGATTGCCCCACGGCATCGTCGTGAATCTGCATGGTGAGCACGCGCCAGTACTCACCGTGGACCGGAAGAACGTTCGCTCCTTCGATCACCACCATGTGAGAGGTGTGATGACCTCCGTCGCGCCGAGCGTGGCGCGGCCTGGTCTCGCCCTTCCGACTGCGGACTGGCTCAACGAGTTCGGTACGTACGCCTTGTGGTTCGGGGACCTCGTGACCGAGCAAGCTCAGCTTGCCGATCTGAGGTGGCGGATCGGAGGTGCTTCTGTGCCTTTCAGTGAGATCGGTTACTTCCCCGCCGATGACGATCTGGCTCCCCTGGTAACCGGTTCCTACCCGGAGGGACCCCATCCAGGGATCGCACGCTATTTCTACAACATGCCGTCCGCCGTGCTGTGTTGGCGGCTGCGTGCGCTTTACCGGGCCGGTCTTGGGGGCGCAGTCGTACTTGGAGGGTCGTATCCGGCCGACGAGTTGCGCGCCAGGCCATCGGACATGCGCCTGCTGACGAAGAGCCCTAGCCGATGGGACATCTCGTACAGGGAGTGGCGGAGGCACCAGTTTCTGGGGCCGCTTGCCGTGAGGACCCTGGGAAGCCTCATGGACTGGCGCGACCCCGCCCGACCGCTGAGCGCCGCTGACGTCTTCCAGTTGAGTCAAGGGATCGAACGCCCGCCTGCGGAAATCGCCGACCGGCTGACCACTCTGGGCTATGAGGTCGAACCGTTGGCCGGCTTCGTTGCCGGATACGAAGACCTACCGCTGCTGCGAAGGATGGGCAGTTCCGCTGGATGGCTGACTCCCGGCTCTGCACTTTCCGGGCCTCAGATCTGCTTCAGTGCGATGAACCGCAAATGCTCCACCACTCAAGCCGCGCAGCGCCTCCGGGAACTGGGCTTCCTCGTACCGACCGACCACCCGGTCAGGGAGCACTGGACTGCCGAGGAACGACGCATCCTCACGCGCTTGTGGTTGTCGCACGCCACACCGCCCTCCCCGGAGGAGGCCCTGCGCATCTCCCGGGCCCAGCTGATTTCGTTGGCTCATGAAACAGACGCGACGGTGCTCCGCATCGCGGATCTTCTGTCCGGTCTGGGATTCAGGTTGCCCGGCAACGTCACGGACATCCCGGAACCCACAGAGGACGACCGGTCGCTCCTCCGCTATCAAATGCAGCGACCTTGGGTGGACCGGGAAGTCTCGCTCCTCTACATGACCGCCGTCGCTCGCAGCCTTCACAGGCCCGTCGAAACGGTCGCAGCACGGCTGAGGGAGCTCGGCTACTCAGTGGAGACGGTCCCCGACACCGAAGAGCAGTTGCCGTCCCCGGTTCAGACCAGACTCGTCAACGGTAACGTCAGGCTGAACCCCAACCGTCCTCTGCGCCTTGACGAAGTCGCTCGCAGTGCCCAGAGGGCAGGTATCCCTCTGGCAGAGGCGATCTCCCACTACACCGAGTGGGGCTACCGCTGTTCTGTTTCTGCCGAGGCCCTCTACGCAGTCGGTTACTTCGACAGCACTCATTTCACCTACGGACCGTTTCGCGACCCCGTCACGTACGGTCCGCTGTCTCCCGCGGTAGTGGCAGCAGTAGGTGACGGAGCCGCCGATGTCCTCGCCGCCTTCGGATACGACCTCGTTCCCCCCTCCGACGCCTGGCTCAGGGAGCGCGAACTGGAGAGGGACCTGTACCGGTCCCTGACCGCCGAGCCCCACTGGCCTGCCACCCGTCCCGACGACCCTCCACTCTCCCTGGTCACCTTGGCCGTCGTAGCCATGTCGGCTGCCACAACCCTCCGTGCGGCCGCTTCGAAGGCCACCGAACTAGGCATGCGTCACGAGATCGAGGACTGGTTTCCCGGCCCGGAAATCCCGTCGCCCCCCGCCCCTGCGCCCTCGTAGCCTGCCCCCCATGTGGACAACGGGAGCGGAACAGGTGGAGCAGGCCGTCGCCGAGTGCGTGGGCCTGTTGGGGGCGGTCACGGACCGGGACTGGGAGGGCGTTCGGGCCGGGCGGCTGGAGTGGAGCTGCCGGGGGACGGCCGTGCACATCGCGAGCGATCTCATCGCGTACGCGGGACAGTTGGCCGGGCGGGAGCCCGAGGGGTACACGCCGTTCGAGATCTCGCTGGACGAGGGGACCGACAACGCGGGCGCGGTGCAGGTGATCCGCACGACGGGTGCCCTGCTCGCCGCGGCGGTCCGCACCACCCCGCGGGACGTGCGGGCCTTCCACCCGTATCCGTTCCGCAGCGCGAACCGTGAGGGCTTCGCCGCGATGGGCGTGGCCGAGGTGCTGCTGCACACGCACGACATCGCCGAAGGGCTGGGCGTGCCGTACGAACCGGCGCCCGAGCTGTGCGAGTTCGTGCTCACCCGGATCTTCCCGCACGTCCAGCCGGGGCCCACCCCGTGGCCGACCCTGCGGTGGGCCACCGGCCGCGGGGAGCTGCCCGGCCGCGCCCCGCTCACCGAGTGGCGCTGGAACAACAACCTGGTGATCGGCACCGAGCGGCTCACTCTGGAGGGGGTCACCCCGGCGGCCGCGGCCGACCTGTCCACGGTCGGCGACGGCGGCTTCGAGTGGATCGAGGGCGGCCCGATGGAGGGCACCCGGGTCGGCACCGGGCTGGTGTACAAGCAGTACGAGGACGGCGTCCACCGGCCGGAGTGGGGCACGTACGTGCTGGTCCGGCGCGAGGACGGCCGCGCGATCGGCGCCATGGGATTCCACACCGTCCCGGACGAGGCGGGCCGGGTCGAGGTCGGCTACGACCTGGTCGAGGGTGCCCGCGGCCACGGCTACGCCACCGAGGCGCTGCGGGCCCTGGCGGCCTGGGCGCTGCGGCTGGGCGAGGTGCGGACCGTGGTCGCGAACGTCGAGCGGGACAACCTGCCGTCGCAGAACGTGCTCTCGCGCGCCGGGTTCACCCGGGTCGCCGAAGACCCCGAGCATCTGCGCTACGAGCTGCGCGCGTCCCGGGAGGGGTAGCGGCCCTTGGGCCGCCGCAGCCCGGCCGCGTGCAGCAGCCGTACCACCTCGCGGCTGCTGACCTCCACGGCACCGGCCCGCACCGCGTCGGCGTACCGCTGGTCGGGGATGTCGTAGTGGTCGCGTTCGAAGGCCCGGGGCGGGACGCCGAGGCGGGCGGCGAAGGTGTGCAGTTCGTCGTAGGAGACGTCGCTGATCAGGTGGGACCACAGGCGGCCGTGGCCGGGCCAGGTCGGCGGGTCGATGTAGATCGTCACCGGGGCCTCACGAGGACGCCGGGCCGCCGATGGCCTCGCCCAGCGAACCCACCGCGGCGACCTTCACGCCCGCCTCGCTGCACACCCAGTGCGGGTCGGGCCCCAACTCCGGTTCCACGTCCAGGGCATGCGGGCCGCCGGTGCCGCACACCGGGCACAGGGGCCAGCGGCCGTAGCGGTCCAGCAGGGCGTCCTGGACGTCCTGCGCGACCAGGCCGGCCACGTACCGGGCGCCCTCCGGCCACTGCTCGACCCACCACCGCCGCTGCTTGACGGACTCCTCGACCAGCGACACGACGTCCGCGTCGGCGACGCGGCCCGCCATGAGGTCGGCCAGCACGAGGGCGCGCGCGGCGTGCAGCGCCTGCTCCAGGGGGCTGATGGGTTCCATGCACCCATTGTGCGCACTCTTGACCCGGACGCCGCGCCGAAAATATCTTTCAATCGTGACCCGTGACGTGAAGGAAATTTTCGCCCGTGAGCGGGGCGGCTCCTCCGGGGCGAGCGGCGCCCCGCCCGCCCCGGCCGCCCTCGCGGCCAAGGTCCGCACGCTGGGCCCGTCGATGACGCGCTCCATGCAGCGCGTCGCCGAGGCCGTCGCGAGCGACCCGGCGGGCTGCGCGGCCCTCACGGTCACCGGCCTGGCCGAGCTCACCGGCACCAGCGAGGCCACCGTCGTACGCACCGCCCGCCTGTTGGGCTATCCGGGTTACCGGGACCTGCGCCTGGCCCTCGCCGGCCTCGCCGCCCAGCAGCAGTCGGGCCGCGCACCGGCCATCACGACGGACATCGCGGTGGACGACCCGATCGCCGACGTGGTCGCGAAGCTCGCCTACGACGAGCAGCAGACCCTCGCCGACACGGCCGCCGGTCTCGACACGGTCCAACTGGCCGCGGCCGTCGCCGCCCTGGCCACGGCCCGCCGCACCGACGTCTACGGGGTCGGGGCCTCCGGCCTGGTCGCGCAGGACCTCACGCAGAAGCTGCTGCGCATAGGGCTGATGGCGCACGCCCACAGCGATCCGCACCTGGCCGTCACCAACGCCGTGCAGCTGCGCGCGGGCGACGTGGCGATCGCCGTCACGCACTCCGGGTCGACGGGGGACGTCATAGAGCCGCTGCGGGTGGCCTTCGAGCGCGGGGCGACGACGGTGGCGATCACCGGCCGCCCCGACGGTCCGGTCACGCAGTACGCCGACCACGTCCTCACCACGTCCACCGCACGGGAGAGCGAGCTGCGCCCGGCGGCCATGTCGTCCCGGACCGGTCAGCTCCTCGTGGTGGACTGCCTGTTCGTGGGGGTGGCGCAGCGGACGTACGAGAAGGCGGCGCCGGCGCTGTCGGCGTCGTACGAGGCGCTGGCCCACCGGCACCGTTCCTGAGGCAGCCGCCCCGCCCAGCACCGGAAAGACACGGAAAGAGCCGTCCATGACCTCCACCTCCCACCCCCGAGACCTCAGGACCGAGTTGGAGTCCCTGACCACCGAGGCCTTCCGGCCGGAGCTCGCGGACATCGACCGGCTGCCCACCCTGGACATCGCCCGGCTGATGAACGGGGAGGACGCCACGGTGGCCGGGGCGGTCGCGGCGCGGCTGCCGCAGATCGCCGCCGCGATCGACGCGGTCGCGCAGCGGATGGCCCGGGGTGGCCGGCTGGTCTACGCGGGTGCGGGAACGGCGGGCCGGCTGGGCGTCCTGGACGCCTCCGAGTGCCCGCCCACGTTCAACACCGATCCCGCCAGGGTCGTCGGCCTGATCGCGGGCGGCCCGGGCGCCGTGGTCACCTCGGTCGAGGGCGCGGAGGACTCCCGCGAACTGGCCCGTACGGACCTGGACGCCCTCACCCTGACCCCCGACGACACGGTGGTCGGCATCTCCGCCTCGGGCCGCACCCCGTACGCCATCGGCGCGGTCGAGCACGCCCGCGCCCGCCACTCCCTCACCGTCGGCCTCGCCTGCAACCCGGGCAGCCCGCTCGCGGCGGCCGCCGACCACGGCATCGAGATCGTGGTGGGCCCCGAACTGCTCACGGGCTCCACCCGCCTGAAGTCCGGCACGGCGCAGAAGCTCGTCCTCAACATGATCTCGACGATCACGATGATCCGGCTGGGCAAGACCTACGGGAACCTGATGGTCGACGTCCGTGCCTCCAACGACAAGCTCCGTGCCCGCTCCCACCGGATCGTGGCCCTCGCCACCGGCGCCGCGGACGACGAGATCGACCGTGCCCTGGCGGCCACCGGCGGCGAGGTGAAGAACGCCATCCTGACCCTGCTGGCCGACGTGGACGGCCCGACGGCGGCCCGCCTGCTGGAGGAGTCCGGCGGCCACTTGAGGGCGGCCCTGGAGGCTCGCCCGTAGGACCTGCCGTCAGGCGGTCGCGTGTGCCACCCGCCCCGTGTGACGGAGGATCTCGTCGGCCAGGCGGTCGTCCAGTGCCGAGGGCAGGGTGTGGCCCATGCCCTCGATCAGGACCAGGCGGGCACCGGGGACGGCCGCGGCGGTGGCTTCGGCGTGCGCGGGCGGGAACATCGGGTCCTCCGTGCCGTGCAGCACCAGCGTCGGCGCCGTGACGGAGGCCAGGTCCGCCGTGGAACCGACGGGGGCGGCCCCCGCGAGCGTGTGGTTGAGCGCTGCCCGCAGATCACGCGCCCGCTCGTACACCCGCTGCTCCATCGCGCGGTACTCCTCCTCGCCGAACGGCAGCACCGCACCGTGCAGGACACGCCACAGCGGCAGCCGGGCGGCGAGGTGGGCCTCCAGGCCGGCCTGCGGTTCGGGGAAGGCCGAGGCGAGCGTGGCCAGCAGCTCGGGCTCGGGCGGAGGCAGTTCGCCGGGGAGCGGAGCCGCCCCCTCCAGGGCGCGCAGGACTGCCGCCGCCGTGTCCGTTCCGAGGGGCTGCGACGACAGGCTCGTCAGGGTCAGCACCCGGTGCGGGTGGGTGACGGCCAGCAGCTGGCCGATGATGCCGCCGAGGGACGCGCCCACCACGTGCGCCCGCTCCACTCCGAGCCCGTCCAGGACCGCGAGCGCGTCGGAGGCCATGTCGGCCACGGTGTAGGGCCGGGCGGTGAAGTCGACCCCGGACGAGCGTCCGGTGTCGCGGTGGTCGTACCGGATGACCCTGCGGCCTCCGTCGACGAGGCGGCGGACGATGCCGTCGTTCCACTGGATGCCCTGCGCCTGTGCGCCCATCACCAGGAGCACCGCGGGGTGTTCCGCCTCCCCGAAGTCCTCCGTCCACAGCTCGATGTCCGCCGTGTGGACCATCCGCTCGCGACCCGGCGGGCATGCGTTCTTCGATTCATTTTCCTGCATGGTCGTTCAGGTTAATGGGTCGGGGCAGGGTGCGCACCCGCTTTCTCTGTGGAGGGGAGTTGGACGCCGCGGTGCGGTACGGGCACGCTGACCCCATGGCGGGTGTCAAGGGACAGGTGCAGAGGCGTGGCGTGGAGCGCCGCCGCGCCATGGTCGACGCGGCGATCGAGCTGTTCTCGCGCCAGGGGGTCCGCGGCACCGGGGTGGCCGCCGTCGCCGAGCGCGCCGGCGTCACCCCGTCCGCTCTCATCCACCACTTCGGCAGCAAGGACGCTCTCGTGCGAGCCGTGCTGGAGGAGGCGGACCGGCGCGCCCTGGAACGGCTGTCCATCCCGTCGGACGCGGAACCCACCCTGGACGAGGCGTTCGACTGGTTCATCCGGGACGCCGAGCACACCGCCGCCACCGAACGGGACCTGGCCGCCCTGCACACCACCCTCACGGCGGAGAACCTGGATCCCGGATCCGTGCTGCACACCTGGTTCCGGGACCGCGGCCGGGCCCTGCGCACGCACCTGGCCTCCCTGTTCACGCGCGCCATGGCCGACGGTTCCGCGCGCACGGAACTGAACCCGGCCGTCCTGGCCGCCGAGACGGCCGCGTTCCTCGAAGGGGCCCACCTGCTCTGGCTGCTGGACCCGGAGCACGTCGACCTGACCTCCGTGCACCGCAGTTACTTCGAGGGTCTGGCGTCCCGGCTCCGGCCCGCGTCGGCGTCCTAGCCGTGCCTCACTGCCAGGCAGCGGTGTCCGGGTCGATGCCGTGGGACCGGGCGTCGGCGTCGACGATCCGGCGGAACCACGCGGCGAGGCCGGGGCGGATGCCGTCGTAGTGGGCGGTGAAACCCGGGTCGTCCTCGTACATGCGCCACAGGCAGACCTGCATCTGCCGGGTGAGGGGGAAGTACGCGGTGAACACCTCGCGTTGCCGCTCGACGAGCCGGTGCGCCTGCGGACTGCCCGCGGTGACACCGGCGTCCATCGCCTCCCCGAGGGCCCGGTCGAGGGCCGCCACCGTGTCGGCGACGGCCTGCCACTCCTCCGGACTCCGGGAGGCCGAGCGTTCGGCGTACTGCTGCCATTGCACCGTGTGCCCGTAGCGCTGACGGGCTTGCACCGGCCAGTCCGGGTCCCACTCGGGGCCGAAGATCGCGGCCTGCTGCTCGACGGTCAGCAGCACGCCCCGCTCATGGGCGTCGAGCATCCGGTCCAGTCCGGCGCTGAGCCGCTGGAGCCGCTCGATCCGTTCGGCGACCTGGGCCTGCTGCGCCCGCAACGCGCCCGGCACGTCCACGGTCGGGTCGTCCAGGACGGCCCCGATCCGGTCCAGGCCGAGTCCGATCTCCCGGTAGACGACGATGCGGTGCAGGCGTTCCAGGTCACCGGCGGTGTAGAGCCGGTAGCCGGCGGCCGTGCGCAGGGACGGACGCGCCAGCCCGATCTCGTCCCAGTGGTGCAGCGCGCGGACCGTCACGCCCAGCCGCGCCGAGACCTGACCGACGGTCAGTCCATCGGTGTCGGGGTCGTCAGGCATGCCCCCCATTGTCACCGCGACCGGCGTCCGAAGGGGTGATGCCGACTGCTGCAAGGTCCTTCGCCTCCTGACTGTCCGGGTCGAACGGCTTGGCCGCGGTGAACACGATCCGCGCGTTCTCGGGCGTGATCACCTCCACGTCGCGGGTGGTCCAGGGAGTGTCCCGGGGGCCGTCGACCGAGTCCGGCCGCAGCGCACGACAGGACTCGACGAGGGAGTCGACCTCGCCGAGCACGCACGCGAAGCTGACGCTCATCGCCGGTGCCTGCTCGGGAACGCTCTCCGCCGAGACGAGGAGGACGTCCTGGAACGCCCACCGGCGCAGGTGCGTCAACGTGCCGGGAATGCTGAACAGTTCGAAGAACCCGAGCCCGCGGACCCAGAAGTCCACCGAAGCCGCCAGATCGCTCGTGGGGATCGTCACGAACGCGGGCATGCCGTAGATGCCGCGGAACGGCTCCGGCGCGACGGCGTCAGGACCGGGCGGGGGCACAGGGCTCATCTCGAACGCGTTGTAGTAGTCGCTCATGCACCCCACCCTCCGGCCTCACGCGGCGTGAGGGTCAAGCCCGATCAGCCGGAGAGCTGGAGGAGCACCTCCTCCTCGTCCGCGTGCCTTTCCTCCTGTTCTTCCAACGCCCTGTCGGCCAGGGCGTTGACCGCCGCGTTGAAGCGCTCCATCGAGGTGGGGCGGTCCGGGCCCAGGACGTACTCCTTGAGGGTCCGGCGCTCGGGTGCCATCGGGTCGTGCCGCGGCTCGCGTACCGAGTCGAGGATCTCCGGCAGCCGGTCGCAGTCCCGGTCGAGGAGGTAAGCGCCCCCGGCGGTGGTGTACGCGGCCCGGAACGCCTCGTCGCTCAGGCCGTTCGCGTTGGTCAGGACGTACGGTTTGAGGCTCGCCACGAAGTCCGCCACCACGGACGACACATCGCTGACGAGGATGTCCGCCTGGTCGAAGCACGCGTACAGCGTGGGCAGTTGCCGAGTGATCACCTGGTGCCGGGCGGGGCCCCGGCTCTCCCAGAAGATCCGGTGCCAGGCGGCACGCAGCTCGCGCCACTCCGCCTCCCCCTCCAGGCCGGCCACCCGGGCCTCGCGCGTCTGCTGCGCGTCGTCACCCCTGAGCCGCCCCGACAACTCGCCGAGCCGGGCCTGGATCTCGGCGAGCCGCGGCCGGGCGGCGGCCATAGCGGCCTCGGCCTCCCGTGCGTCGCGCCGCTCGTTGTCGGCGCGCAGCAGCTCCCGGACGGCCCGGTCCGCCTCGGCCGCCCCACGCGAGCGCTTCCCGGTGAGGGGGTGCGGCTTGTAGAGGACCCGTACGTTCTCGGCGAGCAGCTTCTCGACCAGCCGCACGCCCATCGGGATCAGCGACGTGTGGCAGTCGTCGTCGCTCCAGCCCTCCCAGGTCGGCGCGTACAGCACGGTCGGCAGCGGCCCCGGCACATGGTCGGCGTGCAGCCGGATCGACGACAGCTGCGGGCGGCCCACCTCGACGATCGCCGAGTCGCTGATCGCGTGCCGCACCCGCTGGTAGCGGTCCCGCCCGGCCCGCCCGGCCACCCAGATCTCGTCGTACACCTTGCTGACCCGGTTGCTGCTGGCGAGCTTGTCGCTGTCGCCGTGCCCGATGAACACGTGCTTGGCCTCGGCGACGCGCAGCATGTGCACGTTCTTGCCCGCGTTGCCCGGGTAGAGCACCACCCGCAGTTCGGGCAGCTCCAGCTGCGCCACGTCGTCGGCCTTCGGCACGCACACGACCGGGATCGACGTACGGCCGAGGTAACGGAACGAGGCCCGCTCCCGCAGGATGATCAGCGGCCGCCGGTCGAGCTGCTCCAGCGTCTCGATCCACATGTTGACCTGGTACATGAAGTCCCGGGACACGGACGCGAAACTGAAGTACAGCGCCACCTCCGGCCGGTAGCCGGCGAGTTGGCGGTTCACCTCGGCGATCACCTCGTCACCCGACGGCATCCGGCGGGCCCGGCGCAGCTGTCCCAGCAGCGCCGCGACGGCTGCGGCCGCGAGCCCGGCGGTGAGTGCGAAACCGATGCCCGCGGGCTCCCAGGCCCCCGCCGCGAGCGCGACGAGCAGACCCGCGTGGGCGGGCAGGTCCAGGTGCAGCAGCTTGCGCAGGAACCGCCGGTAGAGAAGAGCGGGCGGGGGCGTCGGTATGCCCGCCCCGCTCATGTCGAGGTTGCGCACGACGACCGGCAGGATGCGCCGCCGCCGGATGGCGTGATGCACCGCCGTGTACAGCACCACCAGCGTGAAGTGGGCACTGAGCACGGCCAGCGCGGCCACCAGCACCGCGTCCGGCGCGTCCATGCGCTCGGCCAGGGCCAGCAGCATCACCGTCCGCACGGCGAACCGCAGCGTGCGGGTCAGCTGCAGCGCGGCCAGCCGCCGCACGAAAGCGGGTGAGCGGGTGTGCAGCACCTCGTCGGCGGCGTACGTCACCGCCGAGGCGGCGGCGAAGCCCCACAGCGACGGAAGCAGCGCGAAGACGGGCAGCGCGGCGAATCCGGCGGCGAACAGGAACACGAGCAGAAGGTCGGTCTTCCCACGCACACGCAGGACACCGCACAGCCAACGGAACGTCATAAGACAGGATTCCTCTGGGGAAAGGATGTGTTTTCCGGAGTGGCGAGCGGTGGGGCGAACGCCGGTGTATGCGCGATACGCCTGTTCGACGGCGGTGAAGGGCGAATGGTTGTACATCTACCGTTGGCCATTACTTCACCGTGACTTCGTCTCCTGGTTGACCTGCCGCACACGGGCCCGCAGGGTCTCCCTCACGGGCAGCGAGCGCAGCACCTCGGTCAGGTGCTCGGCCGTCCGTACGTTGCACCGCCCCAGATCGACCAGGGCGAACGGCTCGTCACTCGCCCCGGTCACGGGGTCGACGCCCAGCGACGGCAGCACGACCCCGACTCCGGCGAGGGCGTCCCGCAGCGATTGCACGATCTCTTCGGTCGAACACACTTCCTTCTACCTCCACGCTGAGTTCTCGGTTCACCACACAGCGTGGCCGAAGTGCCCCTAGCCTGGCCAGATACGGCGGTCCAACAACCCGATCTGTTCGACAGGGAGTTGCCCATGCCCGGCTCCAGGGATCTCGACCCGTCCTCCTCCCCGCGGGCCCTCCTGGGCGCGGAACTTCGTCACGCCCGCGAGAAGGCCGGCCTGAGCCAGGAGGAACTGGGCCAGCGGCTGTTCGTGAGCGGGTCGTTCATCGGGCAGTTGGAGGCGGGGACGCGGAGGTTGCAGGCGGAGTACGCGCGGTTGCTGGATGAGGAGTTGGGGGCGGGGGACTTCTTTCAGCGGAACTGTGGGGCTGCGGCGAAGTCGAAGTATCCGGAGCACTTTGCGGAGGCGGCGGAGGCGGAGGCGGCAGCTGCGGAGATCAGGCAGTTCGCGCCGCTCCTCATTCCCGGACTGCTACAGACCCCTGCGTACGCACGGGCGGTGTTCCGCGCCTACCGGCCTACAGCACCGGAGGAGGTGATCGAGGAGTTGGTGACCGCCCGGATGGACAGGGCCCGCATCCTCGACGATCCAACAAGCCCGTTGTTGTGGATGGTGATTGACGAGGCTGCACTGCGGAGGGAGACCGGTGGGCGAGAGATCATGGCAGGAGCGCTACGCCATGTCACGGCCCTGATCCACAGGAACCGGATCATCGTGCAGGTGCTGCCGTTCGGCGCGGGAGCCCACGCGTCGATGGAGGGCTCCATGAAGCTGATGGATTTCGAGGACGCGCCTCCGTTGCTCTACTTCGAAGGAGTCGGCACGGGACGGCTGGAGGACGACCCGGCAACCGTCCACCATCAGCGGCGCACCTTCCAGCTCCTCACCGCCTGCGCCCTCTCCCCGGGCGGATCCCTGGCTCTCATCGAAGACATCGCGCAGGATTACGGCCATGAGGAACACGCCTGAGTGGTACAAGTCCAGCTACAGCGGCGGCAGCGGCGGCGACTGCCTGGAAATAGCCGACGGCCACCGCTCCCTCATCCCCGTTCGCGACTCCAAGAACCCCGAAGGCCCGAAGCTCGTGTTCCGCGCCACCGCCTGGACCACATTCGTCGAGAACCTCAAGGACGAGACAGCCTGAGCTTCGGGACCCGGGCTTCGAGCCCTCTTTTCAAGGAATGGGTGGTGGGCTTCAACCCACCCTCCCACCCGGTGGGTTGACGCGGAGCATCCGACTTGCCACGGACAGTCACGCGCGTCTAACGTTCCCTGCACAAAAGCAACAGCCCCCGCCCGGTGCGCCAACACCTGCGGGGGCTTAACCAACGAGATCGAAAGCAGTCGATCCCATGGCTGACGCCAACTTTAGTGCTGCCTCCCCGTCCGCGCACCCCATGGCGGGCCCGGGCTACGGCAAACGCACGACCCCCGGCCAACCCTCGCGCACGAACCACGACTTCGCCCACCTCTCACCCCGCGAAGCCGCCATCGCCACGTACCTCGACCGGCTCCCCGACGGCGCCGACATCTCCGTGAAAACGCTGGCCAAACACCTCCCCTACGGCCAGTGCGCCCTCGGCACCGCCCTCAACCGCATCCAGCAGGCGGGCCACCTGCGCCGGGGCCGGGAGTGCATCACGGCCGACGACGGCAGCTCCCGGTGGATCACCCGTTCGTGGTGGTCCCGCACCGCACGGGATGACGACTGGTGGACCGCCTTCACCCGCGGCGACGTACCGCAACAGCCGGCACGCCCCACCCGCTCCCGCGCCCACGTCCTCCTGGCCGCCCTCGGCCGCACCGCACCCGTCCTGACCCTCTCCGAGGCGGACTGCGCGACCCTCGCCCCACTCGTGACGGGCTGGTTCGAACGGGGCGCCTCGGAGGACGACGTCCTGCGTGCGCTCACGGCCGGCCTGCCGACGCCCGTCCACCACCCCGCCGGCCTGGTCCGCAACCGCCTGACCGGCAAACTCCCGCCTCCACCCGCCCCACGTCCGCCTCTCCGAGTCCTGGAGTGCTCGAACTGCGGCGCCCCGGGCCGCCCGGAAACCCTGCCAGGGGGGCGTTGCAGCACCTGCCGGGGCGAACGCGCCCCCGCGCAACCCTCCGCACCACTGCCCGCCCCCGCAGTCCACGAGCACGCGGCCCAGATCCGCACTGCGATGCACCAGCGACGAGAAGAGAGGACACATACATGACGGCTCCTACCGGTTCCCTCATGGCCGTGGAGATCTCCTCATCGACCGCGACAACCACACCCTCACCGTCTTCAGCGAGCCGAGAGACGGTCGCTACCGGCAGGTCACGCCACACCCCTGGGGCGCCACCGTCGAGCTCCCCGCCCCCGTCGACATCACCCTGGACACCGGGAAACTCAAGGACTACTCCGACTGAGGACAATGGGCACCATGAACCACGCTCAGCTCACCGCCCTGGGCCGTGCCCTCCGTGTCATCGGCGAGCACGGCGAGGCCCTCACCTCCGACACCCCGGACGGCAAACTGCACGAGGTCAAGGCCGACCTGAAGCGCGCGCTGGACCTGCTGGAGGACAGCGTCACCACGGCCGCGCCCAGCACACGCTGCCCCGAGCACCCGAACGGCCCGGTCGACGAGGCCGCCCCCGACCTGTGCCTGCTGTGCGAGACGCGGCGCAGGGCGGCCCGCCGGGCCGAGTTCAACGGGCCCACCCCCCAGCAGCAGCCCACCGAGCCCGCACCGTCCCGCTACGGCGTGCGCGGCGACCGCCCCCAGCCCCAGCAGCGCTGGCTGGCGGAGCTGTGGAACGGCCAGGCCTGGCAGCTGTGCGGCACCCCGCGCCGGGACCGCCGCGAGGCGGAGCTGTTCATCGCCGCCCAGCGCAAGGCACCCCGGGCCGCCATGGCGTACCGGCTGGTGCACGAGTTCACCGACTACGAGGTGCTGCGGGTGTGGGGGACGCCGATGCGGGTCGACATCGAACCCATGGGCAACCTGTAGGTCATGCCAGCAGCGGCAGGGGCCGGAACTCGTGCCCCTCCCACAGCCGCCGCGACGCCTCCTCCGGGTACGCCCGCACCTCCGGCTCCGCATCCAGCACCTGCACCAGCCGCCGCTCGTCGTCGTACGCCGGCCAGCCCGGGTCGCCCGAACGCGCGAAGGACGTCCAGGACGCGCGGAAGCGGGACGACAGCGACAGCGCCTCGGCGGACGGCTCCGTGCCCGCGAAGAGCAGCAGCCCCAGGTCCGCCCCGAACGTGCCGAACAGCAGCGGGATGTCCAGGGCGTGGCAGGCGCCGAGCGCGCCGCCGTTGCCCGGGGCGGGCCAGGTCAGTTCGTAGAGGTGCGCGCGTCCGCCGCCCGCCCGCTGCGCCCGGGCGAGGTGCAAGGTGGGCATGCTGAACAGCCAGTCCGTCTGGACACGTTCATAGAGCTCCGAAGGGGAGGACTCCGGGAAGGCCGCGCGGTAGGCCTGCTCACCGTCGGGGCCGGGGGCGAAGAGACGGAGGGCCGAGGCCGCCCGCTCCTGGCTGATCTGCCCGAGTTGGCCGGCCATGGCGACGAACAGCCGGTACTCGTCGCGGTTGTGGCCGACGAGCAGTTCCACGTCCTTCGCCGCACCGGCCGCCAGCGCCTGCCACGGCGTGGCCGGCAGCACCTCGCCGTCGACCACCGGAGAGAACGGCGTGACCGTCGGCGCCGCCTGGCCCCAGCGGTCGGTGTACTGGGGCATCTTGAGACCCAGCGCCTCGCCCGCCGAGGTCAGCTCGCGCGGGGCGATCGTCGACAGGTCGGCGACCGTGGGGCGCAGGCCCACCTCGGCGGCGAGGGCCGTGCCGATGTCGCGGGCCAGGGCGTCGGAGAAGAACGTCCCCGGCACGCTCTGCGCGATCGCCCGCCGGAACAGACCGGCGGCCCGGGGCATGCAGAGCAGTGCGGCGACCGAACCGGCGCCGGCCGATTCGCCGAAGACCGTGACCTGGCCGGGGTCGCCGCCGAAGGACGCGATGTTGTCCCGCACCCATTCCAGGGCGGCCACCTGGTCGAGCAGGCCGCGGTTGGCGGGCGCTCCCTCGATGTGGGCGAAGCCCTCCATGCCGACGCGGTAGTTGAGGGACACGACGACCACGTCACCGTCGGTCGCGATGTGCCGGGCGTCGTAGCCGGGGCTGCCGGCGTGGCCGAACTTGTAGGCCCCGCCGTAGATCCACACCAGCACGGGGCGGTGGGCCGCCGGGTCGGGCTCGGGGGTCCAGACGTTGACCGTGAGCCAGTCGTCACCCTGGGGCACGTCGATCAGACCCGGACCGCCCATCAGGCCGAGGTCCTGCGGGGGCGGCGGGCCGAAGGCGTGTGCGTCGCGTATGCCGTCCCAGGCGGGGGCGGGCCGCGGGGCCTGGAAGCGGGCCTCGCCCACCGGCGGCGCGGCGAAGGGGATGCCGCGGAAGACGGCGAGGCCCTCCTCGTTCCGTCCGCGTAACGCACCGGCGGTGGTGCGCACCACGGGGCCGGGCTGCTCTGAGGGGCCGCCCGGCGAGGGGCGGGAGTCGGTCGTCGTCATCTGCGGGGTCTCCTCAAGGGGTGCCGGTGAACAAACGTCCGATCAGTCTCCTTGATCGGCGCAGGCCGATCCAGACACCCCGTCCGGAGGGAGGTCAGCTGAGGGTCTTCAGCGCCGCCGGGTCGTACGCGGCCAGTTCCTCGAAGCGGCCGTCCAGCACCTTGCGCGCCCACTCGGGGTCCTGGAGCAGGGCGCGGCCGACGGCGACCATGTCGAACTCGTCGCGCTCGAAGCGGTCGAGGAGGTTGTCGAGGTCGCCGACCTCGGCGCTCTCGCCCTGGAAGGACTTGAGGAAGTCGGTACCGTCCAGGCCGACGGAGCCGACGGTGATGGTGGGCTTGCCGGTGAGCTTCTTGGTCCAGCCGGCCAGGTTGAGGTCCGAGTCGTCGAACTCGGGGACCCAGTAGCGGCGGGTGGAGGCGTGGAAGGCGTCGACACCGGCGGCGGCCAGCGGCGCGAGGATGGACTCCAGTTCCTCCGGCGTCTCGGCGAGGCGGGCGCGGTAGGCCTCCTGCTTCCACTGGGAGAAGCGGAAGATGACGGGGAAGTCGGCGGAGACGGTCTCGCGGACGGCCGCGACGATCTCCTCGGAGAGCTTGGCGCGGGCGACGCGGTCGCCGCCGTAGGCGTCGGTGCGGCGGTTGGTGCCCTCCCAGAGGAACTGGTCGAGCAGGTAGCCGTGGGCGCCGTGCAGTTCGACACCGTCGAAGCCGATGCGCTCGGCGGCGGCAGCGGCCTCGGCGAACGCGCCGATCACGGCGTCGATGTCGGCCTGGGTCATGGCCTTGCCGGTGGGCTCGTCGGCGCCGATGCGCAGGCCGGAGGGGCCGACGGCCGGGGCGTCGGCGAACGGGGGCTCGCCCTGGTTGCGGACCATGCCGATGTGCCACAGCTGCGGCACGATCGTGCCGCCGGCGGCGTGCACCGCCTCGGCGACCTTCGCCCAGCCGGCGAGCTGCTCGTCACCGTGGAACCGCGGCACGCTGTCGCTCTGCCCGGCCGACTCGTGGCCGACGTAGGTGCCCTCGGTGACGATCAGGCCGACTCCTCCGGCGGCGCGGCGCGCGTAGTACGACACGACGTCCTCGCCGGGGACGCCGCCCGGGGAGAACATGCGGGTCATGGGCGCCATCGCGATCCGGTTCGGAACGGTCAGGCCGCCCAGCGTTACGGGCCGGGACAGGATTTCGGCGGCGCGGGAAGCGGCGACGGTCACGGGGGTCTCCTTGGGATACCGGACAGTGCACGCATACCGGTCAGTATGTGCACACGCATAGGACCTAGTGTTCAACCACCCGGTCCGGTCGCGCCATCCCGCCCCCGCTGTGATCCCGCACACGCCGGAGGGCGGCACCCCCTGCCGGAACAGGGAGTGCCGCCCTCGGTAAGGACGTTGATCAACCCGGGAGATTCCCAGGGGTCGATCAGAAGTCCATGTCACCGCCCGGCATGCCGCCGCCGGCGGGCGCGGCGGCCTTCTCCGGCTTGTCGGCGATGACGGCCTCGGTGGTGAGGAACAGCGCGGCGATGGAGGCGGCGTTCTGCAGGGCGGAACGGGTCACCTTCGCCGGGTCGATGATGCCCTCGGCGATCATGTCGACGTACTCACCGGTCGCGGCGTTCAGGCCGTGGCCGACGGTGAGGTTGCGGACCTTCTCCACGACGACGCCGCCCTCGAGACCACCGTTGACGGCGATCTGCTTCAGCGGGGCCTCCAGCGCGAGCTTCACGGCGTTGGCGCCGGTCGCCTCGTCACCGTCGAGCTCCAGCTTCTCGAAGACCTGGGAGGCCTGCAGCAGGGCCACGCCACCACCGGCGACGATGCCCTCCTCGACGGCCGCCTTGGCGTTGCGCACGGCGTCCTCGATGCGGTGCTTGCGCTCCTTGAGCTCCACCTCGGTGGCGGCACCGGCCTTGATGACCGCGACACCGCCGGCGAGCTTCGCCAGGCGCTCCTGCAGCTTCTCGCGGTCGTAGTCCGAGTCGCTGTTCTCGATCTCGGCGCGGATCTGGTTGACGCGGCCCTGGACCTGGTCGGCCGAGCCGGCACCGTCGACGATGGTGGTCTCGTCCTTGGTGATGACGACCTTGCGGGCCTTGCCCAGCAGGTCGAGCGTGGCGTTCTCCAGCTTGAGGCCGACCTCCTCGGAGATCACCTCGCCGCCGGTGAGGATGCCGATGTCCTGCAGCATCGCCTTGCGGCGGTCGCCGAAGCCCGGGGCCTTGACGGCGACGGACTTGAAGGTGCCGCGGATCTTGTTGACGACCAGGGTCGACAGGGCCTCGCCCTCGACGTCCTCGGCGATGATCAGCAGCGGCTTGCCGGACTGCATGACCTTCTCGAGGAGCGGCAGCAGGTCCTTGACGTTGCTGATCTTCGAGTTGGCGATCAGGATGTACGGGTCGTCGAGGACGGCCTCCATACGCTCCATGTCGGTGGCGAAGTACGCCGAGATGTAGCCCTTGTCGAAGCGCATACCCTCGGTGAGCTCCAGCTCCAGACCGAAGGTCTGGGACTCCTCGACGGTGATGACGCCTTCCTTGCCGACCTTGTCCATGGCCTCGGCGATGAGCTCGCCGATCTGGGTGTCGGCGGCGGAGATGGAGGCCGTGGAGGCGATCTGCTCCTTGGTCTCGACGTCCTTCGCCTGCTCCAGCAGGGCGGCGGAGACGGCCTCGACGGCACGCTCGATACCCCGCTTGAGGGCCATCGGGTTGGCGCCGGCGGCTACGTTGCGCAGACCCTCCTTGACCAGGGCCTGGGCGAGAACGGTCGCGGTGGTCGTACCGTCACCGGCGACGTCGTCCGTCTTCTTGGCGACTTCCTTGACCAGCTCGGCGCCGATCTTCTCGTACGGGTCCTCGAGCTCGATCTCCTTGGCGATGGAGACACCATCGTTGGTGATCGTGGGCGCGCCCCACTTCTTCTCGAGGACGACGTTGCGGCCCTTGGGGCCGAGCGTCACCTTGACGGCGTCCGCGAGCTGGTTCATGCCGCGCTCGAGGCCGCGCCGCGCCTCCTCGTCGAACGCGATGATCTTGGCCATGTGAAGTGGTCCCTCCAGGACTGGGGGTGATGACTCCGGACCGCGCCCGCGCCCGCGACGGACGGCTCGCTTGCCTCGTGGGTTCCTTCCCCACCCGGCCTGCGGGCCTCACCGACCCGGTCCTTACGTTGTCACTCTCACCTTCAGAGTGCTAACGCAATGATTAGCACTCGGGCATGGCGAGTGCAAGCGCCTCCCGGGGATCGGGCGGTCACGTCAGCCCCCGGCGAACACCCCCGGCATGCGCTTCGAGCAGGCCGAAGGGCCCGCACCCCCCGGGGGGTGCGGGCCCTTCTCAGAAGACCGGTCGCTTGAGCGTTGGTCGTGGTGCGCGTTCAGGCAGAGACGCGAACCATGTCGGCCTGCGGTCCCTTCTGACCCTGCGAGATCTCGAACTCGACCCGCTGGCCCTCTTCAAGGGTGCGGTAGCCGTCCATCTGAATCGCGCTGTAGTGGACGAAAACATCCGCACCACCGTCGACCGCGATGAAGCCGTACCCCTTCTCCGCGTTGAACCACTTGACGGTGCCCTGAGCCATGCCTAACTCCCCTATTACTGGCCCTTGCACAGATCCACACTTCGCGGATCCGGGTCAGACCTCACCCCCCACGGTTGGGGGCGTGCGCCGGAACGCGTCGACCGCGGCTGAATGTATCTGTCCAACTGCCGTCTGCAACAGGTCAATCGGACGAGAAATCTGGACGCGCAGGGTCCGGAATGTGGGGAGAATTCGCCCGAATTCAGGGCAAGTCGGGCCACACAAAGGGAACAAAAGCCGCAAAAGACATACACACTTTGGCTACATCTTGTCGGGCTCGTAGCGGGAATTCAGGGTTCCGATCAGGGAATCGGGGCCGCGTTCCCCAACTGTACCCCGCTCAACCACACAGAATTGCCCCCTCCGCTTCTCTCACGGAGGGGGCAATTCGATAAACTCTCAGTGACGGTCGTTACCGAAGGTAACAACCAGCCGACCGACCGGTTCAGCCGCCGGCGACGGCGGGAATGATCGACACACCGGCACCGTCCGGCGTCGCCGTCTCCAGACCCTGCTCGAACCGCACGTCGTCGTCGTTGACGTAGACGTTGACGAACCGCCGCAGCTTGCCCTGGTCGTCCAGCACGCGGGCGGCGATCCCGGTGTGGTTCTTCTCCAGATCGGCGATGACCTCCCCGAGGTTCGCGCCCTCGGCGGCGACCTCGGCCTGCCCGCCGGTGTAGGTACGCAGGATGGTGGGGATCCGAACGGTGACGCTCATCGGGATATGACCTCCGGTTTCGATTGAGCTACGGCTGGGGCGCGTCCTCAGGGGCGCGGGGAACTGCGCGACCAGCCCCCACCGGCCCGCAGCGAACGACGATCAGACGAGCCCGGCCTCACGGAACGAGTCCAGGTTGGGCCGGATGGTCGCGGTCAGCCCGGTCCCGGCCACCGCATCCAGCGTCTTGAGGCCGTCTCCGGTGTTGAGCACGACGGTGGTCTTGGAGGTGTCGAGAGCCCCGCTCTCGATCAACTTCTTCGTCACCCCCACCGTCACCCCACCGGCGGTCTCCGCGAACACACCCTCGGTCCGCGCCAGCAGCTTGATCGCCTCGACGACCTGCTCGTCCGTCACGTCCTCCACCGCACCGCCGGTCCGCCGCGCGATGTCCAGCACGTACGGCCCGTCCGCCGGGTTGCCGATGGCGAGGGACTTGGCGATGGTGTCCGGCTTCTGCGGGCGCACCACGTCGTGCCCGGCCTTGAACGCCGTGGACACCGGCGAACAGCCGAGCGCCTGCGCGCCGAAGATCTTGTACGGCTTGTCCTCGACCAGACCGAGCTTGATCAGCTCCTGCAGACCCTTGTCGATCTTCGTGAGCTGGGAACCGGAGGCGATCGGCACCACGAGCTGGTCCGGCAGCCGCCAGCCGAGCTGCTCACAGATCTCGTACGCCAGGGTCTTGGAACCCTCCGCGTAGTACGGCCGCAGGTTGACGTTGACGAAGCCCCAGCCCTCACCGGCCGGGTCGCCGATCAGCTCGGAGCAGAAGCGGTTCACGTCGTCGTAGTTGCCCTCGATGCCGACGAGCTCGCCGCCGTAGATCGCTGCCATGACGACCTTGCCCTGCTCCAGGTCGTGCGGGATGAACACGCAGGAGCGGAAGCCGGCGCGGGCGGCGGCGGCCCCCACGGCGCCGGCGAGGTTGCCGGTGGAGGAGCAGGAGAGCGTGGTGAAGCCGAAGGCGCGGGCGGCCTCCAGGGCCTGGGCGACGACACGGTCCTTGAAGGAGTGCGTCGGGTTGCCGGAGTCGTCCTTCACGAACAGCTTCCCGGCGTCGACACCCAGCTCACGCGCGAGGTTGTCGGCCTTGACCAGCGCGGTCCAGCCCGGGTTGATGTTCGGCTTGTCCGCCACGTCGGCCGGGACGGGCAGCAGCGGGGCGTAGCGCCAGATGTTCGCGGGACCCGCTTCGATGCGCTTGCGGAGCTCTTCGGTGTCGTAGGCCGAGAAGTCGTAGGCGATCTCCAGCGGGCCGAAACACTCCTCGCACGCGAAGACCGGGCCGAGGGGCACGCGGTGGCCGCACTCGCGGCAGCTGAGCGCGGCGGCGGGGCCGAGGTCTACGGTGGATTCAGTGGTGCTTGCAACAGTCTGCGCAGCCATGTGAGGCGAGGCCCTTTCTCCTCATCTTCCTCACGACGCATCTCGCCGTGAGACGGATTTGGCACCTTCCCGAGCCGGGAGCCTCGCGCGTGTGGTCGCCAGTGACCTACGAGTACCGACTGGAGGGTTGCCGGGGCTTCATCGGGCCGTTTCCCTCTGCCCCTCTGGATGAGCTGTATGTGGTTGTAGGCGGCGGGTGACCCCGGACATGTGATGGTCATCCGCGTTGTTCAAGACTGTAACCGACGACCAGGAGAGTTGAGATAGTCGTCCGAACCGCGAGATGACTGCATCCGTCAGCCGCTACCGCGGCGGGCAGTCCGTCCCGCCGAGAGCACGCAAAGGAGCCGCCACGGTGCTGGAAGAAGTCGAGCGCTGGCTGAGCACCCGTTCCTGGTCAGCGAACGAGCGCCCGCTCCACCAGATCCTCGCCGCCAAGCAGCGCACGGGCCGGTCGGTCAGTGTCGTGCTGCCCGCGCTGAACGAGGAGGAGACGGTCGGCGACATCGCCGCCGTCATCCGCCATGACCTGATGCTGCAGGTCCCGCTCGTCGATGAGCTGGTCGTCGTCGACTCGGGGTCGACCGACCGCACCTCCGAGGTGGCCGCCGCCGCGGGCGCGCGGGTGGTGCACCGGGACGAGATCCTCCCCCGCCTGCCCGCCGTGCCCGGCAAGGGCGAGGTGCTGTGGCGCTCACTGCTCGTCACCCGCGGGGACATCGTCTGCTTCGTCGACGCGGACCTGAGGGACTTCTCGTCCGACTTCGTCTCGGGGATCGTGGGCCCCCTGCTCACGGACCCGGACGTGGACCTGGTGAAGGCCATGTACGACCGCCCCCTCGGCGGTGCCGCCGGGCAGGGCGGCCGGGTCACCGAGCTGATGGCCCGCCCGCTGCTCAACATGCACTGGCCCCAGCTGGCCGGCTTCGTGCAGCCGCTCGGCGGCGAGTACGCGGCCCGCCGCTCACTGCTGGAGCAGCTGCCGTTCCCCGTCGGGTACGGCGTGGAGCTGGGCATGCTGGTGGACGCCCTGCACCTGGTGGGCCTGGACGCCCTCGCCCAGGTGGACGTGGGGGTGCGCAAGCACCGGCACCAGGACGGGCAGGCGCTGGGCCGGATGGCCGCCGCGATCTACCGCACCGCCCAGCTGCGGCTGGCCCGCGGGCATCTGATCCGGCCGTCCCTGACCCAGTTCGAGCGGGGGGCGGACGGCTTCGAGCCGCGGACTCACTCCGTGGACACCGAGGAGCGCCCGCCGATGGTGGAGATCGCCGAGTACCAGGCGCGGAAGGCGGCCTGACCGGGGCCCTTTTCGGCCGGGTGCGGCAGATCCGCACGTTTGAGCGTTCGGGGGCCGGGCTAGGTTGAGGCTTATGTCTTCGACGTACGGTGCTGCACAGGTGCTGGTGGCCTCCAACCGTGGCCCGGTCTCGTACACGGTGGGTGAGGACGGTTCGCTGGACGCCAAGCGGGGCGGCGGCGGGCTGGTGTCCGGGCTCTCCGCGATCGGCTCGGACGCGGACGCGCTGTGGGTGTGCTCGGCGCTCTCCGACGGTGACCGGGAGGCGGTGCGGCGCGGCGTCGGCGAGGACGGCGTGCGGATGCTGGACATCCCGGCCGACGTGCACGCCGACGCGTACAACGGCATCGCCAACTCGGTCCTGTGGTTCGTGCACCACATGCTCTACCAGACGCCGCTGGAGCCCGTCTTCGACGCGGAGTTCCGGCGGCAGTGGGCGTCCTACGAGGCCTACAACCGGGCGTTCGCCGAGGCGCTGGCGGAAGAGGCCGCGCAGGGCGCGGCGGTCGTGGTGCAGGACTACCACCTGACGCTGGTGCCGGGCATGCTCCGCGAGCTGCGGCCCGACCTGCGCATCGGGCACTTCTCGCACACGCCGTGGGCGCCGCCGGAGTACTTCCGGATGCTGCCGGACGACGTGGCCGGGCAGGTGCTGCGCGGCATGCTCGGCGCGGACCGGCTGGGCTTCCTCACCGAGCGCTGGGCGGAGGCGTTCACCGCGTGCGCCGAGCGGTTCGCGGGCGGGCTCGGCGGCACCAGGGTCGGCGTGCACGGCCTCGGCGCCGACGCGGACTTCCTGCGCGCGCGCTCCCACGAGCCGGACGTCGAGGAGCGGATCGCCGCGCTGCGCGAGGAGATCGGCGAGGGCCGCCGCACCATCGTCCGGGTGGACCGCACCGAACTGTCCAAGAACATCGTGCGCGGCCTGCTGGCCTACCGCCGGCTGCTGGAGACCCACGCCGAGTGGCGCGAGCGGGTGACGCACGTCGCCTTCGCCTACCCCTCCCGGCAGGACCTCGCGGTGTACCGGGACTACACGGCCGAGGTGCAGCGGCTGGCGGACGAGATCAACGCCGAGTACGGCACGCCGGGCTGGAAGCCGGTCGTGCTGCACGTCAAGGACGACTTCGCCCGCTCCCTGGCCGCCTACCGGCTCGCCGACGTGGCCCTGGTCAACCCCATCCGCGACGGCATGAACCTCGTCGCCAAGGAGGTCCCGGTCGTCTCCGACGCGGGCTGCGCGCTGGTGCTGTCGCAGGAGGCCGGGGCGCACGAGGAGCTGGGCGAGGACGCGATCACGGTGAACCCCTACGACGTGACGGGCACGGCGGCGGCCCTGCACGAGGCGCTGTCGATGCGCCCGGAGGAACGCGCCGAACGCACCAAGCGCCTGGCCGCGGCGGCGACGGCCCTGCCACCGGCCCGGTGGTTCCTGGACCAGCTCGACGCGCTGAGGGGCTGAGGACCGGATGAGCAGCCAGAGGGGCGTGTCGAGCCGGGGCCCGGCGAACGAGTCGCCGGCCGCGCAGCGCGGGCGGGGCGGCCTGCCCGGGCCCGACGCGGCGGCCCTCCCCACCCCCGCCACCCAGGCCGGTCAGGACGGTCTCGCCGCTCTCCTCGCGCAGCCCGGGAAGGCACTGATCGCCCTGGACTTCGACGGGACGCTCGCGCCGATCGTGGCCGACCCCGAGCAGGCCCGGGCCCACCCGCAGGCCCTGGGCGCGCTGACGGCGCTCGCCCCGAAGGTCGCCGCCATCGCGGTGATCACCGGCCGCCCCGCCGAGGTCGCCGTGCGCAACGGCGGCTTCGCGAACGCGCCGGGCCTGGAGCACCTCGTCGTCCTCGGGCACTACGGGGCCGAGCGGTGGGACGCCCGCAGCGGCGAGGTCACCGCACCCGACCCGCACCCGGGCGTCGACGCGGTCCGCGCCGAACTGCCCGGGCTGCTCGAAGGCAGCGGGACCTGGGTGGAGGACAAGGGCCGGGCGGTGGCCGTGCACACCCGCCGGGCCGCCGACCCGCAGGGCGCCTTCGAGGCCCTGCGCGAGCCGCTCACCGGCCTGGCGACCCGGCACGGGCTGATCGTCGAGCCCGGCCGCATGGTCCTCGAACTGCGCCCGCCCGGCATGGACAAGGGCGCCGCCCTCACCGGGTTCGCGCGAGAGATCGGCGCCGGCTCGGTCCTCTACGGCGGCGACGACCTGGGCGACCTGCCCGCCTACTCGGCCGTCGACACCCTCCGCACGACCGGCACCCCGGGCCTGCTGGTGTGCAGCGGCAGCGACGAGGTGACCGAACTCAGGGAGCGCGCGGACGTGGTGGTGGACGGCCCGGAGGGTGTCGTGGGGCTGCTGAGGGCCCTGGCTCACCAGATCGGCTGAAGGACACGTACCTCCAGGGGCGCGGGGAACTGCGCGAACAACCCCCACGCACCCGCAGCCCGCGACGGCCAGGAATCCCCACTCACCGCTCGGACCGACGCCGCTCCCGAACCCGCCGCAGCCGATTGACCGTCACCGGATCGTGTGCCAAGGCCCGCGCGTCGTCCAGCAGCGCATTGAGCAGCTGGTAATACCGCACAGGCGCGAGCCCCAGCTCCTCCCGTATGGCCCGTTCCTTCACGCCGGGCCCGGAGAAGCCCCGGCGTTCGAGCGCGAGAATGTCCCGCTCCCGGCGCCCGAGCCCCTGCTCACCCGTCTCCTCGTCCATACCCGGCACCGTAACGCCCGCCACCGACAGCACAGCGGAGCTACTCCCCGCTCTCCGCCCGGGTCGCCGCCACCTGGATGCCGCCGAGGACACCCGAGGGGCTGCCACCGGGCGCGACGGCCTTGCCGATGCGCTGCTTGACCTGTGCACTGACGTCGGCCCAGGAGGTCTTGCCGACCGGATAGAGCTCGGAGGCCAGCAGCTCCTCCAGGAACGGCTTGAGGTGCCGGTCCTCCTCGGACGCGGCCATGGTGCCGGACGCGGAGGAGGTCACCGGCAGCAGGTCGTACTCGCGGGAGAAGGCCAGCACGTTCTTCTCGCTGTACACGAAGTCGAGGAAGTCGCCCACCTGGTCGCGGTGGCCGTTCTTGCGGAACGCGGTCATCCAGTCGGAGACGCCGAGCGTCGACCTGCTCGGCCCCTCGTGTCCCGGCGTGGGCACCATCCCGTACTTCACCCCGCCCTTGGCGGCGATCCTCATCAGCGACGGGTGGCCGTCGAGCATGCCGACCTGGCCCTTGGCGAAGGCGGCGAACGCCGCGGCCCGGTTGAGCCGGCCCGGCGCGACCGGCCCGGTCAGGCCCTTGCCGACCAGGTCCTCCTTCAGCCAGGAGAAGGTGTCGATGTTCTGCGGGGAGTCGATGGCGTAGCTGTCGACGCTGTCGGTGTAGCCGCCCCCGCCGCTGAGCATCCACTGCATGGTCTCGGCCTGCGCCTCCTCCGGACCGAGGGGCAGCGCGTACGGGTACTTCACACCCTCCGCCTTGAGCGCCTCGGCGCCGGCGGCCAGGTCCTTCCAGGACTCGGGCGGGGTGATGCCGGCCTTGGCGAAGAGGGTCTTGTTGTAGAAGAGCACGCGCGTGGAGGCGGCGAACGGCATCCCGTACTGCACGCCCTTCACCTGGCCCGCGGAGGCCAGCTGTCCGACGAAGTCGGCCTGCACGGGTATGGAGAGCAGGTCGTCGGCCTTGTAGAGCTGGTTCTTCGCCGCGTAGTCCGCGTACGCGCCGATCTGCGCCATGTCCGGCGGGTCACCGGCGGCGACCATCTCACGGACCTTGCGGTCGACGTCGTTCCAGGAGTACACGCTGACGTCGACCTTGACGTCGGGGTGGCCGGCCTCGTACTCCTCGGCCAGCTTGTCCCAGTACTTCTTCGAGCTGTTGGCCGCGTTGTCGCCGTAGTCGGCGGCGACCAGTTTCAGGGTCACGTCGGACGAGCCGCCCGTGAGGCCGCAGCCGCCGAGGACCGCCGTCATGCCCAGTGCGGACACCACCGCGATCGTTCCTGCCATTCGCCGCTGCACCGCTGTTCTTCCCCAACCCCGGCATCTGAGCCGCCGACACATTTCGATATCCGGAACAAGGTCTACACCACGTGAGTGGACTAGACCTCTCGCGGGTCCCCGGGTCACACTGTTCCCGTGAGACATGTCATCGCCCTCGACGTGGGCGGCACCGGGATGAAGGCCGCTCTGGCCGGGCCGGGCGGCGAGGTGCTGCACCGGGCCCGCCGGGCCACCGGACGCGCCCAGGGGCCGGACGCCGTCGTCGCGGGAATCCTCGACTTCGCCGCCGAGCTGCACGCGTACGGCACCGAGCACTTCGGCACGCCCGCCTGCGCAGCCGGCGTGGCCGTTCCCGGCATCGTCGACGAGGCGCGGGGCGTCGCCGCCTACGCGGCCAACCTCGGCTGGCGCGACGTCCCGCTGCGCGACCTGCTGGCGCAGCGGCTGGACGTCCCCGTCGCCCTCGGGCACGACGTGCGCACCGGCGGCCTCGCCGAGGGCCGGGTCGGTGCGGGCCGGGGCGCGGACCGGTTCCTGTTCGTGGCCCTGGGCACCGGCATCGCGGGCGCCATCGGCGTCGACGGCCGGGTCGAGGCGGGTGCGCACGGCTTCGCGGGCGAGATCGGGCACATCGTCGTACGCCCCGGCGGGACGCCCTGCCCGTGCGGACAGCGCGGCTGCCTGGAGCGCTTCGCCTCGGCGGCGGCCGTGAGCGAGGCCTGGGCCGCGGCCTGCGGCGAGCCGGGCGCGGACGCGGCGGACTGCGCGAAGGCGGTGGACTCCGGCGACCCGAGGGCCGAGGCGGTCTGGCAGCAGGCCGTGGCCGCCCTGGCCGACGGCCTGGTCACGGCCCTGACCCTGCTGGACCCCCGCACCCTGATCATCGGCGGCGGCCTGGCGGAGGCGGGGGAAACCCTCTTCACGCCGCTGAGGGAGGCCATCCGGCAGCGGATCACCTTCCAGAAACAGCCGTCGCTCGTCCCCGCGGCGCTGGGCGACGGCGCCGGATGCCTGGGGGCGGGCCTACTGGCCTGGGATCTTCTGGCATCGACCAACCGCATGGAGGTAACGCCCTGATGGCATCCCCCCAAGGGGCGCGGGGAACTGCGCGACCAGCCACGACGCCCCCGCACCCCGCCACATCGGGAGCCCCCACTGTGCTCACCGGCGCGACCGTGGTCCTCCCCACCGGAACCGCCGAAAACGGCCAGGTGGCCATCGAGGGCACCCGCATCACCCCGCGGGCCCCCGAAAACGCCCACGTCATCGACGTAACCGGCCACTACGTCATCCCCGGCTTCGTCGACCTGCACAACCACGGCGGCGGCGGAGCCTCCTTCACCTCCGGCTCGGTCGACGACATCCTCAAGGGCATCCACACCCACCGACTGCACGGCACGACCACCCTGGTCGCCTCCACCGTCACCGGCGACATGGACTTCCTCACCCGCCGCGCCGGCCTGCTGAGCGAACTCGCCGAGCAGGGCGAGATCGCCGGTGTCCACTTCGAGGGCCCGTTCATCTCCCCCTGCCGCAAGGGCGCCCACTCCGAGGCCCTCCTGCGCGACCCGCACCCCGGGGACGTCCGCAAGCTGATCGACGCGGCCCGGGGCCAGGCCAGGATGCTCACGCTGGCCACCGAACTCCCCGGCGGCCTGGACTCCGTACGCCTCCTCGCCGACCACGGCGTGATCGCGGCGATCGGCCACACGGACGCCACCTACGAGCAGACGGTGGAGGCCATCGACGCGGGCGCCACGGTCGCCACGCACCTCTTCAACGCGATGCCGCCCCTCGGCCACCGCTCCCCCGGCCCGATCGCCGCGCTGCTGGAGGACGAGCGGATCACGGTCGAGCTGATCAACGACGGCACGCACCTGCACCCCGCCGCGCTGCGGCTGGCGTTCCACCACGCGGGGGCGGACCGGGTCGCGTTCATCACGGACGCGATGGACGCGGCCGGTTTCGGCGACGGACGGTACTGGCTGGGCCCGCTGGAGGTGGAGGTCGCGGACGGTGTGGCCCGGCTCGTGGAGGACGGCACGATCGCCGGCTCGACCCTCACGCAGGACCGCGCCTTCAAGCGGGCGGTCACCGTCGACGGACTGTCCGTCGAGGAGGCGGTGACGGCCCTGTCCGCCAATCCGGCCCGGCTGCTCGGCCTGGACGACACGATCGGCTCACTGGAGCCCGGAAAACACGCCGACCTGCTGATCCTCGACTCCGCGTACGAGTTGAAGGGCGTGATGCGACGGGGCGAGTGGGTGGTCGGTCCCCAACTGGGCTGATCCGTCCCGTAGTCGGGAGACGGTGGCCGACTCCAGGACTGGGCCGACCGCCGTCTCGTTTGGCATGATCGGGCTACCTGCACGTTCACGTCGGCAAGCGCATCGGGGGAGGTCGGCCCGGGTGATCCTCACGGTCACGCTGAACACCGCTCTCGACATCACCTACCGCGTACGGTCGCTCCGGCCGCACGCCTCGCACCGCGTCTCCGAGGTGACCGAGCGCCCCGGCGGCAAGGGGGTCAACGTGGCCCGGGTGCTCGCGGCCCTCGGGCACGAGGTGACGGTGACGGGGTTCGCGGGCGGGGCGACGGGCCGGGTCGTGCGGGAGGGGCTCGCGGCGGTGCCGGGCGTGGTGGACGCGCTCGTCCCGATCTCCGGGGCGACCCGCCGGACCATCGCCGTGGCCGACGAGCGCACCGGCGACACGACCCAGCTGAACGAACCGGGCCCGACGGTCACGCCCGAGGAGTGGTCGGCCCTCCAGAAGGCCTACGCGGACCTGCTTCCCTCGGCCTCCGCGGTGGCCCTGTGCGGCAGCCTGCCGCCGGGCGTCCCGGTGGGCGCGTACGCGGGCCTGGTCCGCACGGCCCGCTCCTTCTCGGTCCCGGTCCTCCTGGACACCAGCGGCGAACCCCTGCGCCGGGGTGTCGCGGCCCGCCCGGACATCATCAAGCCGAACGCCGACGAACTGGCGGAGCTGACCGGCTCCCACGAACCGCTGCGCGCGACACAGGACGCCCGCCGCAGGGGCGCCGGGGCGGTGGTCGCCTCCCTCGGCCCGGACGGCATGCTGGCAGTCACCCGGGAGGGCCGCTGGCGAGCCGTCCCCCCGACGTCACTGCGAGGCAACCCGACAGGCGCGGGCGACGCGGCGGTGGCGGGCCTGCTCTCGGGCCTGGCAGACCATCTCCCCTGGCCCGACCGCCTGACCCGGGCGACGGCCCTGGCAGCGGCGACGGTACGGGCACCGGCGGCCGGCGAATTCGACCGTGGGGTGTACGAGGAGCTGCTGGGAAGGGTGACGGTCTCGGGAGAGGTCAGCGCGGCCTAGCCGGCTCAGTCCTCGACCTGGCCCGCCTTCAGCCACAGCTTGTCCAGCAGGACGTTGCACTTGTCGCCGTCCTCGCAGGAGACCGTGATGGTGTTGGTGCCCTCGGTGAGGGTCGGGTAGGCGTAGGTCTTCGTCCAGCCCTTGGAGAAGTCGCCGTCCTTGGCGTGGGCGAAGTTGCCCAGGTTCAGCTTGGTGCCGAACGGCTTGCCGTTGACGGTCAGCGTCATCTTCTGGTCCTCGTCCGCCGTGCTGTAGCGGGCGAAGACGGTGTAGGGGCCGTCCTTGGGGACACCGTTGACGGTCCACGTCACCGAGGAACCGACCTGGTTGAGGTTCCCGACGTAGATGCCGCCCTCGGACTCGGCGCCCTTGACGTCCTGGGCGAGGGTCGCGGCGCCGCCGAGCCGCAGCGCCTTCGCGTCGGTTTCCGGCAGCTCCACCTTGTTCTCGCCGCCCTGGCTCGCCGAAGGGCTCGGCTTCGACTCCTGGGACTGGGTCGGCTTCGTGCCCACCTCGTCGGACGCGTCGTCCTTGTCCTTGTCGCCGCCCAGCATGGCCACGCCGATGCCGACGACGACCGCGGCGACCACCGCTATCGCGCCGATCAGCAGGCCCTTGTGGTTCGGGCCGCGGCCACCCCGGCCGCCGCCACCGCCACCGGCCGGCATGTGATGCTGCACGGTCTGCGCACCGCCCGGAAGCGTCTCCGGCGCCGCGTAGTGCGCGTTGGGCCGGCCGGGGCTCTGGGCAGCCTGCTGGGGGACCTGGCCGTAGGGCGCGGTCGGAGCGGCCTGCGGCTGCTGCTGGCCGTACGGGCGGGTGCCGACGGCCCGCACCCGGTTGACCGAGTTGGGGTAGCCGTAGCCCCCGGACGGCGGCTGGGCCCCGTTGGCCTGCCCGTCGGCGTAGAGATAGCCGAACGGGTCGTCGTCCTCGGGCGTGCTCGCGCCGTTGTTGCCGGGCGTCATCCCTTGGTCTCCTCAGTCAGGTGCGGTGCATGCGGTACACGGGTGAGTTAGCGAGCCTACCCGCTCCCAGGGGCCCAAACGGGTGACCCAGACCGCATCAACTCGCTGACCAGGGCTTCACCCGGCGCGTCTGTGTTGTTTGGGACGAGATCGTTTCTCGACGTACATCCGCTCGTCAGCGGATTTCAACACTTCGTCCGCCGTCATTCCACAGTGTGCCCATCCGATGCCGAAGCTGGCACCGACCCGTACGGCCCGCCCCTCGGCGCGGATGGGCTGGATGATCTCGTTGCGCAGCCGGACCGCGAGGTCCTGGGCGTCGGCGCGGCCGAGCCCGTCGGCCAGGATGACGAATTCGTCACCCCCGAGCCGGGCGACGGTGTCCCCGTCGCGGACGCCGTTGCTCAGCCGCCGGGCGACCTCGATGAGAACCGCGTCACCCGCGTTGTGCCCGAACCGGTCGTTGATCGACTTGAAGCCGTCGAGGTCGCAGAAGAGCACGGCGAGGCCCTTGGTGCCGTCGTCGTGGCCCCCGTCCGGGGCGACGGTGTGCACATGGTGGTCGTAGGCGTCGTACGGTTCGGCGCCCTGCCGGAAGTCGAAGCCGGGCCCGGCCACGTCGAAGTCGGGGTGGCCGTAGGCCGCGTCGACGGATTCCACGGCGGTGCGCGGGGATGACGCGCGTTGACAGAGCCGGGCGGACAGGCGCGAGCGCAGCTCCGCGGAGTTCGGCAGGCCGGTGAGCGAGTCGTGCGAGGCGCGGTGGGCGAGCTGGAGTTCGCGGCGCTTGCGCTCCTCGATGTCCTCGACGTGGGTGAGGAGGAAGCGCGGGCCGTCGGCGGCGTCGGCGACCACACTGTTGCGCAGGCTGACCCAGACGTACGTGCCGTCCCGGCGGCCGAGGCGCAGCTCCGCGCGTCCGCCCTCCGCCGAGGTGCGCAGCAGGGTGCCTATGTCCTCGGGGTGGACCAGGTCGGAGAAGGAGTAGCGGCGCATCGCGGAGGCGGGGCGGCCCAGCAGCCGGCACAGCGCGTCGTTGGTGCGCAGGATCCGGCCGTGCTGGTCGCCGCCCATCTCGGCGATGGCCATGCCGGACGGTGCGTACTCGAAGGCCTGCCGGAAGCTCTCCTCGCTCGCCCGCAGCGCCTGCTGCTCGCGCTCCAGGCGGACCAGCGCGCGCTGCATGTTGGCGCGCAGCCGGGCGTTGCTGATGGCGATGGCGGCCTGGAAGGCGTACATCTGGAGCGCCTCGCGGCCCCAGGCGCCCGGCCGGCGGCCGTTGCGCGGCCGGTCCACGGAGAGCACGCCGATCAGTTCGCCGCCCGCCGCGCTGCCCTGCGGGCCCGGCGCGTACATGGGGGCGAAGAGCCGGTCGGCCGGGTGCCACTCGTCCTCGAAGCGGGGGGCGGGGCCGTCGGTGTACCACTGCGGGACGTCGTCGTCGTCGAGGACCCAGCCCTCGGTGTGCGATATGAAGACCAGGTCGCCCCAGTGCTCGCCCATGCCGAGGCGGCGTTCCCAGGACTCGCGTGAGCCGACGCGGCCGGTGATGAGGGCCTCGGCGGCGGGGTTCCCGGCGAAGGCGGCGACCACGAGGTCGCCGTCCGGGCGGACGAGGTTCACGCACGCCAGCTCGTACCCGAGGGCGGTGACGACGCCCTCCGCGACGGTCTGCAGTGTGTCCGCCAGGCTGCGGGCCGTGTTCATGTCGGCCATGACCTGGTGCAGTTGTCGCAGGGACGCAAGACGGACGTAGGGCTCCGACTCGGTCTCCATGCTCGCCCTCCCCCCGATTACTCGCAGCGATTCAAGGGTTCTCGTCGGCGTATCGCCCTGGCAGCTTCCCCGCCACTGAATCACAGCGCGCTGCTCACTCGGTACACAGGGTCAACAATTCCTGCCCCTTGTGACTCAAGTCACAGGCAAACCTGAACAATTGAGTGGAGTTTCTGCGTTTTCACGTCCGTCTACCGAACGCAAACTTTGTCGGGTTGCGCACATGTATTTCCCCGGTACCCGTCACACGACCGCGGATGTCCGTCAGTGGTCCTAGGACCGTGATCGGGCGGGAGTCCGATGCGGGGCCCGCGGGGCGGAGATTAGCGTTCCGGGTGTGCCGAACACTCCCGCCGCCACGTCCCCGGTCATTCCGTCGCCCGCCTCCGGGCATGCTGAGGGGGTGAGCAACGACGAGTTCCGCGCCGCCATGTCCCGGCTTGCCTCGGGCGTGGTCCTGGTGACCGCGCAGGAGCCGCCGCTCGACCCGGACGACCCCACGGCGCCGGGCGGCGAGGACGTGGGCATGACGGCCACGGCCTTCATGTCGGTGTCCCTGGACCCGCCCCTGGTGCTGGTGAGCCTGCGGGAGGGCTCCCGCATGGACGAGCTGCTGGAGGAGCAGGACCTGTGGGCGGTCTCCGTCCTCTCCGAGAGCCAGCGGCACATCGCGGGCCGCTTCGCGATGAAGGGCCGCGTCAGCGACCGGCTGCTGTTCGCCGACATCCCCTTCACACGCGGCGAGTACACCGACGCCCCGCTGGTCGGCGGGGCCCTGGCCGTCCTGGAGTGCCGCACCGAGCAGCGCGTACCGGCCGGTGACCACACACTGGTGATCGGCCGGGTGCTGACGGCGGGGGTGCCGAGCGCGGAAGGGGGCCCGCTGACGTATTTCCGGGGCCGGTACCGCCACTTGGCCTGAAGAATCCGTTCGCCGGTGGGCTGGCCGCCTGCCTAGTGTGCGCCCATGACGACGACCGGCATTCGCCTCGAAGAGATCACTGCCGCGAACCTGGACGCCGCCCTCGGTGTCCGCGTCCGCCCCGGCCAGGAACACGCGGTCGCCCCGGTCGTGAAGTCCCTCGCCGAGGCCTACGTCCATCCCGGCGTCGCCTGGCCCCGCCTGATCGTCGACGGCGGCCGCCCGGTCGGCTTCCTCATGGCCTTCCTCGACATCGACTGGCACGAGGACGGCAGCGTCCGCCGCTCGGGCCTGTGGCGGTTGAACATCGCGGCCGCGGAGCAGGGCAAGGGGTACGGGCGGTTCGCCGTCGAGTCGGTCGCCGCCGAACTGCGCCGACGCGGCAGCGCACAGCTCTACGTCACCTGGCACCCGGGCCCCGACGGCCCGGAGGACTTCTACCTCGGACTCGGCTTCCGCCCGAACGGGGAGGAAAGCGGAGGCCAGACGGTAGGCGTCCTGGAGCTGTCCTAGTTCCAGTTCCGCGCGGAGCGCCCCTGCTTGGTCTCCGAGCGCTGCTTCTTCTCCCGCAGCCGGCGTTCGTTGATGCCCCGGGGGATCCGGGTCGGCTTGCGGGGCTTGGGCGGGGGCGCGGTGGCCTCGGCCAGGAGCGCGGTGAGGCGCACGGCCGCGGCCTCGCGGTTGCGCCACTGGGAGCGGTGCTCGGAGGACCGCACCGTGACGACCCCGTCGACCAGGCGACCGGCCAGCCGCTCCAGGGCCCGCTGCTTCCACACCGCGGGCAGCGCCTCGGTCTTCGCCAGGTCGAAGCTCAGCTCGACCTTCGAGTCGCTGGTGTTGACGTGCTGCCCGCCCGGCCCCGACGACCGCGAGAAGCGCCACATGAGCTCGGCCTCGGGCAGGGAGACGGAGCCGCGGATGACGTGGTGACCGGACATGCCGTCCATGTTCCCGCTTCTGTCCCGTCCACGTCATCCCAATAACGGCGGGTAAAGAAAGTAAAGGACCTGGAACCTCGCGTACCCCTCTCCACGTTCATGGGGGTAGCTGTAGCTTCGGTGCCGCAGCTTCTTCGCCGCATGTAAACGAGGGAAGGGACTCCCAACAATGGCTGTAAGCCTGTCCAAGGGTGGCAACGTCTCGCTCACCAAGGAGGCTCCGGGCCTGACCGCCGTCACCGTGGGCCTCGGCTGGGACGTCCGCACCACCACCGGCACGGACTTCGACCTCGACGCCTCGGCGATCGCGGTCAACACGCAGGGCAAGGTCTACTCGGACGCCCACTTCGTCTTCTTCAACAACAAGCAGACGCCGGACAACTCCATCGTGCACACCGGCGACAACCGCACGGGCGAGGGCGCCGGCGACGACGAGGCGATCAACGTCAACCTCGCCGCGCTCCCGGCCGACATCGACAAGATCGTCTTCCCGGTCTCGATCTACGACGCCGAGAACCGCAGCCAGAACTTCGGCCAGGTCCGCAACGCCTACATCCGCATCGTCAACCAGGCCGGCGGCGCCGAGATCGCCCGCTACGACCTGTCGGAGGACGCGGCGACGGAGACGGCCATGGTCTTCGGCGAGCTCTACCGCAACGGCGCCGAGTGGAAGTTCCGCGCGGTCGGCCAGGGCTACGCCTCGGGCCTGGTCGGCATCGCCCAGGACTTCGGCGTGAACGTCTGACACGCCCGCGCGTCGTGAAGAGAGCCCCCCGGGCCGGACAACCGGCCCGGGGGGCTCCTCCTCAGGGGCGCGGGGAACCGCGCCACCAGCCACGACCCGCCCGCACCGAACGGAGCACCTGAGCCCCTGCGGCGCGTCGAAACCCTCCCCGCCCGGGTACGTTCCCCACGTGATCCTCGACCCCCTGCCCACGACGCCCCTCGGCGATCCCCTCCTCGCCGAGCTGACCGCCCTCTACGCCTCCAACCACGCGTTCCACACCCTGACCGGTGACTTCCCCGACCCGAAGGACATCCGCCCCGAGCAGGTCGCCGCCGCGCTCTCGGCGGAGCGGGAGCAACCCGGCACCGAGATTCTGCTCGCCCGCAGCTTCGGCCGGCTCATCGGCATCGTCGTCACCCTCGCCCACCACCCCGACCCCGCCGACCCCGATCCCTGGATCGGCCTGCTGATGGTGGACGCGAGCCTGCACGGCCAGGGCCACGGACGCCACATGGCCGCACTCGTGGAGGACCGTTTCCGCGCGGCCGGCCGCAGCGCCGTCCGTCTGGCCGTCCTGGCGAACAATCCGAAGGCCCTGGCCTTCTGGACCGCCCTCGGCTACCAGGTCGTCGACCATCGTGAGGATCTGCGGCACGGGCGCCCCTGCGCGGTGTTGCGCAAGGAGCTGGCCACGTCGTAGCGCCCTCAGGGCCGCTCCGGCTTCCCCTCCCCGTACAGCCAGTCCTCCCAGATCCCCTCCAGGTCCGCGCCGGGCGCCCGCTTGTCGGCATAGGCCGTGAAGCCGGCGGTGTCGGCGTTGCCGTGCCGGTGGGTCGCCGCCCACCCCTTGAGAATCGAGAAGAACCGGTCGTCCCCGACGGCCTGCCGCACCTTCTGCAGCACCATCGCCCCCCGCCAGTACACCGGAGGGTCCGAGACCCGCGCGGCGCTCGGCGGGTCCGCCGGCGGGAACGCCCAGATCTCCTCCCCCGCCTCCGCCGTGTCGAAGTACGCACCGGAGTACACCGCGTCGAACGTCTCCCGGGCGCTCCGTCCGCCGTGGTCCTCCTCCCACAGCCACTCCGCGTACGTCGCGAACCCCTCGTTGAGCCACATGTCCCGCCAGCTCTCGGGCGTGACGGAGTCGCCGTACCACTGGTGGGCGAGCTCATGGACGAGGATCCTGATGCCGGGGGCGCCGGGGAACACCGGCCGGCTCTGGGTCTCCAGGGCGTAGCCGACGAAGCCCGCGCGGTCGACGATCGCGCCGGTGGTGGCGAAGGGGTAGGGCCCGAACCGCCGCTCCGACCACCGCAGTACCTCGGGAAGCCGCCCGAGCACGGGCCGGCTCGCCACCGCCTCGGCCGGGTCGACGGCCGCGTACACGGGCAGGTCCCCGGCCCGGGAGCTGCTGATGTCGAAGCGGCCGATCGCCAGGGTGGCGAGGTAGCTCGCCATCGGCTCACCGGTGTGCCACACGGACGTCGTACGCCCCCGCGCGGTCGTCTCGCTGCGCAACTCCCCGTTGGAGACGGCCCGCAGCCCCTTCGGCACGGTCACCGTGAGGTCGTACGCCGCCTTGTCCGAGGGGTGGTGGTTGCCGGGGAACCACGCCATCGACCCCGTCGGCTCGCCCAGCGCGAGCGCCCCGTCCGGAGTGCGCAGCCAGCCCTCCTCGGAGCCGTCCGGGTCGGTGACGGTCTCGGGCGCTCCGGAGTAGCGGACGGTCACGCGGAAGGTGTCGTCCCGGTCGATGTCGTCGTGCGGCCGGACGGTCAGTTCCTGCCCGGCGCGGTTCCAGCGGGCGACGTCCCGTCCGACGGTGATCCGCTCGACCTCCATGCCGAGCAGGTCGAGGTTGAAGGCGGAGAGGTCCTGGGTCGCGCGGGCGGTGAGGGTGGCCGTGCCGGTGAGGTGGTGGGCTTCGGGATCGTAGGCGAGGCGCAGGCCGTAGTGGGTGACGTCGTAGCCGCCGTTGCCGGCCTTCTCGAAATAGGGGTCGCGGACGCCGGAACCGCCCGGGGTGCCGTGCACCCCGCCGCCGCACCCGGTGAGGGTGAGGGAGCAGACGAGCAGGGTGACTGCGGGCAGCGTGGGGACAAGACGTACAGATCGGGCCACGTTCGCGATCCTACGGGCGCGTGACACCATCACCTCCGTGCTCGACATCGGCTACGCCCTCTCCAACCGCTTCCCCGACCCGCCGCAGACCGACTACCGCCGCGCGGACGTCCGGGCACTGCGGCACGACCTGTTCTGCGGGGACGTCTACCTGGCGGACACCAAGACGGACCACGAGGTGTCCACAGCCTGGGGATGGGTGCCGGTGCTCGACTTCGCGTGGGCGCTGTGCGACATCGTGGAGCGGATCGACCGGGACCCTGCGGGCTCCAGGGCGTCCCGGCCGCAGCGGGCGGAGCTGGACTTCACCGAGTCGACGGACCGGATGCTGTTCGAGCGCCGCTTCGGCTGGGTGGACATCGAGGCCGACTGGATGCGCGCGGAGGAGCCCGCGCTCACCGTCTCCCACGGCGAACTGCGCCGCGAGGCCCGGGACTTCCTGCACGACCTGATCGCCGACCTCACCGATCTGCACGACGACCTGGCGGAGAACCCGGCGATCTGGACCCTCCAGGCCCGCTTCCCCCGCCTGCCGTAGCCACAGCCGGCCCGGCTCAGGGGCCTCAGCCCTCGACGCGGATCCCCCATTGCGCCGCGAGCACCGGCGCCAGATCCAGCAGCTGTGCCGTGCTGATCACCGCCCCCGACAACCGGTCCAGGCCCCGGCTGATCTCCAGGGACGCGGCGCCGCGCAGGTCGACGTCCGTGAGGGTCGCCGCGTGCAGATCGGCGCCCTTCACTGCGCAGTCCACGAATTCCACGCGCGCCAGGCGGGCCCCGCCGAAGTCCGGCTCGACGAGGACGCAGCCCTCGAAGACGACGTCTGTGAGCCGGGCCGTGCGCAGGTTGAGGTAGTCGAACTTGCCGCCGCGGATCAGCACCCGCTCCAGCACCGCCCCGTGCAGCTGCGGCCCGCCGAGCCGCGCGTCGGTCAGCTCCACATCGCGCAGGGTCGCCTCGGCGAGATCGGTGCCGACGCCCCGGACGCCGGTGAGGGCCGAGTCCAGGAAACGGGCGTGCCGCAGCCGGGTCTCGTCCAGCGCGCAGCCCGTCAGGGCGCAGTCCATGAAACGCGCGCCCGATCCGTCCTGCCCGGAGAGAGCGGCGTCCCGGAACTCCAGCCCGTCGTAGTCCCCGTCCGGCTCCAGCTCCCCGCCGCCGTACGGCTCCAGCACCGGCAGCCGCACCTCCGGCCGCCGCGCGCCCTTCACACCCCTGCCGCCCACTGTTTCCCTCGCCATGCCCCCATGCTGCACCCAGCCCCTGACATACGTCCCTGACCTGCGCGGACACCGGCGATGTCACATTCCGGCGCCCTGCCTCGGTCGTACTCCCGGAAGGCGGCCACGACCCGAGGGAGATCCACAGTCATGCACCGCATCACCGTCATCGGCGGCGGCTTCGCCGGACTGACCGCGGCCATCACCGCCGCCGAGGCCGGCGCCAAAGTCACCCTCCACGAGGCGCACCACACCCTGGGCGGCCGGGCGCGCACCGCCGCGGGCCCGTACCGCACCAACGAGGGCCCGCACGCCCTCTACAACGGCGGCCCGCACTGGGCCTGGCTCAAGCAGCGCGACCTCATCGGACCGCTCGCCCCGCTCCCGCCCCTGGAGGCGGCCCGGGTCCGGCTGCGGCACCAGGGCGTGCTGCGCCGCACCCCGCCCTTCGCCATGCTGAAGCTGCTGCGCCGGACGGGCCGCCAGGCCCCCGTGGACGCCGACTTCCTCACCTGGGCGACGGACATCGCGGGCGAGGAGGGGGCCCGGGCCGCCGCAAGCTACTCGGCGGTCGCCCTGTTCCACCACGACCCCGGGTCGCTGTCGGCCGCGTTCGTGCAGGAGCGGCTGCGCCGGGCCACCAAACTGCCGCCCGAGGCGCACTACCCGCGCGGCGGCTGGGCGAGCCTCATCGACCGGATGGCCGCCCGCGCCTGGAACCTGGGCGTCCGGATGGAGACCCTGTCCCGTGTCGACGCGCTCCCCACCGACACGCCCGTCGTCGTCGCCACCTCCCTCGACGCCGCCCGCCGTCTGCTCGGCGACGCCTCCCTGAGCTGGCCGAGCGGCCGCACCGCCCTCGTCGACCTGGCCGTGCGCACCCGGCGCGGGGACGCCTTCGCGGTCTCCGACCTGGACACGCCCGGCTGGCTGGAGCGGTTCACCGCCCAGGACCGCGGCCTGGCCCCGGCCGGCGAGCAGCTGATCCAGGGACAGATCCCCCTCGCCCCGCACGAGTCGAAGGCCGACGGCACCGCCCGCGCCGAGCAGCTGCTCGACCTCGGTTTCCCGGGCTGGCGCGAGCGGCTCACCTGGCGGCGCGAGTCGGTGGCGAACGGCCGTACGGGCGCGGTCGATCCGCCCGGCACCAGCTGGCGCGACCGGCCGGCCGTGGACCGGGGCGAGGGGGTCTACCTCGCCGGCGACCAGGTCGCGGCCCCCGGAGTGCTGTCGGAGGTGTCCTTCAACAGCGCCCTGACGGCGGTCTCCCTGGCCCTCGGCCGAGGCGAGCTTGACCTCAAGCAAGCTTGAGGTTGCAAGCTGGTCGCAGCGAACGCCCCGTCAGAGCAAGCGAACGTCCCGTCAGAGCAAGCGAACGCCCTGCCAGAGCAAGCGAACGCCACCAGAGGAGCTGTCATGCACGCCATCCGCCTGCACGCCTTCGGCCCGGCCGAGAACCTCGCCTACGAGCAGGTCGAGGACCCCCGGCCGGGCCCCGGACAGGTGCGTATCGCCGTACGCGCGGCGGGCGTCCACCTCCTGGACGCCGCCCTGCGCGAGGGCATGCCGGGCGGCCCGGCGAACGAGCCGGCGGCCCTGCCCACCGTCCCCGGCCGCGAGGTCGCCGGTGTCGTCGAGTCCCTGGGCGAGGGCGTCGCCGGGCTGTGGCTGGGCAAGCGGGTCGTCGCGCACCTCGGCTTCGTGCCGGGCGGCTACGCCGAACTAGCCGTCACCGAGGCCGAGCGCCTGCACGAGATCCCCGGGAACCTGGACTTCGCCGAGGCCGTGGCCATGATCGGCACGGGCCGCACCGCGGTGGGGATCCTGCAGTTCGCCGACCTCGGCCCCGACTCCGTGGTCGTCGTCCCGGCCGCCGCCGGAGGCATCGGCACCCTCCTCGTGCAGTACGCCAAGAACGCCGGGGCGACCGTCGTGGGCCTCGCGGGCGGGCCGGAGAAGACCGCCCGTGTGCAGGCGGGCGGCGCCGATCTCGCCGTCGACTACAAGGACCCGTCCTGGCCCGCGAAGGTCCGCGCCCATCTGGGCGGGCGGACCGCGACCGTCGTCTTCGACGGCGTCGGCGGCGACATCGCCCGCGAGGCCGTCGCCCTCCTCGGCCCGGGCGGCAAGCACATCGTCTTCGGCTGGTCCGGCGAGGGCATCCGGGACGGCGGCCCCTACCTCGTCGACGGCGTCTCCGAGCAGGTCCTCGGCCCGGCGATGCTGGGGAAGGCCGGCGGACCCGACCCCCTGCGCACCCTCGAACTGCGCGCCCTCACCGAGGCCGCCGCCGGCCGCCTCACCCCGGCCGTCCAGCGCTTCCCGCTCCGCGAGGCGGCGGCGGCACACCGGGCGCTGGAGAGCCGGGGGACGGTCGGGAAGGTGGTTCTGGAGCCGTGATCGAAAAGGGGAGGTGCCCCACCACCTCGGGCCACCTCCCCTTCCGACGGCACGAACGGCTCGGACAGATCAGCGGGCGACCGCCTTCGTCCCCTTGCTCACCGCCGACCCGTCCTTGTGGCCCGCACGGTGCGCGACCACCTTCACGGTGACCTTCTTGCCCTGCTGCGCCGCCTTCAGCACGAGCGAGGCCTTCGTCGCCCCGCTGATGGCCTTGCCGTTCGCGTACCACTGGTACCCGTACGAGGAGGCGGCCGGGCTCCACGTCCCCGTGGACGCCTTGAGCGTGCCGCCGACCTTCACCGGGCCGCTGATCACGGGCAGCTTGGTCGCCCGCGGCGCGTCCCCCTCGGCCACCTTCACCGCCGGCGAGGACGCCGACCCGCTCCGCCAGCCGTCCTTGACCGCCGTCACGGTCACGGTGATCTTCTTGCCGACCCGCGCCGCGGGAACGGTGTACGACACTCCGGTCGCCCCGGCGATCGCCGTCCCGTCCGCCTTCCACTGGTACGTGTACGAGGACGGTGTCGTGGACCAGGTGCCCGGCGTGGCGGTGATCTTGGCGCCCACCTTGGGCGAGCCGGTCACCTTGGGTGCGGCCGTGTTCTCCAGCCCGGGCTGGGTGGTGACGGTGAAGGTGCCACGCTGGAACTCCCAGCCGCGCGTGAGCACGCTGATGTTCCAGGTGCCCGGGGCCGCGCCGGCCAGGTCGACGGTCGCGGTCACCGTCCGGTTGTCCGCGGAGACCTCCTCCGCCTCCGCCGTGATCGTCTTTCCGGCCCGGCTGAGCCGGACGGTGACGTCCGGGCCGAGCGCGGTGCCCGTGACCGTGAGCTTCACCTTGGCGCCCGCGGCCCCCGTATCCGGGCCGACCCCGGTGACGGACGTCTTCTCCGTGCCGCACAACGTGGACGAGCAGGTCAGTTTGACGCTGTAGGCCGTGCCGGAGGCCTTCTCCGGCAGGCCGAGCAGGAAGAGCGACGGCGCGTCGGCCGAACCGCCGGCCGAGCACTGGTAGCCGGAGCTCCACAGGCTGCAGCCGTTGGTCCACTCGCTGTTGTAGAGCACGGGCACGGCCGTCGTGGTGGCGCCGGTGGTGTCCTTGACGTCGGCCTCGAACCGGTCGAACCGGGCGGTGGGCAACACCGCGCAGACGGCCGTGTGCGATTCGTCCAGCGTGCCGGTGACGGGCCCGTACCCGAACGCCACGGACGGTACCCGGGCACACTCCGGGGCGGGCCCGTCGGCGGTCGCGACCCGCAGGGCGTCGAGGCGGTACTCGGGTGCCGCCTTCAGGTGCGCCGGCGTCTGGACGAGGACCTGGTGGGTCGTGGAACCGGTGGCCGCGCAGGACGTGTTGCGGAAGGAGCACTCCACCCGGCCGTCCCCGGCGATCACGGCGCTGTTGGCGGTACCGAGGGCGTCCCGCACGTTGAGGTGCACGACGTCGGTGGCCGCCCCCGTGGTCACCTGGTGGCAGTTGAGCGTGCCCGGTGCCGCGTACGGGCTCTTCACGGACGGCCCACCGACCTTCACCGCCGCCGTCTTCACGCAGCCGGAGGAGGAGGCGTTCGCGGTCACGTCCCGTCGGGACAGGGTGTACGTGGCGGCCGCGTCCCGCCCGGTCACCAGCACGGTGTGGGCCTTGTCCGGGGTGAGGGGGCAGACGGTCCAGCCGCCGGTGGTGGCGTACCGGTCACAGACCCGCTTGCCGTCCGAGTCCAGCACGGAGAACCCGGCCGGTGCCGTCCCCGAGGTCGCGGTCAGCTGCAGCACCTCGGCGTCCGAGTGCCCATCGGCCGGGATGCCCAGGCAGTGGGAGAAGACACCGTCGCCCGTGGTCAGCGTGGCTTTCGCGCCGCCCGGGGTGAAGCTGCCCGCGGGCAGGACGGGGCAGCCCTCCGCCACGTCGGTGCGGTGGAAGGCGACGGCGTACCGGCCCGTCGCCGTGTCGCCACTGTCCTCGGTGTGCACCAGCGCCCGGAACGGCGCCTCACCGGTCAGCGCGCAGTCACCGCCCTGGAGCGCCTCCCCGTCACACTGCGGGGTGCCGGCGCGGTCCAGGACTTCCACCTCGGGCGTCAGCCCGGCCGAGGAGCGTGAGGTGAGCGCGGCGAGACGGGCACCCTTCGGCACCGGCAGCGTCAGGCAGTCGTACTGCCCGACTGTGCGCAACTCCCCCTTGTACAGGCCGGTTCCGATGGCCTTGCAACCGGTGTCGCTCGCTCGGTCGAACACGACCAGCCGGTCACGGGAAGGAGTGAAGGCGTTGGTGCCGAGGACGGCCGTATAGGTGCCCGCCCGGGCGATCCGGCACGGGTCGGTCCCGGACCGGCACACGGTCCGGCCGTCGGTGTCGTACACCCGGACCGCACCGGCCGACCGGTCCTCGTCCACGTAGTGCACGGTGTACGGGCCGGCCCTGTCGGCGGAGAAGGTGTAGCAGGCGTCCGTGGTGAAGTCGTGCGGCTCCAGGGGGCCGTAGGGCAGGACCTTCGCGGTGGTGCAGCCCTGCGGATCGTTCAGCCGGCGTACCTGCAGCGCGTACTCGGCGGGGAAGCCGGTCTCGTTGCGGGATACCTCCGACAGCACCCGGTAGGGGCCGTCCCCGGGCAGCACGCAGCTGTCCTCTTCGTCCTCCGGGAAGTGCTCACAGACACGGGCACCGGTCGCGTCGGTGATCCAGGCGACCGAGTCGCCGTACACCTTGGTGCCGACCGTCAGCCGGATCCGCTCGCCGGGCCGGCCCTCGAAAGCCTGGCAGTCCACGGCCAGCGGGCTCGCCGCGCTCCGGACCACCGCCGGCCGGTCCCAGCCGGTGCCGACCGGATCGGCACAGCCGGGGGTGCCCGAACCGAGCGGGACGACGGTCAGATCGGTCTTCTCCTCGTCCACCCAGCCGCTGTTGACGACTTTCACCGTGTACGTGCCGGCCGCGGGGACCTCGCACCAGCCCTCGGTGCGGTACTCGTCGTCGAAGCAGTCGACCGCGGCGCCGTCGACGTCGAGCATCTGCGCGTAGGCGTTGTTCTGGCTGTCGTCCAGCATCATCCGATGCAGACCGGGTGACGTGGCCGTCACGGTGAAGCAGGCGCTGCCCTGGGCCGGGACGGTCGCCTTGCCGACGGCGTCACCCGGGTCCCCGAACGGCGCGAGCGCGAGCGGCGCACACTCCGCCTCGGCGGCCTGGGCGGACCCCACCCCGGTCAGGCTCAGCAGTGAAGCGAACAGCGAGACGGCGGCAGCGGACGCGACGGCCCGCCCGCGTCTCACCCGCGATCCGGGCCCGGGTCTCGGACAGACGTCGGTGTCTGACATGACAATCCCCCATGGGACAATGGTCGTTGGCCAGATGCTCGCACACAGATACGACACGGCGCTCCTCGGAATCGGACGCCCCGCGGCACGCGAACCGGCGCCGGAGGGTGACCGCGCCGCCCCGGCAAAATCGCATGACCCGCCCGGCGCACCCCACTACCGTGCCCGGAGTGATCGACATCCCCCGGGAACTGGCGGCATCACAGGAGAAGTTCAACGGCGAGGCGGGCCGCGCCTTCATCGCCGGTCTGCCGGAGCGGACGGCCCACTTCCTCGACCACTGGGACCTGAGACCCGACGGCACGCCCATGCACGGCGTCTCCGCGCTGGTCGTCCCGGTCGTCCGCACGGCCGACGGCACCCCGGCGGTCCTCAAGCTCCAGATCCTCGACGAGGAGAGCGAGGGCGAGCCGGTCGCGCTGCGCGCCTGGGACGGCGACGGAGCCGTCCGCCTCCTCGGCCACGACGAACCCACCGGCACGATGCTGCTGGAACGCCTCGACGAGACCCGCATGCTGTCCCACGTGCCGGACGCCCACCAGGCCGTGGTCACCATCGCCGAGCTCCTGGCGCACCTCACGTCCTTCCCGGCCCCGCCCGGCCTGCGCCGCCTCGGCGACATCGCCCAGCGCATGCTCGACCGGACCCCCCGGGCCCTCGGCCGCATCCCGGACCCCGAGGCCCGCCGCCTCGTCGCCGACTGCGCGGCCGCCGTACGCGAGGTCGTGGACGAGCCGGGCGACCGCCTCCTGCACTGGGACCTCCACGACGAGAACGTCCTCGCCTCCGGTCGCGCCCCCTGGCTGGCGATCGACCCCAAGCCCCTCGCCGGCGACCCCGGCTTCGAACTGTGGCCCGCCCTCGACAACCGCTACGACCCCGACGACGTCCTCTGGCGCTTCGACGCCATGACCGACATCCTCACCCTGGACCGCGACCGCGCCCGGGCCTGGACCCTCGCCCGCCTCCTCCAGAACACCCTGTGGGACATCGAGGACGGCCGCCCGGCCGACGAGAACCAGCTGGAGATCGCCCGACGGCTCCGTCATCGGTCCGCTCGCCGGTCATAGCGGCTCCTCGACTGCCGTCAGCCCCTCGACGCGGTGTTCAGGAGGCCAGTACGCCGCCGAAGACGGGGAGATTGCGGATCACGGTCCACAGGAGCAGCACGGCGAGTACGGCCGGCCCCCACCACACCGGGAGAACGCGTGGCCGGGACCTGCTGAAGACGAAGCGCAGCCACACCACCACACCGACCGGCAGAAAGGCGAGCAACAGGGCGTTGTAGTCCGCTGCCGCCGCCATGTGACCGCGGGTGAGCTCGTGCAGCGCACGCAAGCTCCCGCAGCCGGGGCAGTCGAGTCCTGTGGCGGCCCGGAACGGACAGGCGGGAAACGGACCGGATCGGGCGGGATCCGCAAGGGCGGTGGCGAGGGCGACCGCCGCCAGGAGAAGGGCACCCAACCACGCTTCGAGGGCGGCCCGTCCGCGCGGAGGGCGGCACCCTGCGGTCATGGCGCGGGCATGTACGCGGTAGATGTGTCGGACATGCTCATGGCGATGATGAGGATCAACCAGAACACGACGCCGACGCCGACGCTCACGAGGATGAGAATCCGGGCTCTGCGGGAGGCCTGTGCGGCCCCCTGATAGTCGCCCGCCGTGGCTTTCGCCGAGACCTGTGAGGCGAAGACGATGGCGGCGATCCCTGTCGGCAGGAAGCACAGGAGCGTCACGAGGATGGCCGGTGTCATGTAGGACTCGGGAACCGGCCCCTGTGGCGCATGAGTCTGGCTCCACTGCTGGTGCTGGGGCTGTTGTGCCTGTTCCTGGTGCGGTGGGAAGGAGGAATCCTGCCACTCAGTGCGCTCCCCCCAGTCGTCGTCGTCGGGCGGCGGCACTCGATGCTTGTCTGCCATGGCTGATGCCTCCTTTCGAGCGAGCCGTCTAGCTGGGAACCCACATGGCGGCCCGCGCATCCCAGGACCAGCGCTGATCGCGGACGTCCAGCCCGACGGCCTGCTCGTACGCCCCTACGGGGAGGTCCGGGGTGAAGGTGACCCGGCCGCCCTCCGGTACCTCGAAGACCACACCCTGCGGTGCCGGTGCCCCCTGTCCGGCCGCCGGTGAGAACAACCGGTCCGTGAAGGCCTTGAGTCCCCTGTGGGCATCCTCGGCGACCTTCTGGAACACCGTGCGCAGGAACGGGTCCAGAACCGCCGTCATCACGAGCACCAGCACCACCTCGGCCGCTCCTCTGCGGGTCGGCAGCAGCATGCACCGGGTGTCGACTCCGGCTTCACGCAGCAGATCCTGTCCCTCCTCCGCCGGATCGGAGGGCAAGGACGAAGGCCAGAGAATCTCCACAGCGGGAACTGTCATGGTCCGTCTCCCTCATCGGTCAGCCAGTCGGGCAGCTCCCAGCATTCGATCGAACCCTCGCGGGAGGTGGTCAGGAGTCCCTTGTCGTCCTCGAGGAATGCGAGCCCCACGGGCCGGCTCTCCAGCTGCGTCACGATCGAGGGGGCTCCGGTGTCCAGATCGCGCACGGCCACCTCGCCGCGTTGATGGGCGACAGCCATCAGCCTGCACTCGTTGGCGAACGCCAGTTGGTAAGCAGTGAGACCCGGCTGTGTGCGCCACAAGAGCTGCCCCTGCCACGACCACAGGCGCACCCGGCCGTCCACGCAGGCGGTGGCGAGAAGGTCTTCCGTGGCAACAAGCGCCTTCACGGGCTGGGGGTGTGGCCACGTCATGACGGCCAGTCCTTGTACGTTCAACTGCCGCACCACACCGTCACCGCAGGCCACGACCACGTATCGGTCTCCGGGAGCGAAGGTGAGGGGCCCGAGCGGGGGCTTCTGGCCCGACGACCAGGCTTTCGCCTCCCTCGGTGAAGCGACGGCCAGGTCCCGCACTCGGGCGCCCCGCGGGTCGTAGACGTGCACGTGGTTCCCGACGGTCAGCGCGAGCCAATGGCCGTCCGAGCTGAAGGCGAGAGCGGCACCGCGGTCTCCGACGGAGATCACTCGCGCGGGCAACTCGGTCTCCAGGTCCCAGATGACAACCGTGCCGTCCTTGTGCCGACTCGCCACGTGCCGTCGCCAGGGGCTCCAGGCCAGTCGGACCGGCTTCTCGCGCTGCACCGGCATGCACTGGGCGGCCGGCTCCCCGCGCGCCGCGTCGAAGACCCGGACGACGCCGTCGTCACATGCGACGGCCACAAGGCCAGCGGGCCCGAGTGCCATGTGCCCACAAGGCCCGACCTGGGCGACCAGCCGCGATTTCGCTGGTTCCTGCGGGGCCTCGTCAGGCGGTGTCGACGGCTTGTTCCGTGCCCCGCCCTTCGGCTCCCCAGGCGTCGACTGCGAGGCGAATATCTGTGCCGTCTCGGACGCGAGAAACAACACAGGTGTGGCCCACTCCAGAGTGCCTTGGCGAACCTTCACCTCTTCGCGGGCACGGGTCACCGCCCGGTCCACCGGAAGTCCCTCGGCAAGCCACTCGTAGAAGGCGGAGGCGAAAGTGACGGCAGCCCGGTCGGTGATTTCGTACTGCATGGCCACCACGGCCGGCACCCCGGCTTCGAGCAGGGAGGCGGCGGTGCTCGTGAAAACATTCTTGGATCCGCTCACCGCGGACTCGCAGGCGTTCAGTACGACGAGCCGCAACTGAGGGCTGCGCTCGACCAGCCGACGGAAATCACGCGCGTGGAAGCGCATCGCCGATCCGTCGTCGCCGGAGAGCTGAATGTACCCCTCGTCGCCCTCCTCGTCGAAGCCGCCGTGACAGACGCAGTGGAGCACGTGCCACGTGCCACTGCTCAGCGCCCTCTCGAGATCCTTCCAACGGTCCCCGGGCAGCCAGTGCACTTCCACTTTCTCGGAACTGTCCTGTTGCAGGACCTGTACGATCCGATCTCTCTCCTGCTGCGCTTCCAGCGGCGGAAGGTCCTCCGGGAGCGCCGAAACACCCAGTACCCGAAGCGGCAGGGCCAGCGGCATGGGGGAGACCGGGTTCATGAGCCGCAAGTGCCGCACGACGGGTACGCGAAGAGCGAGATAGTCATGGCGAGCCGGGTCTGCCGGATCGACCATGTACTCCCACGGAATCCGCGAGACCTGCGGGCCGTCCGGCCGCAGCAGTACACGCAGCGACTTTCCCTGCTCTTTGGCACGGATCCGGCACCGGTCGAACTGCGTGAAGATCTGATCCCGCAGGATGGTCCCGGCCAACAGCTTTCCGAATTCGCGAACGGATTTCTCCGGCGCCGACGCGCCCCGTACAATGTTCAAGCTGTACGACTTCATCAGGGATTTCTGCACGCTTTGCAGCTCGGACTGCATTTCCTCCTTGGGAAACGGTGGCGGTACCCTCATGCTCGCTTCGCCGAGCTCCGACGAGCACTCGACAAACCATTCAGTACCGGATTCAATGATTTTGAGCCGAAACGGCAGACTTTCCATTCCTGCCACCTCCGATGCCCATAACTCCAGTGCACACCCGATGTTCCGGTGCGTCCACTCGGCCGTCGGGCGGTCAGGGCAGGGACGACGGGGCCTTCGCAGGACATCCGGCGAAGGCCGACGGCACGCGAAAAACCCCAGACCAGATGAACTCTGACCTGGGGTTTCAGCAGAGCCCCCTGTCGGATTCGAACCGACGACCTACGCATTACAAGTGCGTTGCTCTGGCCAGCTGAGCTAAGGAGGCGTGTGCCGTGCAGCGCGTTGCCGCGCATGAGGGCGGCACCACTGTACACAGAGCCCCTTACGCGGAGCCACGGCGTTCCGTTCCACCGGCTGCCTCCCCGAGCTCGTAGGTGTACCGATACGCCACCGACGTCTCACCGTGCCGTGTGATGAACGGTTCCGTCCCCGCCGCACCGCCCTCCTCCTCCACGCGAAGCTCCCCCTCGCGGCCGGGGAAGGAGTTCCATGCCGCTGAAGGACCGGCACCCGCAGGCCGTCCCTGCCGCCTCGATGCCGCCGGTGAAGGTGTTCCGGACCGATGCGTGGGCGAGGCGGGGCTTCGCGTCCTCCGCCGGGGGCGATCACCGCGCCCGAGCTCGCCGCCGAGCAGGAGGTGTCGGTACGGACGGCCAGCCGGGACGTCGAGGCGCTGGGGCCGCCGCCGGTGTGCCGGTGTGCGCAGATCGGGGGCCCGAGGGCGGCCACCGGCTGGTCGCCGGGTACCGGAACACGGCTGAGACCTTGGCCGCGGCCGTGTGGGAGCGGCGGGTGCTGCGGCTGCGCTACCGGCGTCCTGAAGGGCGGCATCTGGCACCTGGTTGCCTTGGCGGAGGAGACGGTGCGGACGTACCGGTCTCGCGCGTGCTGGCCGTGCATGACACAGGCGAGGTCTTCGAGCGTCCCGCGGGGTTCGAGCTCGCCGCCCCCCGGCGTCTGGAGGCCGCCCTGCGCCAGGGCACCCCCCAGGTGCGGATCTCGCCCCGCGCGCGGCGGCTGCCGCCGATGTGGTTCGGTGCGGTGGGCGTCCACCCCCGAAGAGCGCGGCCCGGCCGAGGGGACGGCTGGGTGGCAGGCGGGGGCCCGGGCGGTCGCGGTACCCGCGGGCCGTTACGGGGACCGGAAACGAACACGCCCGATCAGCCGTAATGTGCCGCTTCGAAAATTTCCGCGAAGTTCACAGGCCCGGAACTACTGACATACGTGTGAACGCCGGGTACCGTCCTGAGCCAGTTCACACGCGTGGACTACACCACAACGGCAATCACCGTCGTGGCACCGCCTTCCTACTCGGATCGTCCGGCACGTTCCTGCCGGTAGAAGGGGTCTATTCACCATGGCCACTGTGCAGTTCGACAAGGCGACCCGGATCTACCCGGGTTCCACCAAGCCCGCCGTCGACGCTCTCGACATCGACATCGAGGACGGCGAGTTCCTCGTCCTCGTCGGCCCCTCCGGCTGCGGCAAGTCCACCTCGCTCCGCATGCTCGCGGGGCTCGAGGACGTCAACGGCGGAGCCATCCGCATCGGCGACCGCGACGTGACGCACCTGCCGCCCAAGGACCGGGACATCGCCATGGTGTTCCAGAACTACGCCCTCTACCCGCACATGACGGTCGCCGACAACATGGGCTTCGCGCTCAAGATCGCCGGCGTGAACAAGGCGGAGATCCGGCAGAAGGTCGAGGAGGCCGCGAAGATCCTCGACCTCACCGAGTACCTGGACCGCAAGCCCAAGGCCCTCTCCGGCGGTCAGCGCCAGCGTGTCGCCATGGGCCGCGCCATCGTGCGTGAGCCCCAGGTCTTCCTCATGGACGAGCCGCTGTCGAACCTGGACGCCAAGCTCCGTGTCTCCACGCGTACGCAGATCGCCTCGCTCCAGCGCCGCCTGGGCATCACCACCGTCTACGTCACCCACGACCAGGTCGAGGCCATGACGATGGGCGACCGTGTGGCGGTCCTCAAGGACGGTCTGCTCCAGCAGATCGACACCCCTCGCAACATGTACGACAAGCCCGCCAACCTCTTCGTGGCCGGCTTCATCGGCTCCCCGGCCATGAACCTCGTCGAGGTGCCGATCACCGACGGCGGTGTGAAGTTCGGCAAGTCGGTCGTGCCGGTGCAGCGCGACGCGATCGCCGCCGCCACCGACAAGACGGTCACCGTCGGCGTCCGCCCCGAGCACTTCGAGGTGGCCGGCGCGGACGCCGAGCTGGGCCTCGCGGTCACCGTCAACGTCGTCGAAGAGCTCGGCGCCGACGCGTACGTCTACGGCACCGCGAAGGTCGGCGACGACTCCAAGGACCTCGTCGTCCGCGTCAGCGGCCGTGACGTCCCGGAGAAGGGCAGCCAGCTGCACGTCGTGCCCCGCTCCGGCGAGACCCACGTGTTCTCGACGTCGACCGGTGCGCGCCTGTCCGACTGATCAACCAGCAGACTCACAACCCCGGGTGAATCACCCGGGTTGACGAAGAGGGCCCCGCGGCGAGCCGCGGGGCCCTCTTCGTGTCGACAAATACCCCGGCAGAACGGACGTTTCGAGCGCTGTGCGTCAACGCCTTACCCAGAAAACATCCCTTTCTCATCCCCCGAACCGGTGACTAAATGTCTACAAACCATTACGGGGCGCTACCCTCACACGCGTGAAGCACTCCATGAACCAACAGACGCGACGCGGCCGGGGCCCCGCCCGCCGGATCGGCCGCACCCTCGCTTTCGTCCTGCCCGTCGTCCTGGTGCTCTCCGGGACCCTCGCGGTCACCCGAGTCAACTGGTCGGGGAACACCACCGACCCGGTGCTCACCGCCGCGGACACCTCCGTGGGCACCCCGCGCGCCGCCAAGCGCGCGCCTCAGGAGGTCCTGCGCGACAAGCTGCTGACCGAACTGCAGGAGGAGGACCCGGGCGTCGCCCTCAGCCACCTCCAGCAGGCCGTCAACGGCCGCCCGTCGCTGGCGAAGCACTGCGCCTCCATCGCCCGCGCCCTCGGCCAGGCCGCCGTCGCGGTCTACGGCCCGACCCGCGCCCAGTCCTACGCGCGCCCGGTCTGTGACACCGCCTTCGCCACCGGCGTCGCCGCCGCGCACAGCTGAGCACCCGCCCTGCCACCGGGTGGGAAGTTCATAAAGTCCATAACGGCCGACGCGGGTTCGATCGTCGGCCGCCGACCCGGGCGGGACGCCACGTACAGTTCGTGTCCATGAGCGATCCGAGCGCCGCGTCCCGCCCCGTTCAAGCCGTCGTTCTGGCCGGTGGCCAGGGCTCCCGGCTGCGTCCGTACACCGACGACCGGCCCAAGCCGATGGTCGAGATCCCCGGGACGGGGACGCCGATCATCGGCCATCAGCTGTCCTGGCTCGCCGACGAGGGGGTGACGGACGTCGTGGTCTCCTGCGGCCACCTCGCCGAGGTGCTGCAGAAGTGGCTGGAGACGGCCGAGCTGCCCGTCTCCGTCACGACGGTCGTCGAGCCGGAGCCGCTCGGGCGCGGCGGCGGCCTCAAGTACGCCGCGGCGCACCTTCCCCACCCCGACCGGCCCTGGTACGCGACGAACGGCGACATCTGGACGCGGTTCTCGCTGCGGGACATGGCCGACTTCCACGCCGAGCGGGACGCCGTCGCGACCCTGGCACTGGCGCGGCCCCGGCTGCCGTGGGGTGCGGTGCGGACCGACGGCTTCGGGCGCATCACCGACTTCATCGAGGCACCGCCGTCGACGTTCGAGATCAACGCCGGCGTGTACGTCTTCTCCCCCGAGTTCGCCGGGCTGTTGCCGCACCGGGGGGACCACGAGCGGACGACGTTCCCTCATCTGGCCCGTGAGCGGCGCCTGGCCGGGTTCACGATCCCCCAGGGGTCGTACTGGCGGGCCATCGACACGGCGAAGGACCTGACGGAGGCGGCGAAGGAACTGGCGGCGTTGGGACGCTGAGAGCTCGGCCGGTTGCTTCCCGTCGGTGACTGACCGCTCGTCGCGGCTTGTCGGGCCGTTCCCTGCGCCCTTGAGGGGGCGTCTCTCCCCTACGCGCCAGAAGGCCCCGCATCTGCCTGATGCGGGGCCCTTCTGGCGCTCTGGCCGGGTGTCAGCCCAGGAGGCCGCCCACCAGGCCCGGGCGGCCCGTGGAGGACGAACCGCCGTCGCCAGAGCCGCCCGTCGAGCCCGAGCCGCCCGTCGCCGTGCCGCCGGAGGTGGGGCCGGTGGTGGTGCTGGGGGCCTGGTTCTCCGGGGTGGACCGCTGGGGCGGTGCCTGACCCGCGGTGCCCTGGGTCTGGCTGGGGGAACCACCGGTGACGGTGCCGGTGTCGCGGGTGGCGTCGGGCCTGGTCGTGGTGCCCGCGCTGGGGCTCGCCGAGCCGGCCGTGGCGCCCTGGGTGGGCGAGGAGGAGGCCGACGGGGTCTGCTTCTGCTTGCGCTTGCCGGGCTCACCGGGGAGCGGGGAGCCGGGCAGCTCGTTGCGCGGGGCCTCGCCGGGGCCCGGGACGACGACCCGGTCGGCGTCACGGACGGCGCCGCCGAGCAGCGAGCCGACGAGCAGGGTGACGCCGGTGGCGATGGCGGTGACGAGGGCGCCGCGCCGCAGCACGTAGCGGCGCAGGTCCCAGATGTCGGCGCGCGGGCCGAGACGACGCCAGGCACTGCCGGCCAGGCGGCCGTCGACGGAGTAGACGGGGGCGCCCGCGATGATCAGCGGGGACCAGGCGGCGAGGTAGATGATGTCGGGGGTCTCGTACGCGGGGACGCTCTTCCAGCTGACCGTGACCAGCAGCGCCGCCGACAGCAGGGCACCCAGGCAGGCGGCGACACGCTGCCAGCAGCCCAGCACCGTCAGGACGCCGACGATGACCTGCGCGAAGGCGATGACCAGGCCGGCGCCGACCGGGTGCTCCAGGGCGAACTGGCGCAGCGGCTCGGCGACTTCCCACGGGTGCAGGGTGTTGAGCCACTTGACCATGGAGCCCCGCTTGCCGCCTTCGAAGTAGACGGGGTCGCACAGCTTGCCCATGCCGGCGTAGATGGAGATGAAGCCGAGGAAGACGCGCAGCGGGAGCAGGACGACGCCGAGGTTCATCCGGCGCCCGGGGTAGTAGGCGTGCCGGGCCGGGTCGTCGCCGTGCCGCTTGGCCCGGTGCCCGAAGCCGTCCGCTTCGGCGTCGGACTCCTCGAACCCGTCGTCGTCGTAGGCGGGTTCGTCGTAGGCGCTGCCGACCGTGCGCATGGGCGGCAGCAGCCGGGCGCCGTCGGCGGGATCGTGGGTGCGCTGCGGGCCGACGACCGGGGTCTCGACGGTCTGGGCGAGGTCGCCCTCGTAGCCGTCGTCGCCGTAGCCCGCGCCCTGGTGGCCGGGGCCGTCGTAGCCCGGGCTCACGCGGGAGATCACCTGGGTGGCTCCCGCGTCGGGGGCGGGCTCGTCGGCGTGGCGGACGCTCTCGTGCCGCACGGCCTGCAGGAGCCGGTGCGCGCCGGTGTCGTCGGGGGCGGATCTGCCGCTCCAGACGACGGGCCGGCGGCGGGCGGTGGCCCCGTCCGCCCCTCCCCTCACCTGGGGGATGCGGGCGGTGTCCTCGGTGGCGGTCAGATGCCGTGCGACCCGGGCGGACTGGACGCGACGCGTCGAGCCGCCCAACTGCACGCGGAAACTCGCGTGATTGACGATGACCTGCGCCGGGTCGCTCGGCACCTTCACCATGCTCAGCGCGGGAGCGTCGTCGAGTCCCGACGAGCGGTCCCCCGTGGGTGTGCGGGGTGTTCTGGTGTCCACACTCATCTAACCGAGTGACGTCGCGTTAGGACACTGCTTTGACCCGCCGGATCTGTCCGGACCCCGTCAAGCTTGCCCTTGTCGCCCCGATGACACCGAAATTACCCCGTACGGGTGGAGTTCCGGACATCTGTTCAGTGACGTCGGCGCGCCGCCTCGTACAGCACGATCCCCGCCGCCACACCGGCGTTGAGCGACTCGGCACCACCCGGCATCGGGATCCGCACCCGGAAGTCGCAGGTCTCCCCGACCAGCCGGGACAGCCCCTTGCCCTCGCTGCCGACGACGATGACCACGGGGCCGTCCAGCGCCTCCAGCTCACCGAGCTCCGACTCGCCGTCGGCGGCCAGGCCGACGACCGCGATGCCGGCCTTCTTGTACGCCTCCAGCGCCCGGGTCAGGTTGGTGGCGCGGGCGACCGGGGTGCGGGCCGCCGTACCGGCGGACGTCTTCCAGGCACCGGCCGTCATGCCGGCCGCGCGGCGCTCGGGGACGACGACGCCGTGACCGCCGAAGGCGGACACGGAACGGACGACCGCGCCGAGGTTGCGCGGGTCGGTGACGCCGTCCAGCGCGACGATCAGCGGGTCCTCGCCGTCGTCGTGGGCGGCGGCCACCAGGTCCTCGGGGTGCGCGTACTCGTACGGCGGGACCTGGAGGACCAGGCCCTGGTGGTTGAGGCCGTTGGTCATCCGGTCCAGCTCGGGACGCGGGGCTTCCATGAGGTTGATGCCACCGCGCTCGGCGGCGACCTGGAGGGCCTCGCGCACCCGCTCGTCGTTGTCGATGAACTGCTGGACGTAGAGGGTGGAGGCCGGCACGCCCTCGCGCAGCGCCTCCAGGACCGGGTTGCGCCCGACGACCAGCTCCGACGTGCCCTTGCCGCCACGGCCGCGCACGGTGGGCCGGCGCACGGCCTGCTTCGCCTTGGCGTTGGCGACGCGGTTCTTCTTGTGTCCCTTGCGCATCTCGGCGGGCGGGGTGGGGCCCTTGCCTTCCAGGCCCCGGCGCCGCTGGCCGCCACTGCCGACCTGCGCGCCCTTCTTGCCGGACATGCGGCGGTTGTTGGCTGCCATGACCTACCTGTCTCTGCTGTCGCCCTGAGGCGGTGAAGTGCGTACGTCTGTGAAGTGTGCCGCCCGGAGGCCCGGACGGCACAATCGATCTTCCGGCCGCGGCCGGGCCCTAGCGCGGGCCGAGGCTCCAGCGCGGCCCCTGCGGGCTGTCCTCGATGACCAGGCCGGACTGGCTCAGCTGGTCGCGGATGGCGTCCGCGGTCGGCCAGTCCTTGCGGGCCCGGGCGGCCTCGCGCTGGTCGAGGACCATGCGCACCAGCGTGTCGACCACGCCGTGCAGGTCGTCGCCACGGTCGCCCTCCCCGGCCCACTGGGCGTCCAGCGGGTCGAGGCCGAGCACGCCGAGCATCGCGCGGACCTCGGCGAGCCGGGCCACGGCGGCTTCCTTGTCGTCGGCGGCCAGCGCGCTGTTGCCCTGCCGGACGGTGGTGTGCACCACGGCGAGGGCCTGCGGCACGCCCAGGTCGTCGTCCATGGCCTCGGCGAAGGCGAGCGGCACCTCGGCGGCGGGCTCGACGACGCCGGCCTTCTCCACCACGCGCTGCACGAAGCCCTCGATCCGCGCGAAGGCCGACTCGGCCTCGCGCAGCGCCTCCTCGCTGTACTCGATCATCGAGCGGTAGTGCGGGGTGCCGAGGTAGTAGCGCAGCACGATGGGCCGCCAGCGCTTGACCATCTCGCTGACCAGGACCGAGTTGCCGAGCGACTTGGACATCTTCTCGCCGCTCATGGTGACCCAGGCGTTGTGCACCCAGTACCGGGCGAACTCGTCGCCGTAGGCCTTGGCCTGGGCGATCTCGTTCTCGTGGTGCGGGAAGACCAGGTCCAGGCCGCCGCCGTGGATGTCGAAGGCGGCTCCGAGGTACTTGTGCGCCATCGCCGAGCACTCCAGGTGCCAGCCGGGCCGGCCGCGTCCCCACGGCGTCTCCCAGTCGGGCTCGCCGGGCTTGGTGGCCTTCCACATGGCGAAGTCGCGCGGGTCGCGCTTGCCGGTGATGCCCTCCTCGGCGGGCTGCCGCATCTCGTCGAGGTCCTGCCGGGACAGCTCCAGGTAGGAGGGCCAGGAACGGACGTCGAAGTAGACACTGCCGTCGGCCTCGTAGGCGTGCCCGCGCTCGATGAGGCCGCGCATCATCTCGACCATCTCGGTGATGTGGCCGGTGGCACGGGGCTCGTAGGTGGGGGGCAGGCAACCGAGCGCGGTGTAGCCGTCGTTGAAGGCCCGCTCGTTCTCGTAGCCGATGGCCCACCAGGGGCGGTTCTGGTCGGCCGCCTTCCAGATGATCTTGTCGTCGATGTCCGTCACGTTCCGCACGAACGTGACGTCGTAGCCGCGGTGGGCGAACCAGCGGCGCATGATGTCGAAGTTCAGCCCGGAGCGGATGTGGCCGATGTGCGGGGCGGCCTGCACGGTGGCACCACACAGGTAGATCGAGACGCAACCCGGCTGGAGCGGGGAGAAATCACGGATCTGCCGGGCGCTGGTGTCGTACAGGCGAATAGTCACCCCTCCAGGGTAGTGGGCCCCGGGGTGTGCCAGGGGTACTTCACCTCGGGGCGTCCGGATTCGTGATCAGGACGACGGGAACGCCCCGGGCATCCGCCCCTCAGCCGGCGCGCACGACCAGGGCCGTGGCCACGGCCATCAGCCCTTCCTCCCGGCCGGGGAAGCCCAGCCCGTCCGTCGTCGCGCCCGAGACCGACACCGGTGCTCCGGCCGCCTCCGACAGGAGCTTCTGGGCCTCGTCCCTGCGCTTGCCGATCTTCGGGCGGGGGCCCACCACCTGTACGGCGATGTTGCCGATCCGGAATCCGGCCTCGCGCACGATGCGCGCGGCCTCCGTCAGGAGGGTGACGCCGGAGGCGCCCGACCACTCGGGGCGGCCCGTGCCGAAGTGCTGCCCGAGGTCGCCGAGGCCGGCGGCGGAGAAGAGCGCGTTGCAGGCCGCGTGGGCCACGACGTCCGCGTCGGAGTGGCCGGCCAGGCCCGGACCCGCGTCCTCCCACTTCAGGCCGGCGCACCACAGCTCACGGCCTTCCTCGAAGGCGTGGATGTCGGTGCCGATGCCCACCTGGGGCAGAACAGGCTGGTCAGAAGCCATCGTTGAGCCTCCTGCGGGCGAGGACCGCCTCCGCGAGGACCAGGTCCAGGGGGCGGGTGACCTTGAAGGCCTCCTCGTGGCCGGGTACGGCCACGACCGTGAGGCCGAGCTGCTCGACCATGCCGGCGTCGTCGGTGACCTCGCCGGTCACCGTCTCGTGCGCCCTGACCAGGGTGGTCCGGTCGAAGCCCTGCGGGGTCTGCACCGCCCGCAGCAGGGCGCGCTCCGGCGTGGCGACGACCGGCTCCGGCTCGCCGGGGGTGCCGGCGGGCCGGACCTGCTTGACGGTGTCGGCGAGCGGCAGCGCCGGCACCACGGCCGGAGCGCCGTCCCGTACGGCCTCGATCACGGCGTCGACCGTGTCCACCGGCACCAGCGGCCGGGCCGCGTCGTGGACCAGCACGATGTCGTGGCCGGGTGGCAGCGCGTCCAGGCCGAGCTTCACGGACTCCTGGCGGGTCTGCCCGCCCGGGACGACGAGGAAGTCCGTCCGTTCGGGCAGGGCGTGCGCGTCGAGCAGCGACCTGACCTCGGCGGCGCCGCCGGGCGGGGCCACGACGACGACCAGGCCGACGGCACGGGACGCGGCCATCGCGCGGACCGCGTGGATCAGCATGGGGGTACCGCCGAGCGCGCGGAGCGCCTTGGGGGCGCCCGGGCCCAGCCGGACACCACGGCCGGCGGCCGGGATCACGGCCGCCGTTCGGGCCGTGGAGGGGCCGGCGGACGGCGAGGGACGCGAATCGTCAGACATCGGTTCCTGTCAGGTTTGTGTGCTGGCCTGGCGTGGGTATGGCCTGGAGGAGTGCCGGGCGCGACGCGCTCGACCGGACCCTTCCGTGACGCTGGTCGAGCCGGCTGCCCGGGCCCGGCACCCCTGAACACCGGGGCGTGAGTGATAACACATTCCGGGGTGACGGCGCATCGGCGCCGGAGTACGAACATGCCGCAGCGCCCGGCGACAGGAATTCCGTCATCGGGCACCGCGGCATTTCGATGTGCAGCGCGCGCTTGATCAGCTTCGACCAGCAGCCTTGGTCAGCAGCTTCGATCGGCGCAGTGCGCTGAGCGACGGGCTTCGCCTCAGGAGGCGAGCACCTCGTCGAGCAGAGCCTCGGCCTTGTCCTCGTTGGTGTTCTCCGCGAGGGCGAGCTCGCTCACCAGGATCTGGCGGGCCTTGGCGAGCATGCGCTTCTCACCGGCGGACAGTCCGCGCTCACGCTCACGACGCCACAGGTCACGCACCACTTCCGCGACCTTGATGACATCGCCCGAGGCGAGCTTCTCCAGGTTTGCCTTGTATCGACGGGACCAGTTCGTGGGCTCCTCGGCGTACGGTGCGCGCAGCACCTCGAAGACCCGGTCCAGCCCGTCCTGACCGACCACATCACGCACGCCGACGAACTCCGCATTGTCCGCTGGCACACGTACCGTCAGGTCGCCCTGGGCGACCTTCAGCACCAAGTAGGTCTTGTCCACGCCTTTGATCTGGCGAGTTTCGATGGCCTCGATCAGCGCGGCCCCGTGATGGGGATAGACCACGGTGTCGCCAACCTTGAACGTCATGTGACAGGTACCCCTTCCGTGGCTATCCAGGGTAACACGGAAACTGCGGGTTCTGAATGGCGTTTTCGCAGGTCAGGGCATATCTCGGGGCTTGACAACTCCGACAGGAACGTGCTTCGGACAGGGATCGGAAGAAGGTATTCGCAGGTGGGAGCGGCTCTTCGGGGCGAGGGAAACGCGTACGTTACACACATCCGGAGCATCCTCCGGAGGGCCGAACATCCCCATATGTCCGGTTCCGTGTGATCGACTTCCGCTACTCCGTTCGGCGGCCCCGGCCGGGTTCCGGTCGAATCCGGAATTGATCACCGGGCACCGCGCCGGGGCGCCGGTGATCAATTCCGGGGCGCCCCGCGCATTCCTTCACGGAACATTTGCGGTGCCGCCCGGGTCTCTTATGTGAATGCCGGACGGACAGCACACCAATGTGACGCGGGAGTCTCCTGTGACTCCGGTGGGATCACACGAGTCACGTGAGACTCAGCTGGGATCAACGGTGCCGGGGGGTCGGGTGCGGCCGGACGAGGGCGGCTCGGTAACCTAAGGCCCGCTGACAGACACTTAGGGCGGCTTTATCGGCCGCTCCGCTCGAGTCAAGGAGTTGCCGCCGCCGTGAGCAGCAGCCTTCGACGCGGCACCCTCGCCGCGGTCGCCCTCACGTTCTCGATCGCCTCGCTCGCCGCGTGCGGCGCCGGCAACGACGCCCAGACGCTGGAGATCAAGCCGGACAACGCGGCGACGAGCGTCGGTGACATCAAGGTCCAGAACGCGATCGTCATCACGCAGCCCGACCTCGAGTCCACCGGCCCCGCCGCGATCTCCGCGACCTTCTTCAACTCCGGCAGGACGGCCGAGACGCTGGAGTCCATCACCCTCCCCGGCACCGGCAAGACCGCCGAGCTCAAGCCCGCCAAGGGCGGCAGCCTCAGCATCCCGCCCGGCGGTTCGCTGATCGTGGGCGGCAAGGACAACGCCACGGCGATGCTGCCCAGCAGCCGTGAGGCCGTGCGGGACGGCAACGCCCAGAAGGTCACCTTCACCTTCAGCAAGACGGGCGCCGTGAGCCTGCGCGCGTTCGTCGTCCCCGCCGAGCACTACTTCAAGGAGTGGGGCCCGACCGAGGTGCCGGCCGCGCCGGGCGCCTCCTCGTCCCCCTCCGGTTCGCCGTCGGGCTCGCCGTCCGGTTCTCCCGCCGAGGGTGAGTCGGGCGCGCCCGCGGGCGGTGGGACGCCGGGTGGCCACGGAGCGTCCGGCACGCCGACCGACGCGGCCTCCGCGAGCGCCGGCGCCGGGCACTGAGCAGACGCGACGAAGGGCGGGACCTCTCCCGGGAGAGGTCCCGCCCTTCGTGTCGCCGTCGTCAGCGGTCGGTCTACGGCTCGAACTTGTAGCCGAGACCGCGGACCGTCACCAGGTAGCGCGGGGCGCCCGGGTCCGGCTCGATCTTGGCGCGCAGGCGCTTGACGTGGACGTCGAGGGTCTTGGTGTCACCGACGTAGTCGGCACCCCAGACGCGGTCGATGAGCTGCATGCGGGTCAGGACGCGGCCGGCGTTGCGCAGCAGCATCTCCAGCAGGTCGAACTCCTTGAGCGGCAGGTCGATCTTGGTGCCGCCGACGGTGACCACGTGCCGGTCGACGTCCATACGGACCGGACCGGCCTCCAGGGCCGCCGGGGTGACCTCCTCGGGCTCGCCGCGGCGGCGCAGCACGGCACGGATCCGCGCGACCAGCTCGCGCGAGGAGAACGGCTTGGTGACATAGTCGTCGGCTCCTATCTCCAGTCCGACGACCTTGTCGATCTCACTGTCCTTGGCGGTCACCATGATGACGGGGACGTTGGAGCGGCCGCGCAGCTGGCGGCACACCTCGGTGCCCGGCAGGCCGGGCAGCATCAGGTCGAGGAGGACGAGGTCGGCGCCGTTGCGCTCGAACTCGTCGAGTCCGTCGGGCCCGGTGGTCGCGACGGCGACCTCGAAGCCCTCCTTGCGGAGCATGTACGACAGGGCGTCGGAGAAGGACTCCTCGTCCTCGACGACGAGCACACGGGTCACGGAAGGACCTCCGGGGCGGGAAGCGTTTCGTACGCGGTTGATTCGGGGGATGTGGGGGTGGACCGCCCGGCCTCCTCGTCGAGGCCCGCGCCTCCTGCGCGTGTCTCTCGGGCGGGCTGCTGATGTGCGCCGCGGGCCGCACCGGCCTCCGGCAGCCGCAGGGTGAAGGTGGAGCCCTGGCCTTCGGCGCTCCACACCGTGACCTCCCCGCCGTGCGAGGCGGCCACGTGCTTCACGATCGCCAGCCCGAGTCCGGTGCCGCCGGTGGCACGGGAGCGGGCCGGGTCGACGCGGTAGAAGCGCTCGAAGATGCGCTCCTTGTCCTTGTCGGAGATGCCGATGCCCTGGTCGGTGACGGCGATCTCGATGTGGTCCCCGCCGGGGGCGTTCACACTGCGGGCCGCTATGCCGACGCGGGTGCGGGCGGGTGAGTAGTTGACGGCGTTCTCGACGAGGTTGCCGAGCGCGGCGGCGAGCTGACCGCGGTTTCCCCAGACGCGCAGGTCGGCGGTGCCCCCCGTGGCCATGGTGATCTGCTTGGCACCGGCCTGGTGCCGGCAGCGGTCGATGGCCTCGATGACCAGCTCGTCGACACGGACCGGCTCGGCGTCCTCCAGCGGGTCGTCGTTCTGCACGCGCGAGAGGTCGATGAGTTCCTGCACCAGGCTGGTCAGCCGGGTGGCCTCGATCTGCATGCGCCCGGCGAACCGCTGGACGGCCTCGGGGTCGTCGGAGGCGTCCATCACGGCCTCGGAGAGTAGCGAGAGGGCTCCGACCGGTGTCTTCAGTTCATGGCTCACGTTGGCGACGAAGTCGCGGCGGACCGCTTCGATGCGGCGGGCCTCGGTCAGGTCCTCCACCAGCAGCAGCACCAGCCGGGAGCCGAGCGGCGCGACCCGCGCGGAGACGGCCAGGGCCTCTCCGCGTCCGGTGCCGCGCCGGGGCAGGTCCAGCTCGACCTGGCGTATCTCGCCGTCCCGCCGGGTGTCCCGGGCCATCTGCAGCATCGGCTCGACGGCGAGCTTGCCGCCGCGGACCAGGCCGAGGGCGTACGCCGCCGAGCTGGCCTTGACCACGCCGTCGGCCTCGTCGAGGACGACGGCGGACGACCGGAGGACCGACAGGACCGTGTCCACGCCGGGCGGGAGGACCGCGTCGGTGTGCAGGGAGCTGCGGGTGGGGCGCTTCTGCTCGCGCTCGCTGAAGCGGAACGCCAGCATGGCGATGACACCGGTGAGCACCCCGGCGATCGCAGCCGCTGCGGCGACCGCCGCGTTCACGTCCATGCACCCAGGTTAGGCATGGCTCGGGCACCCTCCACAGCCGTCCGGGTGCGAGCTCGAACACTCGTCGCCCAGAGTTCACCTTGGAGCCAGTATTGGTTCATTTGGGATGCCGGAAACGGACGCGTACGAGGCGGATCGTGGGAGCGTGGGGTTCGGACCGCCGGTCATACGACGGTCGTACTGCCGGTCGTCCGGTGGGCCCCGGCCCTTGGACCCCCGACTGAGACGTACGAGAGGGAAAGCCTGATGCGGGACGCGTACCACGAGGAACTGGACTCGATCGGCGACGGTCTGGTGGAGATGGCCCGACTGGTCGGGTCGGCGATCGGGCGCGCCACGACCGCCATGCTCGACTCCGACCTGAAGCTGGCCGAGAACGTGATCGAGGCCGACCAGCGGGTCGACGAGCTCCAGCACGAGCTGGAGGCCCGGGCCATAGCCCTGCTGGCGCGGCAGCAGCCGGTGGCGACGGACCTGCGCATCGTCGTGACGTCGCTGCGGATGTCGGCCGACCTGGAGCGCTCGGGCGACCTCGCCCAGCACGTGGCGAAGCTCGCGCGCCTGCGCTACCCGGACCGCGCGGTCCCCAGCGATCTGCACGCCACCATCCTGGAGATGGGCCAGCTCGCGCAGCGCCTGATGGCGAAGGCCGCCGAGGTGATCATCACCAAGGACGTCGACCTGGCACTCCAGCTGGAGCAGGACGACGACGAGATGGACCTGCTGCACCGCACGCTCTTCCAGCACCTGATGGACGACCGCTGGAAGCACGGCATCGAGACGGCCGTGGACGTCACGCTGCTCGGCCGCTACTACGAGCGGTTCGCCGACCACGCGGTGTCGGTCGCCAAGCGGGTGGTGTACCTGGTGACGGGCGAGCACGCGGACGAGCTCCAGGCGGATGTGCAGCCGGAGATCCAGGCGGCCCCGGGGGCGGAGAGCGCCTGACGGTTCGGACGTTCGGGCCGAGGGGCGGGCCGGGTGTCCGGCCGGAGCGGCCTGGCAGCGGGGCCGGGGTTGGGGCGCGGGGGCGCCTCAGTGCGCCGTTGATGCGCCCGGCCGGGCGGGGCTCCAATGGGCTCAGGCACCAGCCTCGAGGAGGGACCCATGGCCGAATCCCCCAGCACGACGCCAGACCCCGCCCGGCAGCGTGAGACCGAGCAGCCCGCCGAGATCAGGAGCCTGCCCCTGATCGCCGCGTGCGGCTGCGGCTCGGGCTGCGGCTGCGGGTGTCAGTCGGGCAGCCCCTGCCAGTGCGGCTGACGCCGGCGCTTCGTTGTCCGTACGACCTGTGGGGCCCCGGCCGTGTCGCCGGGGCCCCTAGGTCGTGTCCGCAAAGTCCCGCCTGCCCCACGACGCCTGGCACGCACTCTCGCCGCACCGGACGAAGCCCCAAGTACATCCAGTACGAGGGACTCCGCCCGGCACGCCGAGAGCACGCACCAGACGCCGCGGGGCCCGCCCTCCGGGCGGACGACGGGACTTTGCGGACACGACCTAGGCGTGGGGTCGCCCGGGTGGCCGTACGGGCGGAGCATGAGAGGGAGGCAAGGAAGGAGGCGCGAGGCATGCCCAAGTTCATGGATGTCCATCGCGGCATGGAGGGCATCACGGAAGAGCAGCTGCGTGAAGCCCACAACGCGGACCTCGCGATAGAGAAGGACGAGCAGGTCCACTTCGAGATGGCCTGGGCGGATCCGGAGTCCGGCCACGTCTACTGCCTCTCCGAGGCCCCCTCGGCCGAAGCGGTCCAGCGCATTCACGAGCGCGCCGGGCACAAGGCGGACGAGGTGCACCCCGTGCCGTTGACGGTGCGGTGACCTGCCCGGCCCGCGGTTCCCGGCGTGCGCCCCCGCCCGCCGGGTGCCGCGGGACACGGCCCGTCAGCGGCGCCGGCCGACGTTGAGGCGGGCCGCCTGGCGGGTCAGGTAGTCGCGTTCGGCGAGGTCGGTGGCCTTGTGGGCCGCCTCGGCGTACAGCCGGGCCGCCGTTTCCGGATCGCCGTCGCGTTCGTGGAGGTAGGCCGCCACCGCGTCGTAGCGGGGCAGCGAGTCGTCCAGCGCGGCGAGCGCCGCGAGACCGGCACGCGGTCCGTCGGCCTCGCCCACGGCCACCGCCCGGTTGAGCCGGACGACCGGGCTGTCGGTGAGGCGCGCGAGTTCGTCGTACCACTCCACGATCTGCACCCAGTCGGTCTCCTCGGCGGTGGGCGCGTCGGCGTGCAGTGCCGCGATGGCGGCCTGGGCCTGGAACTCGCCCAGCCGGTCGCGGGCGAGTGCCGCCTGGAGGATCCGGACGCCCTCCGCGATCAGGCGCGTGTCCCACCGGCCGCGGTCCTGCTGGGCGAGCGGTACCAGGCCGCCGTCGGGCGCGGTACGGCCGGCGCGCCGGGCGTGGTGGAGCAGCATGAGCGCGAGCAGCCCCGACACCTCGGGGTGGTCGATCGCGGCCGAGAGCTGCCGGGTGAGCCGGATGGCCTCGGCGGCCAGGTCGAGGTCGCCGGAGTAGCCCTCGTTGAAGACGAGGTAGAGAACGCGCAGCACGGTCGCGACGTCGCCGGGCCGGTCGAACCGCACGTCGGAGACGGTGCGCTTGGCGCGGCTGATGCGCTGCGCCATGGTCGCCTCCGGCACCAGGTAGGCCTGGGCGATCTGCCGGGTGGTGAGCCCGCCGACGGCGCGCAGGGTGAGCGCGACCGCCGACGACGGCGTCAGCGAGGGGTGGGCGCACAGGAAGTACAGCCGGAGCGTGTCGTCCACGTCGGACGTGGGCCCGGGCGCCGGCTCCTCCTCGACGAGGTCCTCACGCCGGCGGCGGGCGCTGTCGGCCCGCGCCTGGTCGAGGAACCTGCGCCAGGCCACGGTGACCAGCCAGCCCTTCGGGTCCCGGGGCTGCTCGGCCGGCCAGACGCGGAGCGCCTCGATCAGCGCGTCCTGCACGGCGTCCTCGGCCGCAGCGAAGTCGGCTCCGCGGCGGACGAGGATCGTGAGCACGCCGGGCGTGAGGCTGCGGAGCAGTACCTCATCCATGGACGGAGCACTCCGGGATGGTGGGCGGCGCGGTCAGGAACGGACGCACCTCCAGCCATTCGTGGATCGGCTTCCCGCCCGCCCCGGGGGCGGCGGACAGCTCCCCGGCGAGCTCGACGGCCCGCTCGTAGCTGTCGACGTCGATGATCATCCAGCCTGCGATCAGGTCCTTGGTCTCCGCGAACGGCCCGTCCGTGACCGGCGGGCGCCCCTCACCGTCGTACCGGACCCACGCCCCCTCGGGGGCGAGCGCCTGGCCGTCGACGAACTCGCCGGTCTTCTCCAGCCGCGCCGCGAAGTCGTTCATGTACTGGATGTGGGCCGAGATCTCCTCCGGCGTCCACTGGTCCATGGGCACGTCGTTGACCGGGGACGGGGCGCCTCGGTAGTGCTTCAGAAGCAGGTACTTGGCCATCGTCTTCTCCTCGGTGCCGGTGCGACCCATCCTGGCCGCTTTCACCCCGGGGACGGAGCCGGACGCGGGTTCTCGACATCGCCGCCGAAGATTTTTTCGGCGGCGTCTGCGAGGGGCCCGGCCGAGGGTGCTCACTGTCCGACGCGGCCGTCGATCCGTTCGCGCAGGAGGTCGGCGTGGCCGCAGTGCCGGGCGTACTCCGCGATCTGCGCGACCAGGATGTCGCGGAGCTGGATCTGACCGCCGGGTTCGGGGCCGTAGTCGGAGTGGCCCGCGTTGCGGGTGGCGAGGTCGGAGACGCCGGCCAGGAAACGGTCGGTGCGCTCGGTCTCGGCACGCCACTGCCGCCAGGCCTCGTCCACGACCGCCTGGTCGGCGACGGCACCGTTGAAGTCACCGTCCCGGTCCTCCTCCGTGCGGTACAGCTTCGGCGCGTCCTCGCCGGCCATCACCCGGCGGAGGTGCCGCTCGTCCTCGGTCAGGTGCCGCACCAGTCCGAGCAGGGACATCGTCGACGGCGGGACGGATCGCCGGGCCATCTGCTCGGCGTCCAGGCCCGCGCACTTCATCTCGAAGGTGAGGCGGTAGTTGCGCAGGTAGTCGAGGAGGATGCCGCGTTCGTCGACGGGCTGTTCGCCGGTCTCACGGGGGTCGTCGTCGGGGTCGACCCACATGTCGGGGTACACGGTCGCCCGCGTCCACCGAGTCGTGTCCGCCGCCGCGGGCGCCACTGCTTCGCCGGTGTGCTCACCTGAGACCATGCGGGCATGGTGGACGGGGCGGGGCGGGGCCGCCACCGAATATCGGGGTGCCGGCCGATCTGCAGAGGCTCTCGGTCGCGTCGTGAGGGTGCTTTGCGCACGGATGCTCCGTTGCCCGCATCAGGTGACAATGAATGCAAGTACACGCTTCTCTACTGTGAAACGAGGGAAGACGGTGGCTCTCCACACGTATTTGACCGATGCGCAGGAGCAGGCGTTCAAAGAGAACGCGGACGAGCTTGCGAAGCTGCAGCCTCACGTCGCCGAGGTGCGCAGTAGGGCCATGTCCCGCCTGGAAAGCGTGGGATTGGCGGGGGGAACGGACGCGCTCAATTGCCTGGCCTGCATCGGGTGCGAGGGGTACACCCCCGGGGACAACGGATGTGCCAATTGCTCCCACGACTTGCACGCCCACAACGTGAAATAGCGGTGATCATGAACCGGTCCGACCGCAATTAACCTCATAGGTGCCGCTTGGCTGCCCTGACCAATCGGCTGATGTCGTCACGGGTCCGGACCCTGGCATCGTCGAGTTCTGTTCTGCTGTCTGTTCCGGACAGCGCCGTGACGTCTGCGAGCACGTCCTCCGCTGCCCGGCTGAGCGTCTCGTCCTCGGTGAGCATCTGCAGCCGGAACAAGGCCTCTTGGGCGCTGGAGCGTAGATCGTAGGCGCGGATCCGCACCACGTCCGGGTCCTCCGGTGGGGGCTGTTCGTGCTCGCAGAACCAGAGATGGACCAAGCAGCGACGGTAGTTGACCAATGCGCCGGCGTAGGCGGAGTAGGCATCGAGTCGTTCCTGGCGCACTTTTTCCCGGCGGGTGAACTGGTGGCCCCGGTCGGCCGTGCGCTGCTGGAACGCCAGGGTGATCCCCGAACCGAGCAGCGTTCCCAGGACGGCTATGCCGCTGGCGATGATGGTCTCCACATCCCCAGCTGATCACGCATGGCCGCCCCTCGTGGGGTGTTGCGCGACGCAGGGGCCTTCCAAAGAGCAGACGGCGACGAGTTGAGCCGAACCATCGCGAGCAGCGCCTGTGTGCGCGCCCGGGAGGGTACGTCTCGAAAGGACGGTCAGCTTCTCTCGTACACCGGAGCGTGCACAGGCATGTGGGATGCAGTCGGTGCGGTGAGTTCAGCCCTGAGCACGGTGAGCGTGATCGCCGCGCTCGTCTTCGCGGCTCGACAAGTGAGGGAGGCCAAAGACTCCCGCGCCATGACGACCTTGCTGGCAGTGCACAAGGAATGCCAGTCAGCCACCCTGAACACGATTCGCAGGCGCCTTCGGGACGGTGACCTGGGCGATCTGAGCCAATTGAATGCAGAGGACCGCGGCGCCCTCACCGATCTGCTGCAGCAGTTCGAGCTGGTCGGTTTCCTCGTGGAGCGGGGACTGGTTGATCTGGGCGATGCCAAGAGCATCTTTCCGAACCTGCCCAGGACCTACGCCAGAGCGTGGCCGTACATCGAACATCGCCGAGAACAGGACGCCGGCTACGCCGCCAAGCTCGAGCGTCTCGTCCGGCGGTACTGAGCCTCGTGCTGTCCGGCCGTCGCTGTGAAGTCCTCGGCAGACTCTCGGCAAGGCCGGAGAGATCCGGAGCACGAAAAGGCCTCCCACCCGCACCGCGGGTACGGGTGGGAGGCACGCTCACAGTCCCTACTTCTTCTTCCCCTGGTTCTTGACCGCCTCGATCGCCGCGGCAGCCGCCTCGGGGTCGAGGTACGTGCCGCCCGGGTTCAGGGGCTTGAAGTCGGCGTCGAGCTCGTAGGACAGCGGGATGCCCGTGGGGATGTTCAGGCCCGCGATGTCCGCGTCGGAGATGCCGTCGAGGTGCTTGACCAGGGCGCGGAGCGAGTTGCCGTGGGCCGCGACCAGGACCGTGCGGCCGGTCAGCAGGTCGGGGACGATCGCGTCGAACCAGTACGGCAGCATGCGGACGACGACGTCCTTCAGGCACTCCGTGCGCGGGCGCAGCTCCGGCGGGAGGGTCGCGTAGCGCGCGTCGGAGAACTGGGAGTACTCGGCGTCGACGTCCAGCGGCGGGGGCGGGGTGTCGTAGGACCGGCGCCACAGCATGAACTGCTCCTCGCCGAACTCGGCGAGCGTCTGGGCCTTGTCCTTGCCTTGGAGGGCGCCGTAGTGGCGCTCGTTGAGGCGCCAGCTGCGGTGGACCGGGATCCAGTGGCGGTCCGCGGCCTCCAGGGCCAGCTGGGCCGTGCGGATCGCGCGCTTCTGGAGGGACGTGTGGACCACGTCGGGCAGGAGGTCGGCGTCCTTCAGGAGCTCGCCACCGCGGACTGCCTCCTTCTCGCCCTTCTCGTTGAGGTTCACGTCCACCCAGCCGGTGAACAGGTTCTTCGCGTTCCACTCGCTCTCGCCGTGGCGGAGGAGGATCAGCTTGTACGGTGCGTCGGCCATGCCTCAGAGCGTAATCCACGCATTCGCCCGTTCGCGTGGCTGCCCGGCAGGCGGACGTTTGACGGGATCTGTTAATCGAGTGGCCCCGTCAACCGCCCGTCGGTAATTTGCGCTTACCGCCAGCGCTTCTTACATGCGCCATCACGCCTGTTACCTCCGGGGGACCCATGCCGTACGCCCTGCGTGCCCGACGCGCCGTCCGGGAGACGGTCTCCGGTCTCCCCGGCGCGTTCTGGTGGCTGTGGACCAGCACGCTCGTCAACCGCCTCGGCGGCTTCGTCGCCACGTTCATGGCGCTGTACCTGACCCTCGACCGCGGCTACTCCGCCACCTACGCCGGTCTGGTCGCCGCCCTGCACGGGCTCGGCGGAGTGGTCTCCTCGCTGGGCGGCGGGGTGATGACCGACCGGCTGGGCCGTCGGCCCACCCTGCTGATCGCGCAGTCCTCGACCGCCGTGTCCGTCGCGCTGCTGGGCTTCGTGAGCGACCCGGTCGCGATCGCCGGTGTCGCCTTCCTCGTCGGCATGGCGAGCAACGCCTCGCGGCCCGCGGTGCAGGCGATGATGGCCGACATCGTCCGGCCCGAGGACCGCATCCGGGCCTTCTCCCTCAACTACTGGGCCATCAACCTCGGCTTCGCCGTCTCCTCCATGGCCGCCGGGTTCATCGCCGAGGTCAGCTACCGCGCCGGGTTCCTGATCGAGGCGGGGATGACGCTGGTCTGCGCGATCCTCGTCTTCCTGCGGCTGCCGGAGTCCAAGCCGGCCGAGCGGGTGGTGACGGGGGGCGTCCGGGACGACTCCGTGAACCTGCGCACCGTGCTGCGCGACGGGCGGTTCATGAGTGTCGTCGGGCTGTCCTTCCTCGTCGCGCTGGTCTTCCAGCAGGGGGCGGTGGGGCTGCCGGTGGCCATGGGCGAGGCCGGCTTCTCCCCGGCCGAGTACGGCATGGCCATCGCCGTCAACGGTGTGATGATCGTCGTCCTCCAGATTCCGGTCACCCGCTTCATCGAACACCGCGACCCCCGCCGGCTGCTGGTCGTCTCGTCCGTACTCGCGGGCTACGGCTTCGCGCTCACCGCCTTCGCGGGGTCCCTGGGCGTCATCGCGCTCACGGTGTGCGTGTGGACCCTGGCGGAGATCGTCAACGCGCCGACGCAGACCAGTCTCGTCGTACGGCTGTCCCCGGTGCACGGGCGCGGGCGCTACCAGGGCATGTACACGATGTCCTGGTCGGTGGCCGCCCTCGTCGCCCCGTTGCTGTCCGGGTTGGTCATCGACCGGTTCGGGGCGGCGTGGCTGTGGGGGCTGTGCGCGGTCGTGGGGACGGTGGCCGGTGTCGGGTACGCCGTGTTGATGCGGCGCCTGCCCGGCGAGGAGAAGGTGGCCGAGCCGCCGGTGGCGGTACAGCCGCAGCCCGAGGTCGGTGCGGGGTGAGGCGGGGCCTGCCTCCGGTGGCGGTGGCCGCCCCGGCAGGAGACCGCGTCCTGGCGTGACCGTGGCAGGGAGGCGCGCGACGTCGTGCCCCTCTGGGCCCGTCACATCGGCAGGGAGTACAGCCGCACCCGCCCGGGAGGCCAGTGCGCGTCGTCGTGCAGGGGCGTCACCATCGTGCGCAGCGGCATGGTGACCACGCCGGAGCCGGGTTGTTCGACGAGTACGTCCGTGTGGAGCGGGTGCCATCCGAGGCGCTGGTACAGCGGCACGAGGGGCGGCCGGCAGAACAGGAGCGCGTGCCGGGGGCCCCGCGTGCGAGCGTGGTCGAGGGCCGCCGCGAGCACGAGCCGTGCCAGGCCCCTGCCCCGTACGCCGGGCGCCACGGCCACTCCGCCCACGCCCATCACCTCGGTCTTCTCGCCCTCGACCGCGACCGGCAGTCGCAGCAGACCGGCATGGGCCACGAGCCGGCCGTCGAGCCGGACACCGACGTGCTCCTCCTTCGGAAGCCAGGTCAGACCGGCTGCGGCAACACCGAAGGGGTCCTCGCCGCTGCCGAGGATCTCCTCCTGCTCGGTCTTCGTATAGCGCGAGAGCCGGGTGACGGCCGGTGCCCCCGGGGGCTCGTTCACGGACGGGGTCGCGCGCTGGTTCGCAGACATACCGGCATGATGATCCAGGGTGCGCGGCCGGCGCTGGCAGGTCTCCTCCTGGCCATCGACGAAGCCCGACCGTCGGTTGGGTCCCGGACGACTTCTCCGGGCCACCCCCGGACAGATCGGGGATAGCAACCATTCTCTTCAGAGCTGGAACCCCCGGAAGCCGGCCGCGCGCTTGCGACCATAGCCCCGGGCACTGACAACGGGGCAGGGGTTCCGGCGCCGCACCCCGCGTGAGCGCGGCCGCCCTACCCGTCCACGAAGCCCAGCTCCGTATCCGGCCTGCACTGCGGGCAGGCCTTGATCCCTTCGGCCAGGGCCCGCAGGGCGTGATCGCGGTCGACGCCCTTGCTGCGCCGGCCCGCGTTCCAGCAGCCGCCGGCATGGACGTACACGGCTTCCCGTCCGGACAGGCCGTGCTCGATCAGCCAGTCCGGAGCGGGTGGCCGGGCCAGGAGGCCGCGCCGGTGCTCGGTCTGGCGGCGTTCCTCGTCCGCGATCCACCGGCGGGTGCGTGCCAGGTCGCGTTCCTGCACGCGCTCCAGGAAGCGGAGCAGCGCGAGCCGCGACTCTGGGTCGTTCATACGTTCGATTCTAGGAGCAGGGTGCTCAGTCGGCCCACCCCCACCCCCGCCTCACCTCTCAGGCCGGCACCCCTTCGGGGCATCCGGTGGCGCGGGCCAGTGGCACCCGGAGGGAAGCGGGGTTACCTGCGAGGTAATCGACGCGCCCCGCGCGCCCCGGCAGGCTGGGTTCCATGACACCTGCCGACACCGCCGAAGCCACCCGCTCGACCGTCCAGAAGTTCCTCGAACTCCGGCTCGCCGGCGACACCGAGGGGCTGACGGCTCTCTTCGCCGACACCGTCGACTGGATGCTCGCCGAGAACCCCGCCGTGCCCTGGATCCGGCCTCGGTCCACCGCTGCCGAATGTGCGGCGCAGGGTGAGGAGCTGGCCCGGTACACCGTTCCCGAGGACGCCCGCGCCTCCGTGGACACGTTCCTCGTCGACGGGACGGACGCCGTGCTGATGGGGCATCTGTCCGGGACCGTCCGGGCGACCGGCAAGCCCTTCGCGGGGCCCTTCGCGCTGCGCCTCACCGTCGAGAACGGGCGGATCACCCGGCACCACCTGTACGAGAACAGCGTGTCGATCGCCGCGGCCTGCACGCCGTGAGCCGGGCGCCGGACCACCAGGGCCGAAGACGCGTTGACCGGGCCTGAACGCCCCTGGGCCCGGCGCGCGGCCGGCAGGGCGGGACGATGTCACCCCGTGCGCTCGCCCCGGACGACGCGGACGTACTGCCGCCGGTCCTCGTCCCGCACGACCACCCCCAGCCGCAGCAGCTCCCCGCGCAACTCCCGGGCGTCCTCGGCGCCGCCCTCCCCCGTGCGGGCCTGCGCGCGGGCCCGCAGCAGGGCGTCCGCGCCCCTGGGCAGGCCGGGAATACCGGGGACCCAGCGGCGGAACTCGGCGCGGTGCGGGTCCTCCTGCTCCCACGGGTAGCCGTGTGCGGTGAGGGCGTCCGCGAGGCGCCGCCAGTTCAGGCCGCAGTTCTCCCGCGCCAGTTCGAGGCTGTCCGGGCCGAGCAGGACGAGCTGCTTGCCGTCCCGGAAGCACACGGCGATCTCGTCGCGGGTGAAGTCCTGGACGCCGTCCCGGACGGCCAGGGTCACGTGGGTGTCGTGGACGCGGACGGACAACGACTCGTGCGCCGCCGTGAAGCCGAGCAGCAGGCCGCCGAGCACACCCACCGCGGTCGTCCCGAGGGTGAGGGCGGGTTCCGGGACAGAGGTCAGCAGTTCGGCCGGGCCCTCGAGCGGCGCCCACGGCAGGGCGAGCAGCAGGCGCGCGAGGAGCGGGAGCAGCGCCCCGGCCACGGCACCGCAGGTCACGCAGAAGAGCACGATGACCCAGGCCGGTTCGGCGAGTTCCGTCGGCCGGCCCGTCCGCGCCCGGGGGCTCTTCCGCATGGGAACGTTCCTGGCTTCCTCCATACGGCCAGTCTCTTGAGCGGCCGTCCGCCCTGTCGTCAGCCGTTGGTCTACGCCCCCGCGACTTTGGTCGCCCGCGGTGCTGAACGAGCCGTCGCTCAGCGGCTCCGCCTCGGCTCGCCGGCTCACGGGTGCATCCGCGCCCCCTTCACCACCTTGTCCACCGCGTTCTTCGGGCCGTACACGGCGAGCCCCACGAGATCCAGGTCCGCGGTCGGCACGGCCCGCACGGCGGCGCGGTTGTCGCGGTCGTTGCCCGTGGCGAAGAGGTCGGCGGTGAAGACCGCACGGGGCAGGGCGCGGGAGAGGGCACGGGTGTGGGCGGCGGTCAGGGTCTCCTTCGTGGCCTCGAAGACCATGACCGGCTGGCGGAACATGGGGAGGTAGGGCACGCCGTCCGCGTCCTCGTACGGTTCGCCGATCACCTCGGGAGTCTGTGTTCCGAGGCCGCTGACCAGGAACGATGTCACGTTGAGGCGTTGCCAGGGTTCCAGGTCCGCGCGCAGCAGCACGGCGATCTTCGTGTCGAAGCGGATCGGCTCCGGGGAGGGTTCGGTGTCCATGCTCCGAGCGTGCCCGCCAGCCCCCGCCGGGGTCTTGTACGTTCTTTGCATGGCCTCCGAGTCATCCTCCCGGAACGTCGCCGGGTCCTCCCGGAACGTCGCCGGGTCCTCCCGGAACGTCGCCGGGTCCTCCCGGATCGTCTCCGCCTGGCGGCCCGCCGTCGAAGGTGTCGTCGAGGTCTTCCACGCACGGTTCACCGAGTACGCGTATCCGATGCACGTCCACGACTCCTGGACGCTGCTCATCGTCGACACCGGCGCCGTGCGGTACGACCTCGACCGGCACGAGCACGGCACCCCGAACGACACCGTGACGCTGCTGCCGCCGCACGTGCCGCACAACGGCTCGCCCGTCACCGCCGAGGGCTTCCGCAAGCGGGTGCTGTACCTCGACGGGACGTACCTCGGGGACGAGTTCATCGGGGCCGCCGTCGACCGGCCCGATCTGCGCGATCCGCTGCTGCGGCGGCGGGTGGGCCAGGTGCACGGCGCGCTGGGGCGGCCCGGTGAGGAACTGGAGGCCGAGAGCAGGCTGTTGTTCGTCGGGGAGCGGTTGCGCGGGCATCTGCGGAACGAGTCCGCCGCCGCCCGGCCGGCCGATCCCGTGCTCGCCCGGCGGCTGCGCGAGTTGCTCGACGAGCGGATCACCGAGGGCGTCGTCCTGCGGGAGGCCGCGGGGCTGCTCGGCGCCCATCCCGCCCATCTCGTCCGGGCGTTCAGCACGGCCTACGGCATCGCCCCGCACCAGTACCTGACGTCCCTGCGCGTGAATCGCGCCCGGCGGCTCCTCCTGGAGGGACACCCGCCGGGCGAGGTGGCGGTGGCGGCCGGGTTCTACGACCAGTCGCACCTCACCCGGCACTTCCGGAAGCTCGTGGGGGTGCCGCCGGGGCGGTACCGGGCCGGCTAGGACCTGTCGTCGCGCTCCGGGCGCTGGGTGAGGTGGGCGAACGCGTCGAGGTTGCGGGTCGGCTCACCCCGCGAGACCCGCCACTCGTACTCCCTGCGGATCGCCGAGGCGAAGCCCAGCTCCAGCAGGGTGTTGAAGGCGCCGTCGGAGGCCTCCAGGACCTGGCCGAGCAGGCGGTCGAGCTCGTCGGCGGTGACGGCGGACAGGGAGAGACGGCCTGTGACGTAGACGTCGCCGTGCTGGTCGACGGCGTAACTCACGCCGTAGAGCTTGAGGTTGCGCTCCAGGAGCCAGCGGTGGACGCCCTGCTCGTTCTCGTCGGGGTGGCGGATGACGAAGGCGTTCAGCGACAGGGAGTGGCGGCCGACGCGCAGGGAGAGCGTCGTCTTCAGCTTGCGGGTGCCCGGGAGCTGGGCGACGTAGGTGCCGCGCTCGGGGCTCTCCCACTCCAGGTCGGCGTCCTTGAGCACTCCCTCGATGACCTGTGCCGCACGCTGTTCCTGATCGGTTTCACCCATGCAGCGAGCGTACGCGACGGCGGTGCGCCTGCATCGCGGCCGTGTAGACGTCCGCGGTGGCGGCGGCCGCCGTGTCCCAGCCGAAGGACTGGGCGTGGCGGGCCGCCTGGTCGCCCAGCCGGGGCGCCAGCTGCGGGTCGTCGGCGAAGTCGCGCAGCACGCGCGCGTAGTCGGCCGGGTCGTGCCCGCGGACGAGGAAGCCGGTGTGCCCGTCGCGCACGGCGATCGGCAGGCCGCCGACCGACGCCGCGAGCACCGGGGTGCCGGCCGCCTGCGCCTCTATGGCGACCAGGCCGAAGGACTCGCTGTAGGAGGGCATGACCAGCACGGAGGCGGCGCGGAACCAGTCCGCCAGCTGCTCCTGTCCGACCGGCGGGCGGAACCGTACGACGTCCGCGATGCCCAGGCGGGCGGCCAGCTTCTGCAGGCCCTCGGGCTTGGCGAGGCCGCTGCCGGAGGGGCCGCCGACGACGGGGACGAGGATGCGCGAGCGCAGTTCGGGGCGTTCGTCGAGGAGGACGGCGACGGCGCGCAGCAGCACGTCGGGGGCCTTCAGGGGCTGAATGCGGCCGGCGAAGAGCGGGATGAGCGCGTCCTGGGGCAGGCCGAGGCGGGCGCGGGCGGCGGCACGGCCGTCGGCGGGCGAGAAGCGCCCGAGGTTCACGCCGGGGTGGACGACGGCGACCTTGCCGGGCTCGGCCGTGTAGTGCCGCACCAGTTCGTCGGCCTCTTCGGTGGTGTTGGCGATGAGGCGGTCGGCGGCGGCGACGATCTGGGTCTCGCCGATGACGCGGGCGGCCGGTTCGGGGGTGTCGCCGTCGGCCAGGTTGGCGTTCTTGACCTTGGCCATGGTGTGCATGGCGTGCACCAGGGGGACGCCCCAGCGCTGGGCGGCGAGCCAGCCGACGTGGCCGGAGAGCCAGTAGTGGGAGTGGACCAGGTCGTAGTGGCCGGGGCGGTGGTGGGCCCAGGCCTGCATCACGCCGTGGGTGAAGGCGCACAGCTGGGCGGGGAGGTCCTCCTTGTTGAGGCCCTCGTAGGGGCCGGCGTCGACGTGCCGGACGAGGACGCCGGGGGCCAGCTCGACGGTCGGCGGGAGGGCGGCGGCGGTCGCGCGCGTGAAGATCTCGACCTCGATGCCGTGCGCGGCGAGGCGCTGGGCGAGCTCGACGATGTAGACGTTCATGCCGCCGGCGTCGCCGGTGCCGGGCTGGTGGAGCGGCGAGGTGTGCACGGAGAGCATGGCGACGCGGCGGGGCCTGCGGTGCAGCCGCAGCCGGGCCGGCGACGCCGCGGAGCGCCTGCCGAGCCTGCCGATGTACTGGCTCACGTGGCGTTCCTCCTCGCTCCGGGCATGCCTTCGCAGGGCGCACGGTGCCCTCCGACGGGGTGCAACACCGGAGCGTGGCGCTCCATTTCCCGATTCGGCAATTTTACCGAATCATTACCGCTTGTCGCTCAACCGTTCGATGGTGAGGAGAGGTCGGGTCGAGGACGTACGGGGTCGGGTCACAGCGGTCGCGGCCCCGGAACTGACCGGCACCGAACCGCCGGGGCCCCTACCCTCACGGGATATGACAGGCGCACGACACCGCCCGGCCTCTCCGCCTCCGCCTCCGCTCGAGGAACTCCTCCCCTGCCCCTGCTGCGGCCACCGCACCCTCGGCGAGCTGTGGGCCTACGAGATCTGCCCGGTCTGTTACTGGGAGGAGGACCCCTTCCAGCTCCGCCACCCCACGGCCGGCTTCGGCCCCAACCACGGGCTGAGCCTGATCGAGGCGCAGGGCAACTACCGGCGGATCGGCGCGGTCACCGAGGAGATGCGGCGCCACGTACGGCCGCCGCTGGACGACGAGCCGCTGGACCCGGGCTTCCGGCCCGCCGACCCGGACCGGGACCCGTTCGAGCGGGGACCTGCCTACGACCCGATGCCCGACGACCTCACCACGCTCTACTACTGGCGCCCCACCTACTGGCGGCGGCACCTCGCCCCCTGACCGGGGCGGCGGGCGCTTAACCTCGTACACATGACACCCCGCACCTCCACCCGCCCCCTCGGCACGGTGACGCGCGGGACGACCAACCCCAACCGGCTGCGCCGTATGGACCGCTGGATCGCGGCCACGCACGGCGCCGAGCTGCGCCGCGCGGCCGACCCGGTGGCGGTCGACCTCGGGTACGGCGCCGCCCCCTGGACGGCCGTCGAGCTGCTGCAGCGGCTGCGTACGGCCGCGCCCCGCGCGCGTGTGGTCGGCGTCGAGATCGACCCGGCCCGGGTCGCGGCGGCGCTGCCCTGGGAGCGGGCGGGGCTCGCCTTCCGGCACGGCGGCTTCGAGATCCCGATCCCGCAGCGGCCCCTGCTCGTCCGCGCGGCGAACGTGCTGCGGCAGTACGAGGAGGGCGAGGTCGCGGCCGTGTGGCGGCGGCTGTGCGCGCGGCTGGCTCCGGCCGACCCGGCGACCGGGTCGCGCGGCGGGCTGCTGGTCGAGGGGACCTGTGACGAGATCGGGCGCCGGCACGTATGGGTGGCACTCGGCCCGGAGGGGCCGCGCACGGTCACCTTCGCGACCCGGCTGGGCTCCCTGGAGCGCCCCTCCGACCTGGCGGAGCGCCTGCCGAAGGCGTTGATCCACCGCAACGTCCCGGGCGAGCCGGTGCACGCCTTCCTGCGCGACTTCGACCGCGCCTGGGCGGCCGCCGCGCCCTACGCCTCCTACGGCGCCCGGCAGCGCTGGATCCGCGCGGTGCGGGACCTGACCGCCGACTGGCCGGTGACGGACGGACCGGCGCGATGGCGGCAGGGCGAAGTGACGGTGCGCTGGGACGCTTTGGCCCCGGGCGCCTGATGGCTCCCGTCCCGGCAGGGCCCGTTGGAACGATCTCCGTGAGTCGTTCGTCACACTGACGGGGAGATCGTCATGCCGGGGCATACCGCCGCCGGAGTGGCGGGAAGTACTACCTCTGTCGCTTTCCGAGCCGACGTGGCAGCATCCCCAGGCGAACCGCAAGTTACTGATGGTTAATCAGTTTGGGGGCTGAGGTATGGGAACGGGCAGGCGTGGCCTGATGGCGACCGCGGTGGCCGTGGTCTGCGCGGTCACGGTGCTGGCGGCACCGGGCACGGCGTTCGCGAACCCCACCCCCTCCCCCACCCCCAGCGCGGGCCCGGCACTCGCACCCGCCAAGGACCTCGAGGCCGTCCGCAAGAAGCTCGACAGGCTCTACCGCGCCGCGGGCCGCGCCACGGACGAGTACAACGCCGCCGACGAGAAGGCGGACAAGCAGTCCGCCGAAGTCGTCGAGCTGGCCAAGAAGATCGTCAAGGGCCAGGAGAAGCTCAGGAAGCTCAAGGACCGCGCGGGCGCCGCGGCCGCCGCCCAGTACCGCGGCGGCGGGCTGCCGCCCGAGGCCCATCTGGTGCTGAGCGACGACCCGCAGGACTTCCTCGACGGCGCGGGCCGGGTCCGCGAGGGCCACCACGCGACCAAGGGCCTCCTGGGTGAATTGACCCGCACCCAGGAGGACTTGGAGCAGTACGCCAAGGACGCCTCCGCGCAGCTGAAGAAGCTGGAAGCGGGCCGCAAGGCCAAGGCCGCCGCGCAGAAGAAGATCGAGAAGCAGATCGCGCAGGCGGAGAAGCTCGAATCCGAGCTGCAGAAGGAGGAGCAGGAGCGCCTCGCCGAGCTGGAGAAGGAGGCCGCGGACAGGGCGCAGACCGCCTGGCTCGGCTCCGGCATCCTCCAAGAGATCAACGGCAAGGCCTCCGAGCAGGGCAAGAAGGCCGTGAAGTACGCCACGGCCCAGATCGGCAAGCCGTACCAGTGGGGCGCCGAGGGCCCCGAAACCTACGACTGCTCGGGACTGACGTCACAGGCCTGGATCTCCGCCGGGCGCGGCATCCCGCGCACCTCCCAGGAGCAGTGGAAGCGGCTGCGGCACGTCGACATCCAGGACATGCGCCCCGGCGACCTCGTCATCTACTTCGACGACGCCAGCCATGTCGGCATGTACATCGGCGACGGGGCGATCGTGCACGCGCCCCGCCCCGGGCGGAGCGTGACCATCGCGGGCGCCGGGACCATGCCCATCCTCGGAGTGGTGCGACCGGACGCCGACACCGACGCCGGCGCCGACTGAGCCCGGGCAGCACCTGAGGGACGTACGGGGGCCACGGAGGGGCCGCCCACCGGCCGACCGGGCGCCACATACCGGCCGACCGGGCGCCGCACACCGGCCAACCGGGCGCCGCACACCGGCCAACCGGGCGCCGCGCACCGGCCAACCGGGCGCCGCGCACCGGTTATCGGACATCCGCGGTGACCTGCCCCACGTGACCCACCGCACGCCTCGCCCCGAGCAGACAGTGCGCTGACGTGACGTTCGTCATCCCCACAACATCTCCGAGCTGTCCAACTGCTGCGCATATCGCGGCATATGACACAGGCCGATGGCACAGCGGCGTGGCTCACACCATTCCAATGCGGCACCGACACCCGCTATGGTCCCGCTCGGTGGGTCGAGGTCCCTCGCCCCACCGTGCCCTCGGGGGGAGGGAAGGAACCCAAGACGATGCCCGTACCCATACCGCGGCAGAGAGCGATCCCGGCCGCGGAGAGTGGTCAGGCGCAGGCCGCGTCCCCGCGCGGCGGCTCGGCCGAGGAGTCCGCGAAGGACGCCTCGCCCGCCGGCCGCACGCCGGACACCGCCGGGAACACCACGGACAAGGTGGAGAACAACACCGCCCACACCAACCTGACGCTGCTGCTGATCGAGGACGACCCGGCCGGTTCGCCGATCGTGCCGGACATGCTCGACCAGGCGGGCAAGCCGATCCGCGTCCGCACGGCCCGCAACCTGACGGAGGCCGGCCGGCTGCTGACCGACGACGTCCACTGCATCCTGCTGGACCTGGCGCTGCCCGCGCCGGGCCACAGCGACTCCGCGGACGAGCTCGCCGTGCTCCGGCACGTGCTGGAGCTCGCGCCCCGGCACGCCGTCCTGGCGCTGACCGCCTCCGGTGACGCCGAGCGCGGCGCCGAGGCGGTGCGGGTGGGTGCCCAGGACTACCTCTTCCGCGACGAGCTGGACGGCAGGCTGCTGAGCCGGGCGATCCGCTACGCGGTGGAGCGCAAGCGCTCCGAGTCGGCCGAGCGCCGGCTCGCCGAGGGCCGGCTGCGCGCGCAGGAGAACCGCCGCCTGGAGCGCGGCCTGCTGCCGACGCCGCTGCTGGAGGGCTCCTCGCTGCGGTTCGCCGCCCGCTACCGCCCGGGCCGCTCGCGCGCGCTGCTCGGCGGCGACTTCTACGACGTCGTACGCACGCCGGACGGCACGGTGCACGCCATGATCGGCGACGTCTGCGGGCACGGCCCGGACGAGGCCGCGCTCGGTGTGGAGCTGCGCATCGCATGGCGGGCGCTGACGCTGGCGGGCCTGTGCGGCGACCAGCTGCTGGGCACGCTGCAGCAGGTGCTGGAACACGAGCGGGCCGACGACGAGATCTTCGCGACCCTGTGCACGGTGGACATCGCACCGGACGGCCGGCGCGCCGGGCTGTGCCTGGCGGGTCACCCGTCGCCGCTGCTGGCCCGCCCGGGCAAGCCGGCCCGGCTGCTGCCCTACGACAACAACGGACCGGCCCTCGGCCTGCTCCCCGGCGCCCGCTGGCCGCGGATGCAGGTGGAGCTGGGCGCCGAGTGGAGCCTGATGCTCTACACCGACGGCCTGATCGAGGGCCACGTCGGCCGGGGCCGGGAGCGGCTCGGCCAGGACGGCATGACGGAGATGATCCGCCGCCAGTTCGCCGAGGGCCTGCGGGGCGAGCAGCTGCTGCGGGCCGCGGTGAACGAGGTGCGCGACCTCAACGGCGGCGAGCTGACGGACGACGTGGCGGTCCTGCTGCTCGACCGGGTGCCGTAGGCCCGGGCAGGGGCCGGGGCCGGGTGCCGTAGGTGTCCGGGCTGGGGCCGCGCAGGGGCCGGGGCCGATGTCCTTACCGGCCGCCGTTCCACGGGCCGTAGGGGCCGTCGCTGCTGGAGCCGCGCCGGCTGCGGCCGCCGCCCGGGAGGGCCCGGATCGCGGGCCGTACGTCGACCATGTACACGATCGTCGCGATGAGGCCGATGATCGGCAGGAACGACAGGATCGGGAAGAGCAGGTTCACCACGAAGGCGATCCCGAGGATGATCAGCCAGAAGGGCTTGGTCTTCTTGTCGGCCGCGCGGTAGGCGTCCTCCCTGCGCACGGCCGCGTCGAGCAACGCGAAGCCGCTGAAAACGATCAGGGCCATGCTCAGAAGCCACATCAACCCTGCGAAGCCCTGCATCAGCACAACGTCCACCACCTGACTCGGCTCGTCCTACGCGGTCACCGTACCCGTACAACGGGCCGGGCACCCCCGGGGTGCCCGGCCCGTTGCGGCCGCTCCGCCGTACTACTTGGCGGGCGGGGTGGTCTTCTTGGCGGTGGTGGGCTTGCGCGCCGGGGCCTTCTTGGCGGCCGGGGCCTTCTTCGCCTCGGCAGCGGCGGCCGGCTTGGCCGGCTCCTCCTTGACCTCGACCGGCTGCGGCTTCGGCTTCGGCTCGACGGCCACGGCCAGCTCCTCGACGCCCTCGGCGACGTCCTCGATGCTGTCGGCGGCCTCGCCGCGCCAGGTCCGCACGGCCTGCTCGCCGTGCTCGGCGACCTTCTCGTAGGTCTCGCGGGCCTTGACGGCGTACTCGGCGGCCACGCCGACGCCGCGCAGCGCGAAGTCCTGGGCGCTCTCGCCGATCTTCTTCAGGTCCGAGTCGATCGTGCTGCCGAGCTTCTTGATGTCGACGTCGATGGAGCCGATGAACTGCGTGACCTTGGTCTGCAGGGTCTCCTGCGTCTCCTTGACGCGGGCGGAGGCCTCCTTGGCCCGGGCGGACGCCTTCTCCTGGACGGCCTTGGTGTCGGTGTTGCGTACGGCGTCGAACCGCGCGGGAGCCTCGGAGCGCAGCTGCTCCACCAGGGCCGGCACCTTCTTGGCCTGCTGAAGGGCGAGGTCGGCGGTACCTGCGGCGAAGTAGAGCGGGGTCGGGTTGCTGAGGGTCTTGCGCAGGTCGTCGGTGATGGCCATGGTGATGGTCCTCCCGGATTCTGTGTCGCTTGAGGGTTCGGCTGAGGGTTGTGTGATCCGCGGCGGGCGGCCCATGCCCTGGTCCGGCTCAGCCGGCCGTCTGCTGCGGATCTGTGTCGCTGCCGCCGGAGCCCTCGCGGGTGCGGCGGGTGGCGGTCGTACCGCCGTCGTTCGTGCTGTCGCTGCGTGCGGCGCTCTTGCGGCTGCGGCGCCGGGCGGAGTGACCGCCGTCGGCCGGGCCGGCCGCGGGTATCCCGGTGCCGGGAGCGTCCCCGTCGACGCTCACCGCCCCGTCGGCGGTGACGACACCGACGACGCCGGCACCGCCCGCCCCGTCCGCACCGTCGCCGAAGCCGTTCTCCTTGCGGAAGGACTCGTAGATCTGCAGCAGCACCTGCTTCTGCCGCTCGTTCAGCGTCGGGTCGGCGAGGATGACGGCACGCGTCTCCACGTCGTCCTGATCACGCTCGGCGTCGAGGATGCCGGCCCGGACGTACAGCGTCTCGGCGGAGATCCGCAGCGCCTTGGCGACCTGCTGCAGCACCTCCGCGCTCGGCTTGCGCAGCCCGCGCTCGATCTGGCTGAGATACGGATTGGACACTCCGGCGGCGTCGGCGAGCTGCCGCAACGACAGCTGCGCAGTGCGCCGCTGCTCGCGCAGGTAGTCACCGAGATTGCCGACGTTGAGCGATGCCATGCCTCCACAGTGCAGCACTCCGCTAACTATTGCAAGCACCTGCTTGCAAAAGTGCGTCACAGCACCCGTCCGGCCGCAGTGCCGGGGAGCGAGCCACCGCCGGGGGCCGCCCCGCGCACCTCATACCCGGCTCCGCGTCATCGCGCACACGATCGCCGCAGTCATCGCCGGCGGTGGTCACGGTCCTTCGAGCTGCCCGACGGGTTCACCGCCGAGCGCGAGGCATCGCAGTGCTCACCGCCGCCACGGTAAGGGACATCGAACGCCTCCGCCTGTCCCCTTTTACGGGGACACGCAACCCGTTGACTCGAATACCCGACCGGCGAAATCCTTCTCTGCGAATTCATGGAGAGACGGGCGGTCGTGACGGTGACCATAGCGGAGACCGAGGAAACAGGTTCGTCGAGCCGGCTCGCCGGGGAACCGACGGGGGCGGTCTGGTCGGGGGATTCTCTCACCGGCAGAGAAGAACTATGGCGTATTCCCATCCCGTCCGGGGTGGTGGCCGAACTCATTCATGCCGCCCGTTCGGCGATTTCGAGCGGGACAGAGGTCGGGATCGGCGGGGCGCGTCCCGGCGGACTGCCGCGCAGCGAGGAGTTCGCCGCCCGTCTGCACCGGCGGCTGGCGGGGGGCCCGGGGTTCGTCGTCGTGACCGGGTTCCCGGTGGACCGCACCGATCCGCGTGAGGTCGAGATGGCCTACTGGATCCTCGGACTGCTGCTCGGCCGGCCTGTTTCGCAGAGCCGCAAGGGCGATCTGCTGGGCCGGGTCGAGGACCGCGGCGCCGATGTGTCCAGCCCCGTGCAGCGGGGGTACGAGAGCTCCGCCGAACTGCCGTTCCACGTGGACCGCACCGACGTGATCGGCCTGTTGTGCGTGCGCCCGGCGCGCAGTGGCGGTCTGAGCCGGCTGGCGTCGTCCCGATACGTGCACGACGTGCTGGCGGACGAGCATCCGGAGCTGCTGGCCGAGCTGTGCCGGCCCTTCCCGAACGACCGGCGGGGCGAAGAGCAGCCGGGTGAGTCCCCCTGGTGCGGGATCCCCGTGTTCAGCGAGACCGGCGGGGACTTCGCCGCCCGGTACGTGCGCCGCTTCATCGAGGGTTCGCAACGGCACGCCTCGGCGCCCCGCCTCACGGAACGCCAGATCGCCGCCATGGACGCGCTCGACCGGACCCTGAGGCGGCCCGGGGTCGCCCTCGACATGGAGCTGCGCGCCGGTGACCTGCAGCTCATCAACAACTTCCACATCCTGCACGCCCGGACGGCCTTCACCGACGGTGGCGGGCACGGACGGCTGCTCCTCAGGCTGTGGCTGGCCTTTTCCGGCAGCCCGGAACTCCCCGCGGACTTCGCCTCGCTGTACGGCGCCACCGCCGCCGGCAGCTACCGGGGCGGGGTCTGGCCGACCGGCGTCAACCCCCCGGGGCTGGGCCGGCCACTGGCCGAGTCCGGCTGAGGCCGCGGAGACGGGGATGGCATACGCACTGCCGGAACTCCGCCGGGTCGGCACGGTGGAGCTCCTCGACCACGACCGGCTGCCGGGTACCGCGACCGGTCCCGCCGCGCCGGGGCACCTGCTGCTCCTGCACGGGTTCGGCGACGACAAGACCGCACTCCGGGCGATCGGTGACGCCCTCTGCCCGGCGGGCTCCCTCGCCGTCTACCCCTCGCTGCGCGCCCACGGCGCCAGCCCGGCTCCGAAGTGGGGGTACTCACCGCTGGACTTCGCCGCCGACGTCCAGCGGATCCTCGACCCGGTGCCCGGGCCGCTGCATGTGATCGGCTACTCGTACGGGGCCCTGGTGGCCGCCGTGCTGGGGGTGGCCCTGGGGCCTCACCGGATATCCAGCGTCGTCCTCCTCGACCAGTCCTTCGAACGGCTGCCGGACCGGTACGAGGCCGACGAATGGGCCGAGGCGAGTTTCCTGAAGTGGCACTACGACTACGGCCACCTGCTGGACGCGCTGGACGGCCTGGGGATACCCGTTCTTTCCGTCGTCGCCCGTAGCAGCCCGGTGGTTCCGGAAGCGGAGCGGGCCCGCATGCTCGCCCGCGCACGACACGGAGGGCTTTTCTCCTGCGTCGTCACGGAGGGCACCCACCAGTCTTTTCTGAAGAATTCCGCCATCGAAATCATCGCGGAATTCTATGGCCGATCCATGGAGACCCGCACGTGACAGAGAGCACCCCCCACGAAAAAACCCCGGTCGCCATGAACACCCTGTTGCGCATCCACCGCGAGCTGCTCCAGGAATCCGACATCGGGCCCGAGGACAATTTCTTCGACCGCGGCGGCAACAGCATTCTCGCCTTCCGGCTGATCCGGCGGGTGGCGGAGGAACTCGGGGTCCGGCTGTCAGCCCGTACGGTCTTCACCGCCGCCTCGGTGCGCGAGCTGGCGGAACGGATGGACGCGAGCGGAGCGGAGCCGGCGTCCGCGCCCGCCACCACGTCCGACGGCCGGGCCTCGATGGCCCAGGAGTGGGCCGTGCTGTCCGCGCTGGGCGACCCGGACGCGCCGGCCCTCCAGTTCCACGCGGCCTACCGGCTGCGCGGTCCCCTCGAACCGGCGCTGCTGGAAGGCGCGCTGCAGGCCGTCGCCGACCAGCACGCGGCGCTGCGCACCGGGTTCGAGGCACGCGAGGGCACCGTGCGCCAGTACGCCGTCGCCGGAACCCGGGTGGACCTGCTGATCGACGAGTTGTCCTGGCTCCCCGAGGACGAGCGGTCCGAGGAGGCCGTACGGCTCCTCGACAAGGAGGTCCGCCGCACCTTCGACCGCACCGCGCCGCCCCTGTTCCGGGCGCACCTGGTGCGCTGCGCCGACGACGACCACTACCTGGCCCTGGTCTTCGACCACATGGCCGCCGACGGCTGGTCGCTGGACATCCTGACCGCCGACCTGGCCACCGCCTACCGTGCCCTGGCCGCCGGTGAGCGGCCCCGGCTGACCGCGTCCGGCGCCTACGCCGACTGGGCGGCACGCCAGTGGGACGGCTACCGGCAGGGCCGCGGCGAGGAGGTCGCGCGGTACTGGCGGGACCGGCTCGGACCCGACCCCGCGGCGTTGGAGCTCCGCCTGCCCGGTTACCTGCCGGACGGTGGCCTGCACGACCCGGCGAGCCTGGAGCACGACGTCCCCGCGCCGGTCGTGGCGGCACTCGACTCCTTGTGCGCCCGGATGCGCACGACGCCGTACGTCGTGACGCTCGCCGCGCTCAAGGCACTGGTCGCGCTGCGCACCGGGCGCTCCCGGGTCACCCTGCTGACCAGTGCGGCCAACCGGCTGGAGCCGGACTTCCAGGACACGGTCGGCTGGTTCGCGAACGGAGTCTTCCCCACGACCGACGTCGACCTCTCCCGCGACTTCGGCCACCTCGTCACCGCCGTACGGGAGACCGCGCTCGCCGCGACGGCGCACGGTGACCTGCCCGCGGCGTACGTCCGCGCCCTGATGTGGCCCGGCACGGCCGCCGGCAACGGCGGGTTCCGCAGGTCGCCCGGCGTCTACTTCATGTTCAACGACGTGTGGGGCGGGTCGCTGCGGCTCGGCGGGACACGGGCCGAGCCGGTCTTCCTGCCGGAGACGGCCGACTCGCCCGGCCTCCACCTCTGGATGCTGCGGCACGGCCCGGACGTGCGTTTCACCGCGCTGTACTACCGCTCCGAGTACCCGGACGCCGTGGTGCGGGAGTTCGCCCGGGACTTCCTGGCCGCCGTCCGGGCCCTCGCGGCCCAGCCCGACCTGCCGGTGCGGGAGGTCCTCGCATCCGGCCACCCCTCCCAGCGACAGGACCGCCATGCCTGACATCGACTACGACTCCTACGCCCGCGACGGCCACCACCTCCTGCCAGGACTGCTGGACGACAAGGACCAACGGCTCGCCGTCGAGGCCTTCGACGCCTTCGACGCGGCCGACGAGGTACCCGCCGGCTACGAGGCCGAGTACGACGAGGGGGGCGCCGACGGCGGAGGCCGCAGGCTGCGCAAGCTGCGCCGGCTGCTGTGGAACGACCCCGGGCTGTGGGGCCCGATGCTGGTGCGCTCCGGTGTCACCGGCATCGCCCGGCGGCTGATCGGCGACGGCGCCACCGTGGTCTTCCACGCCGCCTTCCTCAAACCGGCCCTGGTCGGCACCGAGGTGACCCTGCATCAGGACCAGGCGCTGTGGACGTACCAGTACCCCAAGGCGTTCAGCGTCTGGTTCGCGCTCACCGCGGTGTCCCCGGCCAACGGTGGCCTCTTCGGCAGCCCCGGCTCGCACGCCCGCGGCCACATCCCGCACCGCGAGCGCCCGCACTACCGCTGGCACCCGGGGCTGGACGCCGCCGAGGACGGGCTGCGCGAGCCCGTCCAGTTCGAACTGAACCCCGGTGACGCCGTGATGTGGGACCGCTACTTCGCGCACGGCAGCGCCGCCAACACCTCACCGGACGACCGGCGCGGCATGGTCGTCGTCTTCGCGGACGGGTCCGACCCGGAGTTCCGCGCCAAGGACAGCTTCCCGCTCGCCGGCCTCGACGACCTCCGGGAGACCCGATGACGTACATCATCGACAGCACGCTGCGCGAGGGCACGCAGTCCGCGCACGGCCGCTTCACCCTCGACCAGAGCGTCGACATCGCCACCCTGCTGGTGCGTTCGGGGGTGGACGCCATCGAGTGCGGCCATCCCGCCGTCGGCCCGGAGGAGATCCTGCGGACCGCCGCCGTGGTGGAGGCGGCAGGTGACGTGCCGGTGCTGGCCCACGCCCGCGCGCACGTCGACGACATCGAGGCCGTCGCCAAGAGCGGGGCTGCCTGGGTGGGCGTCTTCCTCGGCGTCAACGAGATATCGCGCCGCTCACGGCTCCCCGGCCACAGCGTCGAGGACCTGCACCTGAGGATCGAGGAGTCGGTCACGCACGCCCGGGGCCTCGGGCTGCGGGTGCGGTTCACGGTGGAGGACAGCAGCCGCACGGAGACCGAGGACCTGATCGCGGCCTACCGGATCGCCGTGGCGGCCGGAGCCGAGCGGATCTGCTTCGCGGACACCGTCGGAGTGCTGGAGCCGCAGGAGGTGGGCGAGCGGATCGCGCGGTTGCGCGCGGCGTGTCCCGGCACCGAGATCGAGGTGCACCTGCACGACGACCGCGGACTCGCCCTGGCCGGCACCCTTGCGGCGCTCGACGCGGGCGCCACGTGGGCGTCCACCTCCGTCAACGGCCTCGGCGAACGGGCCGGCATCACGGACTACGCCGCCCTCGCCACCAACCTCGACTTCCGGGGCACCCGGCCGCTGACCGCCGGTGAGCTGCTGCCCGAGCTCAGCCGCCTGGTCGGCGCCCACTCCCGCTCCATGCCGGACCACCGGCGCCCGGTCGTCGGCCGGGACGTGTTCCACCACGTCGCCAGACTCCATGTGGCGGCCGTGGAGCGGGAGCCCTCCTCGTACGAGTGGATGGACCCGGCGCGGGTCGGCCGCACCGGCACCACGCACCGGGCGGGGCTGCCCGAGCGGCCGGAGGAGTGGATCAACGATCCGCAGATCATCTCCGCGACCGAACTGCGCCACCACCGCAAGGGCCCGGGCGACCGCTTCGTGGTGGTCGACAACCGGTTCGTGCCCGGCGCCGAGCAGTACTGCATCGCCCGCCGCATCCCGCTCATGGACGACTACGGCGCGGGCCACGTCGACACCCATGTCCACCACTGCGACAGCCTCTTCGTCTTCCTCGGCGAGGAGGAGGCGTACCGGGGCCTGTCCGTCGAGGTGACGCTCGGCGACCGGACCTTCCCCGTGCAGAGCCCGGCCGGCGTGTTCATCCCGGCCGGAGTCCCGCACGGCTACCGCGTCGTGGGCGGAGCCGGGACCTACATCAACCACGTACTCGCGGGCGACTACAACTCCAGCCTGCTCGACCCCGTAGGGAGCCACCAGTGACCACCACCGTGCCTCGGAGCGCGACCGAGAACGAGAAGTCCGCCGCCTGGGACCTGATCGGCTCGCTGTTCTGGGAGTCGGGGCGGACCACCGCCAAGCCCAGCGACGAGGAGATCGGGCTGTTCACGGAGGGCATCGAGGCCGGTGACACGTGCACCGTCGTCGGCGCCTCCACCAAGGACCTGGTCGAGGCGCTGATCGCCCGCGGCGCCGAGGTGACCGTCCTCGACTTCTCCGCCCGTATGTGCGACGACCTGCGTGCCGCGCTGCCCGCCGGTTCCTGCCGGGTGCTGCGGCACGACATCACCCGGCCGGCGCCCGAGGACCTGCGCGGCACCCAGCGGTTCGTCCTCAACGACCGGCTGGTGAACCGCTTCAGCGAGACCGAGGCCCGCCGGGGCGTCGAGGGCATGCTGGACCTGCTCGCCGACGGGGGCAGGCTGCACACCTCGATCAAGCTGGGGCTGTACCCGATGGACGAGCGCATGATCGCCGTCGGACGCGAGCGCGGCTGTCTGGAGCGGTTCTACGACGCCGACGCGAAGGTCGTCGACTTCGCCGCCGCCGGGGACGTACTGACCGAGGCGCTGCTGCCGCACGGGGCCATCGACTCGGCGACCCTGCTCCAGTGGTACCGGGGGCGCGGCCGTGAGCAGCGGTTCGACCACGAGGACGTCGTCGCGCTGCTGGACGCGGCGGACGTGGCCGGCCGCGGTCTGGCCCTGCTGTCCACCACGCCGTTCGGGCAGGCGCCGTCGACCCGGATGTACACGGCCGAGGCACGCCCCGCACGACAGGACGGCTGACCGGTGTGCGGCGTCGTGGGCGTGAGCCTGGCCCCCGCCCCGTCCCGGGGGTGGCGGGCCGACCGGCTGGCCCGGCAGGCCATCGGGACGCTGTCGCACCGGGGCCCGGACGGCCACGGTGTGGTCGGCGACGCGGGGTCCGCGGTGGCCATGTGCCGGCTGCGGGTCCGGAGCCGGCCGGGCGACGCCGTGCCCTTCGCGGGAGGGGAGGCCGTGTACGCCTTCAACGGTGAGGTGTACACGGCCGGCGGGACGGTTCCGGCGGGCGGCACGGACGAGGCGGAGGCGGTGCACGCGGCCGGGGAGGGCCTGGGCGCGGCGCTCGACGGCATGTACGCCCTGGTCCGCCGGGCGCCCGACGGCTCCCTCACGGTGGCCCGGGATCCGCTCGGCATCAAACCGCTCTATCTGCGCCGCACCCCGGCGGGCGTCGCCGTGGCCTCCGAGATCCCGGCGCTGCTGGAGCTCTTCGGGCCCGCCGAGGTGCGTGCGGCGGCGGTCGCCCAGTTCCTGCTGTACGGCAGGGTGGTCGACGGCGGCACGTTCTATGAGGGCGTCGCGCCGGTGCCGCCCGGTGGCCGCCTGCTGATCAAGGAGGGCCGCGTCCAGCACCTCGGCACGGACACGGTCGCCCCCGCCCCGGTACCGGCCGGGCCCGAGGCGTTGCGGGCAGCCGTCGCCGACTCGGTGCGGCGGGTGCTGGTGTCGGACCGGCCGGTCGGCCTGGCGGTCAGCGGCGGCCTCGACTCCACGGTGCTGGCGCTGGAGCTCGCCCGCCTCGGGGTCCGTGAACTGTCGACGGTCAGCGTCGTGCCCGACGGCAACGGCGACGGGATCACCGGCCTCTGCGCCCTCGGCCTGCCCGGCACCGTCTGGCACGGCTGGCGGCACCGCTGGGCCCCGTTCGGCCCCGGGGACCTGCTGGACGGCATCCCGGACGCGGTGCGCGCGCTGGGCGAGCCGACCGCCATGACGAGCGTGCCCATGTACGCGGCGCTGGCCCGGCTGGCCCAGGACAGCGGCATCGTCGTCCTGCTGGCCGGCGAGGGCGCCGACGAACTCTTCGGCGGCTACCGCAGTTACCTCCGGCTGCCGGACACCACGGATCCCGTCTCCTTCTATCTCCCCACCGCTCGCGAGAACCTGCTGCGCTCGCTGCTGGCACCGGATGCGTACGAGGCGGCGCGTGACGCGCTCCACGACGCCCTGCCCGCGTCGGGCGGACGCCGAGCGGCGGAGGTGGTGCGGGAGTTCGAGTACACGCACAGTCTCGAACCGCTGCTCCGTCGCGCCGACCATCTGCTGATGGCGCGGGGAGTGGAAGGGCGTACGCCGTTCCTCCACGGCGGTGTGCCCGCTCTGGCGGCGGCGGAGTCCTTCGCCGGTCTGGTCGGCGCCGGGCAGACCAAGCTTCCTCTGCGGCGGGCGTACGGCGCGGAGTTGCCCGCCTACCGCGACGAGGTCAAGAAGCCCTTCCGGGCTCCGGTCGCCGACTGGCTCACCGGCCCGGCCGCCGGCCGCGTCGTCGCCGGACTGAACGGCCACCGGGACCTGCTGACCGGAGCCGGCCTCCGGCCGGACGGCATCGACCACCTGCTGGCCGGCCTGCGGGCGGGCGATCCCACGGCGGCCGAACTCTCCTTCCCGCTGCTGACGTTGGGGGCCTGGCTGGAATGGCAGGCCGATCAGAGCGCATCCCCGAGGAACTGACACATGCCAGAGCGAGAACTCCCCACCCTCCACGCGGCGGTCGCCCGGCAGGCGCTGATGCGACCGGACGTCACGGCCCTGGTCTTCAAGGGCACGCGGACCAGCTACGCGGAGCTGGACGCCGCTGCGGACGCCGCGGCGGCCGGGCTCCGCGCCCTGGGCGTCGGTCCGGGCAGCCTGGTGCCGGTGCTGCTGCCCCGCTCGCCGGAACTGGTCGTGGCGCTGCTGGCGGTGCTCAAGTGCGGGGCCGGGTACTCCGCGCTCGACCGTCGGTGGCCGGCCGCGCGGATCGACGCCGTGGTACGGGCGCTGGGGGCGCCGTTCGTGATCACGGACGGCGGCCTCCCGAACCTCGGCACCCCGACGCGGCCGCTGCCCTGCGGTGATCCGGCCGGGGCGGCGGAGCCCGCCGGGGTGGACGCCGCCGCGCCGGCCGCGGTGTTCTTCACCTCGGGCACCACCGGCACGCCCAAGGGGGTCCTGTCACCGCACCGGGCCACCACGCGTCTGTTCGCCGACCGGACCTTCGCGGACTTCGGCCGGGGCAGGGCGATGGTCCAGGCGGCGCCGGTGTCCTGGGACGCCTTCCATCTGGAGCTGTGGGGCATGCTCACGACCGGCGGCACCGCCGTGCTCGCCGACGGCGAGTATCTCTTTCCCGGCGACCTGCGCGACCTGGTCAAGTCGGCGGGAGTGGACTCGCTGTGGCTCACCGCCTCGCTGTTCAACCTGTTCGTCGACGAGGACATCGACTCGTTCGCCGGGATCCGGCAGGTGATGACGGGCGGTGAGCGCCTCTCCGTGCCGCATGTGCGCGCCTTCCTCGCCCGCCATCCGCACATCTCGCTCCTCAACGGCTACGGCCCGGTGGAGAGCTGCGTGTTCGCCACCACGCGGGCGGTCCGTCCGGCCGACTGCGAACTGCCCGACGGCATCCCCGTCGGCCGCCCCGTCCCCGGCACCGCCGTGCACCTCCTCGACGGCGACACGGTGCTGGAGGACGGCCGGCCGGGCGAGATCTGTGTCGCGGGCGACGGACTCGCCCTCGGCTATCTGGGCCAACCGGCGGCGACCGCCGAGAAGTTCGTCGTCGTGGACGTCGACGGCATCCCCACCCGGCTGTACCGCACCGGCGACCTGGGCCGGCGCGGCCCTGACGGAGTACTGCACTTCCTCGGCCGCGCCGACCGCCAGGTCAAGATCTCCGGCTACCGCGTCGAGCCCGCCGAGACCGAGCGCGCCGCACTCGGTGTGCCGGGCGTCCGGGAGTGCGCGGTGGTCCCGGTACCCGGCGGCGACGGCACATGGGAGGGCCTCGCGCTGTTCTACCGGAGCGATGCCGGCGACCCGGGGCCGGAGGCACTCCGGCGCACCCTGGCCGACCGGCTCCCGCACTACCTGACGCCCGCCTCCGTGCACCACCACGCCGGAACGTTCCCGCGCACCGCCAACGGCAAGCTCGACCGAGCGGCCCTGCTGGACTCACTCGACGAGCCCTCCCGCTGACCACACGGCTCGACCCGACCCGCGAACACACCCCTGCCCGCATCACCGCGTCCACGAAGGCCCCCATGACCACACCCCTCGGTCCGCCCCACGGAGGCACCCTGTGACCGTGCTCCCCCCTCGCCACGACCTGCACTCGACCGCCCGGTCGGCCGGTGCCGACCTCGCGGTGATGCCGTACACGGCACGGGTGCTGCTGGAGAACGCCGCGCATCTCGTGGCCACCGGCCGGGCGGAGCCCGGCCTGGTGCGGGCGGTGGCCCGTTGGGGAGCCGGTGACGGTACGCCGGGCGAACTGTCGTTCCAGCCCTCTCGGGTGCTCCTCCAGGACTACTCGGGCATCCCCGTGATCCTGGACCTCGCGGCGCTGCGCGCGGCGGCGGTACGCCGGGGCCTGCCCGCCGGACGGGTCAGCCCGGTGATCCCGGCCCACCTGGTCGTCGACCACACGGTCCGCGCCGATGTCACGGGCCGCCAGGACGCCCTGCGGATCAACACCGAGCTGGAGTTCGCCCGCAACGAGGAGCGCTACGCCCTGCTGCGCTGGGCGGAACGGGCGCTCCCCGGGTTGCGGGTGGTACCGCCCGGCAAGGGGATCGTCCACCAGATCAACCTCGAACGGCTCGCCCAGGTCGTCACCGTCGGTCCCGGCCCCGACGGACAGCCCCTGGCCAGGCCCGACACGGTGCTGGGCACCGACTCCCACACCTCCATGGTGGGCGCCCTCGGTGTACTCGGCTGGGGCGTGGGCGGCATCGAGGCCACGTCCGCGCTGCTCGGCGAGCCGGTGCTGATCGCCCCGCCCCGGGTGGTGGGGGTACGGCTGACCGGCCGCCCCCGCCCGGGCACCACCGCCACCGACATCGTCCTGACGCTCAACCAGCTCCTGCGGGATTACGGCGTGGTCGGCGCGATCCTGGAGTTCCACGGCGAGGGCGCGCGGCGGCTCTCCGTCCCGGACCGCGCCACGATCGCCAACATGGCGCCGGACCACGGCGCCACCACGTCCTTCTTCCCGGTGGACGACGAGACGCTCCGCTTCCTGCGGGCGACCGGCCGCGACCCGGAGCATGTGGCGCTCGTCGAGTCGTTCTGCCGGGCCCAGGGGCTGTTCCACGAGCCGGGCACTCGGTCCTCGGTGCGCTACGCGGAGGAGCTGACGGTCGATCTCGGCGGTGTGGAACCCTGCGTGGCCGGTCCGCACCGCCCGGACCAGCGGCTCGGGCTGTCCGCCGTGCCCCGCAGTCTGGCCGACGCCGGAAGCGGGACCGCGCCCCGCCCCGCCGCCGGGGGAACGCCGCAGGACGGTGCCGTGCTCATCGCGGCTCTGACGAGCTGCACCAACACCTCGCACCCCTCCTCGATGGTCACGGCCGGCCTGGTGGCCCGGCGCGCGGTCGAGCTGGGCCTCACGGTCCCGCCGTGGACCAAGACCAGCCTCGCTCCGGGCAGCCGTACCGTCCCGGCCTACCTGGAGGAGGCCGGGCTGCTGGCCCCGCTGGAGAAGCTCGGCTTCGGGGTGGTGGCCTTCGGCTGCACCACCTGCCACGGCAACAGCGGCCCGCTCACCGAGGAGGGGACCCGGGCGGCGGACAGCGGGGTCCTCGGTGCCGCCGTCCTCAGTGGGAACCGGAACTTCGAGGGCCGTATCCACCCGCGGATCCGCGCCGCCTACCTGGCCTCCCCGGGGCTCGTGGTCGCCTACGCCCTGGCCGGCACGGTCGACCGCGATCTCACCCGCGAGCCCGTCGCCTTCGCCCCGGACGGCCGGCCCGTCCACCTGCGTGACCTGTGGCCCGACCCGGCCGAGGTGGCCGAGGCGGTGCGGGCCGCCGCCGGTCCCGGACTCTTCGCGGACGTGTACGACGACCTGTTCGAGGGCGATGAGCGGTGGCGGTCGCTCGAGGTGCGCGGCGACGAGCTGTACGCCTGGCCGTCGGACTCCCGGTTCATCCTCCGACCGCCGTACGTCGACACCGCCGCGTCCGGGCCGGTGGCGGACGAGGTGACCGGGGCGCGCGTCCTCGTGCTGCTCGGCGACCGCGTCACCACCGACCACATCTCGCCGGTCGGCCCGATCGCGCCGGACAGCGAGGCCGGCGCGTACCTGACCGGGGCCGGGGTCCCGCCGGACCGGCTGGGCAGCTTCGGCACCCGCCGGGGCAACCACCACGTCATGGTCCGGGGCACCTTCGCCAACCCCCGGCTGCGCAACGCCCTGGCCGAGCACGGCAGGCAGGGCCCCTGGACACGGCACCAGCCCTCCGGCGAACCCGCCACGATCCATGCGACGGCCGAGCGGTACCGGTCGGAGGGCGTGCCCGCCGTCGTCGTCGCCGGGCGCGAGTACGGCGCCGGAAGCGCCCGCGACTGGGCTGCCAAGGGCACGGCGCTGCTGGGCGTCCGGGCGGTGATCGCGGAGAGCTTCGAGCGGATCCACCGGGGCAACCTGGTCGGCATGGGAGTGCTGCCGCTGTGCTTCCCGGCCGGGCAGAGCAGCGGCACGCACCGGCTGGACGGCTCCGAGCAGATCGACCTCGTGGGACTGTCGGGCCTGGGCCCGCGCGGCACGGTGCTCGTCCGGGTGCGCCGTGCCGACGGCTCCGTCACGGAGTTCGAGGCCACCGCCGCCGTGGAGACCTCCCGCGAAGCCGAGTATTTGCGGGTCGGCGGGATCCTCCCGTACGTGGTATCCCGGTTCGCCGCGGAGACGGCACGGTGACGGGCACCGCCCGCTCAGCCGGACGTCTCGTAGGTGACCTGCGCGGCGAACCAGTCGGCAAGCCGCCGCATGCGGTCCTCGACCTCCCGTTCGTCCGTCCCGGAGACGACCGCGAGGCCGGCCCGCAGGTTCGTGGCCTCGGTGGTGTCGGGCAGGACCGTGCCGGGACCGGCGGTGACTTCGGCGTACACCACCCCGGGCCGCCGCAGGACCTCGCCGGCGGCGGGCACCGCGCGTATCGGACCCGGTCGTGCGGACAGGTTCATGCCGCCGAAGACCGTGCCGTCCCCGTGGCCGGGGAAGCCGCTGACGCCGGAGGAGCGGCCGGTCGCCAGCCGGGCCCACACGTCGTGCAGCCGGACGCCGAAGGCGCGCTCGACGACCTCGTCGGTCCGGCCTCCGCCCACCCGCGCCCCGCATTCGCCGAACACGATCTCTCCGTCCCCGGCATGCTCGAACACCTCCAGGTGGAAGACCCCGTCGTGGTGCCCGAGCGCCTTGAAGGACGTCTCGGCCAGCGCCCCGACCTTCGCGTACAGCTCCGGGTGGGTGCGCGGCGGAAGCACGATGTGGGCCACCAGTCCGCCGCTGTGCACCTCGATCAGGTTCTGCACGTACCGGGAGATCGACAGCAGCCTCAGCTCCCCGCCCTCGACGAACCCGTCGACCTGGAACTCGACGCCCGGCACGTACTCCTCCAGCAGCCAGGGCCCGCCGCCCGCGGCGAACTCCGGCCGTTCGAGGACGGCCGCCAGCTCCCGCTCGTCGGCGACCAGGAACGTGTTCCGGGCCCCGCCGCCGTCGAGGGGCTTGAGCACCTGCGGGAACGACGGCAGCGCGGCCGCGGCACCGCCGGGCTCGTCGAGCACCGCACAGTCGGCCGTGCGCACCCCGGCGTCCCGGACGACACGCTTCTGCACGAACTTGTCCCGCATCGCCAGGGCCCGGGTGACCGCCGCCGCGTCGCCCGTGACCGCCGCCGCGTCGAGGAGGCAGAACTCCAGTCCGCTGCACACGGCGTCGAAGGAACCGGCGGCCAGGCCCACCCGGGCGAGTCCGGCCAGCACGTCGGTGCCACGGGCCGGGTCGGGCACCACGACCGGGCGCACGCCCATGGCGCGGGCGGCGGGGGCGTCGGCGGGTTTCACCGCACAGGTCACGTCCGCACCGGAACGGACGAGTGCGTCGACGGCACGGGACATCCAGCCGACGTGGAGGACGGCGGGCGCTTGTTGCATATCAGCTCTCCGAGAAGTGTCCGAGAAGACGAGAATCAGGAAGAAAAAGGATGATCCGGAAGGTACTGCCGTGGTCCCGGGCGGTGTGGGTGCTCAACCTCAGCACCCTCGCCCGGAGCGTCGGCCACGGCGTCGTGGTGACCATCTCCGTTCTGTACTTCACCCGTTCCGTGGGCATCGCGCCGGGCCAGGTAGGTCTCGGGCTGACACTCGCGGCGATCGCGGGCATGGCGGCGAGCATTCCGGCGGGCCGTCTCGCGGACGTCGTCGGCGCCCGGGGCGCCTCGGTCGGATATGTGGTCCTGCAGGCGGTGGCGCTGTGGGGCTACGCCTTCGTCGGTGGCTTCGGCGGCTTTCTGCTGGCGGCGAGCGTGGTGGCGGTCGCGGAGTCCGGATCCACGGCGGCCCGGGGGGCGCTGGTGGCCAGGGCGGTGCCGGGGACGGACCGGCTGCGCACCCGGGCCTATCTCCGCTCGGTGACCAACGTCGGCTTCTCCGTCGGCACGGTGGCCGGCGGTCTCGCTCTCGACGCCGGGTCCCGGGCCGTGTACACCGCCGAACTCCTCGCCGGCGGGGTGGTGTTCGTGGTCGCCGGGGTGATCCTGCTCGCGCTTCCCGCGCTGCCGCCGGTGCCCACGGAGCCGGACGGACCCCGATGGGCGGTGCTGCGCGACCGGCCGTACGTCGCGGTGGGACTGCTCAACGCGGTGCTCATCACGAACTCCGGCATCCTCAACGTCGCCCTGCCTCTGTGGATCGCCGAGCGCACCGACGCCCCCACGTCCGTCTACGCGGGTCTGCTGCTGATCAACACCGCGCTGGTGGTGCTGGGACAGGTCCCGGTGAGCCGGGGCGCCGAGGACATCAGGGGCGGCGCCAGGGCGATGCGCCGGTCCGGGCTGTGGCTCGCCGCGTGCTGTGTGCTGTTCGCGTCCGCCGCCGGGCGTCCGTCGTGGCTCGCGGTGGGTGTGCTCGCCGTGGGCGTCGCCGTCCACACGATGGGAGAGCTGCTCTACAGCGCGGGCTCGTGGGCCCTGTCGTACGAGCTGGCTCCCGAGCACGCCCATGGGCAGTACCAGGGCCTGTTCGGGCTGACCACGCAGCTGGGCACCGCCATCACCCCCGCCCTCACGGCCTTGTTGATCATCGACCACGGTATGGCAGGCTGGGCCGTACTGGCCGCCCTGCTGGCCGCCGCGGGGCTGGCCGCCCCGGCCGTGGCCGGGTGGGCGGAACGGACCCGTCCGCACCCGGTGACGCCGGTGCCGGCCGACGCGTAGCCACCCCTCAGCCCCCCTCCCCGTTCCGCCCCTAGGAGACCTGCCATGACCAGCACGTTCCGTCCTGACTTCGGGCTCACCGCGCAGGACTACGGCCGCCACCGCGCCGGATTCCCACCGCAGATCGTCACGCACCTGTACCGGCACGGCATCGCCTTCCCCGGCAAGGACGTGCTCGACATCGGGACCGGCACCGGCACCCTGGCCCGGCTGTTCGCCCGGGCGGGGGCGCGGGTGACCGGCCTCGACCCGGCGGAGCCGCTGCTGGAGCAGGCCCGGGAGCTCGACCGGGAGGCCGGGGTGCGGACCGACTACCGGGTGGGCACGGCGGAGTCGACGGGGCTGCCGGACGGGTCGTACGACGTGGTGGCGGCCGGCCAGTGCTGGCACTGGTTCGACGCGCCGAAGGCCGCGGCCGAGATCACGCGGCTGCTGCGTCCCGGTGGCCGGGTGGTCATCGCCCACTTCGACTGGCTGCCCCTGCCGGGCAACGTGGTCGAGGCGACCGAGGAGCTGATCCTCTCCTTCAACCCGGCCTGGACGATGGGCGGCGGCACCGGCCTGTACCCGCGCTGGCTGACCGACCTGGCCACCGCGGGCTTCACCGGCATCGAGACCTTCTCCTTCGACCTGGCCGTGCCGTACCCGCCCGAGGCGTGGCGGGGCCGGATCCGGGCCAGTGCCGGGGTCGGCGCCAGCCTGCCGCCGGACGAGGTGGAACGCTTCGACGACGCCCTCGGCCGGGTGCTGGGCGAGCGTTTCCCCGGCGAGGTGATCGAAGTCCCGCACCGCACCTGGGCCGTTGTGGCCACGAGGGGCGACGGCTGACGCGGTCACCAGGCGTCCGTCAGGGCGGCCCGGGTGAGCTCGGCCTTGTTCCCCAGGCCGAGTTTGCCCTTGGCCCGCTTGACGTACGTGTTGATGGTGTGCGGGCTCAGCCCCAGTCGGCGGGCGGTCTGGTCGTGGGTGTAGCCGTCCGCGATCAGCCGCAGCACCTGTCGCTCCCGCGCGGACAGGGGGAAGCCGCCCTTGTCGGGTGGCACCGGCGTGTCCGGGGCCGCCGCGTCACGGATCGCGGCGACCAGTTCGGCGGCGGTGCAGCGTTCGGAGAGGTGCCCCGCGAAACCGGATGCGGCCATGTCGAGGTCCGGCGGCGGATCGTTGGGGGACATCAGCAGCATCCGGGTGGCCCGCGCGCCGATCGCGGGGTCGCGCGGCTGGTGGTCGGTGACCAGGACGTCCATATGGCGCGGGGCGTTCTCGCCACCGTCCTCGGGGACGCTGTGAACCTGGAGTCCGGGCACCGCCGACAGCGCCGTGCGCACCGCCCATGCGGTGAACTGACGGTCGTACAGCAAACCGATCTGGTACACCGCTCACTGCCAGCCCACGTCGGAGGCGTCCGCGGAGCTCGCCGTGACAGTGGTGTCGGTCGTGTTCAGGGGGGCGTCGGACGCCGCCGGGACGCATACGCCTGCCAGCACCGTGCCCAGTACGAGGGCGGCGACGGCGGCCGACCGGGCGATGTAGTCACTGATCGGATTCATGGTGGTAACCCCTGTCAGGAGATCCCTCACGGGAATCACGGATCGAAGAGTCCTGATGCGGATGCGATCTGCTCGTGACCAGCACTCTGACCGGCCGCGGGAGAGCGCGGAAGGGATCTTCACTGGACGGAAGGTGCAGTGGACTGTTCCGTCCAGGCGGGCCGGGCTCGGTCAGTCGTGCGGAAGCGGTCCGGGCTCCGGCCACCGGCCGGGCGACGGGGTGCCCGGCAGTTCCGCCCCGACCACCTCCCAGTCCGGATGCAACGACGGGCAGCCCGTCAGCATCCGGCGGCACACCTCGTGGGCCACGGACCGGGCTTCCTCCGCCCGCTCCGCGACCAGATACAGCCCGAGAACGGGATACGGCAGGGCCCGCCCGTGCGTCACCACGTGCTCGATCCGGTCCGCCGCCCGCGCGGACGACCGGACCAGGCTTTCGATGCCTTCGGGCAGCACGGCCCCTGGTGGACCCTTGATATGGACGTGGATGAGATACACGCACCGACTCTGGCAATCCGCCACGACCCCCGCCACCGCTCCGCTGAGGACGGTTCCGGCAACGGACACATCCGTCCTGCCCTGTTTCCTTCCCTCCGCCTCCCCGTGAATCCAGTCACAGCCGCTCCCGGCCGTGTCGGGAATGATGCAGCATGCATCGAGGTGCGTACGCGTCAGATTCGTACGCTTCACGAACAGGGGGACGTCGTGCTGGCATTGCTGGGGCTCGACGACAAGACGGAACAGGTGTACCGGGCGATGTTGTCGGAACCGCAGGCCGGAGTGGCCGGACTCGCGGATCGGCTCGGCCTGAGCGAGGAGGCGGTCCGCTCGGCTCTGGACACGCTCAGCGAACTGTCCCTGGTCCGCCCCTCCTACGACCGGCGCGGCGAACTGCGGCCGGTGTCGCCGGACATCGGCATGGAGATCCTGCTCGCCCGCCAGCAGGCCGAACTCGCCGCCCAGCAACAGCGCGTGGACGCGTCCCGCGCCGCCGCCGCCCAACTCATCGCCCAGTACGCCGATCTGCGCCCCGACGCGGCGCATGTGGAGGTCGAGCAGCTCGTCGGCCTCGACCGGGTCCGCGACCGGCTCGCCACCCTCACCGCCGAGGTGCGCACCGAGGTCCTCACCCTGGCGCCCGACGGCGCACAGACCGAGGACAACATGCGCGCGTCTCGTCCCCTCAACGAGGCCCTGCTGGACCGCGGCGTCCGGATGCGCACGGTCTATCTCGACAGTGCGCGCAACAGCACCGCCACCGTGCAGCACGCCACCTGGCTGGCCGAACACGGCGGCGAGGTCCGTACCACGCCGTCCCTGCCGACCCGCATGATCATCATGGACCGGTCCCGGGCCGTCCTCCCCGTCAGCAGCGACGACACCTCGGCGGGCGCCGTCGTCCTCACCGGCAACGGCACGCTCACCGCCCTGTGTGCCCTGTTCGAGAGCATCTGGCAGACCGCCGCCCCGCTCGGCGAGACCTGCCGCCGCGACAGCCAGGGCCTCACTCCGCAGGAGGCCAACGTCCTGCTGCTGCTCTCCAACGGCCACACCGACGAGTCCATCGCCAAGCGTCTGGGCGTCTCGCCGCGCACGGCCCGCCGTATCGCCGGCGAACTCATGGAACGGCTCAGTGCTCGCAGCCGCTTCGAAGCCGGCGTCCGCGCCGTCCAACGCGGCTGGCTGCCCTCGACGCCCTGAGATCGCGGGCCTTCTCAGACCTGGAACGTGTGCAGGCCGGCCACCGCCAGGGTCTGTTCGGCTTCGTAGGCCTCGAACGTGCCGACGGGCCGGAAGCCGAGCCGGGCGGCCAGGGCGAGGGAACGGGTGTTGGCCGTCTGGGTCACGATCAGGACCGGCTGATCGGGCAGTTCGGAGGCGGCGGCACGCAACGCGGCGGTGGCTGCTTCGAAGGCCAGTCCCCTGCCCCAGGCAGCACGGCGCAGGACGTAGGTCAGTTCCAGCTCCCCGCCCTCCTCGGTGACGTGTCCGGGCAGGTCGAGGGGGCGTCGGTGGATCAGGAGCATCCCGAGGAGGTCGTCGGTCGTCCGGTCGGCGATGACGAACGAGCCGGGCTTGTCGGTGACGTGCGCGACGCCCCTCGCGTCGAAGTACTGCTCGACCGCACTCCGCGGCCTCGGACCGCCGAGATGTGACCGGACCCTGGGGTCGGTCTGCAGCTCGATGAGCCCGGCGCGGTCGGCGTCGTGCGCTGCGCGCAGCCGGAGCCGGGGCGTGGCGATCTCCGTGGCGGACAGGGCGGGCGAAGTGGCCACCGGGACTGGCGGGTTCGGTGGGTGCGGTGCGTTCTGTTCGTTCCGTGTGCGGGGCGACGTCATGAGGGCTCGACCAGACCCCCGACGATGCAGAAAGGATGCCCGGCCGGGTCCGTGAGGACGCGCCATCTGCCCGGGTCGGGCTGATACTCCGGCTTGCCCGCGCCCAGCCTCAGCAGCCGCGTCTCCGTCTCCTCCAGGTCCCCGACCCGGAAGCAGCAGTGCAACTGCTGGGGAACGGCAGGGTCGGGCCAGCTGGGAGCCCGGTGGTCCTCGACCCACTGGAAGGCGAGGGAGAGGCCGTTCTCACTCTCCAGCGCGGCGAAGCCGGCGTCCGACGCCGGATGCAGCTCCAGTCCGGTGGCCTGCCGGTAGAACGCCGCAAGGGCGAGCGGATCGGCACAGTCCAGGGTGATCGCGGTCAACTTCATCCGGCGAGCACCTCCTGGCAGTCCGCCCAGGCGGGTTCGCTCAGCAGGGGACGGACGCGGGTGAAGAATCCGAGGAGTTCGGGACCCCACCGGTCGCGGAAGGCGGGGTCGAGGCGGGCGAGGTCGAGTTCATTGGCGGCGGACAACTCGGCGAAGTCCCGCCGCGGTTGCGGCTCCGGGGTGTGGCTCAGGCCGGTGAACCGGTCGTGAAAGGGTCCGTCGGCGTCGGCGAGCGCCGGATAGGTGGCCGCGCGATCGCAGGAGGCGTACAGATACACCAGAGACTCGGCCTCGGCACCGACCGCCGCCGCGAGTTCGTCACGGCGGTCCAGGGGCAAAAGGGCGTCCGGAAAGCCGTCGGTGCCGTAGAACGCGTGGCACAGGCCCGCCAGTTGGAGGGCAGGGCGGGCGCCCCACTCGGCGAGTTGTCTCTGCACCCGCGTGAGGTGGGCGAGGAGGGTGCCGCCCGGATGGGCGATGTCCGCCGCGCCGAGCTCGCTCAGGAGCGCGACGGCCGGGCCGGGGTGGGCAAGGGGGACTGACACAGAGGAAGTCCTTCCCACGGTGGTCGGGGGCGGTGACCATCAAATCGGTGGACGGACCGGGCCCGCCATCGGTTTGATCCCATCATGACCACCTCACGGCCCTCACTCGTCCGGGCCGCCGCCCGGAACAACGCCGAGTGGTGTGCGGCGATGTGCCGGGCGCACGGCGTGACCGGCGAGTTCGGGGCCGACGCCTGGACCGCCCCGGTGCGCACGCCGCTCTACTACCCCGACGCGGTGACGCTGGGGCCGGACGCCGACCCCGACGCGCTCACCGCCCGGATCGACACGGCCTCGCCCGGCGCCTCGGTCAAGGACAGCTTCGCCGACCTCGACTTGACGGAGGCCGGGTTCCGGGTGTTGTTCGAGGCACAGTGGATCCACCGGCCCGCCGGGGCGGCAACGGCGGCACCCGATCTCGAATGGGACGTGGCGGGCGACCCGGACACGCTGCGTGCCTGGGCACTGGCCTGGGACGACGGGGCGGGGAACGCCGACCTGTTCCGGCCCGGGCTGCTCGCCGATCCGGAGACCTTCGTGATCCTGGGCCGCTCCGCTGACGACACCGAGGGCGGAGCGGTCGCCGGAGCGGTCGCCAGCCGAAGCGAGGACGTGGTCGGCGTCTCGAACGTCTTCGCCCGGGACGGCGGGCCCGACGCCGCCTGGCCGCTCGTCCTGCACGCACTCGCCCGTCTCTTCCCCACCCTGCCCGTCGTCGGCTACGAGCAGGGTGACGATCTGGCGGTCGCGCTCCGCCACGGCTTCGAGCTGGTGGGGCCGTTGCGCGTGTGGACGCACTCCGGTCAGCACGGTCCGCGTGACTGACCCCGCCCCACCGGCCCCGTCCCCCTACCGCGGCTTGTGCGCCAGAAACGTTGCCGCCCGCCTCTTCGATCCGCCCTCCGGCTCCTGTACCACCCGCGTCGTGACCACCAGTCCGGCCCGGGCGAGCAGGTCCGCGATGCGGTCCGGCGGCAGCAGGTGTGACTCGTAGGACACCGGATGGTCGCCGTATGCCCGGGTCGGGCGCAGGTGCTCGCCGTCACCCGCATGGCCCGCCAGCATGAGCCGGCCCCCGGGCGCGAGGGTGCGGTGGAACTCCGCGAACACGGCCGGGAGCCACTGGGGCGGGGTGTGGTGGGTCGAGTAGTACGCCAGGATGCCGCCCAGTTCGCCGCTGCCGATCTCCAGTGCGGTCATCGAGCCGACGGCGAAGCGGAGTTCCGGGTACGCCGCCCGGGCCAGTCCGATCATCTTCGGCGACACGTCCACGCCGAACACCGGCACTCCGAGGGCGGCCAGGTGTGCCGTCACCTTGCCGGGACCGCAGCCCAGGTCGGCGACCGGCCCGACGGCAGCCGTGAGTTCGGCGAAGGAGGCCAGCAGGCCGCGGGAAACCGGGTCCAGCGCGGCCGGTTCCGGCACGAGTCGGGCGTAGTCGGCGGCGACGGTGTCGTAGGACTCGCGGACGGCGGTGAGGTGGGAGGGCTCGGTCATGCCGCGAAGGTAGGCGACGGCACTGACACGCCTCGCACTCCGGCCCGGCAGCGCTCATGAACACCGCCAGGATGGTCACGCCCACTTGCCTAAAGGTTTTAGGCAGATGCACACTCCCTTCAGGCAGAAGGGAGAGACCTCATGGCACGCGTGGGACTGACGCCGGAGCGGCTGACCGAGGCCGGTGCGGAGCTCGCCGACGAGGTCGGCTTCGACCAGGTCACCGTCTCCGCACTCGCGCGGCGGTTCGACGTCAAGGTCGCGAGCCTGTACTCGCACGTGCGCAACTCCCAGGACCTGAAGACCAGGATCGCCCTGCTCGCCCTCACCGAACTCGCCGACCGCGCCGCCGACGCCCTGGCCGGACGGGCCGGCAAGGACGCCCTGTCCGCCCTCGCGAACGTGTACCGCGACTACGCCCGGGCGCACCCCGGCCGCTACGCCGCGGCCCAGCTGCGGCTCGACCCGCAGACGGCCGCCGCCAGTGCGGGCGTCCGGCACGCGCGGATGACCCGGGCCCTGCTGCGCGGTTACGACCTCACCGAACCGGACCAGACCCACGCGGTCCGGTTGCTCGGCAGCGTCTTCCACGGCTACGTCAGCCTGGAGCTCGGCGGCGGTTTCAGCCACAGCGCGCCGGACACCGAGGAGACCTGGGCCCGGATCCTCCACGCCCTCGACACGCTGCTGCGGAACTGGCCCGCGGCCCCCACCGACCCCCGAGGCTGACACCCATGCACACCGAGCACGACTGGATCACCACGCCCCTCACGGCGGACCTGCTGCGCGGCGCCCTCGACGTGGAGCGCACCGAGCACGGCCTGCTCCCCCACCGCCTGCCGGCCAGGGCCCGCGCGCAGAACACCAACGCGCAGCTGGCGATGGCCGAGGCCCAGCCCTCCGGCGTACGGCTGGTGTTCCGTACCGCCGCGACGGCCGTCGAGCTGGACACCCTGCGCACCAAGCGCGACTACACCGGCTTCCCGTCGCGCCCGGACGGGCTGTACGACCTGCTCGTCGACGGCCGCCCCGCCGGGCAGGCCGCCGGGACCGACGGCAACGTCCTGACCGTCGACCTGGCCACCTGGGAGGGTGAGTTCACGTCCGGCCCGGTCGGCACGGTCCGCTTCACAGGTCTGCCCGCGCGGGACAAGGACGTCGAGATCTGGCTGCCGCACAACGAGACCACCGAGCTGGTCGCCCTGCGCACGGACGCCCCCGTGGCGCCCGCGCCGGACCGGGGACGCCGGGTGTGGCTGCACCACGGCAGCTCGATCAGCCACGGTTCCGACGCGGCGAGCCCCACCGCCATCTGGCCCGCGATCGCCGCGCTGCGGGGCGGTGTTGAGCTGGTCAACCTGGGATTCGGCGGCAGCGCGATGCTCGACCCGTTCACCGCGCGCGCCATGCGGGACACCCCGGCCGACCTGATCAGCGTCAAGATGGGCATCAACATCGTCAACGCGGACGCGATGCGGCTGCGCGCGTTCGGTCCCGCCGTGCACGGCTTCCTCGACACGATCCGCGACGGCCACCCGGACATCCCGCTGCTGCTCGTCTCCCCCATCCACTGCGCCATCCACGAGGACACACCCGGCCCCACCGCCCCGGACCGCGCCGAGATCGGCAAGGGCCGCCTGGTCTTCTCCGCCATGGGCGACCCCGCGGAGACGCCCCTGGGCAAACTCACCCTCACCGTCATCCGCGAGGAACTGGCGCGCATCGTCGAACAGCGCGCCGCCGACGACCCGAACCTCCACTACCTGGACGGCCTCGGCCTCTACGGCGAGAAGGACGCCGCCGCCCACCCCCTGCCCGACCACGTCCACCCGGACGCGGCCACCCACCGTCACATCGGCGACCGCTTCCACGAACTGGCCTTCGGAGACGGCGGGCCCTTCGCCGTGACGTAGCGGCCGACCGGCCGAGGCCGGCCGCTCAGTCCTCGAAACCCTGGTCCGCCAGGATCCCGTCGATGCGGGCACGGTGGGCCGACTCCCAGTCGTCCAGGGACTGCGCGGCCTCCTTGGCGAGCCTGGCCCGGGCCGCGGCCAGGACCTCCTCGCGCCGGGCCGACGTCGGTCATGACAGGGACCCCAGCCGTCGAAGATCCGGCTAGAACGGCAGTGGCCTCCCCCGCACCACCTCCAGCCGCGACACCGCCCGGGTCAGCACCACGTACAGCCGGTGCAGCCCCCGTTCCTCCGCCTCGGCGATCGCCGCCGGTTCGACGGCCACGACCTGGTCGTACTCCAGGCCCTTGACCACGCTCGCCGGCACCAGCGCGACCCGCGCGCCGAGTTCGTCCGGGCCCGCCGTCTCGACGCCGGCCGCGTCCAGGGCCGCCCGCACCCGGGGAACGTCCGCGTCCGCCGCGACGACCCCGACCGAGCCCTCCCGCTCCAGCGCCTCCCGTACGGCCGCCACGACCGCCCCGGGCACGCCGTCGACGGTCGTCTCCCGCATCCGCAACTCCCCGTCCCAGCGCAGCGAACGGGCGGCCGGCACGTCCACCGCCAGCCGCTCCAGCAGCCGGTTGGCCAGCCCCACGACCGCACGCGGCACCCGGAACCCGGTGGTCAGGGCGATCACGTCCGCGTCCGGCTTGCCCAGGTGCGCGAGGACCGTACGCCACGACCGCGCCGCCCACGGTGTCGTCCCCTGCGCCAGATCACCGAGCACGGTCAGCGAACCGAAGCGGGCCCGGCGTGCGATGGCCCGGCACTCCATCGGAGACAAGTCCTGCGCCTCGTCGACGACGACGTGCCCGTACCCCTCGGGATGCGCGATCAGCCCGGCGGCCTCGTCGAGCAGCACCAGATCGGCGGCCGAGAAGCGCGCCGACCGCCAGGACCGGGGCGGCCGCCGCCACAGCAGCGCCCGCTGCTCACCGGGGTCGAGGATCCCCTCGGCAGCCGTCGCCAATACACCCTCGTCGCCGAGCAGTTCCGCCACGACCTCCTCGGGCCGCACCCGCGGCCACACGGCGTCGAGGTACGCCGACACCGGCCGCGCCCGCTCGATCCGCCGCACCCAGGCGGCGGTGGGCGGCCCGGCCCGCCGCTCGGCCTGCTCGCGCAGACACCGCACGATCCGCGCCCGCACCCGCTGCCGCCCGACCTCGTACGGCGGTTCCTCCTGCCGCACCCGGTCGACGATCTCCGCCAGTACCCCCGCCGGGACCCGCCACCGGTACGACCCGTCCGGTACGGCCAGCGACGCCCCGCCGCCGTCGGGGCGCACCCGCGCGTACAGCGCCCGGTGCAGCACCTCGGCCATCCGGGCGTCGTGCTTCACGACCGCGGCCGGCTCCTCGTCCACGCCACGGACCGGGCACCGGGCGATCTCCTCCCCCAGGGTCGACTGCCGCACACCGGTCTCGCCGAGGGCCGGCAGCACCTCGGCGATGTACGACAGGAAGGTGCGGTTGGGTCCGAGGATGAGCAGGCCGCCTCGCCGGATGCGCTGCGGGTGCGTGTAGAGCAGATACGCGGCCCGGTGCAGCCCGACGGCGGTCTTGCCGGTGCCCGGCGCGCCCTGCACGCACACCGACACCGCCAGGTCCGCCCGCACGAGGTCGTCCTGCTCGGGCTGGATCGTCGCGGCGATGTCCCGCATGGGCCCGACCCGGGGCCGTTCGATCTCCCGGGCGACGATAGCGCTGTCCCGCGTCTCCCCGCGCTCCAGGTGCTCGTCCTCCAGACCGGTCAGGTCCGCGGAGTCGCCCCGGCTGCCGGGCGCCCAGCCGAACCGCCGCCGCACGGCGACGCCCTGCGGGTCGCGTGCCGAAGCCTGGTAGAAGGCGCGCGAGACGGGCGCACGCCAGTCGACGACGAGGGGCGGTTCGGCCGGGTGCTCGGAGATCCGCAGCCGCCCGATGTGCAACGGCCCGTCCCCGCTCTCCAGGGCTCCGAAGAACAACGGCCCCTCGGGCAGTTCCCGCAGCGCCTTCGCCCGGCTGCGCAGCCGGTACCCGAGGACTTCGGCATCGGCCCCGGACGCGGAGACGTCCTCACCGATGACGACCTGTTCACCGGCGCCCTCGACCATCGCGGCGAGGGCGGTCCGGCAGCGCTCGTGATGGGCGCGTTCCGTGGCGAGGGCGTGCTGGAGGGCGGGCTCGGTCGAGGTCATTCCCCCGAGCGTACGCTAAAACGTGACTGAGTTAAATACGTTACCGAGCCTCACGGTGGAGGTTCGGCGGCAGCCACGCCGCGAGCCGTCCGAACGCCCGCTCCGCGGCCGCCACGGCCTCCGGCCGCACGTCCGCCACCCGCTCCCCCGCCGCGATCCGCCGCCAGTTCTCCAGGGCGAGCACCCGCAGCACGGCCATGATCTGCCCGGCCGCCAGCCGCGCCTCCAGATCACCCCCGAGCACCTCGGCGAGCGCGGCCTCCGACCGCTCCTGGTGCGCGTACGCCCGGGCGACCAGGGAAGGCGTCCCGTACAGCAGGGCGTGGAAGGCGAGTACGTCGGGATGGTCGTTGAGCCCGGTCACCGGATCGCCCCGCTCCAGCCCGGCCACGAAGTGCCGCCGCAACGCCTCCACGGGCGCCGTCCCCGCCTCCGCCACCACCCGGGCGGCCTCCCCCTCGTGGTCGGCGATCCGGTACAGCACCAGATCCTCCTTGGCCGGGAAGTACCGGAACAGCGTCGGCTTGGAGATCTCGGCCGCCGCCGCCACCTCCGCGACGGACACCGCGTCGAACCCCTTCTCCAGGAAGAGCCGCACGGCGATGTCCGACACGGTCTCGTACATCCGCTGCTTCTTGCGCTCACGCAGGCCGGGGGTGCTCATGCCTGGGAGCCTACGCAGAAGCAGGATCAGGCGAGGGCGCGGGCGAGGTACGGGTTCGCCGTCGAGCGCACCGGGAGGCCGAGCGAGCCCGTGGCGACGGCCAGCGTCACCGCGTAGGAGGCCACCGCCCGCCGGACGTTGGGGGCGTCCAGGCCGGCACCCGTCACGATGCGGTCCAGGTCGACGTACGCGGAGCGCACGATCTCCAGCCGGCGGTACACCCGCCAGTCCTTGCGCCAGTCGCGGGTGTACTCGGCGGGCAGCCGGCGCTCCCAGCGCCGGAACATGCGGTCCCTGATCTCCGGCCGGGTGGGCGTGAGGTGCATGTGCCGCACCAGGTCGTAGAGGGGGTCGCCGACGACGGCCATCTCCCAGTCGATGATCGTCAGCGCCAGCCGGTCGTCGCGGCGCACGAGGTTCCAGGGGTTCAGGTCACCGTGCAGGAGCGCGGGCTCCCGATGGCTCACCTCGTACCGGGAGAGGATCAGCTCCAGCCGGTCGGCGTCGGGCAGCCCGAGGTGCCGGGCCAGTTGCTGCGATTCCTTCGGCAGGTCCCGCACCAGGGAGATCAGCCGGCCCCGGAGCCGCCCGTGGAACGCGCCCTCGCCCGCGGTGGGGTCGACCTGCTGGTACCTGACGCCCGTCAGGGCGCACAGCTGGTCCACCAGGCCGTCCGCCTCGTGCGGCAGCAGACCGTGGACGGGGTGGTGGGGAGGCCGGTCGACGTCCGGCGGCCCGACGTAGGTGTGGAGGGCGATGGTGTCGCCCTGGTAGGTCTCACCCAGGGCGAGCACCCGCGGTGCCGCCACCCCGGCGGACGACTCCTCGATCGCGCGCAGCACGGCGTGCTCGCTGAGGATGCCACGCTCCCGCCGGCACACCTCGGGCAGCTTCCGCCGTACGACCACAGGAGCGTCGAAGCCCGGCACCGACACCACGGTGTTCAGGTGGGCGGTGCCCTTGAACACCCTGCACGCGGGCGCCGCCCCCTCCGCCAGCAGGGCGTCGCGGACCGCTGCGGACGGGAAGTCGGTGCGCTCGGGGACCCGCCGGTCGGGCCGCCACCGGAACGCCTCCGCGGCCCATGCCCGACCGTCGACGTCCCCCTTCCTCCGCGACACCAGCCACCGGAAGAGGGCCCGCCGGATCTCGCCCTCCCCCGGCACGCCGACGAGCCGCAGCGGTTCCGCCGCCGCCTCCAGGGCCCGGCGCACCTCCACGGTCGCCTCGTCGAGGCTCGTCTGCGTGAACGATTCCTCCAGGGACCGGGCTGCCCTCATCACGTCGGCGAAGAGGGACTGCGCCCGCTCGAACGCCAGGTAGTGCCGCAGATCCCGGGCCAGGCCGTTGACCGCGGCCGGACGGACCCGCTGCATGGCCTCGGCCCAGGCGTCGACCACCTCGGCCCACTGGTGCGCCGGGTACCGCATGCGCACGAGGTGGGTCGCGAGGTCGTGCAGCGGATCGCCGTAGGTCGCCAGCTCCCAGTCGACGCAGACGAGGGGCGGGTCGCCCGCGTACGACACAATCACGTTGTCGCGGTGCAGATCGCCGTGGAGCAGGCTGTACGGCCGCCGCGCCATCGCGGGCACCCGGCCGGCCAGCCCGGCGAGCGCGTCCTCGGGGATGCCCAGCGCCGCGAACAACCCGCCGAACTCCTCCCGGTTGGGGCGTCTGATCTGCTGGTCCGCCAGGTGGGCCAGGGTCCGCAGGAAGCCCTGGCTGTCCGTGTGGTTGCGGGGCCAGACGGCCGGCAGGGCGGGCAGCGCCGCGCGCCGCACCTGTGCCGTCCGGGCGAGCAGACCGGCCAGTTCCCTGACGATCAGGGTGTCGACGGGCTTGCCGTCGCCGCAGACGCCGGACAGCGGCACGCCCTCCACAAAGCTGTGGATCGCGAAGTCGTCCCGTTGCACCAGACACCGCGGGGCGTGGGGCATGACGCCCCTGACGGCGGCGAGGACCTCGGCCTCGTCCTGCCAGGTCCGGATGACCACGGGCAGCGCGTCCGGACGCCGGATGCGGACCGTGACCGGCGTCCCGGCCTCACCGCCGACCAGCCGGGCCATGTCCTCCGTCAGCGCGAGGACGTGGTTCCGGTTGTGGTGGCCGCCGCTCTCCTGCCCCAGCTCGGCGGCGAGTGCGGCGAAGGCCCGGAAGGTGGCGTCGTGTGCGGCGCGCTCCCCGAGAAGTGGACGGGGACGAGGAGGTGCGCCCACTGGCCGCTCCGGGAGTACGAGAAGGGGGGACGGTATGGCAAACCGTAGGTTCGCGGCCGACGCCGCGCATGGCGGAGTGAGCCATTACGGGTGTCTGCCACCCATCAGCATGAGACTGCGTGAACTCGTTCGAGGACGGCCGGTTGGCCTCGTCCCATACGAGCGGTGCGAGTGTTTGACTCAATCCTTGCGCGGTGCCGGAATGCTACACCCGCCCACCAGGCATCTCCTGCCGTCCCCTGAGCACATTTCAGTCACCCGCGCAGCAGGCTCAACAGCGGCTCCAGGGACACGAGCACCGTGTCGGCCCCGGCGTCCCTGAGGATCTTGGCCTTGCGCTCGTTGCGCGCGTACCCCAGGAACGGCACCCCCGCGCGGCCCGCCGCCTCGTGATCGGAGGGCGTGTCACCGATCATCAGCGCCTCCCCCGGTGCCGCCCCCATCGCGCTCAGCGCCCGGTTCAGGCAGTGCGGATCCGGCTTCAGGTGACGCAGCTCCTGGGTGCGCCCGTAGACGTGGGGCGCGAAGCAGTCGGCCAGACCGCGGCCCTCGAGGTAGGTGCGGGCCGCCCGTGGCGAGTTGTTCGTGGTGATCGCCAGGCGGGAGCCCACCGCCGTCCAGGTGCGGATCAGCGGGTCCGCGTACGCGGTCGGCCAGGCCGAGGAGGAGGCCCGCAGTTCCTCCTGGGTGAGACGTTCCTCCAGCTCGGCGACCAGGTCGCTGCCGGGGTGCCGGCGGTCCACGGCGCGCAGGACCACCTGCGGGTCGAGGGACTCGCGCTCGGCGTCCGTGAGCAGGCCGTGCAGACCGCGGCCCTCCAGCCAGGACACCAGGTCGCTCGAGACCCGCTCCGCGGAGTGCCCGGCGAACAGGCGGCAGACGGGCCCGTCGAAGTCCCACAGCACGACACGGGCCTGTTCGATCAGATGGCGGAGTCGGTTCGGATCGTTCTCGGTCTCGAAGGACACCGCACCAGTCTGCGTCGCATCAGAAGTCACTAGGAGAGTGTCAGGTCCGTCGTGATGGTTTCCCAGAGGGCGTTGAACCACTTCTGGGATTCCTTCACGAATGCCGCGTCCCGCCGGCCCGTCCGCTCCACGAAGGAGAAGAGCAGGGACTGGGAGCCGAGGACGTCGTACATGTCCAGGGTCTGGCTGCCCCATTCCTCCTCGCGCCTGGTCAGCATGTAGTAGCCCATCAGGGCCTCCTCCTCGTTGAGGAGATACAGCTTCACCGGCGGGGTGAAGGGCAGCGCCCGGAACGTGACATGGACGTCGATGCCGTGCGTCGAGCGCAGCGTCCGCAGGTTGTGCTGGAGGACCTGCCCCTGGGCGTTGCGCATCGCCAGCCAGCGCTGGTGCACCGGGTTGTCGTCGCCGTGGGCCTCGACCGGCACGGGGAACGCCAGCTCGATGTCCCGGGACGGGACCAGGATGCGGACGTCGATCGACTCGGGGTGGAGGCGGCCCTCGTGGATCAGGCGCAGCGGCTCGCCGATGGCGACCATCAACGTCTCCGCCGTGTGGCAGACCACGTCGACCCGGACGCGACGGGCCGAGAACGCCTCGGTCAGGCGCGGGGCCAGACCCACCATGGTGGGCTGGGGCTCCCCTCGGGTGGCGGCCGGGACGGCGACCCGTGGCGGACTGCCCTTGCTGACGTCGGCGAGGAGACCGTCGTCCTGGAGGGCCCGCAGGGCCTGGCGGACCGCGCCCCGCTCCACGCCGAACTCCTCGGCGAGCCGGGTCTGGGTGGGCAGGCGGTCCCCCGGCCTGAGCTCCCCGGCCCGGATGCGTTCCCGCAGGCTGTCGGCGATCTCCTGGGGCGATGACCTTCTGCTGCCGTTGACTGCCACGTTCTCCGCCACGCTCTCCTGGGCCACGACCAAACGCTACAACTTTGATCCATCTGACGGGAGTTGCTTGAAAGTTGTTTATAACTAGGGACCAAGTGGGGACAACTTAATCAGAGTTGGTTGCCAACTTCTCAAAGTTGGCGGAAGTTTTGCTTCCGGACTTCCGAAGGGGGAACACCGATGCCCGCCCTCGCTCTCCTCTCCGCCGCCTTCGTCGTCGCCTTCGAACAGCTCGTCCAGTGGAAGTACGGTCCGGCCGGCATCGTGGGCCTGATCCTTCTCACCGTCGGCGTCAAGGCCAAGAGCCCGGCCGTCAGTTCCGCGGGAGCCGTCGTGCTCGCGCTGCTGATGACGGGGCCCGCACGATGACCCACCGCACCGCACCGGAACGACCCGTGGGGGACGTCAGTCCGTGAGCACCAGCTCCGAACTGATCGTCTCCCACAGTGCGTTGAACCACAGGTGCGACTGCTCCACGAACGTCGTGTCGCGCAGCCCGGCGCCCTGCCGGAAGGCGAACAGCATGGACCGGGTGCCCTGGGCGTCGTACAGCGCCGGCTGCTCGCGGTCGGTCTCGGCCTCACGGCGCGTCAGCGTGTAGTACGCGAACAGCGCCTCCGTGCCGTTCAGCAGGTACAGCTTCACCGGCGGGGTGAAGGGCAGGGCCCGGAACGTGACGTGCACGTCGATGCCGTGGGTGGCGCGCAGGGCCAGCAGGTTGTGCTCGAGGACCTGCCCCTGGGCGTTGCGCATCGTCAGCCACCGCTCGTGCACCCAGTCGTCGCCGCGCCCCTCGACCGGCACCGGGAAGGCCAGGTCGATGTCCCGGCTCGGCAGCAGCACCCGGACGTCGACCTTGGCCGGTTTCAGCCGTCCGGCGTGGATCTGCCGCAGCGGTTCACCGATGGCCAGCGTGAGGGAGACGGACGTCAGGCACACGGCGTCGATCTCGACGTGCTCCGCCGCGAAGGCCTCCGCGATCCGGGGTGCGAGAGCCACCGTCGTGGGCCGCGGCGGCGCTTGCGGGCCGGTCAGCACGCCGACGGGGTCGGACGCGACGGTCGCCGGACTGCCCTTGGACACGTTGGTGAGCAACCGCTCGGACTGCAGGATCCGCAGCGCCTGCCGCACGGCACCGCGCTCGACCTCGAACTCCTGTGCCAGCTGCGCCTGGGTGGGCATGCGCTCACCCGGGCGCAGCGCTCCCGACCTGATCCGGGCGCGCAGCTCGTCGGCCACCTGGTGATGTGTTCTCTGTGGCCGTCCTGACCTCTTCCGTCCGTTGACGGAGTCATGTTCCGGGTCCACCACTGAACAGTACAACTTCCCGCCATCTTCCGGCAGTTCAGGGAAAGGTGGTTATGAGCCGCTTCCCGGCGGAGATAAGTACAGAGAAGTTGGTAGCCAACTTGGGGAACATGGTCAGACCTCAGGGAGGTTGGCCACCCGCAGGGGACTCCCTTCCGGAGGGGAGCCGGGAGTCCCGCCCGGCCGGCACGGCCGCACGACAACCACAACCGAACAGCTCACTACGGATGCGGGTCCCCAGCACACCGGCAGGAAGGGAGCGGCTCAGAACATGTCCGGGCACCACGGCCGCCTGGACGTACGCAGCAGGGCGTCGGCCTTCCGGGCGGCGCCCACTCGTCCTTCGCGCACCCGCCCCAGCGCCGCCAGCCGCACCGCCGACTCGTCCCCGAGCCACAGCGCCGACAACTCCCCCAGCCCCAGCTCGAGTTCCGCGCTCCCGGTGGTCGGCGTGCAGGACGCCCCCTCGGGCGAGGCCTGAAGCCGGTAGCGCCCGCCGGTCAGCCCGTCCACGCCGGCGACCTCCAGCACCAGGGCCCCCTGACCCTCGTACGTCCGCGCCTCCAGCGCCCGCTCGACGTCCAGGATCCGCACCCACAGCCAGTCCGCCAGCGAGGTGATCCGGGCCGCCCTCGGGTCGGGCAGGAAGTGCGGGAGCAGGTCGTCGGGCGCCCGCCGGCCGCTCTTCACCTTCACGACCCAGTCGACGGAGCAGACGTACTCCCACAGCGCGCGTTCCGCTGCCGGTGTCGTGCCGATCAGCCACCGCACGGTCGCCGTGTTCAACGGCTGCTTGGCGTCGCCCCAGTTGTCGTCCACCTCGTAGGCTGCCATGCCCTCGACCTCGCCGGAGGCCGAGCGGTACACGGCGTAAAAGGGCGGCTTCCACGACGGGTCCCAGCGCAGGACGCCGGTGTTCACCTTCCACCACGTCTCGTCGCGGTCGATGGCACCGGGCAGCCCCCGGCGCAGCCGCTCGTGCAGTTCGGGGCCGAGCTTGCGGACGTCCTCGCCCTCCACCAGATCGATCCGCCCGCCGTCCGCCGGACCCGCCCAGCGGGCGTCGAGGCCCGCGCGCGGCACGTCGACCGTCCACTCCGCCATCCGGGTCGCCGGCCCGAAGCCGTAGCGGCCGTAGATCGGGTACTCGGCGGCGATCAGCGTCGCGACGACGTCCCCGCGGTCCTTCGCGGCCGCCAGGTCCTTCGCCATCATCCGGCTGAGCAGTCCGCGGCGGCGGTGGGTGGCGGTGACGGTGACGCCCGAGATCGCGTCGGCCGGGAGCAGGGCCCCGCCGACGGCCGTGAGCTCCTGGTCGAAGGAGCGGAAGGTCGCCACGCACCTGCCCCGGTCGAAGGCCCCGAGGTAACGGCCCTCGACGAACCGCCCGCGCCGGCCCTCGACCTCCTCCCCGGAGAGCGCGGCCGCCCGCAGGAAGCCGGTGTTCACGGCCCGCAGCCAGTCGGTGAACTCGCCCTCGGTGATCGGGCGTATGTCGATGTCGTCGGCACGGGGCATGGAAGCCATGACTTCACGCTAGGCACAGGACCGGTCGGTGTCGCGTGAATATCCGACCGGCCCTCCACCCGGCCCCGGAGCTCCGGGGGAGCCTGCTCGAGCGGGCCGCGCAGCGGACCCCGCCCGCCCGGCGGTAAGGCGTGGGACGGCCGCGCGGCCGTCCTCCGAGCGCCGCGGTCTTTCGGCGCCCGGCCCGGAGCGGCTCAGACCAGCAGGTCCTCGACCTGCGCCTCCCCCTCGCGGTAGCGGCGCGCGATCTCCGCGCCGCACTCGTCGGCCGTGCGCTGGAGCCGCCGGCGGCGCCGGGAGACCTGCTGCTCGTGCCGCTCGAGCCGGCCCATCGCCGTGTTGAGCTCCAGGTCCGTGCGCGCGTCCAGGTCGGACAGCTCGACCTCGGCGAGCATCTCCGCGGCCAGCCGCCGGTACTCCTCGCCCTGCGGTGTGCCCAGGGTGACGTGGCGGGCCGAGGAGCGGTGCCGGGCCGGGGCGTCCCGCAGGATCTCCGCCAGCCGCTCCACCACCGAGGTCTCCTCGGCCACGGCGACGGAGGCGGCGTCCGCCGGGGCACGCCGGGTCACCTCGGCGCGCAGGATGTCGATGCGTCCCTGGAGCAGCCGCCGCAGATAGCTCAGGTCGGCCTCGTCCCGCTGGGCCTCGCGGCGCAGGGTGCGCAGTTCGGGCAGGCTCAGCGCGGGCAGCTCCGGCCCGGAGGTGTCCGAGGGCAGCCTCGGGCTGTCCGTGCGCTGTGTGGGCGGCCGGTGGTACTCCGACGCGCCGATCCCCGTGTACGACCGGAAAGCCGCCTGCTGCTGTCCGGTGATTGATGTGCTCATGTGCCTCAACCGTCCCCTCGACCGGTGTGTTCAAGCATCGTGCCACCCCAAGTGGCCGCTATGGGAACGAGTGCCCCCGATAGACCCCAGATGGGCGGTATAGCAGCAAAATACGTCCGTGCAGGGGCTGTTGGCGCCCGCGCAAACCACCCTTTCGGGCCATGCGCCGACCGGCCGAGGCGCGAATGTCACCGCCCTGCATGATGGACGTATGCGAGCAGTGGTGCAGAGGGTGGACGGCGCGAGCGTCGTCGTGGACGGCGAGACGGTGGGGGCGATCGAGGGCGAGGGGCTGTGCGTCCTCGTCGGCGTCACCCACGAGGACACCAAGGAGAAGGCGGCCCAGCTGGCCCGCAAGCTCTGGTCGATCCGGATGCTGCACGACGAGAAGTCCTGCAGCGACGTCGACGCACCGCTCCTGGTGATCAGCCAGTTCACCCTCTACGGCGACGCCCGCAAGGGCCGCCGCCCCACCTGGAACGCCGCCGCCCCCGGGGACGTGGCCGAACCGCTGGTCGACGAGGTCGTCGCCCGGTTGCGCTCCCTGGGCGCGACGGTGGCCACGGGCCGTTTCGGAGCGGCGATGCGTGTATCACTGACGAACGACGGCCCGTTCACCGTGCAGATCGAAATCTGACCCGAAAGATCTACAAGTCCTACGGCTCGACGACGACTTCCTGGGCCGCGGCGGTGTCCCCGGCCACCAGCGGGGCGTCCGGCGCCACGTTCCGCTTCACCAGGGCGAGGGCGACCGGGCCGAGCTCGTGGTGGCGGGCGGACGTCGTGATGAAGCCGATCTTGCGGCCGTCGGGGCCCTCGTCCGCGAGCCGCAGCTCCGTCCCGGCCGCGGGCAGGTGGACCTCGCTGCCGTCGAGGTGCAGGAAGACCAGGCGGCGCGGCGGCTTGCCCAGGTTCTGGACCCGGGCGACCGTCTCCTGGCCCCGGTAGCAGCCCTTCTGCAGGTGCACCGCCGAGCCGATCCAGCCCAGCTCGTGCGGGATGGTGCGGTGGTCGGTCTCGAAACCGAGCCGGGGCCGGTGCTGCTCCACGCGCAGCGCCTCGTAGGCGAGGATCCCGGCGGGCGGCCCGGCCTGCCCGGCGAACGCCTCCAGATCGGCGCGCGGCAGGAACAGGTCCCGGCCGTGCGGCGTCTCCCGTACGACGACGCCGTCCGGCACCTCGGCGATGGAGCCGGCCGGGAGGTGCACCACGGCGATCTCGTCCGTGCGGTCGGCGACCTCGACCTTGTAGAAGAACTTCATCGACTCCAGGTAGGCGATCAGCGCCTCCTGGGTGCCCGGCTCCGCATGGGCCCAGACCGTCGCGCCGTCGTCGACGAGGTACAGCGCGTGCTCGATGTGGCCGTTCGCGGAGAGGATCAGCGCCTCGGTCGCCCGGCCCACCGGCAGGTCGCTGACGTGCTGGGTGAGCAGCAGGTGCAGCCAGGCCAGCCGGTCCTCGCCGGTGACGGTGACGACCCCCCGGTGCGAGAGGTCCACGAATCCGGTGCCGTCGGCGAGGGCGCGCTGCTCACGGAACAGGTCGCCGTAATGGGCGGCGACGCCTTCGTCCACGCCCTCCGCGGGGACGGCGCCGGGCAGGGTCAGCAGGGGGCTCTTCATATCCGTAAGCCTACGACTCGGTAGTTGAAGCCTTGAGCGTGCAGTCCTCGCACCGGCCGAAGATCGCGAAGTGCTTCATGTCGGTGTCGAAGCCGAACGTCTGCCGCAGCTTGTCGGTGAACTCGGCGGCCACCGAGACGTCCGCCTCGATCACGTTCTGGCAGTCCCGGCAGACCAGGTGGATGTGGTGGTGCCGGTCCGCGAGGTGGTACGTCGGCGCCCCGTGCCCCAGGTGCGCGTGACTGACCAGCCCGAGCTCCTCCAGAAGCTCCAGCGTCCGGTACACCGTCGAAATGTTGACCCCCGACGCCGTCTTCCTCACTTCCACGAGGATGTCGTCGGGGGTCGCGTGCTCAAGGGTGTCCACGGCTTCGAGCACGAGTTGCCGCTGCGGGGTCAGCCGGTAGCCGCGCTGCCGCAGATCACTCTTCCAGTCGGTGCTCACCACACCCAAGAGTCTAGGACCACTTGCGCGGGACCGGTCGAGGAAGGCCCGGGCCTACTTGAAGAAGGCGATGCCGTCGTCCGGCATGTCGTCGGGCAGGGCCTTGGCCCAGCGCTCGACCTCCTCCGGGGTGACGACCTTCTTCAGGTGGGCGGACATGTACGGGCGCAGCTCGACCTCGGGGGTCTGCTTCTCGCCGACCCACATCAGGTCGCTCTTGACGTAGCCGTACAGCCGCTTGCCACCGGTGTAGGGCTGGGAGGCGGCCGTGCGGGCCACCGCGTCCGTCACGAGGTCGATCTGCGGCTTCTTGTCGGCCAACTCGCCGTACCAGATCTCGATGACGCCGTCGTCGCGGGTCATCGTCACCTCGACCTTGCGGTCGGCGTCGATCCGCCAGTAGCCGTGCTCGGACTCCAGGGGACGGATCTTGTTGCCGTCCTTGTCCAGCACCCAGCTGTGGGACTGGTACTCCAGGAAGTCCCGGCCGTCGTGGGCGAAGGTGACCTCCTGCCCGAAGTTGCACTTCTCGGAGCCGGGGAAGTCGTGCACGCCGGCGCCCGCCCAGTTGCCGAGCAGGAAGGCGAGCGGGACGAGGTCCTTGTGGAGGTCGGACGGGATCTCGATCATGGGAACTTCCTAGACGTGGGTCAGCGCTGGCCCTGGTACAGCTTCTTCACGGTCAGTCCGGCGAAGGCGAGGACGCCGACGGCGACCAGGACCAACAGGATTTCGAAGAAGATCTCCACGGGGTGCTCCTTGAGCGGGGGTGCGAACGGTTGCACAGGGCCGAGCCCAGCTTACGCGGCCGGGATCCGGGCCTCTTGACGAGGTACGGCCGTGCGACCTCAGCCGAGCAGCCGGCTCTGCAGCGTCACCGTCTGCTGGAAGGGCACGGCCCGCGCGCCGCCCTTCCGGGACTGCACGACCAGCGCGAGGGTGTCGCCGGCGGCGAGGTAGGCGTGGCGGACGTGCTCGCCGCCGTGCGGCCTGGACTCGTCGTAGACCACGCGCTGCACGTCCTCCACCAGGGCCTCCTGGGGGAACGTCCGGTCGTTGGCCGAGGTCGCGGCGCCGCGCAGCGGGAACTTCGGCGCGCTGAAGGGGGCGAAATAAGGCCCCAGCAGCGCGTCCACGACCGCCGCGGTGTCGAACTGGAGCAGATAGATCCGCGTACGCGTACCGTCCGGCATGCTCCAGCCGCGAGCGGCGATGTGCCGCAGCCCGTGATCGGTGAGGTGCCGCCCGAGTTCCGCGCGGTCGTCCTTCGCGGCGTATTCCGCCAGGAAGTCCTTCCGCGCCAGCCAGCCGTCCGCGCCCCGCAGTGTCCCGTCGTCCCGGGCGCCGGCGGGAGCGGGCAGAAGCAGCGCCCGCAGGTCGGCGTGGTGCGTGCCGGCCCTGTTGGCCTCGGCGAAGGGGCCCGGGCTGCCGGAGGGCAGCGGCGGCCTGGTGAGCGCCGGGTACTCCCAGCGCCCGTCCGACTCCGTCGAGAGCCCGGGTAGGTCGGTCCGCTCCAGCCTCGTGAGGCCGTACGCCGTGCCCGCGCCGACCACCGCGAAGACGGCCACGGCGGTCGTCCAGCGCAGGACGGCCCGCAGGGCTCCGCGGTCCTTGCGGTCCCTGTCGTCCCGGTGCACAGGCGCCGGGGGTGCCTCCGGCACGACCTGCTCCGCGGGCCGTACGGCGGTCTGCTGCTCCTCGGTCATATCGCCTTCCCCGGCTCGGTGATGCGGTCGAGCTGCTCGCGGAACAGCGCCGCGGCCCCCTTGGTGTCGAGTGGCTTCGCACCGTCCGCGAGAGCGGTGACCAGGACGTTCCCGACGTGCGCGAAGCAGAGCATCGTCTCCAGCTCCTCGTCGTCGTCCTTCGGCGGCAGGAAGCAGGAGGCGTCCTTGTGGCCCTTGATCCTCGGGCCCGTACGGAAGTTTTCCAAGGAGTCGAGGAACGCGCTGCTCATCCGCGAGGCCTCCCGGACGGCGTCGCGGTTCTCCATCCGGAAGAGCTGGACGCGCAGGGCGACGGCGTCGTCGGTGAAGCCGTCGGAGAGCTGGGTCGTGCTGAGGTAGCTGCGCATGGCGATGCCGCTGATGCGCTGCTGGTCGACGGCCTTCTCCAGTCGCTTGCGCTGAGTGCGCGGCAGGCCGCTCAGCGCCTCCTTGCGCAGGGCCGTGGCCTCCTGCCCGCTCAGCGCGGCGTCCGGGCCGTACTCGCCGAGATCGGGGCCCGGCCCCCAGCCGTCGGTCCCGTACGGCACGAGCATGCCGGCGAGCCCCGTGGGGGCGGCCTTCTTCTCCGTCTTCGGCTCGCTCCTGGCCTCGGGGGAGGCCCAGACCGGCGCGCCCGCGTCCCGGTCGGCGCCGTTCACGGCCACGACGGTGTACCCCACGCCGCCGACGACGGCGACCGCCAGCAGCGCGGAGGCGGCGGCAGCGGCGGCCCGGGCGCGGCGTGCGGGCTTCTCGGCGACCCGGGGGACGGGCTGGGACACGGTCCCCGCCTCGACCGGCTCGACCGGCTCGACCGGCTCGACCGGCTCGACATGGTTGTCACTCACAGCCGCTCCATCTGCCGCTCGGCCAGGTCCATGATCTTCGCCTTGGAGATCGGCTCGGTGTCCACGATCCACATCTCCAGGCCGATGTCGCCGCGCCAGGCGTGTGCCTCTGCGGTGTACATGGGCAGGTAACCGGGTCTGGTCTCGGGTCGCGTATGGACGTAGGCACGCCCGTTCCCGGAACCGGGGATCGCCCAGCTGTCGGTGCCTCCCTCGTCCTCGACCCAGTACTGGGTGTTCTTCACGTTCCCGGCGGCGGCGAGCGTCTCCTCCTGCCGGAACTGCACCAGGCGGATCTCCACCTCCTGGGTGCGGCCGACCAGCCAGCCGGTGACGGCCGCGCGCCGGAACTCGTCGCCGACGATCTCGCCGAACATCTCGCCCGGCTTCTCGTAGAGGCCGGTGTAAGCCGCCAGGTCCAGCCAGCCGTCCTTACCCATCAGGCGGGTGGCGTCCCGCGCCCCGCGCGGCTTCTCCAGCAGCAGCTCGCGCAGGTCGCCGTCGGTCTTCACCCGCCGGTCCTGTGCGGCCGACAGCGGCTCGGGCCCCTCGCCCTTCGCCTGCCCCACCACCGGCTGCGCGAGCGAGGGCAGCTTCGTGGGCGCGCGGTGCACCTGTACGAGGTAACCGGCGCAACCGCCGGCGATCAGCCCCAGCACGGCGGCGCCACCGATCAGCACCGCCGTACGCCGCCGCCGACGCGGCCCGGGCCGGGGCGCGGCGGCCACTTCTTCCTCTGCTTCCAAGACGTCCCCCCACACACACAGAACGCGAGTCGCGCATTCCGTATGCGCGCGCACAGGAGACCCTCGGTCGATGGCCACGGTTGCACGGGAGTTGATTACGATTCGGCCATGGCGAAGAAGCTGGTGATCAAGGTGACGGCGGGGGCCGACGCACCCGAGCGGTGCTCTCAGGCGTTCACGGTGGCGGCGGTGGCCGTCGCCAGCGGCGTCGACGTCTCCCTGTGGCTGACCGGCGAGTCCGCCTGGTTCGCCCTGCCCGGCCGGGCCGCCGAGTTCGAGCTGCCCCACGCGGCTCCCCTGCCCGACCTGCTGGACTCCCTCCTCGCGGGCGGCCGGGTCACCCTGTGCACGCAGTGCGCGGCCCGCCGCGACATCACCGAGCAGGACGTCATCAAGGGCGTGCGGATCGCGGGTGCGCAGGTCTTCGTCCAGGAGGCGATGGCGGACGGGACGCAGGCGCTCGTCTACTGAGGCGCTTCCGTGTAGAGGCAGAACGGGTGGCCCGCCGGGTCCAGGAGCACCCGGACGTCTTCCTGCGGCTGGAACTCCGCGAGCCGCGCGCCCTCGGCGACGGCACGCGCGGTCGCCCGTTCCAGGTCCTCGACCTCGAGGTCGAGGTGCATCATCATCTGCTGCCGGCCGGGGCCGCTCGGCCAGACGGGCGGCACGTACCCGGGTTCGGTCTGGAAGGACAGCCCCGTGCCACCCCCGGGCGGCCGGATGTGCACCCAGTCCGGGCCGTCCTCGCCCGGCCGTACGGCCCAGCCGGGCAGCAGCCGCAGATAGAAGTCCGCCAGTTCGCGAGCGTCCGGTGCGTCCAGCGTCGCCGCCGCCAAGCGCATGGCCCTCCCCCCGGCCGGTTCAGGACCGGCGCTTCCTGCCGTCCAGCTCGTCCCACCATTCGTCGGACTGCGGATCCCCGGAGGGGTCGTCCCACCACCGGTCCTCCGGGCCCCGCCGGTTCGCCACCATGGCCGCCACGGGCGGGATGACCATGGCGACCACGCACATCCCGACGGCGACGGGGACGGACCACAGCCGCACGACACCCCAGGCCAGCACGAAGAGGCCGATGCACAGGCCCATCATCGCGAAGTATGTGTGACGCCGGCGTGCGTACATGTCTCCAGCGTAGGTCCGGGCACGCCGAAGGGCCGCACCCCAGGCGTCCAACCCGGGGGGTGCGGCCCCTCTGGCACTCTCGCCGTCAGACGGCGATCGCGACCTCCGCCAGGCCGCCCTGCTGGGCGACGACCGTGCGGTCGGCGGTGGCGCCGGGCACGAGGGCACGGACGGTCCAGGTGCCCTCGGCCGCGTAGAAGCGGAACTGTCCGGTCGCCGAGGTCGGCACCTCGGCCGTGAACTCGCCGGTCGAGTCCAGCAGACGGACGTAGCCCACCACGGGCTCGCCGTCCTTGGTCACCTGACCCTGGATGGTGGTCTCACCGGGCTTGATCGTCGAGGCGTCGGGGCCGCCGGCCTTCGCACCGCACATGTCGTACTCCTGAAGTTGGGAAAGTTCGGTGGGGGTTGGTTACTTGTTGGCGCCGAGCTCGATCGGCACGCCCACGAGGGAGCCGTACTCGGTCCAGGAGCCGTCGTAGTTCTTGACGTTCTCCACACCGAGGAGCTCGTGCAGCACGAACCAGGTCAGCGCGGAGCGCTCACCGATGCGGCAGTAGGCGATGGTGTCCTTGGCCAGGTCGACCTGCTCCTCGGCGTAGAGCTCCTTGAGCTCCTCGTCCGACTTGAAGGTGCCGTCGTCGTTGGCGTTCTTGGACCACGGGATGTTGCGGGCGCTCGGCACGTGGCCGGGGCGCTGCGACTGCTCCTGCGGCAGGTGGGCCGGGGCGAGCAGCTTGCCGGAGAACTCGTCGGGCGAACGCACGTCGACGAGGTTCTGCGAACCGATGGCGGCCACGACGTCGTCGCGGAAGGCACGGATGGAGGTGTCCTGGGCCTTGGCCTTGTAGTCCGTCTTCGGACGCTCCGGCACCTCGTCGCCGGCGACGAGCTCGCGGGCGTCGAGCTCCCACTTCTTGCGGCCGCCGTCGAGGAGCTTGACGCTGTCGTGGCCGTACAGCTTGAAGTACCAGTAGGCGTACGAGGCGAACCAGTTGTTGTTGCCGCCGTAGAGGACCACGGTGTGGTCGTTGCCGATGCCCTTGTCGGACAGGAGCTTCTCGAAGCCCTCCTGGTCGACGAAGTCACGGCGGACCGGGTCCTGCAGGTCCTGCGTCCAGTCGATCCGGATGGCGTTGCGGATGTGGTTCTTCTCGTAGGCGGACGTGTCCTCGTCCACCTCGACGATGGCGATGGTCGGGTCGTCCAGGTGCTCCTGGAGCCAGTCGGCGTCAACCAGGACGTCGTTGCGGCTCATGCTTCTTCTCCTCCGGGGCAGTTACGGCGGGGCGTGCGAGGTCTGCAGGGCGCGCCCTTGAGGCAGGGCGGCGCACGGGTGCCCGTGATGCGGGGCTGCGGGGATGCGCGCGCCGGCGCGACTGCCGACGCGATCGCTCAGAAGGTGCGACAGAGCATGGCGGCGACGCGGCACAGGTCTACTGCCCGCCGCTTCGTGAGGTCCGCCTGTCGCTTCATAGCCTCGATCGTAGGGACGGTCGGGCGGGCATGTCACCGGTGTGTCGCATGCTGAGACGTGATGGTCCGCGATGTGGGATCAAGACGGGGCGCGAGGCCTCCGGGCCGGGTCGCGACCCGATGCGCCGGCCGTCACATCTGAGCCGCGGACACCGCCGTCTCGCCCACCGGACACCCCTGGTCCGCCGCCCTGCGCCCTCTCTACCCGGCCAGCCGGACGTCGGAACCCTTCACCGTGATCTCGACGCCGTCCGGGGCGGCCTGGACGGTGTCCACCTTGATGCCGCCGGGCAGCCCGTCGATCTTCTGCTGGAAGTCGGTGATCGCCCGCACGCGGTTCTCGGCGATGTCGACACCGCCGAAGCTGGGCAGGCCGTCGGCGTGCACGCGGACGGTGCCGTCCTCCACCTTCACCGAGCTGAGCACGGAGACCGGCTTCGGGAGTTTGCTGCCCAGCACCGTGGCCTCGACGGTCACCTTGATCTTGCCGTTGCCGCCGTCGGAGAGGCCGACGACGTTGGCGGTGACGCCCGGGGCGACCTGCGTGGGCTCGGACTTCGCCGTCTTCAGCAGCTCGTCGTAGGCGATGGTCGCGGTGCCGGTGGCGCTGGTGGCGGTGGCGGAGCTGTAGTCGCCGGAGAACTCGACGCCCTTCATGTCGGCCCGGAGGTCGTCGATACGGATCTTCCGGCCCTCGTTGCCCGTGGCGGCCTCGTAGTCCTTGATGCCGACCTCGACGTCGTCCAGGGAGCCGCCGGCGACCTGGGTGAGGAAGGGGAAGCCCTTGATCGACACGTCCGGGGTCGCCGACAGGTTCTCCGTGGTCCTCAGCCGGTCGGCGGCCTCGTCCTCGGCGAAGTTGACCGCGACGCGATCGGCGATCACGAAGAGGCCGCCCAGGATCACGACGAAGATCAGCAGTATTCGCAGTGCGCGCATGCGGTGTGTCCCCCACCGGTCCGGTGTTTCGACGACCCGGTGGCCGTCCCTTGCGCGAGGGTAACGCCGAGCGGAAGGGGGACCGGAGCATTGTTGATCATCTGTGACGGGCCGGAGGCCCGGTGTCCGGGCCTCCGCGCTACGCCAGCGCCCGGCCCAGGACGTAGACCGCCGGGGCCGCCGCCGCCAGGGGCAGGGCCACGCCCGCCGTGAAGTGGACGAACCGGGACGGGTAGTCGTAGCTCGCGACCCGGTGCCCGATCAGGGCGCAGACGGCGGCGCCCGCGCCGAGCAGGGCACCGGAGGTGCCGACGCCCGTGACCGACCCGGCCGCGACGCCCGCGCCCGCCGCGGCGAGCAGGGACACCACGACCGAGGCCGGAGTCGGCAGCGGCAGGGCACGGGCCGGGACGGCCACCGCCACGGCCACCGCGCCCACGGTCACCGCGTCGGCGGCGGCCGCGAGGTACCCGCCGGCCACGATCGCCAGCGCCGAGGCCGCGACCGTCGCCATCAGGCCGTACATCCGCTCCTCCGGGTCGGCGTGCGAGCGCAGCTGCAGGACCAGCGCCAGCAGTACCCACACCCCGAGCGTGCCGAGGATCGCCGCCGGGGAGCCGTCCGAGACCAGCAGGGCGGCGTCGCCGGCCAGCGCGCCCGCGAAGCCCAGGGCGATGCCCTGCCGGGCGGGCCACATCCCGTTCAGCCGGAACCAGCCCGCCGCGATGACGGCCTGGAGGATCACCAGCGGCACGAGCAGCGCGTACGTCCCGACCGCCGCAGCGCCGGCCAGCAACAGCCCGAGCAGCGCCGTCAGCGCGGCCGGCTGCATTCCGGGCTCGATGATCGGGGAGCGTCCCTCCGCCCGGGCCCGCTGGGCGTCCGTGACGCGCGTGTTCCCGCCGACGGTGGCGGGGCCGTAGCCCGAGGCGTCGGCGGCGCCGGCCGGGTCCGCCGGTCCCTGGGCCGGGGGGTCCTGGCGCGGCGGGGGCGACTGGGGCGTCAGGATCGCCGTCTCCGGGTCCGGCGCCTGCGCGGACACCGCCTGGTGGTTCTGCGTCTCCCAGGTCTGCCCCTGCCACTGCTGCGTGTACTGCTGAGCGGCGTGCGGGTCGTACCCCTGGTAGCCCTGCCCGGGCCACGCCCGCGGCTGCTGCTGCCCGTAGGGGTCGTAGCCGTCGTACGGCTGCTGGGGCTGGTTCGGCTGGTCGGTCATCGTCACCCTCCTGCGAACGGCGGGAGCACCTCGACCGTGCCGCCGTCGGCCAGCCGTACCGTCTCATGGCCGCGGGTGCCCACGGGATCACCGTCCACGAGGAACGAGCACCGGCGCAGGACGCGCTCGAGTTCGCCGGGGTGCCGCTCGCGCACCCCGTCGAGCGCCTCGGCGAGCGTGGCCGCCTCGTACGGCTCCTCGGCCACCCCGGCCGCGGCCTTGGCGGCGGCCCAGTAGCGCACCGTGACCTTTGGCATCTGCTTCCTCAATGAATTCGGACGGTGAACCCCGTCAGGCTAGCCCGCCCGGGCGACGCCCCACTCCCCGATCCGGACCAGCAACTCGTCGGCCGCCGCGTGCTCGGCGTGCCCCATGCCCGGCTCCAGCCACAGTTCGCCCTGGTCACCGGCGGCCGCGGCCAGCATCCGCGGATGGTCGACGGGGAAGTAGCCGTCGGCGTCGCCATGCACGATCAGCAGCGGGGTCGGGGCGATCCTCGGCACCGCCTCCACCGGCGAGAGGGGCACCGGGTTCCAGTCCCGGTGGTGGATGCGGGTACGGAACCCGTACCGGCCCACGACCCGCCCCTCGGGCCGGGTCACCAGCCAGTGCAGCCGCCGCATGGGCGCGGTGCCCCGGTAGTACCAGCGGGCCGGTGAGCTGACCGACACCACCGCGTCGGTCTGCCGCGGGTGCAGCGCCGCGTGGCGGAGCACCACCGAGCCGCCCATGGAGAAGCCGACGGTCACCACCCGCGCGTGCCCGTGACCGCGCGCCCAGGCCACCGCCGCGGCCAGGTCCAGCACCTCCCGGTCGCCGACCGTGGAGTGGCCGCCGGACATCCCGTGCCCGCGGAAGGAGAAGGTGACCACGCCCCCGTACCGGGCGAACGCCTCCGCGATCCGCCGCACGTGCGGGCGGTCCACCGCGCCGGTGAAGCCGTGGGCGACGACGAACACCGGATGACCGGAAGGCGTCCCGGAGGTGTCGTGCGCCGCCGCCCCCGGCTCGTACACGGCGTCGATCGCGACACCGTCGGACGTCCGCAGAAACGCCCGCGACGACATCCGCACACGCTTCCCCCCGTTCGTCTCGGAATGCGGACGATCGGTGGAACGCGCCACATGACCTGCCGGACCAGAGCTCATGTGGGCTATTCTGCTGGGCAGAGGACTCGGGCACCGTAGCCCCCGGGTCCTTTTGTGCTTTCGGAAGCGTTGTATACGACGCGGGAAACCGCAGGTGTACGGGGCCTTCGGGATCGCAGAGCGGTGCTGTGCCAACAAACGTCCTCGCAGGGACCGAGGAGGAACCAGACGTATGAGTTCTCTGCTGCTCCTGACCAATGCCCTCCAGCCGTCGACGGAGGTGCTCCCCGCCCTCGGCCTGCTCCTGCACAACGTGCGTGTGGCGCCCGCGGAGGGGCCGGCCCTCGTCGACACCCCCGGCGCCGACGTCATCCTCGTCGACGGCCGCCGCGACCTGCCGCAGGTCCGCAGCCTGTGCCAGTTGCTGCGCTCCACCGGACCGGGCTGTCCGCTCGTCCTGGTCGTCACCGAGGGCGGCCTCGCCGCCGTCACCGCGGACTGGGGCATCGACGACGTCCTGCTCGACACCGCCGGCCCGGCCGAGGTCGAGGCGCGGCTGCGGCTGGCCATGGGCCGGCAGCAGATCGTCAGCGACGACTCCCCCATGGAGATCCGCAACGGCGACCTGTCGGTGGACGAGGCGACGTACTCGGCGAAGCTCAAGGGCCGCGTCCTCGACCTCACCTTCAAGGAGTTCGAGCTCCTGAAGTACCTCGCGCAGCACCCCGGCCGGGTCTTCACCCGCGCCCAGCTGCTCCAGGAGGTCTGGGGCTACGACTACTTCGGCGGTACGCGCACGGTCGACGTGCACGTACGGCGGCTGCGCGCCAAGCTCGGACCGGAGCACGAGTCGTTGATCGGCACCGTCCGGAACGTCGGTTATCGATTCGTTACGCCGGAGAAGCCGGAGAAGATGGAGCGCCCCGCCGAGGAGGCGAAGGCCAAGGCGGCCGAGGCAAAGACGGACAAGGCGGACGAGTCGGCCGCCCTGGACGCCGCCGACGCCCGCGCCAAGGCCTGAGAGGCGTCATGCGGCCCCGACCTGGGCATCGCTATCCGCACAGGGTGCCCCGGACGGCGGTCGGGATATCGTACGGAACCTCCTTTACGCCCTGCCCGCGGCAGGTATATCCGCGTAGACTCCGCGCGTGGCCAAGGTGACTCGGGATGATGTGGCGCGGCTGGCAGGGACTTCCACTGCCGTCGTCAGCTACGTCATCAACAACGGACCCCGGCCGGTCGCCCCGGCCACGCGCGAGCGTGTCCTCGCCGCGATCAAGGAGCTGGGGTACCGGCCCGACCGGGTCGCCCAGGCGATGGCCTCCCGGCGCACGGACCTCATAGGCCTGATCATCCCGGACGCCCGCCAGCCCTTCTTCGGGGAGATGGCGCACGCGGTCGAGCAGGCCGCCTCCGAGCGCGGGAAGATGGTCCTGGTCGGCAACACGGACTACGTGGCCGAGCGCGAGGTCCACTACCTGCGCGCCTTCCTCGGCATGCGGGTCTCCGGCCTGATCCTCGTCAGCCACGCGCTCAACGACCTGGCCGCCGCCGAGATCGAGGCCTGGGACGCCCGCGTCGTGCTGCTGCACGAACGGCCCGAGGCCATCGACGACGTCGCCGTCACCACGGACGACCTGGGCGGCGCCGAACTCGCCGTCCGGCACCTGCTGGAGCACGGCTACGAGTACGTCGCCTGTATGGGAGGCATAGCCGAGACCCCCGCGGTCGGCGACCCGGTCTCCGACCACGTCGAGGGCTGGCGCCGCGCGATGGAGGACGCCGGGATCTCCACGGAGGGCCGCCTCTTCGAGGCGCTCTACAACCGCTACGACGCCTACCAGGCCGCCCTGAAGATCCTTTCGGGCCCCGAGCGCCCGCCGGCGATCTTCTGCTCCACCGACGACCAGGCGATCGGCCTGCTGCGCGCCGCGCGCGAGCTGCGCATCGACGTCCCCGGCGAGCTGGCGGTGGCCGGCTTCGACGACATCAAGGAGGCGGCCCTCGCCGACCCGCCCCTGACGACGGTCGCCTCCGACCGTCCGGCGATGGCCCGGGCGGCGGTGGATCTCGTCCTCGACGACGGGCTGCGGGTCGCGGGAACCCGGCGCGAACGGCTGAAGGTGTTCCCCTCACGCCTGGTCACCCGGCAGTCCTGCGGCTGCCCGTAGGCCCCCGGCTCCAAAGCCGCGGGCCTCTTCGTTCCGGGGCGGCGGCCGCCTTTATATCGGGCATACGAGGTTCTGTCGGGCTTCTCAGGGAGCACTCAGGAAGCTCTCATGGTCGGGCGACAAGCTCTGTTCCATGACCGAGAGCTTCCACCGCAGTGGCGAACACGAGAACCCTTACGAGGGTCAGCAGCAGGCCCCGGTGAACCCCGAGTGGCCGCCCCCGCCGGCGTACGCCCCGGCACATGCTCCGCATCCGAAGAAGCGCACCCGCGGGCCCCTGGCCCTGATCGCCGCCGTGGCGATCGTCGCGGCGGCGATAGGCGGCGGCACCGCCTACGGCATCCAGGAACTGACCGGCAACGACACCGTCGCCTCCAGCTCCACCAGCACCAACGTCGTCCCCTCCAGCCAGAAGGGCACGGTCGCCGGGGTCGCGAAGGCGGTCAGCCCGAGCATCGTCGAGATCAGCGCCGAGTCCAACGCCGGGTCCTCCACCGGCTCCGGCGTGATCATCACCAGCGGCGGCGAGATCGTCACCAACAACCACGTCGTCGCCGGGGCCTCGCAGATCAAGGCGACCACCAGCGACGGCAAGTCGTACACCGCGAAGGTCGTCGGCACCGACAGCAAGAAGGACCTGGCGCTGATCAAGCTGGAGAACGCCTCCGGCCTGAAGGCGGCCACGCTCGGCGACTCGGCCGGGCTCCAGGTCGGCGACCAGGTCGTGGCGATCGGCTCCCCCGAAGGGCTGTCCGGCACCGTCACCAGCGGCATCATCTCGGCCCTCGACCGTGACGTCACCGTCCCGACCGAGGAGGGCCAGGACCAGGGCCAGCAGCAGTGGGGCCAGGGGCAGGGCGACCAGTGGCCGTTCGAGTTCGGCGGACGCCAGTTCAACGGCGACACCGGCAACGACACCACGACGTACAAGGCGCTCCAGACCGACGCGTCCCTCAACCCGGGCAACTCCGGCGGTGCGCTGATCGACATGAACGGCAACATCATCGGGATCAACTCCGCGATGTACTCGCCGGCCGGGCAGGCCTCCTCGTCCTCCGACGCGGGCAGTGTCGGCCTCGGCTTCGCCATCCCGATCGACACCGTCAAGGCCGACCTCGCGAAGCTGCGGGCGGGTTCGACCGACTGAGTCCCGGCCATCGACAGTTCGACAGCTCGACAGTGAGGAGTACGGCGATGATCCAGCAGGTGGTGCACACGGAGCCGGGCGACGACCCGGCGGCGATCGGGCCGGCCCTGGCGGTGGCGTACGCCCTGCACCCGCCGACGGGCCGGGCGGCGGAGGTGGCACCGGCGGCCACGACGACGCGCAGGACGGGCCGGTCCGCGAGGGCGCGACGCCGGGCGGGACGAGGCTGAGGCACGTCCCGCCGCAGCCCGCCACCGGGGCGGCGCCCGCCCGTCACCGTCGTCGGCCCCCGGGGACCGGCAGACGCTCCCGCGCAACCGCCCACCACGGTCCGGCACTCGCCCCCCGCCCCCGCCCGCCGGCGTGCGACGCTGAGAGCGTCAGAGGAGCAGCACCCCCGTCCCCCTTCACCCCCGAGGACCCCGAGCCATGAGCCCCGCAGACGGCGACCGTGACCCGCAGCGCATCCTGATCGTCGACGACGAGCCGGCCGTACGCGAAGCACTCCAGCGCAGCCTCGCGTTCGAGGGATACGGGACCGAGGTCGCCGTCGACGGCGCGGACGCCCTGGACAAGGCGGCGGCCTACCGGCCGGACCTGCTGGTCCTCGACATCCAGATGCCACGCATGGACGGCCTGACGGCGGCCCGCCGCATCCGCGCCACCGGCGACACCACGCCGATCCTCATGCTCACCGCCCGCGACACGGTCGGCGACCGCGTCACCGGCCTCGACGCGGGCGCCGACGACTACCTGGTCAAGCCCTTCGAACTGGACGAACTCTTCGCCCGGATCCGCGCCCTCCTGCGCCGCAGCTCCTACGCGGCGGCCGTGGGGGCGGCGGGCCCGGCCGACGAGGACGCGCTCACCTTCGCCGACCTGCGCATGGACCTCTCGACACGGGAGGTCACGCGGGGCGAGCGCCACGTGGAGCTGACCCGCACGGAGTTCACGCTCCTGGAGATGTTCATGGCGCACCCGCGCCAGGTCCTCACCCGGGAGCAAATCCTCAAGGCCGTCTGGGGCTTCGACTTCGAGCCGTCGTCGAACTCCCTCGACGTGTACGTGATGTACCTGCGCCGCAAGACCGAGGCGGGCGGGGAGGCGCGCCTCGTCCACACGGTGCGGGGCGTCGGCTACGTGCTGCGGCAGGGCGGCGCGGAGTGAGTTCCCGGACGGTCCTGCGGCGGTTCCGCTCCCTGCCGATCCGGTCCCGGCTGGCCCTGCTGGTGGCGGCGGCGGTGGCGTTCGCGGTGGCGGCGGTGTCGGTGACATGCTGGTTCATCGTGCAGGGGAAGCTGTACGACGAGATCGACAACGACCTGAAGTCGTCGGTCGCGCCGCTGCGTTCGGACGAGTTCCAGGCGCTCACCGACGAGTGCCTCCAGAGCCCTTCCGACTCGCTGGGCATGGGGTCGCGGCCCAAGACCTACGGGCAGCTGGTCCGCGTCGACGGCACGCTGTGCCTCTTCCCGAGCTCCACGACCCAGGTGCGCGTCACCGGCGACGACAAGGCCGTGGCCAAGAACCCCGACCCGAACCAGGGCCACATCCGCGACGGCACGGACGAACACGGCAACAAGCTGCGCGTCCTGACGACGGCGGTCGTCATCAAGGACGGGCCCGTGACGCGGGGCGTCGCCGCCGACTACTCCCTCGTCATCGCACTGCCGCTCAAGGGCACCCAGTCCACCCTCAACGAGCTGGCCCTGATCCTCCTCCTGGTCTCCGGCGTCGGAGTCCTCGGCGCCGGAGCCGCCGGTCTGGCCGTCGCCCGGGCCGGGCTGCGCCCCGTCGACAAGCTGACCGAGGCGGTCGAGCACGTGGCCCGTACGGAGGACCTGCACATCCGCATCCCCGTGGAGGACGACAGCGAGGACGAGATCGCCCGCCTGTCCCGGTCCTTCAACTCGATGACGTCGGCGCTGGCCAGCTCCCAGGAACTCCAGCAGCAGCTGATCGCGGACGCCGGCCATGAACTCCGCACCCCCCTCACCTCCCTCCGTACCAACATCGAACTCCTCACCCGCAGCGAGGAGACGGGCCGCCCCATCCCCGAGGCGGACCGCAAGGCGCTGCTCGCGTCGGTGAAGGCGCAGATGACGGAGCTGGCCGCGCTCATCGGCGACCTCCAGGAACTGTCCCGCCCCGACACGGGCCAGCACGGGGGCCGGACCCAGATCGTCGCCTGGCAGGACACGGTCGAGTCGGCACTGCGACGGGCCCGGCTGCGGGGTCCGGAACTGACGATCACGGCGGACATCGAGCCCTGGTTCGTCCGCGCGGAACCCTCCGCCCTGGAACGGGCGATGGTCAACATCCTGGACAACGCCGTGAAGTTCAGCCCGCAGGGCGGCACGATCGAGGTACGCCTGGCCTCGGGCACCCTCACGGTCCGCGACCACGGCCCGGGCATCCCCGCCGACGAACTCCCCCACGTCTTCGACCGCTTCTGGCGCTCCCCGAGCGCCCGGGCCCTCCCGGGCTCCGGCCTGGGCCTGTCGATCGTGGCCCGCACGGTGCAGCAGGCGGGCGGCGAGGTGTCCCTCACCCCGGCGGAGACCGGCGGCACGACGGTGACGGTACGACTGCCGGGGGCGTCGGTGCCGCCCCCGGAGGACCCTCCTGCCCCTGTCTGAGGGACATCTCGCCCGCCCAGCTGTCGATGTCCTGTCATACCCGTCAGTAGCGCACACTCCTGCCGCTGTTCTGACATCTTCATCACCGTCACAGAACGACAAGCAGGAGTGAGCCCCCCACATGCGTCTCATCCGCACATCAACTCTCAGGAAGTGCGGCATAGTTGCCGCCTCCACCGCCCTCGCCGTCACCGGACTGCTCACCGGTGCGGGCACCGCCGCCGCCGGACCCGCCGGGGCGACCGACATCCGGGGTGTGGACCCCGGGGACACCGACCTGATGATCGAGCGGCTCTGCAGTCAGGAGACGAGTCTGACGGGCGTGTACGGCGCCCTCAACGTCGACACCGGTGAGTTCAAGACCCGGGACGAGTACCTGCGGGACGTCATCGGGCTGTGGGCGCCCGCGGGACCCTGGGAGCTGTTCCGCGGCTGGTGCGGGTACGCCGAGGCCTCCACCTGGTCCATCAAGGGCGACACCGTCCGCACGTCCCGGTGGATCGGCAACCAGGGCTCCGCCGACGACAAGGAGACCTTCGTCAGCAGCTACAGCACCAAGACGTTCGCGAAGAAGAGCGTCGGCGGCTCCATCAGCCTCTCCCTCGCCAAGAGCATCTTCAGCGGGACCGTGGGCGGCAGCGCCGGGTACGAGTGGGGCTGGGAGAAGGAGTCCAGGTTCGAGACCCGCAGCGAGAAGACCGTCCCGCCGTGCCGGCAGGTCGCCGTGACCTGGACGCCGTACCAGCGCGTGGTGCGCGTCAACCCCGTCTTCTACGTCGAGGACTACCAGTGGAACAAGGGCGACGGGGACCGGACCGTGCACAGCTGGCGTGACCGGGGCTACCAGACCATCTACTCGCACGGGTACTACATCGACGGCATCTCCGACAAGCTCCTGCCCAGCGGCCAGCCCGACGGCCGTGAGGACAAGATCGAGGAGAAGCTCGACCCCAAGTCCTGCATCCAGTAAGGCCCTCGTACCGGCAACCTTTCCGCGCGGTGCGGCGACTGCTCAGCGGTCATTCCCCCACACGGAACGGATCGCCGCATGAGTGAGCCGCGCAGCAAGGCCCGTCACCGCAGAAGCCGCACCGCCGTGGCGGTCGGGGTCCCCCTGGCCCTGACCGCCACCGGTACCTTCGCCTACGGCGCCGACCTCGGCGCCCTGGGCTCCACCGCACTGCAGGCCTCCGCCGCCACCTCCGCCTCCACCAGGGCCGCGGCCGCCACCACCCTCACCGTCGCCCAGGACGGCAGCGGTCAGTACAGGACCGTCCAGGCCGCCGTGAACGCCGTACCGGCGAACAACCCCTCGCGCGTGGTGATCGCCGTGAAGCCGGGGACGTACCGCGAACTGGTGAAGATCCCCTCCAACAAGCCGCACGTCACCCTCCAGGGCACCGGCGGAAGCCGCAAGGACACGACGATCGTCTACAACAACGCGTCGGGCACCCCCAAGCCGGGCGGTGGCACCTACGGCACGAGCGGCAGCGCCACCGTCGCCGTCGAGGCCGACGACTTCCAGGCGCGCAACCTGACCATTTCCAACGACTTCGACGAGAAGGCCAACCAGCACTTCAAGGACCATCAGGCCGTCGCCCTGCGGACCGCCGCCGACAAGGTGTTCCTGGACGGCATCATCGTCAGCGGGGACCAGGACACCCTGCTGCTGGACACCGCGTCGAAGGACCGGCTGGGCCGGGTCTACGTCTCCGGCTCCTACGTGATCGGCAACGTCGACTTCATCTTCGGCCGGGCCACGGCGGTCGTCGACAAGTCCGTGATCACGCTGAAGAAGCGCTGGGACGGCACCTCGACCGGGTACGTCACCGCTCCGAGCACCGCGGCGAACCGCAGGGGCTTCCTGATCGCCAACTCCACGGTCAACGGCGACGTCTCGGCCGGCGGCTTCCACCTCGGCCGGCCCTGGCACGCGGGCGGGGACGCGTCCCTCGATCCACAGGCCACGGTCCGCAACACCAACCTGAGCAACGCGATCAAGCCGGCCCCGTGGACCGACATGAGCGGGTTCTCGTGGAAGGACGACCGGTTCGCCGAGTACAAGAACTACGGCGCCGGGGCCGGCCCGGCGAGCACGAACCGGCCGCACCTGACCGACGCGCAGGCCGCGAACCAGGAGATCGCGGACTGGCTCGCGGGCTGGACGCCTTCGGCGTCCTGAACGGCTCCCTTCCGGGTCCGGCTGACGAGCGGCGCCGGGCCCGGAAGGGCCACCACCTCGCGGGTGACTACTGCTTCCAGGCGTAGTGCAGCCGGTCCAGGCCGCTCTGGTTGTTCACCGTCAGGCTGAGGTTCGTGCCCGTGCCCTGGAGCGTGGTGAGGGAGTAGGTGTCACCGTTGCGCAGGCCGGGCCAGTAGACCGAGCCCAGCCCGAGCTCGCGGATGGTGTCGGTCGCGGCCTGGATGTAGGCGATCTCGTTGGAGGTGCCCACCGGGCCGTTGTAGTCCAGGCCGGTGGTCATCGAGGCGCCGAACTCGTCGAGGATCGTGCGGGACGCGCAGTCGCCGATGCGGCTCTTGAAGTCGGCCTTCCACTGGTCGACGCTGGTCCAGTCGGTGTGCCAGAAGCCGTAGTTGTGCAGGGCCAGGCGGACGCCCTTGAGGCGCGGGTCGGCGCAGACCGGCTTGACGTCCTCGCTGTACTTGTAGCCGCCGATCAGGACCCGGTCCCGGGGCACGTTGCGGTGGGTGGTCACCCACTTCGCGGCGATGTCGGTCCACTCCTGCGCGGTGTAGCCGAACGGCTCGTTCATCGGCTCGAAGTACACCTTGGAATCGCCGGCGTAGGCGGAGGTGATCCGCGCCCACATGCGGTCCCAGGACGCCTGGTCGTCGATCTTTCCGTCCTTGGCGTTGTCGGCCTCCCAGTAGCCCAGGATGACCTTGAAGCCCTTGGCGGTGGCGGCGTCGATCGCGCCCCGGTACGACTTCCAGAACGGCCCGTTCACCGAGGTCGGGTTGACCGGGAGGCGGACGGTGTTGGCGCCGAGCTTGGAGAACCCGCCGATGATCGCCCTGGACTTGGCGTAGGTCGTGGCGTAGCTGTCGGAGGTGGACAGGCCCGAGGGCACGACCGCGTCGTCGGCGTAATTGTCGCGCGGGTCGGCCCAGTTGACGCCCTTGAAGTCGCTGACGGGCGGTGGGGTGGGACGGTGGGCGGGAGAGGCGGCCGCGGGGGAGGCGAATGCCCCGCCGAATGCCGTGACGCAGGCCAGGAGCGCCCCCGCGGCGGCTGTCCCACGCTGGTTCTTTCTGGACACGACATCCCCTTCTGAGCAGGTGCACGGATGAGCGACCGTCAGACGGACCGCTCATGGGAGCACGAAACTAGAAGGGTTCTCGAACAGAGGTCAACACATCTGCACACAAAGATTGATCCAGCGCGAGGCCGGGCGGCTCTGCGCAGCCGCACCGGCTCAGCCGCCCACCGGACAACTCCGAGCCGGCTCAGCCGCCCAGCGTCAGCCCCGAGCCCGACAGCCGCACGCGGATGCCGTCCTCCTCCACCCGTACGTCCTCCAGCTTCATGTCTCCCTGCTCCGGCTTGGGCAGTTCGAAGGCCAGCGCGAGCCGGTCGGCCAGGACCGGCCGGGTCAGGCGCGACAACTCCCCGAGCAGAGAGGGGTCGAGGCCCAGACTCTTGAGCACGTCGGGGTTGTCCAGGGCGAGGTCGATGAGGTTCAGGCGTTCGGCCTGGCGGGCGAAGCGCGGGGAGCCGGTCAGCTCGGTGAGCTTGCCGTCGTCGGCCAGGGCCTGGTTCACGGTCGCCTCGGGTACGCCCATCCGCCGCACGATGGCCGGGACCGACAGCAGCGCCTTGGCCTTGCGGGTCTCCCGGGCCAGATCCGCGGACGCCTCGGGCGTCAGGTGCAGCCCTTCCGAGGGGCGCTTGCCGGGGCGGTAGGTCGCCAGGTCACCGATGTCCAGGCGCATGCCGCCGATCTCGGTGGCGATGCCCCGCTCGCCCTGCCGCCGGATCCGGGCCTCGGCCCGCAGCTTGAGGTCGTGACCGGCGACCGGCAGGGTGCCCCGTGCCCGCACCCGGTCGCGGCCCTCGCCCGTGAACTTCACCTGGGAGGCGCCGAGTTCGCGGTTGAGGTCCTCGAAGGACAGCAGCACGTCCCCGTCGAACCGGGGGACGTCGGCACCCCGCACGGACGTCAGTCCGTCGGCGTTGAGCCGCACGTCGTGGGCCGTGGCCGACACCTTCGCGAGCGAGACGCGGTCGGCGGCGACGTCCGGGACGGTCAGCCTCACCGACTCCAGCCGCTTGTCGGCGAGCTGGGTGAGGAAGGGGAAGCCGCCGATCTCCACCTCGGGCGCGGCGGCCAGGTCGAGGCGGTCCTTGAGCGTGTCGGCGGCCCGGTGCTCGGCGTACAGCACCGCCCCGCGGTCGCCGAGGGCGGCGAACGAGGCGAGGACGACCAGGCCGACGACGGCCTTCACCGCGAACGGCAAGCCAGCGAAACGATTCTTCCGACGTCGCTTGCCGCCGCGGCGATGGTCCGGCGGGGCCCAGGCGTCCTCGGCGCCCGCAGTGCGTTCCTCCGGGAGGAACTCCTCCAGAGGGGTCTCCTCCAGAGGCCCGTCATCGAGGGCGGCGAGCTCCTCGTACGGGTTCGGACGGGGATGCGCATCGAGGTGGTGGGGGGTACGCATCGATCCATCCGACCATGCGCACCGCCCCCACCCGCAACTCGAACCCCCGGTATGCGACCTACTTCACGATCGTGATCCGGTCCGCCTTCGGCGGCGCGATCGGGTTCGACGCCGAGGAGTTGGCCGTCAGGTACTGCTCCAGCGCGGTCAGGTCGTCGGCGCCGACGACGTCGTTCGTGCCCTGGCCGAGGGTCGGGAAGCCGTCACCGCCGCCCGCGAGGAAGCTGTTCGTCGCGACACGGTAGGTGGCCGACGGGTCGATGGCCGAGCCGTTCAGCCTGATGCTGTCCGTGACCACCCGGTCGGCACCCGACTTGGTGAGGTCCAGCGTGTAGGTCAGGCCGGAGGACACCTGGAGGACCTTCGGGGCCGCCGCGTTCGGGCCGGACACCTGCTCCTTGAGCACCTGGACGATCTGCGCGCCGGTGAAGTCCTGCAGGTTCACGGTGTTGGCGAACGGCTGGACCGTGAAGCCCTCGGCGTAGGTGACGACACCGTCGCCCTCGGCGCCCTTGGCCGCGTAGGTCAGCGGCGCGCGGATGCCGCCCGGGTTCATCAGCGCCAGGTCGGTCTCCGGGTCGAGCTGCTTGCCGTGGGCGAGCTGGGCGTCGGCGATGAGGTCGCCGAGCGGGGACTCGGTGCCGGTGTTGCCGATGTCGCCGGAGATGTAACCGATCGCGCGGTTGCCGATGGGCGCGGCCAGCGTGTTCCACTTGCTGATCAGCTCGGTCATGTCGGGCGCCTTGGGGACGTCCCGGGTGACCACGCGGTTCGCGGACTTCACGGCCGTACGGGCGATGTCGCCGGTCCTGCGGTCGTAGGTCAGCGTCGTGTCGGTGTAGAGGCGGCCGAAGGACGCGGCCGAGGTGACCATGCGGGGCTTGCCCGCCGGGTCGGCGATGCTGCACACGTACGCGTTGTGGGTGTGGCCGGTGACCAGCGCGTCCACCTGCGGCGTGACGTTCTTGGCGATGTCGACGATCGGCCCGGAGATGCCGTCGCCCGCGCCCGGGGAGTCACAGTCGTAGTTGTACGACGTCGACGCCGGGAAACCGCCCTCGTGGATGAGCGCGACGATCGACTTCACGCCCTGCTTCTGCAGCACCTTGGCGTACTTGTTGATCGTCTCGACCTCGTCCTTGAAGGACAGGCCCTTGACGCCCTCGGCGGAGACGATGTCCGGGGTGCCCTCCAGGGTCACGCCGATGAAGCCGACCTTGACGCCGTTCTTCTTCCACACCCAGTAGGGCTTGAGGATCGGCTTCTTCGTCTTCTCGTCGAGGACGTTGGCCGCGAGGTAGGGGAAGTCGGCGCCCTCGAACTTCGTGTCCGAGTAGCAGCCGTCCTTCGGGTGGCAGCCGCCGTTCTGGAGGCGGCCGAGCTCCTTGGCGCCCTCGTCGAACTCGTGGTTGCCGACGGAGGTGACGTCGAGGTCGAGCTTGTTCAGCGCCTCGATGGTCGGCTCGTCGTGGAACAGCCCGGACAGCAGCGGCGAGGCTCCCACCATGTCGCCGCCGGCGGCCGTGATGGAGTACTTCTCGCCCTTGCGGGCCTGCCGCAGATGCGTGGCGAGGTACTCGACACCACCGGCGTCGATGGTCTTCGTCGTGCCGTCGGGCTGCGCCTCGGTGACACGGCCCGAGGAACCGGCGGGCGGCTCCAGGTTGCCGTGCAGGTCGTTGAAGGACAGCAGCTGGACGTCCTGGTAGCGGCCGTGGCCGTACCCGCCCTCGCTGCGCTCCTCCCCTGCCGAAGCCGAGCCGGGCAGTCCGGCCGCGGCCAGCGCACCGACGGTGACGACACCGGCGGCGAGAGCGGCGAAACGGTTCGTACGACGTCTGCGGCGGTCCGGGTGCGCCGGTGAAGTGGCTGGCATACGCCCCCCTGTAGGTCTGCTGGGACAGTGATGTCGTCCGGCGCAGCCTAGAGTCAACGCGCGTAGCGCAACAGGTGTTTCATGGTTACGGCCTGGTTGCTTCTTTGCCGCGGATTTGCCGGTGGTGCCCCGTACCCTCGTACGCATGACCAGCGACGACACCGTAAGGCCGGGCCGCCCCCGCTCGATCGAGACCCTTGCCGCGCTCTCCGCGGAGCAGACCGAGGCCGTGCTCGGACTGCTCGAGGAGGCGGCCCGGACCGACGGGCAGCAGGCGGTGTCCGAACAGGGCCGGTTGCAGTTGCGCGGCGGGGAGCGGGAGGGCGTGTCCCATCTGCTGCTCACCACCGGCGGGGAACTGGTCGGTTACGCCCAGCTGGAGGACACGGACCCGGTGGAGCCGCCGGCCGCCGAACTGGTGGTGCATCCCGGGCATCGCGGACACGGGCACGGCCGGGCGCTCGGCTCGGCCCTGCTGGCCGCGTCGGGCAAGCGCCTGCGGGTGTGGGCACACGGCGGGCACTCCGCCGCCCGGCATCTCGCACAGGTCCTCGGCCTCACGCTCTTCCGTGAACTGCGCCAGATGCGGCGCCCGTTGACCGGCTTCGACGCGCCCGACCCGGTGCTCCCCGAGGGCGTCTCGGTCCGCGCCTTCGTGCCCGGCGAGGACGACGCGGCCTGGCTCGCGGTGAACGCCGCCGCCTTCGCCCACCACCCCGAGCAGGGCTCCCTCACCCAGCGCGACCTCGACGACCGCAAGGCCGAGCCGTGGTTCGACCCGGCGGGCTTCTTCCTCGCCTTCCGCGGCGACGAACTCGTCGGCTTCCACTGGACCAAGGTGCACGCCGAGGAGGGCCTGGGCGAGGTGTACGTCCTCGGCGTCGGCCCCGGCGCGCAGGGCGGCGGCCTCGGCAAGTCCCTGACCACGATCGGGCTGCGGCACCTCGCGGACCAGGGGCTGCCGACCGCGATGCTGTACGTCGACGCCGACAACAAGGCGGCGGTGTCGGTGTACGAGCGGCTGGGGTTCACCACGCACGAGGTGGATCTGATGTACCGGACGGAGACCTGAGGGAGCCATCGGGAGGTCCCGGGTCAGGGCGTCGCCGGTCGGCGATGCGCTCGCCCCGGCTCACCGCGACGCGCAGCACCTCCCCCAGCGACTCCACTGCCCTGACCAGTGCGAAACGCAGCGCGTGCTCACCGGCTCCGGCATCGCCGAGTACGGCCCTGGCGCCGGCGAGCACCTGCTCCGCGGACGTCAGTTGCACGGCCTCGATGTCATCGGCGAGCCGCGAGAGGAGGCTGTCGGGGTCATCGGTGCTGAGGTAGCAGGGCCGTCCGTCGAGCCCGGTCCAGGGGAGCAGCCTCATACGAACACCTCCTCGGCACGCAGGTACGGCCGGACGAGCGGGCCGTCCATGAGCAGCGGTTCCGGGGGCCAGGGCCTGGGGACCGGCGGGGAGTGGGGCAGCGCCGGCGGACGCCAGGCCGACACCGCTCGATGACGCCCTCGTGCGGGCAGCAGGCTCCGCAGGAGGGCGAGCAGCAGGGACTCGCAGAATTCGGCGATACGCAGGCGCACGGGGGCGTCCCTTCTCAGGGCAGGGGGATTCAAGGCGGGGTTGACGAGCGGTGATCACCGTTCGTGCCTCGATCGTCACTCATCGCACGTACGCTGCGGAAGAGGTCCGGTGTTGTCTGGCGCTCAGACAACGGGGAGGGGTGACGTGGGTCAGAACGTTGACGCGGAGCCGGTCTCCGGGCGGGTGATGCTCGGGCAGACGCTGAAGGTCCTGCGGGAGAAGGCCGGGAAGTCACTGGGGCAGCTGGCCGACGAGACCGGCTACGAGAAGAGCTATCTGAGCCGGCTGGAGTCCGGGGAGCGGCTCTCCAAGGTGACGGTCATGGAGGACCTGGACGGCTACTACGGCACGGGTGACCTGCTGTTGAGCCATTGGAAGGCGGCTCGGCTGGATGCGTTCAAGGATCAGTACAGGGAGTTCATGGCGCTGGAGGCGACGGCGCGGATCATGTGGAAGTTCTCGCTGGGGATTCCCGGGCTGCTGCAGACAGAGGACTTCGCTCGCGGGGTGTTATCTGGCGCTCAGACAACGGCTGAGGGTGACGAGGCTGTCGAGGAGCAAGTAGCCGCTCGGCTCGGACGGCAGTCTGTGCTGGGGCAGAAGCCGGAGCCCGAGGTCCGGATCATCGTGGACGAGTTCGCGCTCCGACGTCCCGCTGCCCAGGGCAAGACGTGGCACGACCAGCTGCTTCACCTTGAGGCCGCGGCACTGTGGCCCAACTTGGCGCTCCAGGTACTGCCGTTCTCGGCGGGTGCGCATCACCATATGAACGGATCGCTGACGCTGCTCTGGCAGAGGAATGGAAGCGCCGTTGCCTACACGGAAGGCAACAGCAGTGGTCGGCTGATCGAAGGTCCGGACGAGGTTCTTCGGGAGCGGTCGTCCTACGATCGGCTTCGCGACCTGGCGTTGTCCCCGTCGGACTCGCTCGCGTTCATCAGGGGCGTACTGGAGGAGCACAGATCATGACGAGCACCCGCGACCTCACCGCTGCTGTGTGGCGCAAGTCGTCCTACAGCGACGGGGGAGACAACAACTGCGTCGAGGTCGCCGACAACTGCCCCGGCACGATCCCGGTCCGCGACAGCAAGCAGCCGCAGGGTCCGATACTCGTGTTCGGCGCGAGCCCTTGGGCGTCGTTCCTCGACTACGTCACCAACTGACTGTCGGGGCCGCCCGCTTCCTTGCCAGTGTCGTGCTTCCACGGCCTGCCTCAAGGGCGCTTCGCGTCGGCTCCGCCGATCGGCCTGCGGCCGACCCTTGACCCAGTCCGCTCCAGCACGAGGAAGAAGCGAGCGAGCGGCCCGGAAAGGCGGGTGGCCGAACCCCGCGTGCGGTCATCGGCCCGTTGCGTCGCTGATCGGCGTCGGCGGGCGCGGGCGCGTCACCTGCACGCCGGCTTGGCTCAGCGGCGAGCGGTGGGGGGGCGTAGGCGGGGCCTTGCGAGCCCGGTGGAGTATTTGGGCCATGTTGCCCAGTTCTCACCCGCGTTTCGCTCCCGCCCGTGGCCCATCCGCTCCAATACCGCAGAGGGCACCCCCTTTGCCCCCGGCCCGGCTCCCCTCCCCACGACCACCGCTCGCCGCTGAGACCACCCGGCGTGCCGGCGAGGCGCGGGTGCGCCCGCCGATGCCGATCAGCGGTACGACGGGGCGTTGATCGCACACAGCGTTTGGCCACCCGCCTTTTCGGGCCGCTCGCTCGCTTCTCTCCCGTGCTGGAGCGAGGTGAGTCAAGGGTCGGCCGCAGGCCGATCGGCACAGCCGACGCGAAGCGCCCTTTACTCGGCTCGTGGAAGCACGACACTGGCAAGAAGCGAGTGGCCCCGACAGTTTCACTCCGCCCAGGACGGGCGCCAGGTCTTGCCTTCCGTGAGCCGGGGCTGTGCCGCCAGGTGGGCGCGCAGGGCGGTCAGGCCCGGGTGGGGGTTGTCCGTGCGCCAGAGCAGGCAGTGCGGGTAGACCGGGGTCGGGTCGCGCAGCGGGACGAGGCGCAGGTCGTGGTCGGTCGGCCACACCAGCGGGGTGCGTTCGCTGAGGAACGTCGCCAGGGTCGGGGAGTCCGCGACGGTGTCGAGGAGGGCCTCGACACCGAAGTTGGGGCCGATGGTGTCGATGGCCGGGCCGAAGGTGGCGGCGAGTTCGTCGTAGTAGGCGGCCCACTCCGTGCCGGGCTCGTTGCCCGGCATCCAGATGCGGTGTCCCGCGAGTTGCGCCGGCGTCACCCACTCGGCCCGGGCGAACTCGTGGCCGGGGCCGACGCACAGCCGGAGCGGCTCGTCGAGGGCCGGGGTCGCCGTGATGCCGTCGGGGAGCCGGTGCCCGGGCATGGTGACGGCCCGGAACGTGGCGTCGACGGCCCCGTCCCGCACGGCGGCGACCGCCGCGTCGACGCCGAAGAGGGTGACGACGTCCAGCGTGATCTCCGGGTGCGCCCGGTGGAAGTCCCGGACCAGTCCCGCCGTGGCGGCCCGGCGCCCCACGATGTCCACCCGCAGCGCCCGCCCCCCGGGCCGTACTGCGGCCACCGCCCGTTCCTCCGCCTGGAGCAGGGCGCGGGCGTGTGGCAGCAGGGCCTGCCCGTCGATGGTGAGCTCCGCCCCGCGCGGCGTGCGGACGAGCAGCCGGACACCCAGGTCCTTCTCCAGCGCGGCGATGCGCTTGGACACGGCCTGCTGCGTGAGGGCCAGATCCCCGGCGGCCTTCTGGAACTGCCCGGAGTCGGCGATCGCGACGAAGGCCCGTACGGCTTTGGAATCCACGGGTAGCAGGGTAGCCACACAACCCTTGGTTGTAGGACCACCTCACCATATGGACGTTCACGGCCGGGCATGACCATCTGCACAACCGCTCGATGTGCCAGGCGCCGACCAGAGCCGGACCCGCCGCCGCAGTGGCTCCACCGCGCACACCGCACCGAGGAGCACGGCCGCGCCCAGCACCAAGCCCCACCGCTCGTGCGCCGCCGCCCACCGTTCGTCCTGCACCTGTACGAACAGGGCCCAGCGACCGGGCCAGAACAGCATGACGAGCACCGATGTGGTCAGCAGTCCGGCCGCCACCGGCAGTCCGGGCCGGGTCAGTTCACCGAACCGCACCGCGACCACCCCGCCCGCCACCGCCAGGACGAAGGCCGCCCCCGCCTCCAGCGTGAGGCCGGCGACCGGAGGCCGTACCTCCGGCGGCACGAGCAGCAGGGCCACCGTCCACCAGGCCGCCGCGGCCGGGACCGCGAGGGCCGTGCGCAGGGCGATGCGGACCGGGCGCGGGGTCGGGACGGTGGACGTGGTGTGGCGGGCCGGGTCGTCCAGGAGGAAGGCCAGACCCAAGGCGAAGGCGAGGATCGCGGCCCGCAGCAGATACAGGGAGAGCTGTTCCGCCGCCTCGCCGGTCCGGGTCAGCGCGGCGAGCAGCAGTCCCGTCGCCCCGGCCGCGCCGATCACCGCCCACGGCACCGTCCGCTGGACAGGGAACAGCAACTGCCGGATCACGAGCACTTGTCCTTCCCCTCGGGCGCGGGCAGGCCGAGCAGTTCGGCGGCCCGGGCCGTGGTGACCTTCGGTGCGGTCAGTTCGCCCCAGTGGTCCTTGACCCGCGCTTCGGCCTCGTCGCGGGGCAGGTCGAGCAGCGCCCGCAGCACCTCGGTCTGGGCCTCGGTCATGTACAGGCCGTCGGTGGGCTGGAGCACGAAGGAAGAGCCGGTGACGGTGTCGTCGAGGCGGACACGGCGCAGCGCGTCGAGCGGCTCGGACTCCCAGCCCACGGCCAGCCACATCAGGGGGACCATGCGGCCGTCGCAGATCGAGGTCGCGGCCTTCTCGTCGCCCGCGATCAGCACACCGGCCACGGCCGCGGAGAACTCGGGGACGCGGTTGCCGCCCCACGCGGTGCCCACCGTCACCTCGTGCGGACGCTCCAGCGGGGCCAGAGCGGAGTCACTGGACAGGCCGTAGCGCGCTTCGATCCGCTGCCGTACGACGAGGTCCTGCTCGTGGGCGCCGCCCCCGGCCAGGGACCGGACCCGGTCCACGACCCCGGCCCAGTCCGCCACCCGCGGCACCCACTCGGGGAACGCGCAGTACGTCGATCCGTCCCGCCGGACGCAGGTCTGCACCTGCTCGGGGTGCACGGTGGCGCGTTCGCGTGCCTTGAGCAACTCGGGGGAGTCGCCCGCCGACTGGGCCACTCCGCCGACCAGCGTCATGGCGAGCGCCCCGGCGACACCGGCGAACACGGCCGGCTTGCGGGCACCGGCCAGGAGCACCGCCAGCAGCCCGAGGCACAGGCCCAGCCCGGCCAGGTACAGGGCGTGCCAGGCGGCCGGCCGGCCCATCAGGTCCGACGGCAGGGTGTTGGGGGACGCCTCCTCGACCGCCGGCAGCAGCCACCTCGCCCCGTAGTCCATGCCCGAGAGGAAGACGAAGAAGAACAGGAAGAGCACCACCAGCAGCGGCCCGGCCAGAGCGGACCGCACCAGCCCTGCCAGGAGCAGCCCGAACAGCCCGAACAGCAGCACGGTCAGCGGTCCGACGAGCAGTTCGCCCAGCGACCCGTGCCCGATCGCGCCGGGCCGCAGCGCCTCGCGGCCGAACTGACCGGCCACGCACACGGCGGTGAGCAGGGCCACGGCCACGACCGACAGGGCGTGGGCGGCCGTACGGCGCCACTGCGGGAGCACCAGCACCGCGAGGTGCCGTTCCGTGTCGTGCCTCCGGGAGCGCAGGGCGGCGAGGTTGACGGACAGCAGGACCGCGAGGCCGATGAGCATCGGCGCGCCCTGGGTGGCCCGGTCGGCGTCCTGGAGGGCCGGGTAGTCGCCCCACGCCCTCCCGCCGCGCCACACGGTCCAGCCGGCGTACACCGCGAAGGCCAGCAGCACCGGGACCCGGGTCAGCAGCCGGCGGGACTCGAACACGGCCAGAGCGAGGACGGCCTTCCAGGCCCCGCCCGGCTCCTCCACCGTCCCGGGCACGGCCGTTTTCTCCGTCACCGCGGTCATGCCGCCACCTCCGCTCCGGTGCCGTCGAGGGTGAGCAGGTAGCCGTCCTCCAGGGTGGGTTCGAGCAGCTCGGCGCCGGGCGGCGGGTCCCCCACGTTCCGGAAGGTGCCCGTCCCGGTGCGCCACCCGGCCTTCGCGCCGGGGGCCCGCTCGGTGCTGCTCCACACCCGCCCCGCGGCCCGCTCGGTCAGCTCGGCCGGGGTGCCCTCGAACCGCACCCGGCCGTCGGCCATGACCACCACGCGGTGGCAGAGCATCGCCACGTCCTCGGTCTGGTGGGTGGACAGCAGCACCGTCCGCCCCTGCCCGGCCTCCGCGATCAGTTCCCGGAACCGCATGCGCTGTTCGGGGTCGAGACCGACGGTCGGCTCGTCCAGCACCAGGAACCCGGGGTCGCCGACGAGGGCTGCTCCCAGGGCGACGCGCTGCCGCATGCCCCCGGACAGCTTGCGGATCCGCTTGCTCCGCACGTCCGCCAGGCCGACCTCGTCGAGCACCCGCCGCACCTCCCGGTGCCGGGCGGCCCGGTCGGTCATCTCCTTCAGGATCGCCACGTAGTCGACGAACTCGAAGGCGGTGAAGTCCGGGTGGAAGCCCGGGGTCTGGGGCAGATAGCCCAGCCGGCGCCGCACCTCCTGGCGGCCGCGGGCGGTGCCCGGATCGTGCCCGAGCACGGTGAAGGCCCCGCGGTCGGCGAGCAGGGCGGTGGCGAGCACCCGCAGCAGGGTGGTCTTGCCGGCGCCGTTGGGGCCGAGCAGCCCGGTGACACCGGCGGTCAGCCGCAGCGCCACGTCGTCGAGGGCCCGGGTGCCGCCGTAGCGGAGGCTCAGCCCGGAGGCGGACACGGTCGTGGTCATACGGCACGTCCCTGGAAGAGGTCGAATCGGTCACGGAGCAGGAAGAGCAGCCCGGCGGCGAGCGCGGCGACGACCGCCGACACGCCCTGCCCGGCCGCGGTGAACGGCGCGAGGGGTACGTCCGCCCCGGCCCGCAGCGCGTCGGCCGCCAGCAGCAGCCCGGCCCATGCCCCGCCCACCAGGGACGGTGCGAGCACCGGCCCGAGACGGGGCATCAGCGCGAGTCCGGTCGCCGTCAGGGCCAGCCCGGGCAGCAGCCAGGCCAGCGCCCGCAGCCCGTAGGCGGGCAGCGCGAGGGTCGCCAGCCCGTTCAGCGCCAGCACGACGACCAGTACGGCCACCGTCCGGATCATCAGCAGCCGGAACCCGTGCATCGGAGCGACGACGGCCATCTCGTACGTCGGATCCAGCGCGGGCCCGTACGACAGCGCCACCCCGGCCAGCGGCAGCAGCGGCGCGAGGGCCAGGAACAGCGTCGGGAACTCCCCGCCGCGCACGGCATGCCCGGCCGCGACGCTCAGCAGCAGCACGGCGACGACGGCCCCCAGCCAGGACCGCCGCAGCACCGGCGTCGCCGCCAGCAGCCGCGCGGTGTGCCCGGCCACCCCGGACCGCACCAGCAGCCTCTCCAGCAACCCCGTCCGGGGCGCGTCCAGTTCGGCGTCGAGCCGGTCCCAGCCGGCGTCGAGCACGACGGGGTCGCCGACCTCCGCCAGCACCGCGCGGCACCCCGCGCAGGAGGTCAGATGGGCGTCGGCGGACCAGAGCCCGGGGGCCTTCAACTCTCCGCGCGCATAGGCGCGCAGATCTTCTTCGGACACGTGCCAGCTCATGCCAGGGCCTCCCGCAACTGCTTCCGGGCCCGCATCGCCCGCGTCTTGACCGTCCCGGGCGGTATCCCGAGCAGCACGGCCGCCTCACGGGTGGTCAGCCCGTCGATGACGGTCGCCTGCAGCACCGCCCTCAGCTCCGGCGACAGCCGGACCAGCGCCCCGGCGAGGTCCCCGTGCTCCACCCCCGCGAGCACGCGTTCCTCCGCCGAGGCCTCGTCCCGGTGCCGCAGCCGCGCCAGTGCCTGCCGCAGCCGTCCCCGCGCACCGTCGCCCCGCATCGCGTCCACCAGCCGCCGCGAGGCGATGCGCCACAGCCATCCGGCCGCGTCCGGGGAGTGGCCCTCCTGCCGGTGGCGGGCCGTGCCGCGCCACACCGCGAGGAAGGTCTCCTGCACCACGTCGTCGACGACGCCGAGATCGGCGCACCGCCCGCGCAACCGGGCCCGGAGCCAGGGCGCGTAGCGCCGGTACAGCTCCTCGAAGGCACGCCGGTCGGCGTCCGCGGCTATGGCCCGCAGCAGCTCCCCGTCGCTTCTCGTATCGCTCACATCTCCTCATCGGACGGTCCGGCCCGAACGGTTCACGCAAGCACGCTTGACTTTCCCCGCCCCCTTCCACCACCCTTTCACTACTCATTTAGTCAAAGGGTGGTGGAGCAGTGGTCGAGTACCGCATCGACCGGCGCAGCGGCGTCGCCACCTACGTCCAGATCGTCCAGCAGACCAAACAGGCCCTGCGCCTGGGCCTGCTGGAGCCGGGAGACAAGCTCCCGACGGCCCGTGAGGTGGTGGAGGCCACCGCCATCAACCCGAACACGGTCCTCAAGGCCTACCGGGAGCTGGAGCGCGAGGGCCTGGTCGAGGCGCGCCGCGGACTGGGCACGTTCGTCCGCAAGGCCCTGAGCACCGCCCCCGCCGACTCCCCGCTCCGCGCCGACCTGGACGTCTGGGCGGTCCGGGCACGCGAGGCCGGCCTGGAGCGCGAGGACGTGGCCGCCCTCTTCACTTCCGTACTCGACGCGCATTTCGCAGACTTCAAGGGGGACGCATGACCGACACCGCCATCGAGGCGGCGGGGCTGGGCAGGAGGTTCGGGCGCCGCCGCGCCCCGGCCCTGGACGGCTGCGCCTTCCGGCTCCCCGCGGGCCGCGTCTGCGCCCTCACCGGCCCCAACGGCGCCGGCAAGTCCACCCTGATCTCCCTGGCTGCCGGGCTGCTGCGCCCCACCGAGGGCAGCATCACCGTGCTCGGCACCACCCCGGCCGCGGCCCGCGAGCGCCTCGCCTACGTCGCCCAGCACAAGCCCCTGTACCCGCAGCTGACCATCGCCGGGACCCTGCGACTGGGCCGCGACCTCAACCCCCGGCGCTGGGACGCCCGGGTCGCCGAGCGGATCGTCGCCGAGGGCGACCTCGACCCCGGCACGAAGATCCGGGCGCTCTCCGGCGGCCAGCGCACCCGCGTCGCCCTCGCACTCGCACTCGGAAAACGCCCCGAACTGCTGCTGCTGGACGAGCCGATGGCCGACCTCGACCCGCTCGCGCGACACCAGCTGATGGCCACGCTCATGGCCGACGCCGCCGACCACGGCACCACGGTTGTCATGTCCTCGCACGTCGTCGCGGAGCTGGAGGGATCCTGCGACCACCTGCTGCTGCTCGGCTCGGGCCGCGTCCGGCTCGCCGGGCCGCTCGACGACCTGCTCGCCGCGCACACCCTGGTCACGGGCCGGGCGGGCGAGGCCCTCGACCCGCACACCGTGGTCGAGTCGCGCACCACCGGCCGCCAGCTGACCGCCCTGGTCCGGCCCGCCGGACCCCTCGGCGACGAATTCCAGGGCGACCGCCCGTCCCTGGAGGAAGTCGTCCTGGCCCACCTGCGCTCCCCCGCCGCCCCGCCGCTCCTGCTCGACGCGCGGGAGGCCGCCGTATGACCGCCCTCGACACCGTGACCGCACCCGCCACCACCCGGCCCACCTCGCCGTCGCGCGGCCTGCTGCGGGCCATGGTCCGGCTGCACCGCACGGCGCTGCTGTTCTGGCTGGGCCTGGTGGCGGTCGCCGCCGGGGCGCTGCTGTGGGCGATGGGCCCGGGCGCGGACGCCGCCTGGGCCGAGTACACGGCCATGGGCTGCGACCAGGCCCGCCCGAACCTGGGCTGCGACGCCCCCGGCCCCGCGCACAGCCGGTACCAGACGGCCGTCGCGGTCGGCATCGGTCTGCTCAGGCTCCTCCCGCTGCTCACCGGCGCCTGGGCGGGCGGCGCCCTCATCGGCCGCGAACTGGAGAACGGCACCGCCCGGCTCGCCTGGACCCAGTCGGTCAGCCCGGCCCGCTGGCTGGCCGCCAAGCTCGCGATCCCGGCCCTGCTGCTCATGACGGGCACGCTCACGCTGACCCTGCTGCACCGCATGCTGTGGTCGTCGGACCGTTCCCTGATCAGTGCCATGCGCTGGCGCGAGTGGCACGACGACGGCGTCTTCGAGATCAACGGCACCGTCGCCGCCGCCGAGGCCCTCGCCGCCCTGGCCCTCGGCGTCCTGGTGGGGTTGCTGCTGCGCCGGACGCTGCCCGCCCTCGGCGTCGCCGCCCTGGCGGTCGTGTCACTCGTCTACGTCCTCGACGAACTGCGTCCGCACCTGTGGCCGGTGCAGACGGTCGTGACCAGCCTGGACGACGGCACCCCCGGCATCAACAGCATGATCGTCGAGACCGGCGCCCTGACCGCTTCCGGTGCCCGCGTCCCGATCCCGTCGTGCTCGGGCGAGTTCCGGTGCGAGTCCCGGCTCGGCATCACCCACTACTACGCCGACTATCACCCGGCCTCCCACTTCTGGCCCCTCCAGCTCATGGAGACCGGCCTCCTCCTCGCCGTCGCCGCCCTGGCGGCCGCGACCGCCTTCGTCCTGCTGCGCCGCCGCACGGGAGCCGCCGTATGACCGCCCTCACCGCGGCGGCCGCCCCCGCCGCCCGTCCCGCCCTCCACCGGGGCGGCCTGCTGCGGGCGGTGCTGCGCACCCACCGCACGGCCCTGTTCCTGTCGCTGTCGGCCCTGGCCTGCGCCACCGCCGCCCTGGTCTGGCTGCACTCCCTCGGGGACGAGGCCCGCGCGGGCATGAGCGCCTGCGCCACGCCCTCCACGGACCGGCTCCCCTCCTGCGCTGCGGTCGAGGCGATCACCGCCGACGAGGTGTACGCGAACGGCATCGCCGTGCTGGCCACGGCCCTGTCCTGGGTGATGTTCCCCGTGGCCGCCTGGGCGGGCGGCGCCCTGGTCGGCCGCGAGCTGGAGCGCGGCACCGCACAGCTGGCCTGGACCCAGTCCGTCGGCCCCCTGCGCTGGCTGGCCGCGAAACTGGCCGCCCCGGCCGCGCTGCTCACCGCCGGCACCGGCGCGCTCGTACTGCTGAACGTCCGGGCGCGCGGCGACGGCGATCCCGACCTGGTCGGCGACTGGTACAACCCGGACGCGTTCGTGTCGACGGGCCCGGTGGCCGTGGCCTACGCCCTGGCCGGACTCGCCCTCGGCGCCCTCGCCGGATTGGTGTGGCGCCGGGCCCTGCCCGCCACGGGAGTGGCCCTGGCCGCCTCCCTGCTCCTCCACAGCCTCCTGGAACGGCACCGCGAGGACCTCTGGCCGACCGTCAGCCGCATCGCGCCCGGCAGCATCGAACTGCCCCGCTCGGCCTCCCAGGTCACCTGGGACACCCCCCTGCCCCACGGCGTCCGGATCAGCCACGCCACGTTCCACCCGCGGTCCCACTTCTGGCCGCTCCAGTACGTGGAGACCGGCCTCCTGCTGGCCGTGACCGGCACCGCGACGGCCGCCGCCTTCCTCCTGCTGGCCCGCCGCCTCCCCTGAACCCGGTCCGCGCGTCCTTCCACGGGGGGACGGACGCGCGGCCCGCCCTTCGGGGACACTCCACGGCACACGCCGGGGACGGACGGGACACTCCCCGGCGCACGCCCGACACCGACCCCGACACCGGGGCAACTCCACAGCGCACGGCGACGCCGGCACCGAACCCCCGGTCCGCACGCCCGACACCCACACCGGGACCCTCCGCGGCACACGCCGACACCCACACCGGGACAACTCCGCGGCACACGGCAGCGCCGAGGACCGAACCCCCGGTCCGCACGCCCGACACCCACACCGGGACCCTCCGCGGCACACGCCGACACCCACACCGGGACAACTCCACAGCGCACGGCCACGCCGGCACCGGACACCGGTCCGCACGCCCGACACCCACACCGGGACCCTCCGCGGCACACGCCCACGCCGACGCCGGGGACACTCCGCGGCGCACGGCAGCGCCGAGGACCGTCCACAGCCTGTGGGCAGCCGCCCCTGCCGCCTCACCCGGCCCTGTGGACGCCCACGGGCCGCCCCCCGGTGTCCCGCACGTCATGTCTCCGTAACCATCGATTCAGACGAGCTTGCGAAGCTCGGCCAATGAATCCCGCCGTGCCCGAGCCTCCCCCGTCCCGCGAGGGCCCCGAGGGAAACGGGAGCGCTCATGTGACGTCTTCGCTCCCGCCCGTGCCGTCCGACGCGCCCGTGATGCTCGCGACGCGGAAGAATGGGTCCATGAGCCAGCCGAACACCCAGGCACAGGTCCAGCACGCGCAGCCTTCCGTAGGCTCCATAGCAGCCCACCGCCCCCACACGGTGGCGGCGGCCGTCTCCGATCTGGAACCGGACATCGACGCCGACCTCGACGCGTACGAGGAGTCGCCGTACGACGGGCCCCAGCTGCCGCAGGGTCGTTTCCTCGACCGGGAGCGCAGCTGGCTCGCGTTCAACGAGCGGGTGCTCGAACTCGCCGAGGACCCGAACACACCCCTGCTGGAGCGGGCCAACTTCCTCGCGATCTTCGCCAGCAACCTGGACGAGTTCTTCATGGTCCGGGTGGCCGGACTGAAGCGCCGCATCGCCACCGGCGTGGCCACCCGCTCCGCCTCCGGCCTCCAGCCGCGCGAGGTGCTGGAGATGATCTGGGCCCGCTCGCGCGAACTCATGGCCCGGCACGCCGCCTGCTACCACGAGGACGTCGCCCCCGCACTCGCGGAGGAGGGCATCCACCTGGTCCGCTGGAACGAACTGCAGGAGAAGGAGCAGGCCCGCCTGTTCACCCTGTTCCGGCACCAGATCTTCCCCGTGCTGACCCCGCTGGCGGTCGACCCGGCGCACCCCTTCCCGTACATCTCCGGCCTGTCCCTGAACCTGGCCGTCGTGGTGCGCAACCCGGTCACCGGCCACAAGCACTTCGCCCGCGTCAAGGTGCCGCCGCTGCTGTCGCGGTTCCTGGAGAGCTCCCCGGGCCGCTACGTCCCCATCGAGGACGTCATCGCCGCCCACCTGGAGGAGCTGTTCCCGGGCATGGAGGTCCTGGAGCACCACGCCTTCCGCCTCACCCGCAACGAGGACCTGGAGGTCGAGGAGGACGACGCCGAGAACCTCCTCCAGGCGCTGGAGAAGGAGCTCATGCGGCGCCGCTTCGGCCCGCCGGTGCGCCTGGAGGTCGAGGAGTCCATCGACCGCGAGGTCCTGGACCTGCTGGTGCGCGAGCTGAAGATCAGCGAGGCCGAGGTCTATCCGCTGCCGGGCCCGCTGGACCTCACCGGCCTGTTCCGGATCGCCTCGCTGGACCGGCCGGAGCTCAAGTACCGCAAGTTCGTCGCCGGTACCCACCGCGACCTCGCCGAGGTCGAGTCGGCGTCCCCGCCGGACATCTTCGCCGCGCTGCGCGAGCGGGACGTCCTGCTGCACCACCCGTACGACTCGTTCTCCACCTCCGTGCAGGCCTTCCTGGAGCAGGCGGCCGGCGACCCGGCCGTCCTCGCCATCAAGCAGACGCTGTACCGCACTTCGGGCGACTCCCCGATAGTCGACGCCCTCATCGAGGCCGCCGAGACCGGCAAGCAGGTCCTGGTCCTGGTCGAGATCAAGGCCCGCTTCGACGAGCACGCCAACATCAAGTGGGCGCGCAAGCTGGAGGAGGCCGGCTGCCACGTGGTCTACGGCCTGGTCGGCCTGAAGACGCACTGCAAGCTGTCACTGGTGGTCCGCCAGGAGGGCGAGACGCTCCGCCGCTACAGCCACGTGGGCACCGGCAACTACCACCCGAAGACGGCCCGGCTCTACGAGGACCTCGGCCTGCTCACGGCCGACCCGCAGGTCGGCGCCGACCTCTCGGACCTCTTCAACCGCCTGTCCGGCTACTCACGCCGGGAGACCTACCGCCGGCTGCTCGTGGCGCCCAAGTCGCTGCGCGACGGCCTGGTCTCACGGATCACCAAGGAGATCCAGCACCACCGCGCGGGACGGCCCGCGTACGTCCGCATCAAGGTCAACTCGATGGTCGACGAGGCCGTCATCGACGCCTGCTACCGCGCCGCCCAGGCGGGCGTGCCGGTGGACATCTGGGTGCGCGGCATCTGCGCCGTGCGCCCGGGCGTGGCCGGCCTGTCGGAGAACATCCGGGTCCGCTCGATCCTCGGCCGTTTCCTGGAGCACTCCCGGGTGTTCGCCTTCGGCAACGGCGGCGAGCCCGAGGTGTGGTTCGGCAGCGCCGACATGATGCACCGCAACCTCGACCGCCGGATAGAGGCCCTCGTCCGGGTCACCGACCCGGCCCACCGGGCGGCCCTGAACCGGCTGCTGGAGACCGGCATGTCCGACTCCACCGCCTCCTGGCACCTCGGCCCGGACGGCGACTGGACCCGGCATGCGACCGACGCGGACGGACAGCCCCTGCGCAACGTCCAGGAGATGCTCATAGACGCCCGGAGGCGCCGGCGTGGCACAGCAACACCTTGACCCCACGGACCCCCGGTCCGGGCACGACGGGCCCGCCCCCACCGGAGACGTCCTCGCGGGCTATCTGCGGGTCCAGGCCACGGAGTTCCTCCGGGCGCTGCGCCTGCACCGGGAGACGGGGTCGGGGCCGAACGGCTCGGAGGGCTCCGCCGAGGCGGCCCGCGCCCTGCGCCGCTCGGCCCGCCGTATCAGCGCCAGCCTGCATTCGTTCCAGTCCCTACTCGACGCGGACTGGTGCGAGACGATGCGCCCCGAACTGGCCTGGGTGTCGGGGACGCTGGCGATGGAGCACGCCTGCACGGCCCGCCTGGAGCGCCTGCTGGCGGCCCTGCACCGCTTGTCGGGCTCCACGGCGTTCCCGGCCCAGGCCGGCGCACGGGCCTCCGGCGGTGGCCACGGCGCGGCGGCGCACCCCCGGGCCGGTGCCGCCGCCCCGGAACGCGGCAATCTGACCGTGGGCGCGGCCAAGGCCGGCGCCCTGCTCGACCGCCAGCTCACCCTCGCCCGCACCCGGGCCCATTCCACCGCCCTGCAGGCCCTGGGCAGCAGTCGCTTCCACGCCGTCGCGGACAAGGTCGCCGTCCTGGCCAGCGAGGTCCCCCTCACCAGCACCGCCGGCACCACCGACCTGCGCCCCCTGGCCCGGGCCGCCCTCGACCGCCTCGCCGACGCCGTGACCGCCCTCCCCCTCGTCACCGCGGGAAACCCGTACAACGCCACGGCCCTCGTCCACGGCCTGTCCCCGGACACGGTCCCGCACCCCCAGGACGCCCCGTGGCACCAGGTCCGGCTGCTGCTGCGCCTGCACCGCTACGCCCGCGAGGCCGTCAGCGGCCCGAAGGGCAACGCCGTGGTCGACCTGCGCCTGCTCTCCGCGGGCCAGGCCCTGAACCGGCACCGCGACGCCTCGGAGGCGGCGGCAGCGGCGGCCCAGGCGGCCCGTACCCCGCGCATCGCCCCGGCCACGGCATACGCCCTCGGCGTGCTGCACGCCGACCAGCGGCACGAGGTGGAGGCGGCGCGGTTCGCGTTCCAGCAGGCCTGGCAGAAGGAGACCGTGGGCGCGTCATGACCGCGCCCGGCACCAGGAGGCGGTGAAACACGGTGAACACTCCCAAGGGCACCACCGTTCGGGCGGCCGGCTGCGTCCTGTGGCGCCGGTCCCCGGCCACCGGCGAGCCGGAGCTCTGCCTCATCCACCGGCCGAAATACGACGACTGGTCGTGGCCCAAGGGGAAACTGAAGCGCGGCGAGGACGCACTCGCCGGAGCACTGCGCGAGGTGGCGGAGGAGACCGGCTGCCGGGCCGCGCCGGGCCCCGAGCTGTCCACCCTGCGCTACCTGGCGGGCGGCCGTCCCAAGCAGGTCCGCTACTGGGCCGCCGAGGCGGTGAGCTGCGCGTTCTCGCCGACGGACGAGGTGGACCGGGTGCTGTGGCTGGCGCCCGCCGCCGCCCGCGACCGTCTCACCCAGCCCCACGACCGGTCCCTGGTCGACGAACTGCTCGCCGTTCTGCACCTGCCCCGGGCGGGCGGCTGACCGGGAAGGTCCCGGTTCGTCCGCAGAAGCGGAATGCCGACGTGCTCTCCCCGTGAGCATTCCGTTACCTCACCAGGCCTTAGACAGGGGTTCACCCCTCGTTCATGTGCGGCCATCGGCGCCTTCACCTGATCTGCCTAATTTCGGCCTTACCGACGCGAGCCGCGCCTGCTGAGTGCGGCCGCGTCCGCATCACGCAGACTTCGCACGCCGCCGATCAGGACGGCGGCTCCTGGAAGGAACTCAAGTGAAGCTTCAGCGCATGAACCGGCGGGCCCTCGCTCTCGGTGCTCTCGCCGTCTCCGGCGCCCTGGCCCTCACGGCGTGCGGCTCCGACGAAACCGGCAACCCGGACGGTGGCTCCTCCAACGCCGCCGCGCAGAGCAACATCAAGTGTGACGACGCCTCGGGCCAGGTCCTCGCCGACGGCTCCTCCGCGCAGAAGAACGCGGTCGACGCGTGGGTCAAGCAGTTCTCCGCGGCCTGCAAGGTCGAGATCAACTACAAGGCCGGCGGCTCCGGTGCCGGTGTCACCGCGTTCACGCAGGGCCAGGTCCCGTGGGCCGGCTCCGACTCGGCGCTCAAGCCCGACGAGGTCGCCGCCTCCAAGAAGGTCTGCTCCGGCGGCCAGGGCATCGACCTGCCGATGGTCGGCGGCCCGATCGCCGTCGGCTACAACGTGCCGGGGGTCGACAAGCTCGTCCTGGACGCCTCGACGATCGCCAAGATCTTCGACAGCAAGATCACCAACTGGAACGACCCGGCGATCGCGAAGCTGAACCCCGACGCGAAGCTGCCCAACCTCAAGATCCAGGCGTTCCACCGCTCGGACGAGTCCGGCACCACGGACAACTTCACCAAGTACCTGATCGCCACCGCCAAGAAGGACTTCCCCTACGAGGGCGGCAAGGCCTGGCAGGCCAAGGGCGGCCAGTCCGCTCCGCAGTCCTCCGGCGTCGCCGCGCAGGTCAAGCAGACCGCCGGCGCGATCGGCTACTTCGAGCTGTCGTACGCCAAGGACGGCATCAAGACCGTCGCCATCGACACCGGCGCCTCCCAGCCGGTCGAGGCGACCGTCGACAACGCCACCAAGGCCATCTCGGACGCCAAGGTCGTCGGCACCGGCAAGGACCTCGCGCTGCAGCTGAACTACGGAACCAAGGCCGACGGCGCCTACCCGATGGTCCTGGTGACGTACGAGATCGTCTGCGACAAGGGCAACAAGGCCGACACCCTGCCCGCCGTCAAGGCGTTCCTGCGCTACGCGGCCTCGGAGGACGGCCAGAAGATCCTCGCCGAGAACGACTACGCGCCCATGCCTGACGACATCATCGCCAAGGTCCGCGAGACCGTCGAGAGCCTGAGCTGACCCGAGTGCGGTCCGGCCTCCTCAGCGAGACCGGACCGCACCGTCCGGTGCACCGCCGCCAGGAACCGCACAGCACGTGCGGTTCCGCAGACCGGAGAACCCGATGGACACAACACAGATAGCTGACGCACCTCCACCCCTCCAGCCATCCACGGCCGAGCAGAAGCGCGCGGCCCGTGGTGCCACCCGGCCCGGAGACCGGATCTTCCTCGGTCTCTCCCGCGGCTCGGGCATTCTGCTGCTGGTGATCATGGCCGCGATCGCGGTCTTCCTCACCTACCGCGCCTTCCTCGCCATCAGCGAGGACGAGGGCAACTTCCTGACGACCTTCGAGTGGAACACCGGTAACACCCCGCCGGTGTTCGGCATCGCGGTGCTGGCCTTCGGCACGATCGTCTCCTCGATCGTCGCCATGGTCATCGCGGTCCCGATCGCCGTCGCCATCGCGCTGTTCCTCACGCACTACGCCCCGCGCCGGCTGCGCGGCCCCATCGCGTACGTGATCGACCTGCTCGCCGCCGTGCCGTCCATCGTCTACGGCCTGTGGGGCGCCCTCGTCCTCGTGCCGCACATGACCGGCCTCTTCGGCTGGCTGAACGACTACCTCGGCTGGACCGGCGTCTTCTCCTGGGACGGCGGTGCCCCCCGCTCGATGCTGACCGTCGGCATCCTGCTCGCGATCATGATCCTGCCGATCATCACCAACGTGAGCCGCGAGGTCTTCCGCCAGGTCCCGCAGATGCACGAGGAGGCGGCCCTGGCGCTCGGCGCCACCCGCTGGGAAGTGGTCCGCATGGCGGTCCTGCCCTTCGGCCGCTCCGGCGTGATCTCCGCCTCGATGCTCGGCCTCGGCCGCGCCCTCGGCGAGACCATGGCCGTGGCGACCGTCCTCTCCCCGGACTTCCTGATCCACGGCAGCCTGCTCAACCCGGGCGGCGGCACCTTCGCCCAGAACATCGCGAGCAAGTTCAGCGAGGCCACCGAGTTCGGCCGTGACGCGCTGATCGCCTCCGGCCTGGTCCTGTTCGTCATCACCCTGCTGGTCAACGGTGCGGCCCGCGCGATCATCGCCCGCCGCAAGGAGTACTCGGGGGCCAACGCATGAGCACCGCAACCACCACCCCGAAGCGCCCCAGCACCCTGCGCGGCGGCCATTTGCCCACGTGGGCTCCGTGGGCCATCGCCGCCGGATCGGTCGCCCTCGGAGTCGGCATCAGCGCCGCCGCCCGCCTGCACAGCAGCATCCAGTGGGCCCTGATCGCCGCGATCCTCTACGTCCTCGGCACGTACGTGATCGCGGCCCGGGTCGAGAACCGCCGCCAGGCCAAGGACCGCGTGGTCACCTCGCTGGTGTGGGTCGCGTTCCTGCTCGCCGTGGTGCCCCTGGCCTCGCTGGTCTGGTCGACCGTCCAACGCGGCGTGAAGGTCCTCGACGTCTACTTCCTGACCCACTCGATGGGCGTGGTGGCCGACTCGGAGGCGGGCGGCGGCATCTACCACGCCATCCTCGGCACGCTGGAGCAGGTCGGCCTCGCCACGCTGATCGCCGCGCCGGTCGGCGTGCTCACCGCGATCTACCTGGTGGAGTACGGGCGCGGCAACCTCGCCCGGGCCGTCACCTTCTTCGTCGACGTCATGACCGGCATCCCGTCGATCGTCGCCGGCCTGTTCATCCTCAGCCTCATGCTGATGTTCGACATGGAGCCCTTCGGCTTCGCCGGCTCGCTCGCCCTCGCGATCCTGATGATGCCGGTCGTCGTCCGCTCCACGGAGGAGATGCTCAAGCTCGTCCCGAACGAGCTGCGCGAGGCCTCCCTGGCACTCGGCGTCCCGAAGTGGCGCACCATCCTGAAGGTGGTCCTGCCGACGTCCCTCGGCGGCATCACCACGGGCATCATGCTGTCCATCGCCCGTATCGCCGGTGAGACCGCGCCCGTGCTGCTGCTGGTGTTCGGCAGCAAGTTCATCAACGCCAACCCCTTCGAGGGTGCTCAGGCGTCGCTCCCGCTGTACATCTACCAGCAGTACGGATCGGGCGAGGCCACGGCGTACGACCGCGCATGGGCGGCGTCCCTCACGCTGATCGCCTTCGTGATGATCCTCAACCTGGTGGCCCGCGGCATCGCCCGCTGGAAGGCCCCGAAGACCGGTCGCTAAAGCATCCATGTGCGGCTACCGCCGCGTGGCGACCACAGCGACTGATCTGACTGTCTGGAAGTGAAGTAATCATGGCCAAGCGAATCGACGTAAGCGGACTGACTGCCTACTACGGCTCCCACAAGGCGATCGAGGACATCTCGATGACCGTCGAGCCGCGCTCGGTGACGGCGTTCATCGGCCCCTCCGGCTGCGGCAAGTCGACGTTCCTGCGCACGCTGAACCGCATGCACGAGGTCACCTCGGGCGGCCGCGTCGAGGGCAAGGTGCTCCTCGACGACGAGGACCTCTACGGCACGGGCATCGACCCGGTGTCGGTCCGCCGGGAGGTCGGCATGGTGTTCCAGCGCCCGAACCCGTTCCCCACGATGTCGATCTTCGACAACGTCGCGGCGGGCCTGCGGCTGAACGGCAACTACAAGAAGAGCGAGCTCTCCGACATCGTCGAGCGCTCCCTCAAGGGCGCGAACCTCTGGAACGAGGTCAAGGACCGCCTGAACAAGCCCGGCTCGGGCCTCTCCGGCGGCCAGCAGCAGCGTCTGTGCATCGCGCGGGCGATCGCGGTCGAGCCGAACGTCCTGCTCATGGACGAGCCCTGCTCGGCACTCGACCCGATCTCCACGCTCGCCATCGAGGACCTGATCGGGGAGCTCAAGGAGCGCTTCACGATCGTCATCGTGACGCACAACATGCAGCAGGCGGCCCGCGTCTCGGACCGCACGGCGTTCTTCAACCTCGCGGCGGTCGGCCAGCCCGGCAAGCTCATCGAGATCGACGACACCGAGCGCATCTTCTCCAACCCGTCGGTCCAGGCCACGGAGGACTACATCTCCGGCCGCTTCGGCTGATCCCACCCCCCCGACTCCTCGCGGTGCTGCATGGCGGTGCCACCGTGAGGCCGAAAAAGGGCCCGCCCCCGGCTTCCGGGGGCGGGCCCTGTCGTATGCGTCGGTGCCGCTACAGGAACGCCAGGTTCACGATCCCGAAGGACGCCGCGGCCACGATCGCCGCGGCCGGCATCGTGATGAACCAGCCCAGGATGATGTTCTTGGCGACGCCCCACCGCACGGCGTTCACGCGCTTGGTGGCCCCCACGCCCATGATCGCCGAGGTGATCACGTGCGTCGTGGAGATCGGCGCCTTGAACAGGAACGCCGTGGTGAACATGATCGACGCGCCCGTGGTCTCCGCCGCGAAGCCCTGCGGCGGGTCCAGCTCGATGATCTTCCGCCCCAGCGTCCGCATGATCCGCCAGCCGCCGGCGTACGTCCCCAGCGACAGCATCACCGCACAGGCGACCTTGACCCACACCGGAATCGGATCGCCGTAGTCCTCGACATCGGCGATGACGAGCGCCATCACCACGATGCCCATCGTCTTCTGCGCGTCCTGCAGACCGTGCCCCAGCGCCATGCCGGCCGCCGAGACGGTCTGCGCGATGCGGAACCCGCGCTTGGCCTTGTGCGGGTTGGCCTTCCTGAACATCCACAGGATCGCGGTCATCACGAGGTAACCGGCCAGCATGCCGACCACCGGAGACACGAACATCGGGATGACGACCTTCTCCAGCACCCCGCTCCAGTAGACGGTCGTCCCGCCGGCCAGCGCCGCCCCGACCATGCCGCCGAACAGCGCGTGGGACGAGGAGGACGGCAGCCCGAAGTACCAGGTGATGAGGTTCCAGACGATCGCGCCCACCAGCGCGGCGAAGAGGATGCCCATCCCCTTCGACCCGGTCGGTGTCTGGATCAGGCCCTCACTGACGGTCTTGGCGACCCCGGAGCCCATGAAGGCACCGGCGAGGTTCATCACCGCTGCCATGGCGAGCGCGGCCTTCGGCGTCAGCGCCCGCGTCGAGACGGACGTGGCGATCGCGTTCGCCGAATCGTGGAAGCCGTTGGTGTACGTGAAGAAGAGCGCGACGCCGATGGTCACGACCAGAGCAAGGGTGTCCATTGAGGGCTCAGGACTCCTTGACGGCGATGGTCTCCACCGTGTTCGCCACGTGCTCGAAGGCGTCCGCCGCTTCCTCGAGCACATCCACGATCTGCTTGAGCTTGAGCACGTCCATGGCGTCGTACTTGCCGTTGAAGAGGTGCGCCAGCAGCTTGCGGTGGATCTGGTCGGCCTGGTTCTCCAGGCGGTTGACCTCGATCCAGTACTCGGTGAGGTTCTCCATGGTCCGCAGGTGCGGCATCGCCTCGGCCGTCAGTTCGGCGGCGCGCGCCAGTACCTCGATCTGCTGCTCGACGCCCTTGGGCAGTTCCTCGACGTTGTAGAGGACGACCAGGTCGACGGCCTCCTCCATGAAGTCCATGATGTCGTCGAGCGACGAGGCGAGGGAGTAGATGTCCTCGCGGTCGAACGGCGTGATGAACGAGGAGTTCAGCTGGTGGAAGATCGCGTGCGTGGCGTCGTCACCGGCGTGTTCCGCGGCCCGCATACGCTCTGCGATCTCGGCCCTGGCGGATGAGTCCGCCCCGAGCAGTTCCATCAGGAGCTTCGAGCCCGTGACGATGTTGTCCGCGGAGGCGGCGAACATGTCGTAGAAGCTCGTCTCCCTGGGGGTCAGACGAAAGCGCACGTGGGGTCCTCGGGGTGCTTCGGTTTCGGTCAGGCTGATGCTAGGCGCATCATCCGGCCACGGCTATCGGGCCGCCCACCAGTGTCGCGCATCGGGCAGAGTGGTGAGCACGGGGGCGGTTGTCAGGCCCGTATACCCAGCAAAGTTCGGTACCATATACCCACCAGGGGTATGTATCGCCCACGGCCCACCAGGAGGAAGCGATGACGGACGTGACCGACGCCACAGATGTCGCACATGTCACCACCGGCAGCGCCGAGACCACGGGTGTCGACGTGACGGCCGATCACGACCACGGTGTGCACGGGTACCACAAGCAGAAGGACGAGCACCTCAAGCGCCTGCGTCGTATCGAGGGCCAGATCCGGGGCCTGCAGCGCATGGTCGACGAGGACGTCTACTGCATCGACATACTCACCCAGGTCTCCGCCTCCACCAAGGCCCTGCAGTCCTTCGCCCTGCAGCTGCTGGAGGAACACCTGCGGCACTGCGTCGCCACGGCAGCCGTTGAGAGCTCCGCTCAGGGGGCCCACAAGGGCGGCGACGAGATCGACGCCAAGGTGAAGGAGGCGACCCAGGCGATCGCCCGCATGCTGCGGACGTGAGCCGGGCCCGGCCTCGACGGACGCCCCGTCGCAGCCTCAGGAGGAGTCCCGCTCCTCCGCCACCTTCAGCACCTCGTCGATGCTCTCCAGGCTGAGCCGCTCGCGGGCGGCCGAGGCCGCGATGATCAGCTCCCCGCACAGCTCGATCTCGGCGAGGGCCACGTGGTCCTGAACTGCCGTACCGCCGACCGGAGCCACGTGCGTCACCTCGTCTCTGCCGTTGCCGGCTTCCTAGAGTAGGGAGCGGCCCACACACCGCGCATGGCACGGACGGGCTAGTTCACGCCGGTCACTCCTCGGCGATCCTGCCCGCGTAGATGTCGTCGGTCCGGGGCAACCGTACGCGCACCGAGGCCCCGAAATCGTAGAGCAGCGTCGTCGAGGCGACGGCTACGGGGCTCTGCTGCTGCCCGTTCAGGAAGCTGAACCGGTGCCTGACCTTGCGGATGCGTCCCTCGTCGTCGAGGTAGGCGTCGAACGGCACCTCGGCGGTGGCGAACCCCTCGGCCGCCGCCTTCAGCGGCTCCCGGTTCCCCTTCGACGCCCGCCGGGCCGCGTCGGCGAGGTCCGCCGTGCCCCGGTAGTGGCTCACCCCGGTGCCCGCGACCTCCGTCCTGCCCACATAGGTCGCCGTCCGCGTACCGAGCAGCACCTCGGCCGCCGTGAACGGGTCGGTGGCGCCGCCGGTGACGAGGTTCCCGTCGGACAGGGTCCGGGTGTCCACCCGCACCCACTTGTCCGCGGGCACACCGGCGCCCCGGTTCTTCATGAACAGCGCACCCGGCGCGAGCAGTTCGGTGATCGGCCGGCGCTCGGCCACCCCCGCGGGGTCCTGCGGCAGCAGCACCTTCAGCCGCCCCATCCGCTTGCGGTAGTCGTACACCCCGGCGCCCCGGATGGTCACCCGGGTCCCGCCGGTGGCCATCTCCATCGACGTACGGGCCTTGGAGCTCCCCGCGCCGACGAGCCGTCCGGCGGACTGGCGCAGCACGGTGACCGCTTCCCCGGCGCGAGCGTCCCCGGCCGCCGCGTCACCCGCGGAGCACCCCGCGGACCCCAGCCCCGCCCCGGCCAGGACCACGGCGGCGACGACCGTCGCGCCCGTCCGCCTGTGCCGCCCTTCCCGCTGCCGCCCAGTCATCGCCTGCCTACCCCCAGCCGGTACGTCCGTCACGGGCCCCCTCGTCGTTCCGGTTAACGACGGGTTTGTGCCCCCGTCACGCGTGGCCGCGCCGACCGCCGTACGAGCGCTTTACCCGTGCTGGGTAACGTGGTCGGCGTGGCGCAGCAGGACGGGCCGGAACTTTCCCCCCACCCCCCGGAACACCGCACGACGACCATGGAGAAGGGCCGTTTCTGCATGGCCCACTGCATCTGTGGCTGGCGCGGCCCGGCACGAAGAGCGAGAAGCCAGGCGCGTACGGACGCGGAGCGGCACGCGACGGACTGAGACCGCGCCGGACACCTCCCGGCCGGGGCCGGACCATGGAACCCTCACCCCCGTCCCACCGTCTCCCAGGACGGAACCACCGGGAGGCCCCATGGAACGGCGCACGATACTGACGGCCGGCACGGCGGCGATCGCCGCGGCCGCCACCCCCTTCACCACCGCCTGCACCCCGTCGGGCACCCGCGCCAAAGGCACGGCCACCGACGCCGTGCGCACCTCCACCACCTCGAGAACCACCGCCGCGAACTGGGCCGCCCTGGCCCGCGACCTCGACGGCCCCCTGATCCGCCCGGGCGACGCCGCCTGGTCCGCGGCCCGGCAGCTCTACAACACCCGCTTCGACACCCTGAAGCCCGCCGCGGTCGCGTACGTCTCCCACGCGGACGACATCCGCACCTCGCTGGCCTACGCCCGCGCCCACGCCCTGCGGGTCGCGATCCGCAACGGCGGCCACTCCTACGCCGGCTGGTCCTCCGGTGACGGCCGCCTGATCATCGACGTCTCCAAGCTCGACCGCGTCCGGGCCTCGGGCACCACCGCGGTGGTCGGCGCGGGCGCCAAACTCATCGACGTCTACCGGACGCTGGCCGCGAAGGGCGTCACCATCCCGGCCGGCTCCTGCCCGACCGTCGGCGTCTCGGGCCTCACCCTCGGCGGCGGCCACGGCGTGGTCTCCCGCGCCTACGGCCTGACCTGCGACAGCCTCACCCGGGCCACCCTGATCACCGCCGACGGCAAGCAGCTCACCGCCGACGCCCGCGAGAACAAGGACCTCTTCTGGGCCCTGCGCGGCGCCGGCAACGGCAACTTCGGCGTCGTCACGGAGCTGCACTTCACGACCCACCCGGCCCCGCAGGGTGTCTCGGCGAACCTGTCCTGGCCCTGGTCCAGGGCGGCGGCGGTGGTGAAGGCCTGGCAGGAGTGGGGCCCGTCGCAGCCCGACGAGATCTGGTCGTCCCTGCACCTGGCGAACGCCGCGGGCGGCACCCCGACCGTCTCGGTCTCGGCGTTCTCCCTGGGCACCTACGGCGAGCTGAAGAACGCCGTCGACCGCCTGGCCGACCGCGTCGGCGCCCCGGCCCGCAGCGTCTCCCTGAAGCGCCGCTCGTACGAGGAGTCGATGGAGGTGTACGCGGGCTGCTCCTCGTTCCCGACGGACGCGCAGTGCCATCTGCCCGGCTCGACCCCCGGCCGTTCCCCGAACGGCGCGCTGGGCCGCGAGACCTATGCCGCGGCGTCCGACTTCTTCGACCGCTCCCTGTCCACGGCCGGCATCCGCACCCTGCTGGCCCAGATCGCCTCGGTGCGCGGCGGCACCGGCAGCATCGCCCTCACGGCCCTGGGCGGCGCGGTGAACCGCGTCTCCCCCACCGCCACGGCGTTCGTCCACCGCCGCTCCCGCATGCTGGCCCAGTACATCGGCGCCTGGCGGGCCGGCACGAGCGGTACGACGGCCCGCGACTGGCTGGCCTCGGCCCACAAGGCCATGCGCCCGCACGCCTCGGGAGCCGCCTACCAGAACTACACGGACCCGACCCTGACCGACTGGCGCAAGGCCTACTACGGGGATGCGGCGACGCGCCTGGCCAAGCTGAAGAAGCAGTACGACCCCGAGCGCTTCTTCACGTATCCCCAGGCCCTGTAAGGGGCTTTAAGCGGCCAGATCCCGCTCCGAGGCCCGCTCACTGCGCGCCTCCGGGGTCACCGTGTCCTCGTCTTCGGCGGGCCCTCCGCTGCGCACCAGCCGGCCCAGGCGGGGCGAGCGCTCGACGGCCTTCACCAAAGGCGTCAGCAGGGCCATGGCGAGCGGCGACAGCAGCAGCGCCACGGCGGTGCCCAGTGCGAACCCGCCCACGACGTCCGTCGGGTAGTGCACACCCATGTAGACGCGGATGAACCCGCCGAACAACGCCAGCACGAGCCCGATGAGCCCGAACTTCCGGTTGGCGACGAACAGGCCGACCGCGAGGGCCATGACGATCGTCGCGTGGTCGCTGACGAACGAGTAGTCGGTCTTGCCCTGGACCAGCACGTCGAGCCCCTGGTGGTCCAGGAACGGCCGGGGCCGCTCCACGAACCCCCGGATGGGCACGTTCACCAGGACGGCGATACCGGCGGCCAGCGGCGCCCAGACCAGCGCCGCGACGGTGGACGCCGCGTCCTCGTCGCCGCGTCGCCGCACGGACCACCAGCACCACACCACGAGCAGGACGATGCCGAGCAGCAGCCCGTATTCACCGACGTATTCCATGACCCGGTCGAACCACGGCGGCGCGTCCTTGGCCAGGCCATTGATGTCGTACAACAGGTCGACGTCAGGGTTCGACCCGGAATCGGCGAGTCCAGCCATGGCGCTGCGGCCCCTTCGTCGTCTCTCCCGGCGCACCTGTGCGTGCGCCGCTCCTGCCACCCCCGTGGTTGTAGATCCGCTTCCGCTGCACTGACGTCCGCTCGGCTACGTCACCAGGAACGCACGGCTCCCGTTGATACGTTCCACACTCCACCGAATGATCACGCAGACGTTATCGAAGAGAGATACGTCGTCGCAGCTCAGGGGGTGGGTTCACACAGGGTTCACACCGTCGTGGGGAGTGCTTTCGCGCCATCTTCGGTGACCCGGGTGGCACCGAAGTAGTCCGGGGTGTCGATCGGGTCGAACCGGATGACGGCACCGGTCCGGGGCGCGTCGATCATGTACCCGCCGCCGACATAAATGCCGACATGCCGGATGGCACGGGAATTGGTGAGGTCGTCCGAGAAGAACACCAGGTCGCCGGGGAGCAGTTCGTCCCGCGAGGGGTGCGGGCCGGCGTTGTACTGGTCGTTGGCCACGCGCGGGAGCCTGATGCCCACGGTCGCGTAGGCGGCCTGGGTCAGACCCGAGCAGTCGAAGCGTCCGCCCTGCTCAGCGGTGCCGGTGCCGCCCCACAGATAGGGCGTGCCGAGCTTCTTCTGCGCGTACTCGATCGCGGCCGCGGCCTGCTCGGAGGGATCCACCCGCCCGACCGGCGCCGCGAAGCTCTCGGAGAGCGTCGTGATCCGCTTCACGTAGTTCCGGGTCTCGCTGTACGGCGGCACGCCCCCGTACTTGATCACCGCGTACGCCCCCGCGTTGTAGGCGGCCAGCATGTTCTCGGTCGGATTCCCGCCAACCTTCTTCACGTAGGAGGCGAGTTCGCAGTCGTACGAGGCGGCCGAGGGAATCGCGTCCTTCGGATCCCATACGTCACGGTCGCCGTCGCCGTCGCCGTCGATGCCGTGACTGGCCCACGTGCCGGGGATGAACTGCGCTATGCCCTGTGCGGCGGCGTGGCTCTGGGCTCTGGGGTTGAAGCCGCTCTCCTGGTAGAGCTGGGCGGCGAGCAGGGCCGGGCTGATGGCGGGGCAGAGGTTGCCCCACTTCTGCACGAGGGCCGCGTACGCGGCGGGCACCGACCCCTTGGCCAGCGATTTCGCCCCGCCCCCCACGCCGTTGACCAGGTTCCCGGCGACGAGATAGACCCCGACGACGAGCAGCATCACGAAGGCCAGCGCTGAGCTGATCGCAACGCTCGCCACGATCCACGCCTTACGCACCGTCAACCGCCCCTCGCCGCCCAGGAGTCCGTGGGCCAGTGTAGAGGCGGCAGGCACGCCCGGGAATGATCACGGGCAAGGGAGTCGGGGCGGACGGGGGAACGGAGCACGGCACGGGGCGGCACGGCAAGCTCGGCGAGGCACGGCAGGCGCACGGCAGGTGCAGTGGCTCCGGCGAGCGCACGGCAGGTGCGCCGGGCCGCGGCGGACGCACGCCCGCTGCCGCGGGTACACGACGAGTGCGACGGCGGACGCACGACCGCTGCCACGGGTGCACCACGAGTGCGACGGCGGACGCACGACCGCTGCCACGGGTGCACCATGGGTGCGGCGGCGGACGCACGACCGCTGCCACGGGTGCACCATGGGTGCGGCGGCGGACGCACGGCAGATGCGGCGCGGCACGACGAGTGCGGCGCCGCACGACCCGTGCGGCGGCTCCGGCGGGCGCACGGCAAGTGCCACGGGTGCACCACGAGTGCGGCGGCGGGCGCACGACCGCTGCCACGAGTGCACGACGAGTGCGGCGGCGGACGCACGACCGCTGCCCACGGGTGCACCACGAGTGCGGCGGCGGACGCACGGCAGATGCGGCGCGGCACGACGAGTAAGGCGCCGCACGACCCGTGCGGCGGCTCCGGCGGGCACACGGCAAGTGCCGCGAGTGAACGGCGAGTGCGGCCGGTGCCCGGCACACTCGGCCTGCACGCGGGTTCACGACCCCTCACCGATCCCCCGCCGCCTGTTCGTACAGCCGCAACGCCTCCGTACCGAGGACCACGCTGTAGGAGATCCTCGAGGTCGTCCCGCCCTGGTCGTGCCCGCCGAGGACACCGACGACCTGCCCGTCCCCGTTCACCCAGGGGCTGCCGCTGGTGCCCCCGCTGAAGCCGGGGCACGCGATGCGCTGCTGGGTGCGGCCGAGCGCGGTCGGCTTGTCGGTGCAGCTGACCGGCGTCTCCCGGGCGTTGGGGTACCCGGTGACGGTCACCGCGGTGGCCCCGGTCGCCGTGCCGGTCACGAACCGGTTCCCGCCGACGACGTCCTGGACCTCCGTGCCGCCCCGCGGCGCGAGCACGGCGAATCCCACGTCGCTGTCCTCGTCCTGTCTCTCGGTCCAGCCGCGGGGCAGGAACCGCCGCCGCACCGTCCACTCACCGTAGGGCGCACGCCCGTTGCGGTAGCCCGGTACGAAGACCAGCGCACGGTCTCCGCCGAGGCAGTGCGCCGCGGTGACGATCAGGTTCCGGTGCGGCGCGTCCACCACGGACGCCGTACAGAAGTGCCCTCCCCCTGGGCCACGGAGGAGCACCCCGACCCGGGCGTCGCGGCCGGTGACGGTCACACCGAACGGGCCGGCCCCGTCGTCGGCGGTCGCGGTGGACGCGGTGATGAGGGCGAGGAGGATCACGGCGACGGTCAGGACGCGCTTCACCCGGGCGACTGTGCCAGACGAAGGTGAGAGGAGCATCAGTCGCCGCCTTCATCACACGGCCATCGGGCCGTCAGCGACAGGTAAGCCCCGCACCCTCTTCAGTAAGGCGGAAGTCAGGATTCCGATCACCGCCTTGTTGGCAGGTACTCAACAAGCGATCGTCGTCGCGGGTCGCCGCCCCCGCCGGGAATCACACCGGCGGTTCCCCACCCGCAGGCCTCTCACCACCACTGCCGGGAGGCTGTACCTTGCGCACGACACTCCCGACTCCCCCCACGTCCCGCCTCAGATGGCGCCGCGTGGCGTCCGCCGTCACCGCCACCGCCGCACTCCTCCTCACCGGCCTCACCACCGCCGCCCACGCCCAGGCCGCGGACCCGAGCACGTCCAAGGTCACCTGGACCCGCTCCTGCGCCCTGCCCCGTCACGCGGGCGAGATGGCCTGCAACGCCCTGCGCGTCACCGGCGGCCGCACCGCCTTCCAGCAGCAGCACAGCCTCTCCGCCCAGGCCGCCGACGCCTCCTCCCCCTCCGGCTACGGTCCCTCCGACCTCCGCAGCGCCTACGGACTGACCTCCGCCGCCACGAGCAACGGCTCCGGCCGGACCATCGCCATCGTCGACGCCTACGACGACCCCAACGCCGAATCCGACCTCGCCGCCTACCGGTCCCAGTACGGCCTGCCCGCCTGCACCACCGCGAACGGCTGCTTCCAGAAGGTGAGCCAGACCGGCTCCACCACCGCCCTCCCCACCGCCAACAGCGGCTGGGCCGGCGAGATATCCCTCGACCTCGACATGGCGAGCGCCATCTGCCCGAACTGCCACATCACGCTCGTCGAGGCCAAGTCCGCCACCATGACCAACCTCGGCACCGCCGTCAACGAGGCCGTCGCCCTCGGCGCCAAGTACGTCTCCAACAGCTACGGCGGCGGCGAGTCCTCCGCCGACACCTCGTACGACTCCGCCTACTTCAACCACCCGGGCGTCGCCATCACCGTCAGCGCGGGCGACGCGGGCTACGGCGCCCAGTACCCGGCGGCCTCCAGGTACGTGACGTCCGTGGGCGGCACCAGTCTCTCCACGTCCGCCACGACCCGCGGCTGGACCGAGAGCGTCTGGCGCACCAGCAGCACCGAAGGCACCGGCTCCGGCTGCTCCGCCTACGACACCAAGCCCGCCTGGCAGACCGATACCGGCTGCACCCGGCGCATGATCGCCGACGTCTCGGCCGTCGCCGACCCCGCGACCGGCGTCTCCGTCTACGACACCTACGGCGCCGACGGCCAGGGCTGGGCCACCTACGGCGGCACCAGCGCCTCCGCCCCGATCATCGCGAGCGTCTACGCCCTCGCGGGCACCCCGTCGACGGGCTCCTACCCGGCCGAGTTCCCCTACGCGAACACCACCGCCCTGAACGACGTCACCAGCGGCAGCAACGGCAGCTGCACCACCAGCTACTTCTGCACCGCCCGGACGGGCTACGACGGTCCGACCGGTCTGGGCACCCCGCAGGGACTGGCCGCCTTCACCGGCTGACGCACTCCCCCCGGTGACAGACCGTCACCGGGGGACCGCCGCCCGGCGCCGTGGGGGCCCTGGGCGGCGGGGAAACGAAGGGGCCGCGGCATCCCAGCCGCGGCCCCTTTGCCCTGCCGGGTAGCCTTCACCCGGAGAACACCGGCGCGACCACTCACCCGACCAGCCGTCAGAAACGGCCCCCTAAGGTGGAAAAGGCCGCAAGAGGGCACAACGACAGAACCGCACCCCAGGTTCCGCTCAGGCCTCATTGCCCGGCGTGACCTGCCGTGATACACAGAGTGACCATACGATCCTTCGTACGCCGCCCGTCACCTCCCCTAGGGCCCGGAGCGGAACGGTGGCAAGGTATTCGTACGAAACCCGCCAATCAATGACGCCAAGTCGACATCCGACAGCATCATTGTCGGCGACAATGAGGCCTGACCTCTGCACTACCGCAGAGGGTGCGGAACTACCCAACAGGGGCGGTGACTTACATGCTCTTTGCGGCCGACAAGGGAGACATCAACACCATCATCGGCGGGATCGCTCCGGACTGGGGCCCCTTCGGCAGCCTGGGCAACGAGGCGAAGGTGATGATCGAGGTCGTGATGGCGGTGGCCATCCTGCTCTGCCTCGGCATCGCCATCTGGGGCGCCGCCAAGCAGCGCATCGGAGCCACCGCCCTGCGGGACACCTTCAGCGCGGAGCAGGGCAAGGGCCTGATCATCGCCGGCCTCACAGGAGTCTTCATCATCGGCTCCCTCGGCACCCTCTTCACCATCGTGTACGGCATGGCCGTGTAGCCCGGGCACCGTCCGTCCGGCCGGTCACGCCCGGCTCCCCCTCCATCCCACCCGCCCGTCGTGCCCACCGGCTGAGGTTGCGTTTCCCTGATGTCGAGTCACCACACCGCGCCCGCGCGGGAACCAGCACGGCTACCGTCGTACGAGCAGGATGAAAAGTACGACCGGTACGAAGTGTCTCCGCACGACGTCGAGGGGGCGTACGCGGCATGAGTCTCGGTGACGACCACCAGTCCTCCGGCGGCTACGCCGGCACGGGCCAGACCCGCACCCGCCTGCCCGACTCCGGCGACGCCTTCACCGACCCCCGCCGCCGCTCCTCGTCCCGCAGCCTGGTCACGGTCGTCGGCGTGGTGGTCCTCCTGATCGCAGCGATCGCTTTCGCCAACCGGGGGGACGGCGACGGCGGGAACGGCGGAGCGGGCAGCGACAAAGCGGAGAGCTCGGCGACAGCGCCTACGGGGCAACAACCGGTGAAGTCGAAGACCGGCGACATCGCCACGGGCTACGCCCACACCGAGCAGGGCGCCCAGTCCGCAGCCACCAACTACGGCATCGCGCTCGGGTCGGCCGACATGTACAACCTCGAGAAGCGCCACGCGATCGTCAACACCGTGTACGCACCGGACGTCGCAACCGCGCAGCTGCCCGCGTTCGACCAGGTGTACTCGAAGGAGAGCTTCCTGGAGAAGCTCGGCCTCACCAAGGACGGGGCCGCGCCCAGCGGCCAGACCTTCGTCTCGCGCGTCGTCCCGGTCGGCACCAAAGTCACCTCCTACAACGGCAGCACGGCCTCAGTCGCACTCTGGTACACCTCCCTCTTCGGCCTGTCGGGGGAGGGCTCGACGAACCCCGTGACCGAGAGCTGGTACACCACGACCTACCAGCTGAAGTGGGTCGACGGTGACTGGAAGCTCACCGACTTCAGCCAGAAGGAGGGCCCGGTCCCGGTCGGGCGCGACCAAAGAGCCTCCACCGCAGAGGACATGAGCAAGGCCGTCGAGGAGTACGGAGGCTTCACCTATGCCCGTTAGGCATCACGTACTCAAACTCGGCGCCGCGGTCACAGCGGTGCAGACGGCCGCGGTCCTGCTGGCCAGCCAAGCCTTCGCCGCACCCACTCCCTCCCCGTCCCCCAGCAACAACGCCTGCGATCTGCTCCGGGACAAGGCCAGGGACATCTGCGAAGGCGACACCGGCAGCGGAAGTGGCAGCGGTACCTCCCGCCTCGACCCCACCTCCACCCTCGACCCCCTCTCCTCCCTCGCCAAGGGCTGCGCCGACGCCGCCTCCTGGACCGTCGACAAACTCAGCGACGCCGTGAAGGAGACCGCCAACGTCGACTTCACCAACCCCAAGTTCCTCCAGCAGTACGCCGTCGTCTTCGCCGCCTCGACGATCCTCACGCTCCTGCTCTGGCTCCTGGCCGTCGCCAAGCGAGCCGTCCGCGGCGTCCCCCTCACCACCGCCCTCTCCGAAGCCATCGGCTTCCTGTGGCTCACGGTCCTGGCCTCCGCCTTCACCCCCCTGATCCTCTACACCGTCGTATCGGCCACCGACGGCATCACCGAGGTCCTCGCCAAAGCCACCGGCGACCAGACCGACGCGTTCTTCGGCACCTTCTCCGAAGCCCTCAAGAAGGGCGAGGACATCGGCGGCGGCCCGATCATGCTGATCGTCGTCTCCCTGGTCAGCATCCTCGCCGCCGGAGTCCTCTGGCTGGAGCTCGTCATCAGGGCCGCGCTCCTGTACGTCGGCGCCCTCCTCGGCACCGTCGTCTACGCCGGCCTCGTCGACAAGAACCTGTGGGGCCACGTCCGCCGCTGGGCCGGCATCATGATCGCCGTCATCCTCATCAAGCCGGTCATCGTCATCGTCCTCGGCCTCGCCGGCGCACTCTCCGCCGACGACGGCCCCAACGCCTTCTCCGCCGTCGTCTCCGGCCTCGCCATCATCCTGCTCGCCATCTTCGCCAGCGCGATGATCTACCGCTTCGTCCCCGGCTTCGGCGACGAGATCGCCGGCTCCCGCAACAACCGCCTCATGCGGGGCGCCGAGAGCAAGGCCGCCGCGGTCATCAGCTCCCCGGCCACCCTCGTCGCACAGGGCATCAAGACCCACAGCTCCCGCGCCGACAACAACGGCGGAGGCAGCCAGTCCTCCGCCCCCCGCCCCAGCAACCCCGCATCCGGCGGGGTCGCCGCGCACAGCGCCCGCACCTCGAACGGCGGCGGCGGATCCGTCCCCTCCGCCGCACCCGCGCCCCGTTCGAGCAGCCCCGTCAACACCCCGCACGCCAGCAACACCCGCAACAGCAGTACCAACCGCACGGGAGGTGAAGGGCGTTGACGACCGAGTCCCACGTGTCCCATCCGGTCACGCCCCGCCGGACATACCTGATCGGCCGCGCCCGGCCGAACGCGATCATCGGCCGCAACCGCGAGACCGGCGAGATCGCCCTGATCGTCGTGGGCGCGTTCATCGGCATGATGTGCGGGCTCCTCGTCCCGGTGCTGTCCCTGCGCATCGTGCTGCTCGCCGGGTTCCCGATGCTGGCGCTGGCCGCGGTGTACGTGCCGTACAAGCACCGCACCTTCTACAGGTGGTTCGAGATCAACCGCAGCTACAAGCGGACCCTCAAGCAGGGCACCACCTACCGCTCCTCGGCGATCGAGGCCGGCACCCGGCTGGACGGCAAGGAGATCGAGGTCGGCCCGCCCCCGGGCATCGGCCGCATCACCTGGCTGGCCGCCCCCTTCGGCCCCGACGAGATCGCCGTGCTCCTGCACGCCGACCGCAAGACCGTCACCGCCGCCATCGAGATCGAGGGCCCCGGCGTCGGCCTGCGCGACAGCGAGGACCAGGAAGCCCTCGTCGACCGCTTCGGCACCCTGCTCAAGCACGTGGCCAACGGCGACGGCTTCGTCACCCGCCTGCAGATGCTGGCCCGCACCCTCCCGGCCGACCCCGACGCCCACGCCAAGGACGTCGCCATCCGCGGCGACGACAAGGCCCTGCCGTGGCTCCAGGAGTCCTACGACCAGCTCCAGTCCATGGTGTCCACCAGCAGCGAGCAGCACCGCGCCTACCTCGTCGCCTGCATGCACTACACCCGCGAACTCGCCGCCGAGGCCAACGCCATGGCCCGGGCCGCCCGCGCCCACGGCGGCAAGGTCGACCGGGACGCCGGACTCGCCGTCGTCATGGCCCGCGAGCTCACCGACATCTGCTCGCGCCTGCAGGAAGCCGACATCCGCGTCCGCCAGCCCCTCGGCCAAGGGCGGCTGTCCTCGCTGATCCACTCCATGTACGACCCGGACCACCCCATCGACCACATCCAGGCGATGACCAAGCGCAACGCCTGGCCGGCCGAACTGGACGCCATGGAGCCCACCTACCTCCAGGCCAAGACCCGCGAGTCCTCCACCCGCGCCCCCTGGTGCCACGCCACGGCCTGGGTGAAGGAGTGGCCGATGACCCCTGTGGGCGTCAACTTCCTCGCCCCGCTCCTCGTCCACACCCCGGACGTCATCCGCACGGTCGCCGTCACCATGGACCTCGAACCCACCGAGGTCGCCATCGAGCGCATGCTCACCGAGAAGACCAACGACGAGGCCGAGGCGTCCCGCGCCGCCAAGATGAACCGCACCGTCGACCCGCGGGACGTCGCCGCGCACTCCCGGCTCGACCAGCGCGGCGAAGACCTCGCCAGCGGCGCCGCCGGCGTCAACCTCGTCGGCTACATCACCGTCAGCTCCCGCTCCCCCGACGCCCTGGCCCGCGACAAGCGGACGATAAGGGCCTCGGCGGGCAAGTCGTACCTCAAACTGGAATGGTGCGACCGCGAGCACCACCGCGCCTTCGTGAACACCCTTCCCTTCGCCACCGGCATTCGGAGGTAGGACCTGATGCGGGATCCGCTGTCCGTCCTCACCGAGGCCTTCACCTCCTTCCTCTTCGGGAAGGTCGAGACGACCAGGCTTCCGGTGCGCACGTCCACGGGCCAGGCCCAGGCGGTCTATCTCCCGACCGCCGCCCCGGGCCTCGGCGACTCCGGCGTCATCATCGGCCGCGAGGTGTACTCCGGAAAGGGCTACATCTACGACCCCTTCCAGCTCTACGGCCAACAGCTCCCCGCGCCGCACTGGCTGGTCCTCGGCGAGTCCGGCAACGGCAAGTCGGCGCTGGAGAAGACGTACGTCCTGCGCCAGCTCCGCTTCCGCGACCGCCAGGTCGTCGTCCTGGACGCCCAGGGCGAGGACGGCGTCGGCGAGTGGAACCTCATCGCCGAGGAGCTGGGCATAACTCCCATCCGCCTGGACCCGACGGCGGCCCTGGACATGGGCATCCGCCTCAACCCGCTCGACCCCGCGATCACCACGACGGGCCAGCTCGCGCTGCTCCGCACGATCATCGAGGTCGCCATGGGCCACGGCCTGGACGAACGCTCCGGCTTCGCCCTCAAGGTCGCCCACGCCTACGTCAACGAGACCATCGTCGACCGCCAGCCGGTCCTGACCGACATCGTCGAGCAGCTGCGCCACCCCGAACCCGAGTCGGCCGAGGCGATGAACGTCGCCATAGACGACGTACGGGCCTGGGGCCTCGACGTCGCCCTGGTCCTGGACCGCCTGGTCGACGGTGACCTGCGCGGCATGTTCGACGGCCCCACCACGGTGGGCATCGACCTCGACGCCCCGCTCATCGTCTTCGACCTGTCCCACATCGACCGCAACTCCATCGCCATGCCCATCCTCATGGCGATCGTCGGCGTGTGGCTGGAGCACACCTGGATCCGCCCCGACCGGAAGAAGCGCATCTTCCTCGTCGAGGAGGCCTGGCACATCATCAACAGCCCCTTCGTCGCCCAGCTGTTCCAGCGCCTGCTGAAGTTCGGCCGCCGCCTCGGCCTGTCCTTCGTGGCGGTCGTCCACCACCTGTCCGACGTGGTGGACGGAGCCGCCGCCAAGGAAGCGGCGGCGATCCTCAAGATGGCGTCCACCAGGACGATCTACGCCCAGAAAGCGGACGAGGCGAGGGCCACGGGACGGGTGCTCGGGCTGCCCAGGTGGGCGGTCGAGATCATCCCGACCCTCACCCCCGGCATCGCCGTGTGGGACGTCAACGGCAACGTCCAGGTCGTCAAACACCTGATCACCGAGACCGAACGTCCCCTGGTCTTCACCGACCGCGCGATGACCGAGTCCTCCCACGACCTCACCGACGACGCCCTGCACGCCGCCGAGCTCGAGGCGGAGGAACGGGCCGCGGCCTTCGTGGAGCACCACCTGGGCGACTCCGAATCAACGGTGGCGTAGGCGGCAGGGGAGGACGCGTGAGACCGGACGACCGCCGCACCCAGCGGGACGGCCAGGGAGGCATCCCCGACGGCCTGCTGGTCGGCATACTCGCGTTCCTCCTCGGCATGACCCTGCTGGTGTGGACGGCCACCGGCCTCGCCGCCTGGTTCGCGCACGGCTCCTGGCCGTCCGGCGTCACCTTCACCCGCACACCCCTGGCGATGCGCGCCCTCATCGCCAAGCCCCACGACATCCCTTCCGCCTGGCCCGGCACACCCCCCGCCGAACTCTCCGGCTACGGCCTGTTCTGGGGCCTGTTCATCGGCCAGCTGATGATCCTCGTCGTCCTGACGGTGTTCATGATGGGCACCCTGGCCCGGTGGCGGGCGGTTCGCGCGAGACGCCGACTGGAGAGGGCGACGGCTGGGGAGCGGCCAGGGGTCGCGTACGGGACCGGCGCCGGGACACCGCACGAGGCCCCGGTCTCACCACAGCACCAGACGACGGGCCCGGACCGGCCCGACGCATCGCCATCGGCCCGGCACCGCGCCCCCGCAGCGGCGTCCCACGACGTTCCGGCGTCGGCACATCACGACGCATCGCCATCAGCCCGGCACGGCGCCCCCGCAACGACGCCCCACGACGTACCCGCGTCGGCACAGCACGACGTGCCCACCCCACGCCGCTCCGCCCCCGAGCCCCCATACATCGTCGACCCGACGCCCCCCCTGGCCCCCACACCGGCTGCCGCGCCCGCGACCCCGGCTGCCCTGTTCGGCCAGGAACGGGTGGCCGGGTGGGAAAAAGTCCTCGTAGCGCCCAGGGAAACCCGCCAGTCCACCGCAACCCAAGCGGTACGCGACGCGGAAGGCCCGGCCCTCGTCGTCACCTCGAACCCGGCCCTCTGGCAGGACACCAAGGACGCCAGAGCCAAACTCGGCCCCACCCACCTCTACGACCCCGCACACCTCTGCGACACCCCGTCCCGACTCCACTGGTCCCCCACCACCGGCTGCGAGGACAAGGCGACGGCAACCACGAGAGCCGCCGCCCTCCTCACCCCCGTCCGCCCCACCGCCAAACTCGACCAGGCCCTCAGCGACACAGCCGAGACACTCCTGCGGAGCTACCTGCACGCCGCAGCCATCGACGGCCGCACCATCCGCCACGTCCACCGCTGGTCCCAGGGCACCCAGCTCCAGGACGCCGTACGCATCCTCCGCACCAACCCCAAGGCGGCTCCCGCCTCCGCGGGCGAACTCGAAGGCGCCCTCACGGCCCACCCCGAACGCCGCGACATGGCCCAGCAGCTGACCACCCGTGCCCTCGCGGCCCTCTCCACGATCAACATCCGCGAAGCCTGCACTCCCAACCGAACTGATGCCCTCGCCTTGGATTCCTTCGTCCACGAAGGGGGCACGCTTTACGTGGTGGGGGAATCCATCGAGGACCCCAGGACCAACCCGGGCGCGATGCCCTTCCTGACGGCCCTCGTCTCGAGCGTGGTCGAGCGCGGCCGGCACATGGCCGAACGGTCATCGGCCGGTCGCCTCGACCCACCAATGACGCTCGTCCTGGACGACGTCGCGGCCGTGGCCCCGCTTCCCCAGCTCCCGGAGCTGCTGGCCACCGGAGCGGACCGGGGCATGCCGACCCTGGCCCTGCTCCGCTCCCGCGAACAGGGCCGCGCCCGGTGGCCGCACGACGAACTGCCCGTCTAGGACCTGTTCATCGGGACCATCCCTGCGCCGACAGGACTCGGGCCCGTCACTCCCGCTCCAGCACGAACTCCAACTCCCGCTCCCCGGCATCCCCCAACGACACCGTCACCCCACTCGGCACGAACCCGGCCCGCCGGTAGAACCGCTGCGCCCGCCCGTTCTCCTCGTGCACGATGAGCCGCACGCGCTCGAGCCCCTGAGCCCACGACCACTCCAGGGCCGCATCGAACAGCACCTCGGTCAGCCCGCTCCCGCGCTCCTCCGGCCGCACGAACACACCGATCACATGCCCCTGCTTCCGCTCCACCGGAAAGCCGGCCCAGTCGGTCGTCCCGGGCTCCTCCACGAGCACGGTCAGCGTCGCCACCCACCGCCCGTCCGGCCCCTCGGCGATGATCTGCTGGGCCCTGTCCACCCCCTGCGCGGCCCCCTCGGTCCGCTCCTGCCAGAACGAGTCCGGCCGGGCCACGGCCTCCTCGTACGTCTCCAGGAAGGCCAGGTGCGCCACCGGGTCCCGCAACGCCACGAGCCGCAGCTCCTTCGCCGCAGGCCACTCGTCAGCACGGACGGACCGGATCACATAGCTCATGCGGGCCACGGTAGTACCCGGGTACGACACCCCTCACCCCGATTACCGCCGCCGGTCCGACGCCCACGCCCCCGGCAGGCACGAGCATCGAAGCATGCTGACGGCACACGAACTCACCAAACGCTACGGCGACCGGACGGTGGTCAGGGACCTCTCCTTCACCGTCCGCCCCGGCACCATCACCGGCTTCCTCGGCCCGAACGGCGCCGGCAAGTCCACGACCATGCGCATGCTCCTCGGCCTCGACGCCCCCACCCGCGGCCACGCCACCGTGGCCGGCCGCTCCTACGCCGCCCACCCCGCGCCCCTCACCGAGGTCGGCGCCCTCCTCGAAGCCCGCTCCGTCCACCCCGGCCGCACCGCCTACCACCACCTGCGCGCCCTCGCCCACACCCACGGCATCCCCAGCGCCCGCGTCGAGCAGGTCCTCGGCCTCACCGGCCTGACCGACGTCGCCCACCGCCGCGTCAAGGGCTTCTCCCTCGGCATGGGCCAACGTCTCGGCATCGCCGCCGCCCTCCTCGGCGACCCGGCCACCCTCATCCTCGACGAACCGGTCAACGGCCTCGACCCCGAGGGCGTCCTGTGGATCCGCAATCTCCTCAAGTCCCTCGCCTCCGAGGGCCGCACCGTCCTCGTCTCCTCCCACCTGATGAGCGAGATGGCCCTCACCGCCGAACACCTGGTCATCATCGGCCGCGGCCGCCTCCTCGCCGACACCACGGTCACGGACTTCATACGCGATTCCGGCGCGGGCACCACCAAGGTCGTCACCCCGGACGCCACCGCCCTCGCACGTCTCCTCACCGCACCCGGCGTCGACATCACCACCGACACCCCCGGCGCCCTCCGGGTCCGCGGCACGAACGCCGAACACATCGGCCGCACCGCGGCGGCCCACGGCATCCCCCTGTACGAACTGACCCCCGGCACCGCCTCCCTGGAAGAGGCCTTCATGGACCTCACCCGCGACGCGGTCGAATACCCGGCGACCCTGCAAGGAGCGGCAGCATGACCACGGCGACCCTTCCCCACCGCGTGACCCCGGCGCGCGTCCTGCGCTCCGAATGGCACAAGTTCTGGACCCTGCGCTCCACCTGGATCACCCTCGTCGTCACCAGCGCCCTCACCGCGGCCATGGGCGCGGGCCTGGGCGCCGCCTACGACGGCTCCGGCGAAGGCGGCATGGACACCGTCATGTTCGTCCTCCTCGGCACCCAGTTCGCCACGATCAACCTCGGCGTACTGGGCATCCTGGCCACCGCCGGCGAGTACTCCACCGGCCAGATCCGCGCCACCATGACGGCCGTCCCGCGCCGCCTGCCCGTCCTGTGGTCCAAGGCCGCCGTCCTGGCCGCGGTCGCCCTCCCCCTCACCCTGGCGACGAACCTCCTCACCTTCCCCCTGGCCCAGACCTTCCTCTCCGGTACCGACCAGGCGGCCTCCTTCGGCGACCCCGGCGTCCTGCGGGCCCTGGCGGGCAACGCGGCCGGCCTGACCCTCCTCGCCGTCCTCGCCCTCGGCATCGGCGCCCTGCTCCGCTCGGTCCCGACCGCCATCGGTGCCTTCATCGGCATCGTCATGATCCTCCCGGAGATCCTGGCCATGCTCCCGTACGCGTTCGTCGAGGACGCCGTCCGCTACTTCCCCGGCAAGGCCCTGGAGGCCCTCACCACCGCACAGCCGATGCCCGGCACGGCGGCGCCCGGCGCCGCCCTCCTGGCCATGACCCTGTGGACGGCGGCCGTCCTGACGCTCGCAGCGGTGGCCCTGCGCCGCCGAGACGTGTGACGCCGGCACCGGAAACCCTCACCATGGACCCCGTGACGGAAGACCGGGCGCCGGAGCCCCTCACCGACTACGCCCACCGCCTCACCCGCCGGGTGCGCGCCTTCGACCGACGCCACCCGCTGCCGTGGGACCTGCACTTCACCGGCTTCTGGGTGACAGCCGCCCTGATCGACTACGCCGGAGGCGGCTGGCGCCACAACGCCCACAGCGTCGACGTCCCCGGCTGGCTGCTCCTGACCATGAGCCTCGGTCTCTCGGTCCCCCTGCTGTGGCGCCGCACCCGCCCCACCGCCGCCCTGGTCGCCACGGTCCCCTTCGCCGTCGCCAGCGCCTGGACCGGCGCCGCCCTCCAGGCGGTCCTGCTCCAGCTGGTTCTCGTCTACCACCTCGCCCTGCGCCGCCCTCTGCGTGACCTGTGGTGGGCGGCGGCCCTGGTGCTCGCCCCGGTGCTGGTGTCGGCCACCCGTCATGGGGAGGGCACCTGGGACCAGCAGATCGGCTCACACCTGATGTCCGTCACGGTGGCCGTTCTCATCGGCGTCACGGTCCGCACCCGCCGCAACTACACGGAGGCGCTGGAGGACCGGGCCCGCCGCCTGGAGACCGAACGCGACCAGCAGGCCCAGCTCGCCACGGCCGCCGAGCGTGCCCGCATCGCCCGCGAGATGCACGACATCATCGGCCACAACCTCTCCGTCATCACCGGCCTCGCCGACGGCGGCCGATACGCGGCCGCCAAGTCCCCCGAACGCGCCGGCCAGGCCCTCGAAGCCATCGCGACCACCAGCAGGCAGGCCCTGACCGAACTCCGCCGTCTTCTCGACGTCCTGCGCGAGGACGAGGAGAACCAGCCCGACCTGACCCCTCAGCCCGGCCTCACCGACCTCGACCGGCTCCTCGACGGCGTACGCTCCGCAGGCCTTCCCGTCAGCACCACCACCCACGGCGTCCCCGACCTCCCCCCGGGCCGCCAGCTCACCGTCTACCGCGTCATCCAGGAAGCTCTGACCAACACCCTCAAGCACGGCGGCCCCGACACGACGGCGGCGATAGAGCTCTTCTACGAGGAGAAGGCCTCCGTCACCGTGACCATCACGGACACGGGTCACGGCCGGCCCGGCGACGCCCCCCGCTCCGACGCCCGGGGCCGGGGACTTCCGGGAATGCGCGAGCGAACGGCCCTGTACGGCGGCACACTTGAGGCCGGTCCCCGCCCCCACCCCGAGCAGGGCTGGCGCGTCCGTATACACCTCCCGGAGGAATCCCCGCAGTGACCACGGTCCTGATCGCCGACGACCAGCCTCTTCAGCGTTTCGGCTCCCGCATGCTGCTGGAGAGCCAGGACGACATGACGGTCGTGGGCGAGGCACCGAACGGCAGCGAGGCGGTCCGCCTGGCATCCGAGCTCCGCCCCGATGTCGTCCTGATGGACATCCGCATGCCCGGTCTCGACGGTATCGAGGCCACCCGCCGCATCACCGCCGCCGGCGACCGCACCCGCATCCTGATCGTCACCACCTTCGACCTCGACGAGTACGCCTATGCCGGCCTCCGCGCAGGCGCCTCCGGCTTCCTCGTCAAGGACGCCCAGCCCGAGGAACTCCTCGCCGGTATCCGCGCGGTGGCCACCGGCGACGCGGTCGTCGCCCCCAGCCTCACCCGTCGCCTCCTGGACGCCTACGTCCATCACCTCCCGGCCGGCCCCGGCACGGAGGCCGGTCCGCAGGAGGACGCGCGCCTCGCCTCCCTCACCGACCGCGAACGAGAAATCCTCACGGTCATCGGCCAGGGCTGGACGAACACGGAGATAGCCACGCGCCTGCATCTCGCCGAGTCGACGGTGAAGACTCATGTGGGCCGCATTCTCGCGAAGACGGGTTCCCGCGATCGCATTCAGGCGGTCATCCTGGCGTACGACACGAAGCTGGTGGAGCCGTCCTAAAGATCCTGGAAACGCAGAAAACCCCCGCATCCGAAGATGCGGGGGTTTTCCCAAAAATTGTTCGGCGGCGTCCTACTCTCCCACAGGGTCCCCCCTGCAGTACCATCGGCGCTGTAAGGCTTAGCTTCCGGGTTCGGAATGTAACCGGGC